>NZ_JTDM01000016.1:0-320524 GCF_000831325.1 Thauera sp. SWB20 | reverse complement strand
CATGGGCGAGATGGCGTCCACGCTCGCGCACGAGCTCAACCAGCCGCTCGCGGCGATCGCAAGCTACACCACGGGCTGCATCAACCGCCTGCAGGACGAGGCGCCGCTCGACCGCAGCGAGCTGCTCGACGTGCACCAGCGCATCGCCCGCCAGGCCCAGCGCGCCGGCGAGATCATCCGCCGGGTGCACGATTTCGTGCGCCGCTCCGAACCCAAGCGCGAGGCGCTCGACCTCGCCGCGGTGATCCGCGACGCCATCGGCCTGATCGAGGCCGACGCGCGCAAGCGCGGCATGCGGATCCGCAGCGAGCTCGCCGACGGCCTGCCGCAGGTGCCGGCGGACGCGGTGATGATCGAGCAGATCGTCGTCAACCTGGTGCGCAACGCGATGGACTCGATGCGCGACACCCCGCCAGCCGAGCGCGTCGTCGCCGTGCACACCGCACGCGAGGGCCGCTTCGTCACCGTCACCGTCGCCGACCGCGGCGCAGGCATTCCCGCCGAAACCGCCGCGCGGCTGTTCGAGCCCTTCTTCACCACCAAGCAGGAGGGCATGGGCATGGGACTCAACATCTGCCGCTCGATCGCCGAGCTGCACCGCGGCCGCCTGGCCTTCGAATCGCGGCCGGGCGGCGGTACCATCTTCACCCTTTCCCTCCCGGTGGACGCCGAGTTCGAATGAATCCCGCCTGCACGCACATCATCGACGACGACGAAGCCATCCGCGACGCCCTCGAATGGCTGTTCAAGACGCGCGGCGTACCCTGCCGGAGCTGGGCCTCGGCCGAGGCCTTCCTCGCCGACTGGCGCGGCGACTGGCGCGGCTGCATCGTGCTCGACATCCGCATGCAGGGCATGAGCGGGCTGGAGTGCTTCGACGAGCTGCTCGCGCGCGGCTGCCAGCTGCCGGTGATCTTCATCACCGGCCACGGCGACGTGCCGATGGCGGTGGCGGCGCTCAAAAAGGGCGCCTTCCACTTCATCGAGAAGCCCTTCAACGACCACGATCTCGTCGACCTTGTCGAGAAGGCGCTCGCCACCGACGACGAGCGCCTGCGCGCCGCCGCCAGCCGCGAGACCATCGAGGCACGCCTGGCCACGCTCACCCAGCGCGAGCGCGAGGTCATGGAGCTGATCCTCGAAGGCAAGTACAACAAGGTGATCGCCGACGACCTGTCGATCTCGATGCGCACCGTGGAGGCGCACCGCTCGCGCATCTTCGAGAAGATGGAGGTGCGCTCGGCGGTCGAGCTGGCACAGCTGCTGACCACGCTGCGCACCTGAGCGCGGGCGCCACCGTTCAGCGCTCAGGGTGGCGGCGCGGGGGTGACGCCGCCCGGTCGCCACTCCGGCACGAGCCCCGCTGCCCCCGGCGCGCAGGCGAACTCCGCCGCCACGCCGATGCCGCCCACCCACGCGGGCTCGCCGTCCACCCACAGCACCGGCAGGCGGTCGCGCAGCCACGCGGGAATCGCGGCCTCCTGGCAGAGCTTGCGCAGCTCGCGCCGCGGCCGCGCGGGGTGCAGTCGCATGCGCAGACCCTCGCGCCGGGGCCCGAGCAGGACCTCGCCGGCATCTTCGAGGCAGCCCCTGCCCAGTCCGGCGCCGATCGACGCCACGAGGCGTACTTCATCCCCGCCCCAGTGCATCGCCGCCTCGCCCTGCCAGTGCAGCGCCTGCGGAGCGGGCGGCTGCGCCGGCTCCAGCCACACACGATCGCGGTAGGCGCAGCACACCCAGGCGCCGAGCGGCAGACGCAGGGGGTGGGCGGGTTCGCACGCGCGCAGCTGGCGCAGGGCTTCGCCGAGCGGCGCCGCGCCGGGCAAGGGCGCACCGGACCCGAGCAGCAGCCAGCGCAGCAGGTTGGCCTGGCGCGCCGGCGTCAGGGCGAGCAAGTCCGCGCGGCACAGCACGGGCGCGCCGCAGGCCGCGGCATCGATCGCGGCGAGTTCGCCGAGCAGCGCGTCGGCCTCGGCGAAATGCGCGGCAGCGCGCGCCAGGTTCGGCACCGCCGCCGGGAAGAGGCCTTCGGCCACCGGCAGCAGACGATGGCGGAGGGCGTTGCGGGTGAAGCGCAGCTCGGCGTTGCTCTCGTCCTCCACCCAACCGAGTCCGTGCGCGCCCGCCCACTCGAGCAGCTGCGCGCGGCGCACCCCGAGCAGCGGGCGCAGCCGCCCCACCCGCCCTGCCCCGCCCGGCTCCACCGCGCGCATCGCCGCCGCCCCGCGCACGCCCGTGCCGCGCAGCAGGCGGAACAGCAGGGTCTCGGCCTGGTCGTCCTCGTGATGGCCGAAGGCGAGCCAGTCGCAGTCCACTTGGGCGAGCGCGGTGTGGCGCGCGGCGCGCGCGGCGGCCCTCGAGGCCGTCGGCGTGGGCGCGCTCGACTTCGACGCGGAAGACTTGCAGGTGAACGTCCGCGGCCAAGCAGCGCTCGGCGCAGGCGCGCGCCCAGGCGGCGGCATTCGGGCTGAGGCCGTGGTCGACGTGGGCGGCGCGCAGGCTGAAGCCGAAGCGCGGCTGCAGGCGGCGCAGGAGCTCGAACAGCACCACCGAATCGACTCCGCCGGAGAGCGCGCAGCACACGCGACTGCCGGCGCCGACACCGGCAGCCGCGAGGACCGCGGCGGCGGATTCGGGCAGCACGTCGGCGGGCGGGGTCCTCATCGATGGAGTCGCGAGCGCAGGCGCAGCAGCGCGCGCCCGACCGGGCTCGAGCGGCGAGAAGGCCTCAGGCCGCCTTTTCCTTGTAGCGGCCGTAGCTCATCAGCTTCTGGTAGCGCTGCTCGACGAGCTCGGAGGGCGACAGCGCCTCGAGCTCGCGCAGCGCGTCGGCGAGCGCGCGCTTGAGCGTGGCGGCCATCGCACGGTGGTCGCGGTGGGCGCCGCCGATCGGCTCGTCGACCACCTTGTCGACCAGGTCGAGCGACTTCAGGCGCGCCGCGGTGATGCCCATGGTCTCGGCCGCGTCGGCGGCCTTCTCCGCGCTCTTCCACAGGATCGAGGCGCAACCTTCGGGCGAGATCACCGAGTAGGTCGAGTATTGCAGCATCAGCACGCGGTCGGCGACCGCGATCGCGAGCGCGCCGCCCGAGCCGCCTTCGCCGATGATGGTGCTGATGATCGGGGTCTTGAGCTCGGACATCAGGTAGATGCTGTGCCCGATCGCCTCGGACTGGCCGCGCTCCTCGGCGCCGATGCCGGGATAGGCCCCCGGCGTGTCGACGAAGGTGAACACCGGCAGCGCGAACTTCTCCGCCATCTTCATCAGGCGCATCGCCTTGCGGTAGCCCTCGGGGCGCGGCATGCCGAAGTTGCGCGCGATCTTTTCCTTGGTGTCGCGACCCTTCTGATGACCGATCACCACGCAGGCCTGGCCGTTGAAGCGCGCCAGCCCGCCTACGATGGCCTTGTCGTCGGCGTAGTTGCGGTCGCCGTGCAGCTCGTGGAAGTCGGTGAACATCAGGCTGGCGTAGTCCAGCGTGTAGGGGCGCTGCGGGTGGCGCGCGACCTGGGCGATCTGCCAGGGGCTGAGCTTGGCGTAGAGGTCCTTGGTCAGCGACTGGCTCTTGGCCTCGAGCCGCTTGATCTCGTCGGAGATGTCGACCGCCGGATCGTCCTGGACGAAGCGCAGCTGGTCGATCTTTTCCTCGAGTTCGGAGATCGCCGTTTCGAAATCAAGAAAGGTGGTCTTCATCCCGGGCTGTCCCAGTCAAAAATGTGCGCCATTGTAACGCCAGCCGCCCGGCCGCGCGCGGCGCGCGTGCTGCAGCGCAAAACCCGTGCTCGCGCGCAAAAGAATGGGGCGGCGCCTCGCGGCCACCGCCCCATTCCGGAAGGCGCCCGCCGTGGCGGGCGCTCCGGGTCAGTCGTTGTTGGCGAACCCCAGCAGGTGCAGCAGGCTGGTGAAGAGGTTGAAGATCGACACGAACAGCGACACCGTGGCCATGATGTAGTTGGTCTCGCCGCCGTGGATGATGTTGCTGGTCTCGTACAGGATGAGGCCCGACATCAGCATCACGAAGGCAGCCGAGACGGTCAGCGACAGCGCCGGGATCTCGAAGAAGATCGCGCCCAGGCCGGCAAGGAAGGCCACCAGGATGCCGACCATCAGGAAGCCGCCCATGAAGGAGAAGTCCTTCTTGGTGGTCACCGCGTAGGCCGACAGGCCAAGGAAGATCGCCGCGGTGCCGGCCATCGCCTGCATCACGATCGAGCCGCCATTGGGCAGGGCGAGGTAGGACGAGATGATCGGGCCGAGGGTGAAGCCCATGAAGCCGGTCAGCGCGAACACGAACACGATGCCCAGGCTGCTGTCGCGGAACTTGGTAGTGGCGAAGAGCAGGCCGAAGTAGCCGGCCAGCGTGATCAGGATGCCCAGGCGCGGCGCGCCCATCGCCATCGACAGGCCGGCGGTCAGCGCCGAGAAGGCCAGCGTGAGCGACAGCAGCATGTAGGTGTTGCGGATGACCTTGTTGGTCTGCAGGACCGAGGCTTCGGCCCGGCCCAGGGTACTGATGCGGTTTTCCATGGTGGAGGTCCTCCAGTGGGATCGTCGATTTGTTTTGGAACCGGCGCCGAACGGGCGGACGACCGGGGGTTTGCTGCAGGAACTACGAGAAAATCATGCCGGGATCGCGGCCATCGCCGGCCCGCGCTGGTGGCGGCGCACGCGCTGGGCGAGCACGCGGGCGACCCGGTCGGCGGCCTCGTCCACCGCCGCGCGCACGTCGAGCTGAGTGATGGCGAAAACCACATCGGGGAGGTTGCGCAGGCGCAGCTGAACCACGCAACGCTTGTCGGCGCCACCCTCCACACCATTCACATCGGCGACCTTCACGCGCGCCCACTGGATGTGGTCGCGGAAGCGGCCAATCGAAGCACGCATCCGCTGCGCCACGTAGTCGCGCAGGCCGGGGGCGGTCTCCACACCGTCGCAATGCAGATCGATACGCATGTCCAGTCTCCTTCGTTTTCGTTGCACGGATCCATCGGGCCCTGTGCTCCGGTGGATACTACCGCTCAGACTGTTCGATAGAATCTCGGTTCAGCAGAATTTGAATCCGATTTTTCCGAAGTATTGAAGTGCGCACGCCGGAGGCGCCCCATGCTGAACTACAAGCAGCTCCATCATTTCTGGACCGTGGCCCGCGCGGGTGGGATCGTGCGCGCGGCGGAACGTTCCGGCCTGGCGCCGCAGACCCTGTCCGGCCAGATCGCCACCCTGGAGACCGATCTCGGCGTAAACCTGTTCAAGCGCCAGGGCCGCGGCCTGGTGCTGACCGAGACCGGGCGCATGGTGCTGGACTACGCCGAGGAGATCTTCCGCCTCGGCAACGAGCTCGAGGAAGCGCTGCAGAGCCGCGCGACGGGGCGCGCGGTGCCTTTCCGGGTGGGCATCGCCGACGTGGTGCCGAAGGCGATCGCGTGGTTGCTGCTGGCACCCTCGATGGATCTCCCCGAGCCGATGCGCATCGTCTGCCGGGAGGGCAAGTTCGACGCCCTGCTCGGCGAACTCGCGATCCACAAGCTCGACGTGGTGCTCGCCGACAGCCCGCTGCCGCCCGCCATGGACGTGCGCGGTTTCAGCCACGCGCTCGGCGAATCGACCATCGGCTTCTACGCCGCGCCCGCGCTCGCCGCCCGCCTTGCCGGCGACTTCCCCGCCCGCCTCGACGGCGCACCGCTGCTGCTGCCCGGGGTGGAGGCGAGCGTGCGCGGGCCGCTGCTGCGCTGGATCGAGGCCGCCGGGCTGCGCCCGCGCATCGTCGGCGAATTCGACGACAGCGCGCTGATGCGCGCCTTCGCCGAGGCCGGCGCGGGCATCTTCCCGAGCGCTTCGCTGGTCGGCGAGCAGCTCTGCCGCCAGGGCGGGCTGGTGCATCTGGGGGACGCGAAGGGCGTCACCGAAACCTACTACGCGATCTCGGTGGAGCGCAGACTGACCCACCCCGCGGTGCGCGCGATCAGCGAGGGCGCGCACGCGAAGCAGAACTTCGCCTGATTTGATTTTCGCCCCGGGGCGCTACAGAATCGCGGGCCGGGAACGGACGGCGACCGGCAACGCTGGCAAGCGCGCTCCCTCAGCAAGAAGGCAGGCAGCCGGAACGCAGGAAGAGGAAAAGCGAGCGGAGGACTCCGTCGCGAACGACTACTCGACGGGCGGGGTCGAACGCCGCGTTCATCGAAGAGCCGCCGGCGGTCGATGCCGACCGGCGGAGCCGAAAACTGGTGCCGAGAGTGGGACTCGAACCCACACACCTTGCGGCGGCGGATTTTGAGTCCGCTGCGTCTACCGATTCCGCCATCCCGGCACGGGACGCGCATTATCCCCGAACACGAGGCGGGGCGGCAAGCGAGCCGTCAGCCGCTCCGGACCAGAACAATCTCCACCGAACACAACACGATGTCCCTCACCCTCGCCGACTTCGACTACACCCTGCCTCCCGAGCTGATCGCCCAGGCACCGCTGGCCGAGCGCAGCGCCAGCCGCCTGCTCGTGCTGGAGCCGCAGGAGGGCGCCACGCCGCGGCTCACCGACGCGGTGTTTTCCGCCCTTGCGGAGCGCGTGAATCCCGGCGATCTGCTGGTGTTCAACGACACCCGCGTCATCCATGCCCGTCTGCACGGCGTCAAGGACAGCGGCGGCCAGGTCGAGGTGCTGATCGAGCGGCCGGTCGGCCCGCACGAGGCGCTCGCCCAGGTGCGGGCGAGCAAGTCGCCGAAGACCGGCAGCCGGCTGCGCCTGGCGGACGCGTTCGAGGTCGAGGTGCTCGGCCGCGTGGGCGAGTTCTTCCACCTGCGCTTTCCGCCCGACGAAGACCTCCTTGCGCTGCTCGAGCGCCACGGCAAGCTGCCGCTGCCGCCCTACATCCAGCGCGCCGCAGGCGAGGCCGACGAGTCCCGTTACCAGACGGTCTATGCACGCGCGCCCGGCTCGGTCGCCGCGCCCACCGCCGGCCTGCACTTCGACGACGCGCTGCTCGCGCGCATCGCCGCGCGCGGCGCCCAGTGCGCCTGGCTCACCCTGCACGTGGGCGCCGGCACCTTCCAGCCGGTGCGCGTCGACGATCTCGGCGAGCACCGCATGCACCGCGAGCGCTACGTGATCCCGCAGGAGACGGTGGACGCCATCGCCGCCACCCGCGCCGCCGGCGGGCGCGTGATCGCGGTCGGCACCACCAGCATGCGCGCGCTCGAGGCCGCGGCGCAGGAGGGCGCGCTCGAAGCCGGCAGCGGCGAGACCGAGATCTTCATCCTGCCCGGCTTCCGCTTCCAGGTGGTGGATGCGCTGGTCACCAACTTCCACTTGCCCAGATCCACCCTGATGATGCTGGTGTCGGCCTTCGCCGGCATGGACAGCATCCGCCGCGCCTATGCGCATGCGGTCGAGCAGCGCTACCGCTTCTTCAGCTACGGCGACGCGATGTTCATCACCCGCCGCAACGAATCCGAGAACGACAAGAACGACGATGCAGTTTGAACTCCTCACCACCGACGGCGGCGCCCGCCGCGGACGCCTCACCCTCGCCCACGGCGTGGTCGAGACCCCGGTCTTCATGCCGGTCGGCACCTATGGCACGGTCAAGGCGATGACGCCGGCCATGCTCTCCGACATCGGCGCGCAGATCTGCCTGGGCAACACCTTCCACCTGTGGCTGCGCCCGGGGCTGGACATCATCTCCGCGCACCAGGGCCTGCATCGCTTCATGGCCTGGGACAAGCCCATCCTCACCGACTCGGGTGGCTTCCAGGTCTTCAGCCTGGGCGCGCTGCGCAAGATCAGCGAGGAAGGCGTGAAGTTCGCCAGCCCGATCGACGGCGCGAAACTCTTCCTGACGCCCGAGATCTCGATGCAGATCCAGAGCGTGCTGAACTCGGACATCGTGATGATCTTCGACGAATGCACGCCCTACCCCGCCACTCGCGACGAGGCGGCCAAGTCGATGCGCCTGTCGCAGCGCTGGGCGAAGCGCTCGCGCGACGAGTTCGATCGCCTCGAGAACAAGAACGCCCTCTTCGGCATCGTCCAGGGCGGCATGTACGAGGACCTGCGCGACGAGTCGCAGGCCGCACTCGAAGACATCGGCTTCCACGGCTTCGCCATCGGCGGCCTGTCGGTGGGCGAACCCAAGGACGACATGGCGCGCATCCTCGCCCACACTGCGCCGCGCCTGCCGCAGGGCAAGCCGCGCTACCTGATGGGCGTGGGCACGCCCGAGGACATCGTCGCGGGCGTCGCCGCCGGCATCGACATGTTCGACTGCGTGATGCCCACCCGCAACGCCCGCAACGGCTGGCTGTTCACCCGCTACGGCGACATCAAGATCAAGAACGCGGTGCACAAGGCCGACACCCGCCCGCTCGACCCAAGCTGCGACTGCTACACCTGCCGCAACTTCAGCCGCGCCTACCTGCACCACCTGCACCGCACCGGCGAGATCCTCGGCAGCATGCTCAACACGGTGCACAACCTGCGCTACTACCAGACGCTTACAGCCGAGCTGCGCGCCGCGATCGCGGCCGGCGAGTTCGCGCCCTACGTACAGCGCTTCCGCGGCGAGCGCGCCACCGGCACGGGCTGAACCCTTCGCCGCGCGGGCCGTCTCACCCCTCCCGGGCCCCGTCCCGGCTGCTGCTATACTTCATCGTTTTTCTTCCAACCGGAGTTTCAACGTGCTGATTTCCAATGCCTACGCCCAGGCCGCTGGCGCCGCCGACCCCACCGGAGGCCTGATGGGCCTGCTGCCGCTGATCCTGATGTTCGTGGTGCTGTGGTTCCTGATGATCCGCCCGCAGATGAAGCGCGCGAAGGAACACAAGGCCATGGTCGAGGCGCTCGCCAAGGGTGACGAAGTCGTCACCGGCGGCGGCATCGCCGGCCGCGTCGTCGAAGTCGGCGACAGCTTCGTGCAGATCGAAGTCGCCCCCAACACCGTGGTCGCCGCGCAGAAACAGGCCGTCGCCACCGTGCTGCCCAAGGGCACGCTGAAGGCGATCTGACCCTCCCGGCGCGGTGGCGGGCGGCTCGACCGCGCCGCCGCCGCGGGCCCATGGCCGGCCCCTGCAATCCGTCGCCGCCCCCACGGGTGCGGCCAGGCGCCCGGCAGGCGCAGCCCGACGCCTCCCGTCGGGCCCCGCTCCACCCAAATTCCCGCCGACGATGAACCGCTATCCCCTCTGGAAGAACCTCCTGATCGGCCTCGTGCTGCTCTGGGGCCTGATCTACACCCTGCCCAACTTCTACGGCGAGGTGCCGGCGGTGCAGGTGTCCAGCGCCAAGGCCACGCTCAAGCTCGACACCGCGGCCACCACCGACCGCATCGCCGGTGCGCTCAAGGCGGCCGGCATCGAGAACACCGGCATCTTCTCCGACGCCACCAGCGTACGTGCCCGCTTCAAGGACACCGAGACCCAGCTGCGCGCCAAGGACGTCATCGAGCAGACCTTCAACCCCGACGCCGCCGACCCGTCCTACGTGGTCGCGCTCAACCTGCTGTCGGCCTCGCCGAGCTGGCTCACCTCGATCCAGGCGCTGCCGATGTATCTCGGCCTCGACCTGCGCGGCGGGGTGCACTTCCTGCTCGAGGTCGACATGCCGGGTGCGCTGGTCAAGCGCCTCGATTCGACCACCGGCGACCTGCGCACCCTGATGCGCGACAAGAGCGTGCGCCACGCCGGCATCACCCGCGAAGGCAACACCGTGGTGATCCGCTTCCGCGACGCCGCCCAGCGCGAGGCGGGCCGGCGCGCGATCCTCGACAGCACCACCGACCTGCAGCTCGTCGAGCGCGACGATGCCGCCGACGACCTCAAGCTGGTCGCCACGCTGACGCCGCAGGCGCAGCAGACCATGCGCGACTTCGCGATCAAGCAGAACATCACCACGCTGCACAACCGCATCAACGAGCTCGGCGTCGCCGAGCCGGTGATCCAGCAGCAGGGTGCCGAGCGCATCGTGGTGCAGCTGCCCGGCGTGCAGGACGTGGCCAAGGCCAAGGACATCCTCGGCCGCACCGCCACGCTGGAAGTGCGCATGGTGGACGACACCCCGGGCGCGATCGAGCAGGCGCTCGCCGGCAGCGTACCCTTCGGCACGGAGCTCTACAACGAGCGTGGCGGCTCGCCGCTGCTGGTCAAGAAGCAGGTCGTGCTCACCGGAGACCGCCTCACCGACGCCCAGCCCGGCTTCGACGGCCAGACCAACGAACCCGCGGTACACCTCACGCTCGATGCCGCAGGCGCGCGCATCTTCCGCGACGTCACGCGCGAGAGCGTCGGCAAGCGCATGGCCATCCTGCTGTTCGAGAAGGGCAAGGGCGAGGTCGTGACCGCGCCGGTGATCCGCAGCGAGATCGGCGGCGGGCGCGTGCAGATCTCCGGTCGCATGAGCACCGTCGAGGCCAACGACGTCGCGCTGCTGCTGCGCGCCGGCTCGCTGGCGGCGCCGATGGAGATCATCGAGGAGCGCACCGTCGGCCCCAGCCTGGGCGCGGAGAACATCGCGAAGGGCTTCAACTCGACGCTGTGGGGCTTCCTCGCCATCGTCGTGTTCATGTGCGGCTACTACCTGCTGGTGGGCCTCGTTTCGTCGATCGCGCTCGCCGCCAACCTGCTGCTGCTGGTGGCGCTGCTGTCGCTGCTGCAGGCCACGCTGACCCTGCCCGGCATCGCCGCGATGGCGCTGACCCTGGGCATGGCGATCGACTCCAACGTGCTGATCAACGAGCGCATCCGCGAGGAACTGCGCAACGGCGCCAGCCCGCAGGCGGCCATCGCGGCCGGTTACGACCGCGCCTGGGACACCATCCTCGACTCCAACATCACCACGCTGATCGCGGGCATCGCGCTGCTGGTGTTCGGCTCCGGTCCGGTGCGCGGCTTCGCGGTGGTGCACTGCCTGGGCATCCTGACCTCGATGTTCAGCGCGATCCTGGTGTCGCGGATGCTGATCAATTTCATCTACGGCCGTCGCCGCAAGGTCGAAAGCCTGTCGATCGGCCAGGTGTGGAAGCCGGATACGAAATAAGCGGACGAACGCACAGGAAACACGACCATGGAATTCTTCCGCATCAAGAAAGACATCCCCTTCATGCGCCACGCGCTGGTGTTCAACGTCATCTCGTTGCTCACCTTCGCGCTGGCGGTCTTCTTCCTCCTCACCCGCGGCCTGCACCTGTCGGTGGAGTTCACCGGCGGCACCTTGGTCGAGGTCAGCTACGCCCAGGCACCGCAGCTCGAGCCGATTCGCGAGGCGCTGGCGGGCAGCGGCTACCCCGACGCGCAGGTGCAGAACTTCGGCAGCGCACGCGACCTGCTGATCCGCCTGCCCAACCGCGAGGACCTGGAGACATCGCGCGTGTCCGAGACGGTGATGAACACGCTGCAGCAGGTCGGCGGCCCCGCCCCCGAGCTGCGCCGGGTGGAATTCGTCGGCCCGCAGGTCGGCAAGGAGCTCGCCGCCGACGGCTCGATGGCGCTGCTGCTGGTGATCGTCGGCATCATGATCTACTTGGCGCTGCGCTTCGAGTGGCGCTTCGCGGTGTCGGCGATCATCGCCAACCTGCACGACGTCATCATCATCCTGGGCTTCTTCGCCTTCTTCCAGTGGGAGTTCTCGCTCCCGGTGCTGGCGGCGGTGCTGGCGGTGCTGGGCTACTCGGTGAACGAGTCCGTGGTGGTGTTCGACCGCGTGCGCGAGACCTTCAAGAAGAAGCGCAACATGACCACGCCGCAGGTGCTGGACCACGCGATCACGAGCACCATCTCGCGCACCGTGATCACCCACGGCAGCACGCAGGTGATGGTACTGTCGATGCTCGTCTTCGGCGGCGAGACGCTGTACTACTTCTCGCTCGCGCTGACGATCGGCATCTGCTTCGGCATCTACTCCTCGGTGCTGGTGGCGAGCCCGCTGGTGATGTGGCTGGGCGTGTCGCGCGAGCAGTTCATCAAGCCGAAGAAGGAGAAGGAAGAGGCGGTGGTCTGAGGCTGCTCCGCGCTTCCCGACCGGAAAAGGCGCCCGCGCGGCGCTTTTTTCTTGCCTGTGGGAATCAGCGCCTCGGCAACGCCTCCGTCCCTGCGAACGCGGCGCAACTGGAAAACGCCAGCCTGCGACACCCCCGAACGCAAGGCTGCGGGTCGGGGCTCGGGGCGGCGGGCGCCAACTTCAGGAGCGCCGAGGTGGAGGGCGTCGCGGGGGAAACAAGGCGACGCATGCCCGAGGAGCGCAGCGACGAGTTTGCGTCGCCGCCCCCGCGGCTGAACCGCCGCCGCGCAGGCGATCACACCATGCAGAACCTCACACCGCGAACACCTGCTTCACCCGCAGCGTTTCCCCACGCTCGATCAGCCCGATCAGGCGGTCGATGTTGGGATGCTTGCCGGGGTTGGCGCGGGCATCCTCGGTGTGCTCGGCATAGAGCTCCAGCCCCTTCTTCGCCGCCTCGGGGCTGATCGCGCCGTAGAGCTGGGCGAGGTGGTTGTAGACCGCCAGCGAGCCGGCCTGGCCGGGCTTGTTCTCGATGGTGGCGACGACCGCGTCGGCGGCGTCGATCAGATTCAACGCGGCGAGGTGAGACACGCCGGGCAGGGTCTTGAGGTTGTCGGCGAAGGCCATAGGGTTTCTCCTGGATTGAAAACGCCACCGCAAGGGTGGCGTCGGGATGGGCGCCGGCGCGCGGCCGGCGGATTCGGGCGACGCTCAGATGCGGCGGGCGAGCTCCGCCGCCTTGCCGACGTAGCTCGCCGGCGTCATCGCCAGCAGGTGGTCACGCGCCTCGGCGGGGATGGCCAGGGTGCGGATGAATTCCTGCAGCGCCTCGCGGGTGATGCCCTTGCCGCGCGTCATGGCCTTGAGCTGCTCGTAGGGGTTGGCGATGCCATAGCGGCGCATCACGGTCTGCACCGGCTCGGCGAGCACCTCCCAGCAGTCATCCAGGTCCGCCGCCAGGCGCGTGGGCTCGGCCTCGAGCTTGCCCAGGCCGCGCAGGCAACTGTCGAGTGCGAGCACCGTGTGGCCGAAGCCCACGCCCATGTTGCGCAGCACGGTCGAGTCGGTGAGGTCGCGCTGCATGCGCGAGATCGGCAGCTTCTCGGAGAAGTGCTTGAGCACCGCGTTGGCGAGGCCGAAGTTGCCCTCGGCATTCTCGAAGTCGATCGGGTTGACCTTGTGCGGCATGGTCGAGGAGCCGACCTCGCCTTCCTTGAGCTTCTGCTTGAAGTAGCCGAGCGAGATGTACATCCAGATGTCGCGGCAGGCGTCGATCAGCATGGTGTTGGCGCGCGCGATGGCGTCGAAGAGCTCGGCCATGGCGTCGTGCGGCTCGATCTGGATGGTGTATTCGTTGAAGGTCAGCCCCAGGGACTCGATGAAGCGGCGGTTGAAGCCCTCCCAGTCGAATTGCGGCCAAGCCGACAGGTGGGCGTTGTAGTTGCCGACCGCGCCGTTGAACTTGGCGGTCATCGCCACGCCGGCGATGGCTGCGCGCGCCCGCATCAGGCGCGCCGCGATGTTGGCCATCTCCTTGCCGAGCGTGGTCGGGCTGGCGGGCTGGCCGTGGGTGCGCGACAGCATCGGCAGGTCGGCGAGCGCGTGGGCCAACTCGCGGAACCGGGCGATCACCGCGTCGAGCGCCGGCAGCAGCACACGGTCGCGGCCTTCGGCCAGCATCAGCGCGTGCGAGGTGTTGTTGATGTCTTCGGAGGTGCAGGCGAAGTGGATGAACTCGGACACCTTCATCACCTCGGCGTTGTGGCCGAGGCGCTTCTTGAGCCAGTACTCCATGGCCTTGACGTCGTGGTTGGTGGTGGCCTCGATCGCCTTCACCGCTTCGCCGTCGTCGGTCGAGAACTGCGCCACCACGGCGTCGAGCTCCACCACCGTGGCCGGCGAGAACGGGGCAATCTCGGCCAGTGCCGGCTCGGCGGCGAGTGCCTTCAGCCATTCGACCTCGACGCGCACGCGGTTGCGAATCAGGCCGTGCTCCGAAAAGTGTTCGCGCAGGCCGGCGACCTTGCCATGGTAGCGACCATCGAGCGGAGACAGGGCGGTGAGCGGGGACGGGGCGGCGTTCGACATGGCGGGAGCTTCCGGGAAAAACTGCTATTTTAACGCCTGCCCCTCTTCCCCACCGAGAACAAAAGACGATGAGCGAGACCACGCCTTACCGCGTCCAGGTGACCGCGGTCGCCGAATACGTCGCCGACCAGTCGCGCCCGCAGGACGAGCACTTCGTGTTCGCCTACCACATCACCGTCCTCAACACCGGCGAGGTGCGCGCCCAGCTGCTCGCGCGCCACTGGGTGATCACCGACGGCAACGGCAAGATGCAGGAAGTCCACGGCCAGGGCGTGGTCGGCGAGCAGCCGGTGCTCGGCCCCGGCCAGGCCTTCCGCTACACCAGCGGCTGCGTGCTCGCCACGCCGGTGGGGACGATGCAGGGCAGCTACCGCATGCGCGCGGACGACGGCCACGAGTTCGAGGCCGAGATTCCGGCCTTCATGCTGGCGGTGCCGAAAGCGCTGCACTGAGCGCGCTGCCGGTCACGGCGGACGATCGTGCCCAGCTGCTAGCCCGGGCGCGCGCTCCCCGGGGCGACGAATGGCAGCGGATACTCCACCACGTGACCACGGCCGCCGTGCTTGGCGGCGTAGCACGCCTGGTCGGCGGCGATCATCAGCGCGTCGGCCTCCTGCAGGTCCGGGTCCATGCGCGCGAGCCCGATGCTGGCGCCGACGCGGAAGGCCCTGCCGTCGGACTCGAACGCATGCGCGGCGATCGCCGCGCACAGCCCCTCGGCGATGCGGCGCGCGTCCTCGCGGCCACAACCGCGCAAGATCGCGGCGAACTCGTCGCCACCGATGCGGAACACTTCGTCCTCGGAGCGCAGGCGACCCTTGAGCAGGGCACCGAGCTCGCTCAGCAGCCGGTCTCCCGCAGCATGGCCGCAGCTGTCATTGACCACCTTGAAGTGATCGAGGTCGATATAGAAGAGGGTGATCTGGTCGCCCGAGCGCCGGTGCGCACGCACCGCCTGCTCGATGCGCTCCTCGAAGGCGCGCCGGTTGGCGAGCCCCGTCAGCGGGTCGTGGCGGGCCTGCCAGGCCAGTTGCACGGTGGCCTCGTCGATGCGGGCCTGCAGCGTGCGCTGGTTCTCGGCGATCGCCTCGGCCATGGCGTTGAATCCCGCTTCGAGCGCCTTCAACTCGCCGTTGCGCGCACGCGCCGGTACGCGCGCCGCGAGGTCGCCGTCGGCCATGCGCCCGACCGCATCCACCAGGGCAGCGACCGGCTCGCCGACCGATCCGGCCAGACGCACCGCGATTGCCATCGCCGTCGCGAGCACGCCCAGCACCAACAGGCTCACGGTCAGGAAGACCCCGCGCTTCTCGGCATCCAGACGCGCGGTGCCGAGCACCACGCGGACGTGGCCGACGACCGGCGCCGTCTTCGACGACGAATCCTCCGCATAGTCGTCCACCGTCGCGGGCACCGCCACCACCGGCGCCTCGAAGCCGATCGCACCGTCCGCGAGGTCGACACGGATCTCGTCCCCCTCGGCGCGCGACGGCGCGGCCAGCCGTGGCGACACCCCCTCTCCCAGCGTCGCCAGCGCGTCGCCGCCCGCATCGTAGAACCCGACGCCGACCACGTCGGGCTGGACCTGCACCCGCGCCATCAGCGCGCCGAGCGCTTCGCGGTTGCCCGACACGAGCACATATTCAGCCGCCGGCGCGAGGAAGCGCACCATGGCACGGCCGCGTTCGAGCAGGGCCTGGTCGAGCGCGCGACTGCTCTGGTAAGCGAAGAGCGCGGCGATGCAGAGCACGAACACGACGCTCGGCAGGCCGAGCACCAAAAGCATCTGTCGCCGCAGCGAGTAACGGGAAAGCGCGGCGATCATTGCGCCCCTCCGTCGGCAATCCGCTCGCGCAACACCTGCTCGTCCGCGACCACGAGCCCCAGCGCCCGCGCCACCGCGCGATTGACCGCGACATCGAAGCGGCGCGGCGAGTGGATCTTGCGCACCAGGGCCGCAGGCTCCTTGGCTGCCGCCAGCAGGTCCGCGACATCCACCGCGACGTGCTCTGGCGTGCTGAACACCGCGGCGAGCGCACCCGCGGTGACATAGGCGGCCGAGTGGGCGAACACCGGCCGGCGGTGGCGGTAACTGGTGAGCAGGATCGTGCGCGCCGCGGCCGGCCCCGAGACAAGGCCGTCGGGCAGGGGCAGCAGGGCGTCGCCGGCAAAGAGCAGGTGATCGAGCGCCGGCACGAGGTCCGCCACCTCGCGCACCTCATGGACGTCGGCCTGCAAGCGCAGCGCGTCCGCTGCATGCTGGAGGCCGGGCAGTTGCACGACGCTGTCCGGTCCGAGCAGCACGCCGACGCGCTTCGCGTCGGGCAGGACCGCGCGCACGAGACGGAGATGACGTTCGAGCGGCTGGTCGAGCACCACCGCGCCGAGATCCCGCGCGGGATGCGCCCGCTTGAGGCGATCCAGGTCGCGCAGGCCGACGAGCACGGCCAGCACCGGCCGCGAGGAATCCCGCAGGGCACGCTCCGCCGCCGCGTGGCCGACCGCGAGTACGAGATCGGCGCGGCCGAGCAGCGCCGTATCTGCCTCCCCGCCGGCGAGCCCCGCGCCTGCCAGCCGATGCACCCCGGGCGCGAGCGCGGCATCGAGCGCCTCGACGAAGCGCTGACCGCGCCCCCCCGGCTCGGAAACCAGCACCGCCACCTCCATCGCGTGCGCAACGGACAGGCCGAGCACAGGCAGCAGCGCGAGCATGGCGAGCGCCGCTGCGACGCGCAGGCCGCCGGGGAGGAGACACGACAGGCAGGCTCGCATGCGCGCCGTCACCATCCGATACGCACGCCGAGATAGAGGTCCGGCTCGTGGCGGAACTTGTCCTCGTGGAAGTCCGCGTAGCGCCCCTTCAGGCTCAGCGCGGTGAGCGAGACCTCGTTGTCCGAACCGGGCGGACCGAAGCGGCGCGCGACGCGCAGGTCGAAGCGATCGGTGCGCGGCACGATGTCGCCGCCGTTCATCCAGTAGTACAGGCCGTTGTGGTAGTAGCCCAGGCTCGCCTGCCAGCGTCCGGGGAAGTCCTTGATCAGCAGCAGCGAGGTGGTCGCATGCGGTGCGCTGTTCGGGATGTCGCGGTCGCTGTAGGGCTCGCCATGGTCGATGCGGATGAAGGCCTGGGACAGTACCGCCCTGCCCCAGCCCGGCTTGCGCCAGTCGAGGGTGAATTCCGCACCGGTCATGCGGAAGTCGTCGACGTTGAGGAAATAGAAGCTCTTCTTGCCGGGGTCGATCGGAACATAGTCGGCCGGCTCGGGGCGCGGGCACTCTCCGAACACGCAGCTCTTGTCGTCGATGAAACGCCGGTAGTACTCGCGAAAGACACGCGCATCGAAGCCGAGTCCGAACGAACGCAGCTGCGCGACATAGCCCAGATCGACGAAGCGCATGCGCTCGCTCTGCAGCGGGTCGAAGACACGGAAGCCGATACGCCGGATCGTGTCGCCCTCGCGGTCGGTCTGGAAGGCTCGCGACTCCATCAGGCTGGGGGCGCGGTACGCCGTCCCGGTGGACAGGCGCAGGGCCGAGTCCTCGTCGAGGGCGTAGTTGAACGCAAGGCGGGGCGAGAACAGCCTGCCGCTGTAGTCATGGTGCTCGAGCGTGCCGCCGAGATCGATCTTGAGCGGATCGAGCGGGTTCCACGTGAGGCTGCCGAAGACCTGCCCATGGGTCGAATCCAGCCACCGTGTGGTGCCGAACAGGTGTAGCGAGCGCGCATGCTCGCTGCGCAGCCCGATACCGAGCATGCCGGTGAGACGCCGGCCGAGCCGGGTGTCGTATTGCAGCTCGAGATCGTGCCGCCTCGCCTCGCTGGCCCGGCTGGTCGGGAAGCTCGCGGTCGTCGTGCCTTGCGCCTGGATCACCGGCCAGCTCCCGCCGGCACGCTCGCCCTGGTGGAAATACTGCACGCTCAGCACGGATTCCGCGTCGATGTGGCGCCGCCAGCCGAATTGCAGGTGAAGCGCGCGGTCCTCCTCGGTGTGGGGCGGATAGTCGAGGTAGGCCTGGGCGCCGCGCTTGCTGTCGCCCTCGCTGACGCCAACCTGGAGGCCGAGCTCTTCGGCTGCGGACAACTGCAGCACTGCGCTGAAGTGGGCGGTGTTGCGGGTGAGCGACTCGGAAGAGTGCCAGTCCCCGAGCCGTTCCCGAAAGTGCGGTTCGAACGTCGTCAGCTCGCGCCGCGAGGCGGAGAGGCGCCAGTCGAAGGCGCTTCCGCCAGCCCCGTTCAGGCGCACGCCGTAATCACGGAAACCGTTCTTTCCAGTGCGCACGACGAACGCCCGCCCGCTCTCGGTGGAGGGCGCCCTCGTGATGATGTTGACCACCCCCTGGAAGGCATTGACGCCATAGGCCGCACCGTTGGGGCCGCGCACCACCTCGATGCGCTCGACATCGTCCACCCGCAAGGGCAGGTTGTCCCAGATCACGTTGCCCCACAGCGGGCTGTTGACGGTGCGCCCGTCCACCATCACCTTGATGCGGCGCGCATGGGCGTCGCCCAGGCCGTGGGTCGCCACCGTGGGGGGACCATCGGGATGGTCGGCCACGAGGAAGCCGGGCGCCAGGCGCAGAAGGTCGTGGATCTCGTTGAAACCCGAGGCGACGATCATCTCGCGATCGATCACGGTCACCGGCGCAGGCGCGTCGAGCGGCGACTGCGCCAGGCGCGATGCGGTCAGCACCATCGGAATCTCGCTGAAGAACGGGTCCGGGTCGCCCCATTCCGCACGCGCGTCGAGCGCGAGCAGGCCAAGCAGGACGAGGGGCCCCGCGTGCGAAGCCAGACCCCGCGTGCGCGGGTAGCGACTGGTATACGGATCCTGCATGACAAAGCGATTCCTACGGCTCCATGGCGAACTGAGCGCACCATCCAGCCTGCATTCTGCCCATTCCGGGGGCGCCGACAAGATACGTGCGCCGCCTTGGGTGAACCACGTCACGCATGCCAGCACACGGTCGCCGCCCGCCCTGCATGACATGACACGGCCCCGGCGCCGAGTGGCTGCCGGGGCCGTGGCGCACGCCGGAAGGCGCTCAGCTGCGGTAGTCGGCGTTGATCTTCACGTAGTCGTAGGAGAAGTCGCAGGTCCACACCGTGGCGGCGGCGTCGCCGCGGGCGAGCGCGATGCGCACCGTGAGCTCGGCGTGCTTCATGATGCGCGAGCCCGCCTCCTCGAGGTAGCTCGCCGCACGACCGCCGTGCTCGGCGACCAGCACCGACTCCTCGGGGTTGCCCAGCCACACGCGCAGCTTGGCGACGTCGAGGTCGTCGATGCCGGCATAGCCGATCGCCGCGAGGATGCGGCCGAGGTTGGGGTCGGAGGCGAAAAAGGCGGTCTTGACCAGGGGCGAGTGCGCCACCGCATAGCCCACCTTGCGGCATTCCTCGCGGTCGCGGCCGCCCTCGACCGCGATCGTCATGAACTTGGTCGCGCCCTCGCCATCGCGCACGATCGCCTGCGCGAGCCCGACCGCGACCTCGATCACCGCCGCGCGCAGGGCGCGGTAGTCCTCGCTGTCGACGTCGGCGATCTCGGCATTGCCGGCGGCGCCGGTGGCGATGAGGATGAAGGAATCGTTGGTCGAGGTGTCGCCATCGACGGTGATGCTGTTGAAGGACAGGTCGGCCGCCTCGCGCACCAAGTCATCGAGCAGGTCCTGCGCGATCGCCGCGTCGCAGGCGAGGAAGCCGAGCATGGTGGCCATGTTGGGCCTGATCATGCCTGCGCCCTTGCTGATGCCGGTGAGGGTGACCGTGCGCTCGCCGATGCGGACCTGACGCGACACCGCCTTGGCGAGGGTGTCGGTGGTCATGATCGCGTGCGCGGCGTCGAACCAGCCGTCGGCACGCAGGTCTGCGACCGCTCCGGGCAGCCCGGCGACCAGGCGGTCGACCGGCAGCGGCTCCAGGATCACGCCGGTCGAGAACGGCAGCACCTGACCCGCCTCGATGCCCAGTTCGCGCGCCAGCGCGGCGCAGCAGGCATTGGCGTTGGCCAGGCCCGGCTCGCCGGTGCCGGCGTTGGCGACACCGGTGTTGATGAGCAGCGCGCGGATCGCCCCGCCCGTCAGATGCTGGCGGCACACCTGCACCGGCGCCGCGCAGAAGCGGTTCTGCGTGAACACGCCGGCGACGCGGCTGCCCTCGGACAGCTCGATCACGGTGAGGTCGCGCCGGTTGGCCTTGCGGATGCCGGCTTCGGTCACGCCGAGGCGCACGCCCTTCACGGGCAGCAGTTCGGCAGGGTTCGGGGTGGCGAGATTGACGGCCATGCGGTTCTCCGGGACGGAAGGATCAGTTCAGTTTGCCGTGGCAGTGCTTGTATTTCTTGCCCGAGCCGCAGGGGCAGGGGTCGTTGCGGCCGACCTTGGGCCCGGCAGTGGCCGGCTGCGCGCCCGCCTGCTCGGCGCCACCGCCGAGCGCCTCGTCGTAGTCGGCGTGCTGGTACTGCACGTTCTCGACCTGCTGCGGCGTCTCGGCTTCCTCGAGCTGCGCCTCGGTGCGGATCTGTACCGTCATCAGGATCTTGGTGACGTCGGTGCGCACGGCGTCGAGCAGGCTCTCGAAGAGCTCGAAGGCCTCGCGCTTGTATTCCTGCTTGGGGTTCTTCTGCGCATAGCCGCGCAGGTGGATGCCCTGGCGCAGGTGGTCGAGCGCCGCGAGGTGCTCGCGCCAGTGGGTGTCGAGGCTCTGCAGCATCACGTTGCGCTCGAACTGGTGCCAGGCCGCCGGGTCGACCATCGCGGTCTTGGCGGCGTAGGCCTCCTCGCCGGCCTGCACCACGCGCTCGAGGATGGCCTCGTCGTCCAGGCTGGGCTCGGCCGTCACCCACGCGGCCACCGCCAGCTTGAGCTGGCACTCGGCGAGCAGCGCCTGCTCGAGCGCGGGCAGCTCCCATTGCTCCTCGACACTGTCGACCGGCACGTAGCGGCGGAAGATGTCGTGCAGCACGCCCTGGCGCATCGCGCGCACGGTGTCGGAGATGTCCTCGCTCTCGAGCAGCTCGTTGCGCTGCTGGTAGATCACCTTGCGCTGGTCGTTGGCGACGTCGTCGTACTCGAGCAGCTGCTTGCGGATGTCGAAGTTGCGCTGCTCGACCTTGCGCTGCGCCGACTCCAGCGAGCGCGTCACCATCGCGTGCTCGATCGCCTCGCCCTCGGGCATCTTCAGGCGGACCATGATCGCGTTCAGGCGCTCGCCGGCGAAGATCTTCATCAGCGGATCTTCGAGCGAGAGGAAGAAGCGGCTCGAGCCCGGGTCGCCCTGGCGCCCGGAGCGGCCGCGCAGCTGGTTGTCGATGCGGCGCGACTCGTGGCGCTCGGTGCCGATGATGTGCAGGCCGCCGGCGGCGATCACCTCGTCATGCACCTTCTGCCAGGCCTCGCGCAGGGCGGCGATCCTGGTCTCGCGCTGCGCGGGGTCGAGCGTGGCGTCGTCGCGCACCGCGGCGACCGGCTTCTCGATGTTGCCGCCGAGGACGATGTCGGTGCCACGGCCGGCCATGTTGGTCGCGATCGTGACCATGCCGGGCCGGCCGGCCTGCGCGACGATCTGCGCCTCGCTGTCGTGCTGCTTGGCGTTGAGCACCTGGTGCTCGATCTTCGCCTTCTTGAGCACGCCGGAAAGGAATTCGTTGGTCTCGATCGAGGTCGTGCCGACCAGCACCGGCTGGCCGCGCTCGACGCAGGCACGGATGTCCTCGATGACCGCGTTCCACTTCTCGCTCGCGGTGCGGTAGACCTTGTCGTTCTCGTCCCTGCGCCGGGTCGGGCGATTGGTCGGGATCACCACGGTCTCGAGCCCATAGATCTGCTGGAATTCGAAGGCCTCGGTGTCGGCCGTGCCGGTCATGCCCGCAAGCTTGCCGTACATGCGGAAGTAGTTCTGGAAGGTGATCGAGGCCAGGGTCTGGTTCTCGGCCTGGATGCGCACGCCTTCCTTGGCCTCGACCGCCTGGTGCAGGCCGTCGGACCAGCGCCGGCCAGGCATCAGGCGGCCGGTGAATTCGTCGACGATGACGACCTCGCCGTTCTGCACCACGTACTGCTGATCGCGGTGGTAGAGGGCGTGGGCACGCAGCGCCGCGTAGAGGTGATGCACCAGCAGGATGTTGCCGGGATCGTAGAGGCCGCCGCCCTCGGCGAGCAGGCCCATGCGCACGAGAATCTGCTCGGCGGTCTCGTGGCCCGCCTCGGTGAGCAGCACCTGGTGCGCCTTGAGGTCGACCGTGTAGTCGCCCGCCTCGATGACCTCGTCCTTGTCGTCGAGGCCGCCTTCCTGGCGCTTGAGCATCGGCGCGACCTGGTTCATCTTCAGGTAGAGATCGGTGTGGTCCTCGGCCTGGCCGGAGATGATCAGCGGCGTGCGCGCCTCGTCGATCAGGATGGAGTCGACCTCGTCCACGATCGCGAAGGCGAGCGCGCGCTGCACGCGCTCGCCGACCGCATACACCATGTTGTCGCGCAGGTAGTCGAAGCCGAACTCGTTGTTGGTGCCGTAGGTGATGTCGGCGGCGTAGGCGGCCTGCTTCTGGTCGTGCGACATGCGCGACAGGTTGCAGCCGGTGGTGAGCCCGAGGAAGCCGTAGATGCGCCCCATCCACTCGGCGTCGCGGCTGGCGAGGTAGTCGTTCACCGTGATCACATGGACGCCCTTGCCCGACAGCGCGTTGAGGTAGGCGGGCAGCGTGGCGACCAGGGTCTTGCCCTCGCCGGTGCGCATCTCGGCGATCTTGCCGTGGTGCAGCACCATGCCGCCGACGAGCTGGACGTCGAAGTGGCGCATGCCATGCACCCGCTTGCCGGCCTCGCGCACCACGGCGAAGGCTTCGGGCAGCAGTGCGTCGAGCGACTCTCCGTCGGCCACGCGCTGCCGGAACTCGGCCGTCTTGCCGCGCAGCGCCTCGTCGGACAGTGCGGAGATCTCCGCCTCGAAGGCGTTGATCTTGCGCACGGTGTGCATGTACTGGCGGACGAGGCGGTCGTTGCGACTACCGAAGATTTTCTTGAGCAGGCCGGAGATCATGTTTTTGGGTCGACGTCGATTCGGCAAAGGCGGGAGTTTATCATGGCGCACCCAGGCTCCCCGTGACGGTTCTCGCACGCATCCATGACCCGGCTGCTCTCACGCTTTCTCGGCGGCGACGCCCTCGCCCGCCTGCAAGACCATGCCGCGCGCCTGAACCGGCTGCAGGCGGTGCTCGACGGCATGCTTCCGCCACAGCTGCAGGGCCAGTGCCGGGTCGCGAACCTCAAGGAAGGCAGCCTGGTCGTGGCCGCACGCGGCGGCGCGGCGGCGGTGCGAGTGCGCCAGATCCTGCCCAGCCTGCTGGAGCGCCTGCAGCATGGCGGACATCCGGTACAGTCGATCAAGGTCAAGGTCGGCACGCCCGAGCAGACGGCTCCCGAACGCCACGCTCCGCAGCGACAGATCTCGGAGGCCGCGAAGGCCGAGCTGCACGACTTCGCCGACAGCCTGCCCGTCGACTCGCCGCTGCGCGCCTCCATCGAACGCCTGATCCGGCGCGCCTGAAGAGGCGCACGCCGGTCGCCGAACGGAGGGATCGCGACTTGCGTCGCTCCTACGAGAACCGCGACGCCCTCGCAGACCCCGCGTAGGAGCGCCGCAAGTCGCGATCGCGGCGCTGCGGTCCGCACCGCCCCGTAGGAGCGACGCGAGTCGCGATATCGGCGCTCCGGTCCGCGCCGCCCCCCGCGGAAGTCAGGCGACCGGGGCGAGCACGCGCTCGATGGCGAACAGCGCGAACAGCACGAACAGCATCACCAAGGTGGCGCGCAAGGCCTTCCATGCCCACGCCTTGTAGCGCGGGTTGCCGGTGAGCAGCCACAGGATCGCCGAGCCACCGATCGACAGCACCGCGAGCAACAGCAGCAGGCGCATGATCAGCATGCGTACGCCCCTCGACGGCGCGCGTCGACGTCCTCGCCCGCAGCGGCGGCACGCATGCAGCCGGGATCGAGGCCAGGCGCGGCGCGTGCGCTCACCGGGATACGACCGGACACGAAGCGCCCGTTCATGCGAGGGCTACGAGCGGCGCGAACTGGTGCGAGACCGCGGGCGGGGTCGCGGCCTCCTGGTCGAAGCTCACCAGTTCCCAGGCCTCCTTCTCCTCGAGCAGCACGCGCAGGATCTGGTTGTTGAGCGCATGGCCGGCCTTGTGCGCCGAATACGACGCGAGCAAGGGGTGGCCGCACAGGTAGAGGTCGCCGATCGCGTCCAGCACCTTGTGTTTGACGAACTCGTCGGCGTAGCGCAGGCCCTCGGCATTGAGCACGCGGTACTCGTCCATCACGATCGCATTCTCCAGGCTGCCGCCGAGCGCCAGCCCGTTGGCCTGCATGAACTCGACGTCCTGCATGAAGCCGAAGGTGCGCGCGCGCGCGACGTCGCGTATGTAGGAGTCACGGGCGAAATCGACCTCGACCCGGGTCGAGGTGCTGTCGATCGCGGGATGGTTGAACACGATCGAGAACGCCAGGCGGAAGCCATCGTAGGGTTCGAGCCGGACCCACTTGTCGCCCTCCACGTACTCGACCGCCTTCTTCACGCGCAGGAACTTCTTCGCCGCCCTCTGCTCCTCGATGCCGGCCGACTGGAGCAGGAACACGAAGGGGGCGGAGCTGCCATCGAGGATCGGGATCTCGGGCGCATCGACGTCCACATGCAGGTTGTCGATGCCCAGCCCGGCCAGCGCCGACATCAGGTGCTCGACCGTTCCGACCTTGTGCCCGCCCTGCTCCAGCCCGGAGCACATGCGCGTGTCGCACACTGCATAGGGATCGGCAGGAAGGGTCAGGGGCGGGTCGAGGTCGACGCGGTGGAAGACGATGCCGGTGTCGGGCGCCGCCGGCCGCAGGGTCAGGGTCACCTTGCGACCGCCGTGCAAGCCGACGCCGGTCGCCGTGACGACGGATTTCAGGGTGCGCTGCCGGATCATGGTCTTTTTCCTCTTCGATGCGCGATTTTAACATGCACCCCCGCAGCCCCCCGGCGATCGCGCCGATGCATCCGGGCTATTGCGCAAGCGGATGTTGCGCGCCCGACGCCAGCCGGTAAACGGCGGAACCCCCGCACGGGCCGGAGGCGACGGCCCGTGCGGGGGTTCCGGTTCGTGGCCGCCGCGGCGGCGGCCACCCGGGCGGAGGTCAGTCCGCCTGGCGGCGCAGGAAGGCCGGGATGTCGTAGGTGCCCACACCGCTGGTGCTCATCGCCTCGACGGTGGTGCGGCGACCGCTGCGCATCACCGCCGGCACGTCGAGATTGGTCACGTCGACCGCGCCACCCATGGCCGGGCCGTAGGTGCCGGTGCCCTGCACCACCTGCATCACCGGCTGGCGCGCGGCGCGCGGCGCGCCGAGTCCGGTGGCCACCACGGTGATGCGGATGCGGTCTTCCATGGTGTCGTCGAACACGGTGCCGTACTTGACGAAGGCTTCGGGCGCGGCGAAGGCCTGCACGGTCTTCACCGCGTCGCGCACTTCGGACATCTTCAGCGACTTGCTCGCGGTGATGTTGATCAGCACGCAGCGCGCGCCGGAGAGCTCGGTGCCCTCGAGCAGCGGCGACACCGCGGCCTGCTCGGCGGCGATGCGTGCGCGGTCCATGCCGGCGGCCTCGGCCGAGCCCATCATCGCGCGGCCCATCTCGGCCATCGCGGTGCGGACGTCCTGGAAGTCGACGTTGACCAGGCCGGGCACGTTGATGATCTCGGCGATGCCGCCCACGGCCGAGCGCAGCACGTTGTCGGCCGAGCGGAAGCACTCCTCAAAGCCGGCGTCGTCGCCGAAGACCTCGAGCAGCTTGTCGTTGAGCACGACGATCAGCGAGTCGACGTGGCGGGTGAGTTCCTCGATGCCGCTCTCGGCGACGCGGATGCGGTTCTCGAAATCGAACGGCTTGGTCACCACGGCGACGGTCAGGAGACCCATCTCCTTGGCGATCTCGGCCACCACCGGTGCCGCACCGGTGCCGGTACCGCCACCCATGCCGCCGGTGATGAACACCATGTGCGCACCCTCGAGCGCGGCGGAGATGGCATCGCGCGACTCCTGCGCGGCGGCGCGACCCGCCTCCGGCTTGGAGCCGGCACCCAGGCCGGTGATGCCGAGCTGGACCTTGACCGGGGCGAGGCAGCGCTTGAGCGCCTGCGCGTCGGTGTTGGCGGAGATGAAATGCACTCCCTTCACGCCCTCGCGGATCATGTGGTCGACCGCGTTGCCGCCCGCACCGCCGACGCCGACCACCTTGATCACCGTACCGGTGGCTTCCTTCTCAACGATTTCAAACATTAGCCTCGCCTCCTGAATTGACTGCCCCGCGCGGCACCGATCGCCAGCCGGCCTGCATCTAGTAATTCGGCCGGGAGTTTACTACTAAATAAGCGATGGTGATCGGCCCACATCCAAAATGAAAACCGCCCGAAAACCCGTTCAGAAATTGCGTTCGAACCAGGCCTTCATGCGCCCGAAAAACTGTTTCACGCTGCGCGTGTCGCGCGCCTGCAGCCCCCTGCGACGCTGCACGGCGCCCTCCATGACCAGGCCCATCGCGGTGGCGTAGCGCGGCTGGCAGACCACGTCGGCAAGGCCGCCGTCGTACTGCGGCGCGCCCACGCGCGCGGGCATGTGGAAGACGTCCTCGGCGAGCTCGGCCATGCCGCGCATCACCGCCGAGCCCCCGGTCAGCACGATGCCCGAGGACAGCAGCTCCTCGTAGCCGCTGCGGCGCAGTTCGGCCTGCACCAGCTCGAAGAGCTCGGAGACGCGCGGCTCGATCACGTCGGCGAGTGCCTGGCGCGAGAGCTTGCGCGGCGGGCGATCGCCCACGCCCGGGACCTCGATCATCTCCTCGGGGTCGGCCATGTGGTGCATCGCCACGCCATGGCGGATCTTGATCTCCTCCGCCTCGGCGGTGGGCGTGCGCAGCGCCATGGCGATGTCGTTGGTGATCTGGTCGCCGGCGACCGGGATCACCGCGGTATGGCGGATCGCGCCCTGGGTGAACACGGCGATGTCGGTCGTTCCGCCGCCGATATCGACCATGCACACGCCGAGTTCCTTCTCGTCCTCGGTCAGCACGGCGTGGCTGGAGGCGAGCGGCTGCAGGCTCAGATCCATGACCTCCAGCCCGCAGCGGCGCACGCACTTGATCACGTTCTGCGCCGCCGACACCGCGCCGGTGACGATGTGCACCTTGACCTCGAGCCGCACCCCGCTCATGCCGATCGGCTCGCGCACGCCGCCCTGGCCGTCGATGATGAACTCCTGGGTCAGGATATGCAGGATCTGCTGCTCGGCCGGGATCGGCATCGCGCGCGCGACCTCGATCACGCGCTCGACGTCGAGCGGCGAGACCTCCTTCTCCTTGATCGCGACCGTGCCGCTGGAGTTGAAGCTCTTGATGTGGCTGCCGGCCAGCCCGGTGTAGACCTCGTGGATCTTGCAGTCGGCCATCAGCTCGACCTCCTGCACCACGCGCGAGATCGCGTCCACCGTGGCCTCGATGTTCACCACCACGCCGCGCTTGAGGCCGTTGGTGGACTGGGTGCCGAGGCCGACGACGTTGAGTCGCCCGTCGGGCTTCACCTCGGCGACCATGCAGGTGACCTTGGCGGTGCCGATGTCCAGGCCGACGATCAGTTCGTTGTATTGCTTGCTCATTTCCTGCCTTTCCGGGCGGCGGGCGCGACGGGCTGGTGGAGCACCGAGGCGTCGGCCGGGGTCAGTGCGAACCCGCCCGCATAGCGCAGGTCCGCGGTCTTGATGTCGATGTCGATCTGTTCGTGAACGCGCGGCCACACCGCGATGAAGCGGCGCAGCCGTTCCATCAGCGGAGACTTGTCCTGCTCGCGCCCGAGCACGATGGTCATGCCGTTATCGAGCTGCAGCTGCCAGGCCTCGCGCGCCGACAAGGCCAGCCCGACCAGGCGCACGCCGAGCGGCTGCAGCATGCTGGAGAACTCGGCATGGCGTGCGAGCAGCCAGCCCGCCGACCCCTGCGGGCCGTCGAACTGGGGCATGTCGGCGTTGGAAGCGGCGACGAAAACCTCGCCCTGGCGGTTGACCAGGCGCGCCTCGCCGCTCTCGGACACCGTCCAGTAGGCCACCGCCTCGTGTTCTTCCAGGCGCAGCTCGAGCGCGTCGGGCCAGCGCCGGCGCACCTCGGCCTTGCGCACCCAGGGCAGCTTCTCGAAAGTTTCCTTCACGCCGTCGAGGTCGACGGTGAAGAAGTTGCCCTGCACCGCGAGGCGGGCGGCGTAGTCGAGCTGTTCGACGGTGACCTGGCCGGGGTCGGTGAGCACCACCAGCTCGCGCAGCGGGAACAGCGGCCGCGACACGAACCAGATCACCAGCGCCCAGCCGAGCGCCACCGCCGCACCCAGGGTGAGCAGGTCGGAGATCAGGTTGAGCAACGCGGGCCGATGCCACAGGCCGCGCTCCGCACCCGCGCGCGCCGCTCCGCCCGCCGCCGGACGGCGGGCGGAGCGGATCGACGCGGGACGGATGCCGGCTTCAGCCAAGGCGGGCTCCCTGCAGGATCTCGAGGCACAGCGCGGTGAAGTCCAGCCCCGCCACGCGCGCCGACATCGGCACCAGCGAGTGGCCGGTCATGCCGGGAGAAGTGTTCATCTCGAGCAGGTAGGGGCGGCCGTCCTCGGTGAGGATGAGGTCGGCGCGGCCCCAGCCGCGGCAGCCGAGCACGCGCGCGCACTTCATCACCATCGCCTGCAGCTCCGCCTCCTGCGCGGCGGGCAGGCCGCTGGGGCAGTCGTAGCGCGTGTCGTCGGTGAAGTACTTGTGCTGGTAGTCGTAGTTGCCGCCGGGGGCGACGATGCGCACCAGCGGCAGCGCGCGGTCCTCGAGGAAGGGGGCGGTGAGCTCGGCGCCGCAGATGAACTCCTCGGCGATCACCAGGCGGTCGTAGCGCGCCGCGAGCTCCCACGCGGCGCGCAGCTGGCCCGCCTCGACCACCTTGGTCGCGCCCATGCTCGAGCCCTCGTGCACCGGCTTGACGAAGATCGGCAGGCCGAGTTCGGCCACCACCGCGTCCCAGTCGGAGTCGTGCTCCAGGATCGCGTAGCGCG
This sequence comes from Thauera sp. SWB20, assembly GCF_000831325.1. Classification (NCBI taxonomy): domain Bacteria; kingdom Pseudomonadati; phylum Pseudomonadota; class Betaproteobacteria; order Rhodocyclales; family Zoogloeaceae; genus Thauera; species Thauera sp. SWB20. The sequence continues at coordinate 291,334 of NZ_JTDM01000016.1, read as the reverse complement.
GCGTCGGCAGGCCGGCGGACAGCCACACCATCTTGGTGCGCCACTTGTCCATCGACAGCGCGGAGGCCATCACGCCGCTGCCGGTATAGGGGATGCCCATCAGCTCGAGCGCGCCCTGCACCGTGCCGTCCTCGCCACCGCGCCCATGGAGGGCGATGAAGGCGCGCTCGAAGCCCTCTTCCTTGAGGACGTGCAGGTCGCGCTCCGCGGGATCGAAGGCGTGCGCATCCACCCCCGCGGCCTGCAGCGCGGCGAGCACCGCAGCGCCCGACATCAGCGAAACCTCGCGCTCGGCAGACGAACCGCCGAACAGCACCGCAACCTTTCCGAACCGGGCCTTCACGCTGCTTCCTCGATGCTGGCGAGCTTGCCCGGCACCGCGCCGATGCTGCCCGCTCCCATGGTGATGACGACGTCGCCGTCGCGCGCGGCGGACAGGATCATGCGCGGCATGTCGGCGATCTCCTCGACGAAGACGGGCTCGACCGTGCCGGCGACGCGGATCGCGCGCGCGAGCGAGCGGCCGTCGGCGGCGACGATCGGGGTCTCGCCGGCGGCATAGACCTCGGCCAGCAGCAGCGCATCCACGGTCGACAGCACCTTGACGAAGTCCTCGAAGCAATCGCGTGTGCGCGTGTAGCGATGGGGCTGGAAGGCCAGCACCAGGCGGCGGCCGGGGAAGGCGCCGCGTGCCGCGGCGATGGTCGCCGCCATCTCCACCGGGTGGTGGCCGTAGTCGTCGACCAGCGTGAAGCGGCCGGCCTCATCGCCGTCCTGGTCGTGCAGCGCGACCTCGCCGTAGCGCTGGAAGCGCCGGCCGACGCCGTTGAACTCGGCGAGCGCCTTGACGATCGCCGCGTCCGGCACCTGCACCTCGGTGGCCACCGCGATCGCGGCGAGCGCGTTGAGCACGTTGTGCAGGCCGGGCAGGTTGAGCTCGATCGACAGGCGCGAGGTCGTGCCGTTGACCCGCACGCAGTCGAACCGCATGCGCCCGCCCTCGGCGCGCACGTTCTCGGCGCGGATGTTGGCGGTCTCCGAGAAGCCGTAGCGCACAATCTGCTTGGCCACCTGCGGGATGATCTCGCGCACGTTGGGGTCGTCCTCGCACAGCACCGCCACGCCGTAGAAGGGCAGGCGGTGGAGGAAGTCGACGAAGGCCTGCTTGACCCGGCCGAAGTCGTGGCCGTAGGTGTCCATGTGGTCGGCGTCGATGTTCGTGACCACCGAGATCACCGGGTTGAGCAGCAGGAAGGAGGCGTCGGACTCGTCCGCCTCGGCCACCAGGTAGTCGCCCGTGCCGAGGCGCGCGTTGGCGCCGGCGGCGTTGAGGCGCCCGCCGATCACGAAGGTGGGGTCGATGCCGCCCTCGGCGAGGATGCTCGCCACCAGCGAGGTGGTGGTGGTCTTGCCGTGGGTGCCGGCGATCGCGATACCGTGCTTGAAGCGCATCAGCTCAGCGAGCATCTGCGCGCGCGGCACCACAGGGATGTGGCGCTCGCGCGCCGCGACCACCTCCGGGTTGTCGGCCTTCACCGCGGTCGACACCACCACCACGTCGGCGTCGGCGACGTTGGCCGCGTCATGCCCGCGCACCACGTGCGCGCCCATCTTGTGCAGGCGGCGGGTGGCGGCGTTGTCGCCAAGGTCCGAACCGCTGACGCGATAACCCTGGTTGGCGAGGACCTCGGCGATGCCGCTCATGCCCGCGCCGCCGATGCCGACAAAGTGGATGTTCCTGACCTTGTGCTTCATGCTTGTTCTCCACCGCCCAGCTCGGCGCACACGTGCGCCACCGCGACGGCCGCGAGCGGCTTCGCGAGCGCGCGCGCGTTCTCGGCCATGTGCAGCAGGCGGCCGCGGTCAAGACTGGACAGGATGCCCGCCAGGCGGTCGGGCGTTAGTTCGGATTGCGGCAGCAGATAGGCGCCGCCGCGGTCGGCGAGGAAGCGCGCGTTGCCGGTCTGGTGGTCGTCCACCGCGTAGGGGAAGGGCACCAAGAGGCTGGCCACCCCGGCCGCGGCGAGCTCGGCCACGGTGAGCGCGCCGGCGCGGCAGATCACCAGGTCGGCGTCGGCGTAGGCCGCCGCCATGTCGTCGATGAAGGGGCGCAGCTCGCCGTCGACCTGGGCGCGCGCGTACGCCGCGCGCAAGGCCTCGATCTGGCGTTCGCCAGCCTGATGCACCACCACCGGGCGCTGCTCGGCGGGAAGGCGCAGCAGCGCCTGCGGCACGGTCTCGTTGAGCACCGCGGCGCCCAGGCTGCCACCCACCACCAGCACGCGCAGCGGGCCCGAGCGTCCGGCCATGCGTTCGGCCGGCGGCAGTACCGCGGCGATCTCGGCGCGCACCGGGTTGCCCATCCACTCGGCCTGTTCCAGCACCTCGGGGAAGCCGCTCAGCACGCGGTCGGCCACGCGCGCGAGCACACGGTTGGCCAGGCCGGCGACCGAGTTCTGCTCGTGCAGCACGAGCGGACGCCCGAGCAGCGCGGCCATCATGCCGCCCGGAAAGGTGATGTAGCCCCCCATGCCCAGCACCACGTCGGGGCGGACGCGGCGGATCTCGCGCAGCGCCTGCCAGAAGCCGGAGAGCAGGGTCACCGGCAGCAGCAGCTTGCGCAGCAGGCCCTTGCCGCGCAGCGCACCGAAGCGCACCCAGGCGGTGTCGTAGCCGCGCGGCGGCACGATGCGCGCCTCCATGCCCTCGGGGTTGCCCATCCAGACGATGCGCCAACCCCGGGCACGCAGCTCCTCGGCCACCGCGATGCCCGGGAAGATGTGGCCGCCGGTGCCGCCGGCCATCACCATCAGCGTCTTCATGCACGCCCCCCACGCAGGAGCTGGCGGTTCTCCCAGTCCACCCGGAGCAGGATGGCGAGCGCGACGCAGTTGGCGACGATGCCCGAGCCGCCGAAGCTCATCAGCGGCAGGGTCAGGCCCTTGGTGGGCAGCAGCCCCATGTTCACACCCATGTTGATGAAGGACTGGATGCCGATCCACAAGCCGATGCCCTGGGCGACCAGGCCCGCGAAGTAGCGCTCGAGCTTGATCGCCTCGCGCCCGATGATGAAGGCGCGGTGCACCACCAGCGCGAACAGCGCCACCACGGTCAGCACGCCGGCGAAGCCGAGTTCCTCGGCGATCACGGCGAGCAGGAAGTCGGTGTGCGCCTCGGGCAGGTAGAAGAGCTTCTCGACGCTGCCGCCGAGGCCGACGCCGAACCACTCGCCGCGCCCGAAGGCGATCAGCGAATGGGAGAGCTGGTAGCCCTTGCCGTAGGCGTCCTGCCAGGGGTCCATGAAGCCGAAGATGCGATCGCGGCGGTAGGGCGAGGTCCAGATCAGGATCACGAAGCCGATCACCGCCACCACCGCGAGGAGCACGAACACGCGCACGTTCACGCCGCCGAGGAAGAGCACGCCGAAGGCGATCGTGGTGATCACGACGAAGGCGCCGAAGTCGGGCTCGCGCAGCAGCAGGAAGCCGACGAGCAGGATCACCGCCATCATCGGCACGAAGCCCTTCACGAAGCTGCCCATGACGTCGAGCTTGCGCACCGTGTAGTCGGCGGCATAGAGCGCCGCGAAGATCTTCATGAGCTCGGAGGGCTGCAGGTTCACCGGCCCGAGCGAGAGCCAGCGCTGTGCGCCATTGACCTCGCGACCGATGCCCGGGATGAGCACCACCACGAGCAATACCACCCCGGCGACGAAGAGCGCCGGGGCGAGCTGCTGCCAGCGCGCCATCGGCAGCTGGAAGGCCATCAGGCCGAGGCCGATGCCGACAGCAAGGAAGACTGCATGGCGCAGGAGGAAATAGTGCGACTGGTAGGCCGTGAAGCGGCTGCCCTCGGCGATCGCGATCGATGCCGAATACACCATGACCAGACCGAGCAGCAGCAGGCCGACCGCAGCCCAGATCAACAGCAGGTCGAGTTCGCGCGCCGGCGCCCCCTGGCGCCCGAGGCGCCCGCTCGCCGCGCGCGCCGGATCGGCCGCGCCACCTTCGCGCTGGAGCAGGCCGGTGAGGGTGCTGGCGAACTTCATCGCGGCTTCACTCCGGGCAGGCGACGCACCGCAGCGACGAACACCTCGGCGCGGTGGGCGTAGTTGCGGAACATGTCGAGGCTGGCGCAGGCGGGCGAGAGCAGGACCGCGTCACCCGCCTGCGCCCAGGCATTGGCGCGCGCCACCGCGGCATCGAGGTCGGGCGCGCGCTCGATCGCCACGCCGCATCCCGCCACCGCCTGCTCGATGCGGTCGGCGTCGCGACCGATCAGCAGCAGCGCGCGCGCCTTGCCGGCGAGTACCGGGGCGAGCGGCGAGAAGTCCTGGCCCTTGCCGTCACCGCCGGCGATCAGCACCACCGGGCAGTCCATGCCGGCGAGCGCAGCCACCGTGGCGCCGACGTTGGTGCCCTTGGAGTCGTCGTAGAAGCGCACGCCGTCGGCGCGCTCGGCGACCAGCTCGACGCGGTGCGGCAGGCCGCGGAAGGCCTTCAGCCCGGGGATCAGCGCCTGCGGCGCGATCCCCAGGCCACCCTCGCAGAGCGCAAGCGCGGCGAGCGCGTTGGCAGCGTTGTGGCGGCCGGCGAGCGGCAGATCGGCGAGTGCGAGCAGACGCTCACCGCCGCGCACCAGCCAGGCGCGGCCGTCGAGGTCGGCCAGACCGTAGTCGGCGTCGCTCGCCGGCGCCGCGGTGCCGAAGCGGATCGTGCGCCGGCCGGGCAGCGCCATGGCCGCCACGCGCGCGTCCTCGCGAGCGAGCACCTGCACGCCCTCGCCCTGGAAGATCGCCGCCTTGGTGGCGGCATATTCCTCGAGGTCGGCGTAGCGGTCGAGGTGGTCGTCGGTGACGTTGAGTACGGTTGCCGCCTCGGCGTCCAGGCCCCGCATGGTCTCGATCTGGAAGCTGGAGAGTTCCAGCACCCAGCACGCGGGCAGCGCGGCGCCGATCTCCAGGCGCTCCATCAGCACGTCGAGCGCCGCCGGGCTGATGTTGCCGGCGGCGACCGCGTCGATGCCGACCGACTGCGCCAGCGCCGCGGTGAGCGCGGTCGTGGTGGTCTTGCCGTTGGTGCCGGTGATGGCGAGGATGCGCGTCTGCGCGCGCACGCCGAGCTCGTCGAGCGCCTGCGCGAGCAGGCTCATCTCGCCGGTGAGCGGCAGGCCGCGCCGACGCGCCTGCGCGGCGACCCCGACGCGCGGGTCGAGCCCGGGGCTGAGCGCGACCAGATCGACCCCGTCGAGCACCTCGTCGCCGAAGCTGCCCAGGAAGATCTCGGCCAGCGGCGCGTCCGCCTTCAGCGCGTCGACCCCGGGCGGGACGGCGCGGCTGTCGGCCACGCGCACGCGCGCCCCGCGCAGGGCGCACCAGCGCGCCATGGCCAGGCCCGATTCGCCGAGCCCGAGGACGAGGACGTGTTTTCCGGTGAGTGCGCTCATCGCAGCTTCAGCGTCGACAGCCCGAACAGCACCAGCATGATGGTGATGATCCAGAAGCGGACCACGACCTGGGTCTCCTTCCAGCCACCCAGTTCGTAATGGTGGTGCAGCGGCGCCATGCGGAAGATGCGCTTGCCGCCGGTGGCCTTGAAGTACAGCACCTGCACCATCACCGACAGCGTCTCGGCGACGAACAGGCCGCCCATGATGAAGAGCACGATCTCCTGGCGCACGATCACCGCGATCGTGCCGAGCGCGGCACCGAGCGCGAGCGCGCCGACGTCGCCCATGAAGACCTCCGCCGGGTAGGCGTTGAACCACAGGAAGCCCAAGCCCGCGCCGCAGATCGCGCCGCAGAACACCGCCAGTTCGCCCGCGCCCGCCACATAGGGCACGCCGAGGTACTTCGAGAAGCCGACGTGACCGGCGACATAGGCGAAGATCGCCAGTGCCGCAGCCACCATCACCGTCGGCATGATCGCCAGGCCGTCGAGGCCGTCGGTGAGGTTCACCGCGTGGCTGGTGCCGTTGATGACGAAGTAGGTCAGCGCGATGAAACCGAAGATGCCCAGCGGGTACGCAATCGCCTTGAAGAAGGGCACGATCAGTTCGGTTTCGGCCGGGGTGTCTGCGGTGACTCCGAGATAGATCGCCGCGGCGAGCGCGATCGCCGAGGTCCACAGGTATTTCCAGCGGCTCGCCAGCCCCTTCGGATCGCGATGCACGACCTTGCGCCAGTCATCCACCCAGCCCACGGCGCCGAAACCCAGGGTCACCAGCAGGGTCACCCACACGTAGGCGTTCTTCAGGTCGCCCCACAACAGGATGGTGACGCCGATCGCGATCAGGATCAGCGCGCCGCCCATCGTGGGCGTGCCGGCCTTGGTGAGGTGCGACTTGGGGCCGTCGTCGCGCACGGCCTGGCCGATCTTCTTGGCCGCGAGCCAGCGGATGACGGCGGGGCCGGCGATCAGCGAGATCGCCAGTGCGGTGAGAGCGGCGAGCACCGTCCGCAGCGTGATGTAGCCGAAGACGTTGAAGCCACGAATGTCCTGGCCGAGCCAGAGAGCGAGTTCCAACAACATGTCAGGAGCCGGTTTCCGTTGAAGGGGCCGGATTGTGCACTGCCGCAAGCGCATCCGCCACCCTTTCCATGCGCATGAAGCGCGAGCCCTTCACCAGCACCACCGAGTCCGCATCCAGGCGCGGCACGAGCGCCTTGACCAGCGCCTCCACCGAAGTGAAATGGCGCGCGCCCTCGCCGAAGTTGTGCGCCGCCACCGCGCTCATCTCGCCGAGCGCGAAGAGGCCGTCGATGCCCTTGCTCTTCGCATAGCCACCGACCTCGTCGTGAACCTGGGCGCTGGTCTCGCCGACCTCGCCCATGTCGCCGAGCACCAGCCAGGTATGGCCCGGCATGGCGGCGAGCACGTCGATGCCGACGCGTACCGAATCCGGATTGGCGTTGTACGAATCGTCCAGGATCAGCGCGCCCCGCGGCCCGGCACGGCGTTGCAGGCGACCGCGGGTGCCGGCGAAACCCGCCAGTCCCTCGGCCACCGCCTCGAGCGGAACCCCTGCCGCGAGGCAGGCCGCCGCCGCGCCGAGCGCGTTGCGCACGTTGTGCAGACCCGGCACCTGCAAGGCGAAATCGATCTTCCCTTGCGGGATGTCGAGTTCGAGCCGCGAGCCGAGGCCGCGCAGGGTACACCGCGCGGACACGTCCGCCGGATGGTCGATACCGAATGTCACAATCGGCCGCCCGGCGTTGAGCGAACGCCAGTAGCCGGCGTGCGGATCGTCGGCGTTGATCACCGCCACGCCTGCCCCGCCCAGGCCTTCGTAGATCGCGCCCTTCTCGCGCGCGACCTCGTCGACCGAGCCCATGCCCTGGAGGTGGGCGCGCTGGGCGTTGTTCACCAGGGCCACCGTGGGCTGGGCGAGCGCGCTCAGGTAGCCGATCTCGCCGGGATGGTTCATCCCCATCTCGATCACCGCGGCGCGATGGAAGTCGCGCAGTTCGAGCAGCGTGAGCGGCATGCCGATGTCGTTGTTCAGGTTGCCGCGCGTAGCGAGCACCGACTCCTCGCCGAAGCCGTCGCGGCTCGCCTGCACGCGCAGGATCGCGGCACACATCTCCTTCACCGTGGTCTTGCCGTTGCTGCCGGTGACGCCGATCAGGGGCAGCGCGAAACGCGCCCGCCAAGCCGCCGCGAGCGTGCCGAGCGCACGCCGCGTGTCGTCCACCACCAGCAGGGGCAGGCCGGCATCGGCCTTGCCGGCGCTCCAGGCGGCATCGACCATGGCCGCGGCGGCGCCCGCCTTCGCCGCATCGGCGACGAAGTCGTGGCCGTCGAAGCGCTCGCCGCGCAGGGCGACGAAGAGCTGCCCGGGCGCGAGCGCGCGGGTATCGGTACCGACGCTGTCGAAGCGCCCTTCCCCGGTCGCCCGCGCACCATGGCAGGCGAGTGCGCGCGTGGCGTCGTGCAGGCTCATCATCGGCCATTCTCCCTTGCATGCCAGGCGGCGAGCGCGCGCTTCGCCTGCTCCAGGTCCGAAAAAGGCAGGCGCTGGCCGAGGATTTCCTGGTACGGCTCGTGGCCCTTGCCTGCGATCAGCACGACGTCGTCGGCCCGCGCCTCGCCCACCGCGCGGGTGATCGCCTGCGCGCGGTCGACCACGCATTCGGCCGCGGCGCCGGCGCCGGCGGCAATGGCCTCGACGATGCGCTGCGGATCCTCCGAACGCGGGTTGTCGCTGGTGATCACTACGCGATCGGCGATCGCGCTGGCGATCTCGCCCATCATCGGGCGCTTGCCCGGGTCGCGGTCGCCGCCGCAGCCGAACACGCACACCAGGCGGCCGCGGCGGCTATGCACCGTGCCGCGCAAGGCTTCGAGCACCTTGGCGAGGGCATCGGGCGAATGCGCGTAGTCGATCACCACGAGCGGCTCGCACACCCCGCCGACGAGCTGCATGCGCCCCTGCGGCGGCGCCAGCCGACCGAGCACCGGCGGCAGCTCGTCGAAGGCGATGCCGCGCGCCAGCAGCGCGCCCGCAACCGCGATCAGGTTGGAGACGTTGAAGTGCGCCACCATGCGCACGCCGATCTCGGCCTCCCGCCCCTCCCAGACGAGGGTGAAGCGCAGTCCTGCGGGCGCCGCCTGCAGGCGATCGGCGCGCAGCACGCGCGCGCCGGGCACCGCGTCGGCGTTGGCGGCGTAGAGGGTGCATGCGATCACCGCGCGCCCCTCGACGACGAGCCGGCGCGCCAGCGCCAGGCCCCAGGGATCGTCGATGTTGATCACGCAGGCCGACAGCTCCGGGCGCTCGAACAGGCGCGCCTTGGCCGCGGCGTAGGCTTCCATGGTGCCGTGGTAATCGAGGTGGTCGCGACTCAGGTTGGTGAAGATCGCGACGTCGAACTGCGCACCATTGACCCGCCCCTGGTCGAGCCCGATCGAAGACACCTCCATCGCCGCGGCCACCGCCCCCTGGTTGCGGAAGCGCGCAAACCAGCGCTGCAATTCGAGCGCGTCGGGCGTGGTGTTGAGCCCTTCCTCGAGGGCGTCGGGGAACCCGCAGCCGAGCGTACCGACGATGCCGCAGCGCTCGCCGAGTTCGCCGAGCGCACGCGCGAGCATCTGCGAGACGGTGGTCTTGCCGTTGGTGCCGGTGACGCCGGCTAGCCAAAGCGACTGCGAAGGCCGGCCGTGGAGTTCGTGGGCAAGGTGCCCGGCGAGCTCGCGCAGGCCACGCACGCCGAAACCGGGCACCGCGAGCGCGGGCGCGCAGAATCCGTCGCCATCCTCCCACAACAGCGCGGCGGCGCCATGCACGACTGCATCGGCGAGGAAGCGGCGGCCATCGGTGCGCTGGCCGGGCCAGGCCGCGAACACGCAACCCGGGCCGGCCTTGCGCGAATCGGCGGTGATGTCGTCGGCGTGGACGCCGAGCGCACGCAGTCGATCGAGCACCGCGAGGGCTTGCATGGCGCTCACATGCTCTCCCGGCTGCTGCCTTCGCTCGCTGCCTCGTCGCCGCCGCGGCGAGCGAGCTGGAGCGGGGTCAAGGGCATGTCGGGGGCGACGCCGAGCGTGCGCAGCGTGCCTTCGGTGATGCGCGAGAACACCGGCGCGGCGACCGTGCCGCCGTAGTGCTGGCCTGCGGAAGGCTCGTCCACCATCACCGCGACCACGATGCGCGGATCGCTCGCCGGGGCGAAGCCGACGAAAGACGAGATGTACTTGCGCGCATAGCGGCCATCCTCGAGCTTGTGCGCGGTACCGGTCTTGCCCGCCACCGTGTAGCCGGGCACCTGGGCGCGGATCGCGGTGCCGCCGGGACCCGCCGCCATCGCCAGAACGGTGCGCATCTGGCGCGCGGTGTCGGCCGAGAACACGCGGCGCCCGGAACTCGGCGTGCCGTCCACCCGGGTCAGCGACAGCGGCACCAGCTCGCCCTCGCGCGCGAACACGAGGTAGGCACGCGCCATCTGGATCAGGCTCGTCGAGATGCCGTGCCCGTAAGACATCGTCGCCTGCTCGATCGGCCGCCAGGTCTTGGCGGGACGCAGCCGCCCGGAAGTCTCGCCGGGGAAGCCGAGGTTGAGCGGGGTGCCGAAGCCGAGCTGGTCGAAGAGGTGCCACATTTCCTCTGCGCCGAGCTGCTGCGCCATCTTCACGGTGCCGATGTTGGAGGACTTCTGCACCACCTGCGCCATGGTGATGACGCCGTGGCGCTTGGTGTCGGAGATGGTCGCGGTGCCGATCGTCATGCGGCCGTTGCCGGTATCGATCGGGGTATTGAGTTTGACCTTGCCGCGCTCGAGCGCGAGCGCGGCGATGAAGGGCTTCATCACCGAGCCGGGCTCGAAGGCGTCGGTGAAGACGCGGTTGCGCAGTTGCGCGCCGGTGAGGTTGGCGCGATTGTTCGGGTTGAAGGTCGGCGCATTGACCAGGGCGAGCACCTCGCCGGTGCGCACGTCGAGCACCACCGCAGCCGCGGCCTTGGGCTTGTGCTCTTCCATCGCCTCGCGCAGGGCGGACCAGGCGAGATACTGGATCTTGCCGTCGATCGACAGCGCCACCTCGTCGCCATCGCGTGGCGGACGGATCGCCTCGACGTCCTCGACGATCTGGCCGCGGCGGTCCTTGATCACCCGGCGCGCGCCGGCACGGCCCGACAGGCGCTTGTCGAAGGCGAGCTCGATCCCCTCCTGGCCGCGATCTTCCAGATCGGTGAAGCCGAGGATGTGCGCCATCACCTCGCCACCCGGGTAGTAGCGACGGTATTCCTTTTCCTGGTGGATGCCGGGCAGGCGGAGGTCGGCGACGGCCTGCGCCACCTCCGGCGGCACCTGGCGCTTGAGGTAGACGAAGTCGCGCCCCGCGGCGAGCCTGGCGTTGAGCTCGCCGACGTTCATCTCGAGCAGGCGCGCGAGCTCGCGCACCTGCGCCGGCTCCAGCCGGGCATCGGCGGGCAGGGCCCAGACCGCGCGCACCGGCGTGCTCACCGCGAGGATGTCGCCGTGGCGGTCGGTGATGCGGCCGCGGGTGGCGGGGACCTCGAGCACGCGCGCATAGCGCGACTCGCCCTTGGCCTGGAGGAAGTCGTTATTGACCCCCTGCAGGTAGAGCGCACGTCCGACCAGTGCGAGCGAACAACCCATCAGTGCGAGCATGATGATGCGCGGCCGCCAGGCCGGCAACTCGCGCTTGAGCAGCGGGTTGTGATTGAAGGTGACGGCACGTTGCTTTTTCATGATTGAGGCTCCACGACCAGCACCTGCCCTTCGGGCGGCAACTGCATGTGAAGGCGGTCGCGGGCGAGCTTCTCGATGCGACCGTGCGTCGCCCAGGTACTCTGCTCGAGCTGGAGCTGGCCCCACTCGACCTCGAGCGCCTGCGCGCGCGCCTGCTCGCGCTCGTACTCGCCATGGAGGCGGCGCGCCTGGTGCTGGGAGGCGACGACGCCGAGCGCGCTGGCGACGGCGAGGGCGACGAGGACGGCGTCGATGCGCACCATCAGGGCGCCTCCGTGCGCTCGGCCACGCGCAGCACCGCGCTGCGCGCGCGCGGGTTGGCCGCGACCTCGGCCTCGCTCGGGCGCATCGCCTTGCCGACGAGCTGCAGGCGCGGCGCGGGCAGATCCGCCGCCCTGACCGGCAGCCGGCGCGGCAGCACCGGCGGACGCGACTCGTCACGCATGAAGCGCTTCACGATGCGATCCTCGAGCGAATGGAAGCTGATCACCGCCAGGCGCCCACCCGGCCGCAGCCGGGACACGCAGACGGGCAGCACGCGGCTCAGCTCCTCGAGTTCCTGATTGATGAAAATCCGAAGAGCCTGGAAGGTGCGTGTCGCCGGGTGCTGCCCCGGCTCGCGCGTGCGGACCGCCTTTTCCACGAGCGCGGCAAGTTGTCCAGTGGTTGCGACAGCCCCCCCTGCCCGAGCATTTGCAATCGCCTTTGCAATCGCATGAGCAAACCGTTCCTCTCCATATTCCCTGATGACCTCCGTGATCTGGCCGACGGACGCCTCCGCCAGCCACTCCGCCACGGTCTGCCCGCGGCTCGTATCCATGCGCATGTCGAGGGGGGCGTCGAAGCGAAAGCTCATCCCGCGCGCAGCGTCGTCCAGCTGGGGCGAAGACACCCCGAGGTCCAGCAGCACTCCATCCACCGCCTGCACGCCCAGGCGCGCGAGCTCGTCGTCGAGCGCGCTGAACGCCGAGTGCACGAGCGTCAGCCGGGCGTCGCCCACCCCCTGCCCGGCAGCGATCGCCAGCGGATCACGGTCGAAGGCGATCAACCGCCCCTGCGGTCCGAGGCGTTGGAGCACCGCGCGACTGTGGCCGCCGCGCCCGAAGGTTCCGTCGACGTAGAAGCCGTCGGCCCGGATCGCAAGCGCGTCGACCGCTTCGGAGAGGAGGACGCTGACGTGGGCATCGGCGAGGTTCACAGCGCGAGGCTCTCGAACCCGGGCGGCAGGCCGGTATTGACCAGTTCCAGCATCGCCTGCTGCTGCTTCTCCCAGCGCTCGTCGGACCACAGCTCGAAGTGCGCACCTTGGCCGACCAGCCAAACCTGCTTCTCGAGCGCGGCGAACTTGCGCAGGGAGGGCGCCACCAGCACGCGACCGGCGGCGTCGAGCGTCTCTTCCTGGGCGAAGCCCACGAGCAGGCGCTTGAGCATCGCCGCCTGCGGATCCAGGCTCGGTGCGCGCAGCACGTGGTCGCGGATCGGATTCCAGGCGGGGACGGGATAGACGAGGCAGCAGCCGTGCGGATGGGCGGTCAGCACCACCTGGCCGTTGTCGACGGCCAGGGCATCACGATGCCGCGCGGGAATCGCAAGGCGTCCCTTCGCATCGAGATTGAGCGCCACCGCTCCCTGGAACATCGAACCCCCTGACGGCTTCGGGAAAGCATCGGAACGACACTTTTCCCCACTTTTTTCCACTTGAACCCACTTTAGAGGAAAGGCCATACCGGGTCAAGGCTGCAAGATCGGAATCCCTTTGTTGCACAATGACTTACCGCTCTGCGCCAAGACACGGATAAATCCTGAAAAATCAAGGGAGATGCGCATGGACGTTCGCGCGGCACGCGAAATCGGGCCGCGCAAAGGGCGCAGTGGGAAAAAGTGGGAATGCCGGTGCAATCCGGCCTGCTCGCACTGGCGGATTCCGAGCGGATGGGGGAGAACGCTGCTGCCTTCCGCTCGCAGAGGGGGCATGCGCGGGCGGAAACAGGGGAAGAAGTGGGAAGTCCGCCGATAAGCCGGGTTCTGTCGAACGCCACCGGCGGACCGGTGACATCGGGCAGTCATTCCTCTGGGCGCCACGTCGCCGTGGCGCTCTAGCAGCCTACCCGGGAGCGACGCGAGCCACGCCGATGCTCCCCTATTTGGCCTTGCCCCGGATGGGGTTTGCCGTGCCAGTCCTGTTGCCAGTCCTGCGGTGAGCTCTTACCTGCCGATGCTTGCGCACCGACCCTCAGCTTGCTCGCGCAAGCCGCGGCACCGTTTCACCCTTACCTGTACCCATTGAAGAGCAAGCTCTTCAAAATGGACTCTGCTGCCTTGCGGCAGCGAAGTCCGGGCCATCGGCGGTCTGCTCTCTGTTGCACTTTCCGTCGCCTCACGGCGCCCGGCCGTTAGCCGGCATCCTGCTCTGCGGGGCCCGGACTTTCCTCCACGCACGACGAGGTGCGCAGCGACTGCCTGGCGGACTTCCGGCCCGGATTATACGCGTGCCGGCAGGGCGTCGCCCGGCTTATTTGGCGGCGGGCGCGGGTACGAAGGCGGGCGCGCCGTCCTTGAGGACGAAGCTGCCGACGAGGGCTCCGGGCGGGCGGTCACCCGGATTGTCCCAGTCCTGCACGCGGCACTCCTCGGTACCGGCGAGATACCAACGCGCGCCCTGGTGCAGCGCCCACAGGCCGTCTCCGGCGGCGTAGATCTTCATCTCGACGAGGGTCGCCGAGCCCGGATGGATGCGGATGCGCTTCTGACAGGCGGGCAGGCGCGACACCACCATCGCCTGACGCAACTCGTCATCCCAGAAGAACTTCTGCTCGCGCACCAGGATCAGCGCGTGCTGGTTGCCTTCGATCATGTAGGCGGTGGCGCTGTTCTCGCAACCCGCCAGCACGGCGAGCAGACCGACGGCAGCGAGACCGCGGCGCAGCGCGCGCCCGGCGCCGCCGCGGACGCCGCGCCGGATCGACATGGGCGCGCCCGCATCCCGGGCGCCCGTCTCAAGCATGCGGACACCCATCTCAGGCCCCTTCCACCAGCTTCCAGCCCACCTGCTCGCCGGCGCGCAAGGGCACCAGCGGATCTTCGCCCAGGTAGGGGTAGCTCGCCGGCACGCTCCAGGGCTCGCGCCGCAGCGTGATGGTGTCGCTGCTCGGCGCCAGGCCGTAGAAGGCCGGGCCGTTGAGGCTGGCGAAGGCCTCGAGGCGATCGAGCGCGCCGGCGGCGTCGAAGACCTCGGCGTAGAGCTCGATGCCCGCGTGCGCGGTGTAGCAGCCTGCGCAGCCGCAGGCGTTTTCCTTGGTGCTGCGCGCATGCGGCGCGGAGTCGGTGCCAAGGAAAAAGCGCGCGTTGCCCGAGGTGACCGCGGCGATCAGCGCCTCGCGGTGGCTCTCGCGCTTGAGGACCGGCAGGCAGTAGTGGTGCGGGCGGATGCCGCCGGCGAAGATCGCGTTGCGGTTGAGCAGCAAGTGGTGGGCGGTGACCGTGGCGGCCACGTGCGAGCCCGCTGCGCGCACGAACTGCGCCGCCTCCGCGGTGGTGATGTGCTCGAACACCACCTTGAGCCCCGGGAAACGCCGCACCAGCGGCGACAGCGTGCGCTCGACGAAGACGCGCTCGCGGTCGAACACGTCAACCTCCGCCCCGGTGGCCTCGCCATGCACGCACAGCACCATGCCGAGCTTCTCCATGCGTTCGAGTACCGCATAGATCTTGTCGATCGCGGTGACGCCGGCGTCGGAGTTCGTGGTCGCGCCCGCCGGATAGAGCTTGCAGGCGACCACGTGGCCGCTCGCGCGGGCGCGGTCGATCTCGTCCGGCGACAGGTTGTCGGTGAGGTAGAGGCTCATCAGCGGCTCGAACCTCGACCCGCGCGCCGCGGCGAGGATGCGCTCGCGGTAGGCGAGCGCCTGCGCGGTGGTGGTGACCGGCGGCTTCAGGTTGGGCATGATCAGCGCCCGGCCGAAGCGGGCGGCGGTGTGCGGCACCACCGCGTCGAGCGCGGCGTCGTCGCGCACATGCAGGTGCCAGTCGTCGGGGCGGATCAGGGTAATCGATTGCATCGGGGCGTTCCTCGTGTGACCCGCCGATTATAGGCGCTTCGGCGGTGCGCACGGCCGACGCGGGCGTGCATGCGTCACGCCTGCGGCGAATCCTCGCTCTTGCGCTCGAGCGCGAGCGCGTACAAGCCCTTGCGCGGCGCCCCGGTGATCTCGGCCGCAAGCCGCGCCGCCCCCTTCACCGGCAGCTCGGCGAGCAGCAGATCGAGCACCCGGCGCGCCCGCGCATCCACCACCTCGCCGGCCGGCGCGCCTTCCACCACAAGCACGAACTCGCCGCGCAGGCGGTTGGTGTCGGCGGCGAACCAGGCGGCGGTCTGCGCCAGCGGCATGCGCACGATCTGCTCGTGGAGCTTGGTCATCTCGCGTGCGATCAGCAGCTCGCGTGCGCCACCGAGGACCTGCTCCATGTCGGCGACGCACTCGACGATGCGGTGCGGCGCCTCGTGGAACACCATCGCGGCGCGCTCGTCGGCGAGTTCGCGCAGCGCCGCCGCGCGCGCACCGGCCTTCGCCGGCAGGAAACCGACGAAGCGGAAGCCCCCCTCGGCGAAGCCCGATACCGACAGGGCCGCCACCGCCGCGCACGGCCCGGGCAACGGCACCACCGGATGCCCCGCGGCGCGCACCCGTGCGACCAGGCGGGCGCCCGGGTCCGACACCGCCGGCGTGCCGGCGTCGGTGATCAGCGCGACCTGGCGGCCGGCAGCGAGCTCGGCGACGATCACCCCGGCGGCCTCGTGCTCGTTGTGCTGGTGCGCCGCGAACATGCGCGCGCGGATACCGTGCGCATCGAGCAGGCGCTGGCTGTGGCGCGTATCCTCGGCCGCGACCACGTCCACCGCGGCGAGCACGGCGAGCGCGCGCAGCGTGATGTCATGCAAGTTCCCGAGCGGCGTCGCCACCACATACAATGACGGCGTACTGGAGAGCGGACGATCGGGCAAGGGAGCGGAGACGGTCATGGGCGGGAGATCCGGAGGCTGGACGCGCAGCGCGGGCGAGGACGCCCGGGGCGCGCACGCGGGGGCGGACAGTATCGGCGCACGCCCGACGCCGGCGCAAGCGCGCGGCGCCGCTGCCGAGGCGCTCGCCGCCGAACACCTTGCCGCACACGGCCTGCGCGTGATCGCGCGCAACGTGCGCTGCCGCGGCGGCGAGGTCGACCTGGTCTGCCTCGACCGCAGCCACGTCGTCTTCGTCGAGGTGCGCCTGCGCCGCAACAACCGCTTCGGCGGCGCCGCCGAGAGCATCACCGCGGCCAAGCAGCGCCGCGTGCTGATCGCCGCGCAGTGGTGGCTGGGCGGCGCCGGGCGGCGCTTTCGCGACGCAGCCTGCCGCTTCGACGCGGTGCTGCTCGACGCGCTCGACCCGGCGCGCATCATCTGGCTCCCGGGGGCCTTCGATGCCGGCTGATAGCGCGTGCTAGACTCTGGCGCCCCGCAGACGCCGCTTGCCGCATGAACCTGATCGACCGCATCTCGCACCAGTTCGAAGACAACATGCGCGCCTCGCTCGAGGCGCTCGAGCTGCTTGCCGCGCCGATCGCCGGCGCGGTCGAGCTGATCACCGCCAGCCTGCTCGACAGCGGCAAGGTGCTAGTGTGCGGCAGCAGCGGTTCGGCCGGCGACGCGCGCCGTTTCGCCGCTCAGCTGGTCAATGGCTTCGAGCTCGAACGCCCGGCGCTCGCCGCGATGGCGCTGAGCGCCGACAGCTCCAGCCTCGCCCCGATCGCCGGCGACCCCGATACCCAAGCCTTGTTCGCCCGTCAGATCGCCGCCTTCGGGCAGCCCGGCGACATCCTGCTGACCCTGTCCGCCAACCCCGATTCGGCGCGCGTGCTCGACGCCATCCGCGCCGCCCATGAGCGCGACATGCGAGTGATCGCCCTCACCGGCGCCGGCGGCGGGCGCACCGCCGAGACGCTCGGCCCGGCCGACATCCTGCTCTGCGCACCCGCCGAGCGGATTGCCCGCATCCGGGAAATCCACTTGCTGATCCTGCACTGCCTGTGCGACGGTATCGACTGCCTCTTACTCGGAGTGGAAGACTGATGACCCGACCCCAACACGCCGACAGACCGGCGAAGTCCAGCCGGCGCACCCTCCTCCTGGGCCTTTCCGCAGCCATCGCACTGCCCTTGCTGCAGGGCTGCTTCCCGGTCGTCGCCACCGGTGTCGGCGCGGGTGCGGCGATGGTCTCCGACCGTCGCACCAGCGGCACCTATGTCGAGGACGAAGGGATCGAATGGAAGGTGGCGGCGCGCATCCGCGAGCGCCTCGGCGACAGCGTGCATGTCAACGTCACCTCCTACAACCGCAACGTGCTGCTCACCGGCGAAGCGCCCAACGAGACCGTGCGCGGCCAGCTCGATGGCATCGTGGCCGGCGTCGAGAATGTGCGCGGCGTGATCAACGAAGTCGCCATCGCGCCCAACTCCAGCCTCACCGCGCGCGGCAACGACACCTTGATCACCTCCAATGTGAAGGCGCGCATGATCGACTCCGGGGCCGTCTCGGCCCACAACGTCAAGGTGGTGACCGAGGCCAACGTCGTCTTCCTGCTCGGCATCGTCCCCCGCAGCGAGGCCGACGCCGCCGCCGAGGTGGCGCGCACCAGCCAAGGCGTGCGCAAGGTCGTGCGGGTGTTCGAATACATCAGCGACGAGGAAGCCCGCCGCCTCGACAACCCGACCGGCGCGCGCCGTAACTGAGCGCCCCCGACCGGCATCCCTGGCGGCGGCGTCCTTCCGAACGCGCTTCCAGGGATGCGACTTACGCTCCGAGCGCGTCGAGCAGCTTCTGGTGCACGCCGCCGAAGCCGCCGTTGCTCATCACCAGCACGTGGTCGCCGGGCTGTGCCGCCGCAACCACGGCGGCGACCAGCGCATCCAGGCGATCGTAGGTACGCGCGCGTGCGCCCAGCGGGGCGAGCGCCGCGGCGGCATCCCAGTCCAGCCCGTGCGCATGGCAGAACACCAGATCGGCTTCGGCGAGGCTGGCCGGCAACTGCGCCTTCATGACGCCCAGCTTCATGGTGTTCGAGCGCGGCTCGAGCACCGCCAGGATGCGACCCTGCGGTTCGCGCCGGCGCAGGCCGCCGACGGTGAGCGCGATCGCGGTCGGGTGGTGGGCGAAGTCGTCATAGACGCTCACACCTCTTACCGTCCCGCGCAGTTCCAGCCGGCGCTTGATGCCGGCGAAACGCCCGAGGCTGGCGATCGCCTGCGCGGGCGTGACGCCGACGTGGCGCGCGGCGGCGATCGCGGCGAGCGCGTTGTCGCGGTTGTGGCTGCCGGCGAGCGCCATGCGCACCCGGCCCTGCTCGACGCCATCGAGGCGGAACACCGCCTCGGCCTCGTCCGCCCCGGTGCCCACCGTCCATCGGCCGTCGCCGCCGAACCATTCCAGCTCCGACCAGCAGCCACGCTCGATGACGCGCTTCAGGCTGTCCTCGTGGGCGTTGGCGACGATGCGGCCGCTCGCCGGGATGGTGCGCACCAGATGGTGGAACTGGGTCTCGATCGCGCCGAGGTCGGCGAAGATGTCGGCGTGGTCGAACTCGAGATTGTTGAGGATCGCGGTGCGCGGCCGGTAATGCACGAACTTCGAGCGCTTGTCGCAGAACGCGGTGTCGTACTCGTCGGCCTCGATCACGAAGAAGGGCGACTCGGTCAGGCGCGCGGACACGCCGAAGTTCTGCGGCACGCCGCCCACCAGGAAGGATGGCGACAAACCCGCATCCTCCAGCATCCAGGCGAGCAGCGAGGTCGTGGTGGTCTTGCCGTGGGTGCCGGCGACCGCCAGCACCCAGCGCCCGGCGAGCACGTGCTCGGCCAGCCACTGCGGCCCGGACACGTAGGGCAGGCCGCGGTCGAGGATCGCCTCGAGGAGCGGATTGCCGCGCGACACCGCGTTGCCGACGACGTACATGTCGGGCTCGAGGTCGAGCTGGCTGGTGTCGTAGCCCTCGATCAGCCCGATGCCCTGCTCCTCGAGCTGCGTGCTCATCGGCGGGTAGACGTTGGCGTCGCAGCCGGTGACGGTGTGGCCGGCGGCGCGCGCGAGCAGCGCGACGCCGCCCATGAAGGTGCCGCAGATGCCGAGGATATGGATGTGCATGGGGGTTCGCGCTCCGCTAAGCCTTCATCCGGCCGCAACCGGGGGTGTATTACAATGGGCGCGCATTCTACCCGAGGCCCACCATGCCCTCACACGCCCACGTATCACGCAGCGGCGGCCTGCGGCGCGAGATCGCCGCGCTCGCCGCACGCATGATGGCCGAGGACGGCATCAGCGACTTCGGCTTCGCCAAGCGCAAGGCTGCGAAACAGCTCGGCGCCACCGACGCCGACGCCCTGCCCAACAACAACGAGGTCGAGGCCGAGCTGCGCGCCTGGCTTGCGATCTACCAGGACGAGGAGCAGCCGCAGCGCCTGCTCGAGATGCGCAGCGCGGCGATCGAGGTCATGCGCCTGCTCGCCGACTTTCGCCCCTACCTCACCGGCGGAGCCCTCGACGGCACCGCCGGGCGCTACTCGGAACTCGAGATCGAACTCTTCCCCGAGAGCACCAAGGACGTCGAGATCTTCTTCCTCAACCAGGACTTCGCCTACGAGCACCGCGAGCCGCGCCGCCCCGCACCGCATACGCCCGAGGCCATCCTCAGCTTCGACTGGGACGACGTGCCGGTGAAGGTGTCGATCTATCCCTCGGCCGCCGAGCGCAGCCCGCGCCGCGGCCAGGATCGCGCCCGCCTCGCCCAGGTCGAGGCCCTGGTCGCCGCGGCGGTGGAGAGCACACGCGACACGGGGTCGCACGCTCCCTGAGGTTTGCCCGCCCCGCCATGCCGGACGCCCTCCGCGGCTTGCAGCCCACGGCGCACGAGCGCAGAATCCGCGCACGGCGCCGGGTCCCAGGCACCCTCCACGCAAGTCCAGATCACAACCCAAAGTGGACAATTTGCCGCGATTTACGGCAAACTTGCATCCATGAAGCGCTCAAAATGCTTGACGACCCATCTTCACCGGGCGCTCGGGCCAGCCCCCCGGCATGACGGGGCGGTGCTTCACGAGGTCGCTTGCACGCATTCCGCCCGTGGTGGCGAGCCATCCCGGCCGAGCGAGTTCGCGCGCGGCCCCCTCAGCACGAAACGTTTCCGCACCAGTCCGCCGCCCGACCGCGGCGGCCTCGGCGTGTGCGCGAAACCCGAACACTGAATCATCCCGATCGTGGCGCCCGTCGAGGCGATCGCGGTCCCGTCCGGAGAACACCATGGATCTGCGCAAGCTCAAGAAACTCATCGATCTCGTCCAGGAGTCCGGCATCTCGGAGCTCGAGGTGACCGAAGGCGAGGAAAAGGTACGCATCGCCAAGCACACCAGCGCACCTCCGGCAACCTACTATGCCCAGGTCCCCCCCGCACCCGCAGCCGCACCGGCGGCCGTCGTCGCCTCCCCCGCCCTGACCGATGCAGAAGACGAGTTGCCCGACGGTCACGTGGTCAAGTCGCCCATGGTCGGGACCTTCTATCGCGCCGGGGCCCCGGGCGCGAAGCCGCTGGTCGAACTCGGCCAGAAGATCGCCACCGGCGACCGCCTGTGCATCATCGAGGCGATGAAGCTGATGAACGAGATCGAGGCCGACGCCAGCGGCGTCGTCAAGGCCATCCTGGTCGAGAACGGTGAGCCCGTCGAATACGGCCAGCCCCTGTTCGTGATCGGCTGAGTCCGCCATGTTCGAGAAGATCCTGATCGCCAACCGCGGGGAAATCGCCCTGCGCATCCTGCGCGCCTGCCGCGAACTCGGCATCAAGACGGTCGCGGTCCACTCCGAGGCCGACACCCACGCCAAGTACGTGCGACTGGCCGACGAGTCCGTTTGCATCGGCCCGCCGCCCTCTGCGCAGAGCTACCTCAACGTGCCGGCCATCATCTCCGCCGCCGAGGTCACCGACGCCGAGGCCATCCACCCCGGCTACGGCTTCCTCTCCGAGAACGCCGACTTCGGCGAGCGCGTCGAGCAGTCGGGCTTCGTCTTCATCGGCCCACGCCCCGAGACCATCCGCCTGATGGGCGACAAGGTCTCTGCCAAGGATGCGATGAAGGCCGCCGGCGTGCCCTGCGTGCCGGGTTCGGACGGCGCACTGCCCGAGGATCCGAAGGAGATCGTCAAGATCGCACGCGCGGTCGGCTACCCGGTGATCATCAAGGCCGCCGGCGGCGGCGGCGGGCGCGGCATGCGCGTGGTGCACACCGAGGCCGCGCTGCTCAACGCCGTCACCACCACCCGCGCCGAGGCCCAGGCGGCCTTCGGCAACCCCGTCGTATACATGGAGAAGTTCCTCGAGAACCCGCGCCACGTCGAGATCCAGATCCTTGCCGACCAGCACGGCAACGCCGTCTATCTCGGCGAACGCGACTGCTCCATGCAGCGCCGCCACCAGAAGGTGATCGAGGAAGCGCCGGCCCCCGGCATCGACCGCAAGACGATCGCCAAGGTCGGCGAACGTTGCGCGGAAGCCTGCCGCAAGATCGGCTACCGTGGCGCCGGCACCTTCGAGTTCCTCTACGAGAACGGCGAGTTCTACTTCATCGAGATGAACACGCGGGTGCAGGTGGAGCATCCGGTGACCGAGCTGATCACCGGCATCGACATCGTGCAGGCGCAAATCCGCATCGCCGCCGGCGAGAAGCTCTGGTTCCGTCAGCGCGACATCGAGTTCCGCGGCCACGCGATCGAGTGCCGGATCAACGCCGAGGATCCGTTCAAGTTCACGCCCTCGCCCGGTCGCATCACCAACTGGCACACGCCAGGTGGGCCGGGGATCCGGGTCGATTCGCACGTTTACAACGGCTACACCGTGCCGCCCCACTACGACTCGATGATCGGCAAGCTGATCGCATACGGCGACACTCGCGAGCAGGCGATCCGTCGCATGCGCATCGCGCTCTCCGAGATGATGGTCGAGGGCATCAAGACCAACATCCCGCTGCACCAGACCCTGATGCTCGACCCGCGCTTCAACGAGGGCTGCACCAGCATCCATTACCTCGAGCACAAGCTCACCCACCGCAACGAAGTGCAGGACTGACGCGCGATGTGGATCTCGGTGACCCTGCAGGCCGAGGCCGACAAGGCCGAGGCGCTCTCCGACGCACTGATGGAGGCCGGCGCGCTCTCTGTCTCGATCGAGGACGCCGACGCCGGCACCGAGGCGGAGCGCCCGCAGTTCGGCGAGCCCGGCCACCTGCCCACCGCGCTGTGGGACCACAGCCGGGTGATCGCGCTGTTCGACGGTGCGGCCGATCCGGCCGAGCTCGGCGCGATGCTCGCCGAAGCCGCTCGCGCGGCGGGTTTCGACGCCGTCCCCCCGTTCTCCACCGAGACGGTAGCCGAGCAGAACTGGGTGCAGCTCACCCAGAGCCAGTTCGATCCCATCCGCATCACCGACCGGCTGTGGATCGTGCCGTCCTGGCACGAGGCGCCCGACGCCGACGCGATCAACATCGAGCTCGACCCCGGCATGGCCTTCGGCACCGGCTCCCACCCCACCACCCGGCTCTGCCTGGAGTGGCTGTGCGAGGTGGTCACGCCCGGCTGCAGCGTGCTCGACTACGGCTGCGGCTCGGGCATCCTCGGCATCGCCGCGGCCAAGCTCGGCGCCGGCGCGGTGCTCGGCATCGACATCGACGAGAAGGCGGTCGAGGCCGCGCGCGACAACGCCGCGCGCAACCACGCGGCCGTGCGCCTGCAGCACTCTGCCGTGCCGGTCGGCGACACCTTCGATCTGGTCGTCGCCAACATCCTCACCAACCCGCTGTGCGTGCTCGCCCCGGCGATTTCGGCGCGGGTCGCTCCGGGCGGCCGGGTGGCGCTGTCGGGCGTGCTCGAGACCCAGGCCGCGCAGGTCGTGGAGGCCTGGGCACCGCACATCGCACTGCACGTGGGCGCGGCGCACGAAGGCTGGATCCGCCTCGAGGGACGGCGCCCCGGGCCATGATGATCACCCGCTGCCCCGCCTGCCAGACGGTGTTCCGGCTGCGCCCGGAGCAGCTTCACGCACGGGGCGGCGAGGTCCGCTGCGGGCATTGCTTCCACCCCTTCAACGCGCTCGAGCACACGGTCGAGGTTCGCGACGACGGCGCCGCGACCACAGCGGCGCCCCCACCCCCCGCGGCGAGACCGGTGTATGAAGCACGCCCCGATCCGCTGCTCGACTTCGACATCCCCGAGGTTGCCCCCTCGCCGCCGATCCGGGCGCCGCTGCCCGAGCCGGGTCTCGACGACTACGAGGACTGGCTCGCGCCCGCGCACAAGCCCGCGCTGCGCGGCACCGCGATGGACGACGGGCAGACCGGCACGGCCCCCGCCTTCGACGAGGGCGCCGCAGCGGCCCAGCCCTTTCCGGAAGTCTTGCGCAGCGCCCGGCGAGGCCTGCCGATCGACGAGGACGAGGGCGGAACGCCTGCTCGCGGCAGGGACCTCGCCGCGCCCGGGCCCTTCGCACCGACGATCTCCTACACGCCACCGCCGCCCTTCGACGACGATCCGGCCACCGCAATCCCCGGGCTCTCCACCCCCGTGCGCGAATCCGCGCGGGCCGCACCGGAACCCGCCTCCATCCCTGCGCACGAGGATGAGCGACCCGCCTCGCCTCACGAGCCCGACCTCGCCCGCCTCGACGCCAACTACGGACGCCCGCGCAAGGAAACCCACCCGCTCGTGCGCGCGCTCATGGTGCTGCTCGCGGCCAGCTTGTCCGCGCTGCTCGCGGCGCAGGCCACCTATCTGTATCGCATGGAGCTGGCGCGCGCCCTCCCCGGCCTGCGCCCCGTCCTGAGCGAGGCCTGCGCGCGCTTCGGCTGCGGCGTGCCCTATCCGCGCGATGCGGAACACATCGCGATCGAGGCTTCCGACCTGCAGGCCGAACCCGGGCGGCCCGGCTACTACCTGCTGCAAGCCACGCTCAACAACCGCGCGGACTATCCGCAGCAGTGGCCGCATCTGGAACTCACCCTCACCGACGCCGGCGACAACCCGATCTCGCGCCGCGTGCTGCCATCCACCGACTGGCTGCCACCGAGCCAGCCGCACGAAGCCTTCATGGCACGCAGCGCGATCGAGTTGCGCATTCCCTTCGCCGCACCGGCGCTGGCACCGACGGGATACCGGATCTATGCATTCTATCCGTGAGGAGTGAGGCGTAAGGCATCAGGGGTGAGGAGCGGGAGCGAGCGCGCTCGACCCCGCATGCGCCGGGCTCGCGCCCGGCATCCTTCTCAGCGCGAGACGCGGGTGGTGCCGGCGTCGCGCAGCACGCGGACGCGCTCACCGGGGCGGAAGCCTTCGCCCTCGTCGGCCTGCACCACGGCGAGAAACTGGTCATTGTCCAGACGCACGGTGACTTCCACGCCCGCTTGCCGGGTCGCGCCTTCCTCCACCGCAGAGCCGGCAAGCCCGCCGGCCACCGCGCCGATGACGGTGGCCACGGCCTGGCCACGTCCGCCGCCGACCGTGTTGCCGGCGATACCGCCGATGGCCGCGCCCGCGACCGAGCCGATCGGCGTCTTCGTTCCCTCGAGCTGCACCGCGCGTACCGCCTCGATGGTGCCGAACTGCACCGTCATCGCGCGCCGCGCCTCGGTGCGCGCATACGTGCCACCCCCAAGTCCCTGGGCACAGCCGCCCACCGCCAGCGCCGCGATCATCGCGCCGGCCAGGGCGCGCCACTTCATCCCGCTTCGATTCACCATAGATCCTCTCCGAAAGCCTCGCGATAACGCGCCCCGACGTCTGCACGCGAAGGCGCGTAGTTCTGTCCGCCACGCTGGGCGATCTTGAGCGCGCCCATGACCGCGGCCAGGCGCGCGCTCCTGCGCAGGTCCCAGCCCGCGGCGATACCGTGCAGCAGGCCGGCACGGTAGGCGTCGCCGCAACCGGTCGGGTCGACGATCGCGTCCGCCCTCACCGCCGGCACCTCGAACACCTCGCCGCGCCAATGCACGCGCGAACCTTCCGCTCCCAAGGTCACCACCAGCGCCTCCACCTCGCGGGCGAGCTCCGCTTCGCTGCGCCCGGTCTTCTCGCACATCAACCGGGCCTCGTAGTCATTGACCGTACAGTAGCGCGCCTGTTGCAGGCATTTCAGTAACGCTTCGCTACCAAGGATGGGCAGGGCCTGGCCCGGGTCGAACACGAAGGGCACCCCGGCCGCGGCGAAGCCGTCGGCGTGGCGCAGCATGCCGTCGGCGCCGTCGGGCGAGACGATGCCCAGTGTCGCATCGGTCGCGGTGCGCACGTCGTTCAGGTGCGAGTGGAACATCGCCCCCGGATGGAAGGCGGTGATCTGGTTGTCGTCGAGGTCGGTGGTGATGAAGGCCTGCGCGGTGAAGGTGCCCGGCACCTCGCGCACGAAGTCCTCGCGCAGCCCGAGCGCGCGCAGGCGCGCACGGTAGGGACCTGCGTCCTCGCCCACGGTGGCGACGATCAGCGGATCGCTGCCGAGCAGCTTGAGCCCGTAGGCGATGTTGCCGGCACAGCCGCCGAACTCCCGGCGCAGGTCGGGCACCAGGAAGGAGACGTTGAGGATATGGATCTGCTCGGGGAGGATGTGATTCCGGAAGCGGTCGTGGAAGACCATGATCGAGTCGTAGGCGACCGATCCGCAGACGAGGATGGACATGGAAGGCAGGCAGGCGGAGGGTGGGCGAAAGCCGGATTATACGCGGCCCCTCCGCCTTCCCCTGCCGCCGCCGGAGCCGCGGCCAGGTCTTCAGTCCTGACCGGCGAGCGCCTCGCGCAGCTTCGCCGCCATCGCCTCGAGCGCCTCGCGCGGCGGGTTCTTCACCGGCCAGGCCAGCGCCATGCCGTCGCCTTCCCAGCGCGGCAGCACGTGGAGATGGAAGTGGAACACGGTCTGCGCCCCCGCCTTCTCGTTGGCCTGGAGCAGCGTCACTCCCTCGCAGCCGGTCACCTTCTTCGCCACGCGGGCGACCCGCGCCGCAGTGCGGAAGGCCGCGCCGGCGAGGGTGTCGTCGAGCGCGTAGATGTTCGCGCGGTGCGGCTTGACCAGCACCAGCATGTGGCCGGGATTGACCGACTGGATGTCCATGATGGCGAGCGTGTCGGCGTCCTCATACACCTTGGACGACGGCAGTTCGCCGCGCGCGATGCGGCAGAACACGCAGTCGGGGTCGTGGTCGGGCGGGGTCGTGCACTGCATGCGAAGTTCTCCTGGGGCCGGATGTGCGTCATCGCATCGTAACCAGCACGTCACCGCGTCGCAACGACGGGTTTCGAGAATGGTCCGCACCCAACAGGACGGACACAGGCCATGCTCCAGCACCTCCAGCCCCGCCAGCAAACCGCCGCGCGCAAGACGCGCAACCTGCACGTCGGCCTCGCCAGCAGCGAGACCGAGATCCTCGAGGCGCAGAAGCTGCGCTACCGGGTCTTCGCCGAGGAGATGGGGGCCCGCCTGCCCACACGCAGTCCGGGCGTCGACCGCGACCTCTACGATCCCTTCTGCGAGCACCTGATCGTGCGCGACGAGGATGCCGGCCGCATCGTCGGCACCTATCGCATCCTGTCGCCCTCCGCCGCACGCCGGGTGGGCGGCTACTACTCCGAGAACGAATTCGACCTCACCCGCCTGCAGCACCTGCGCGGCCAGCTGGTGGAGATCGGGCGCTCTTGCATCGACGCCGACTACCGCAGCGGCGCGGTGATCGCGCTGCTGTGGTCGGGGCTCGCGCGCTACATGCAGGAGAACGGCTACGAATACCTGATCGGCTGCGCCTCGGTAAGCATGGCCGACGGCGGGCACGCCGCGGCCAGCCTGTATAATCGTCTGCGCGAAAAACACCTCGCCCCGCTCGAGTACCACGTCTTTCCGCGCTGCCCGCTGCCGCTCTCGAGCCTGCGCGGCGACCTCGACGCCGAGGCGCCACCGCTGATCAAGGGCTACCTGCGCGCGGGAGCCTGGGTCTGCGGCGAGCCGGCATGGGACCCCGACTTCAACACCGCGGATCTGCCCATCCTGATGCCGATCGGCCGCGTGGATGGGCGCTACGCCCGCCACTTCATGGGACGCAAGGACTGAACGCCCCCCGCCACCCCGACCTCGTGCAGGATCGCGCCATGCATGCCGGTGCCGGCACCGCGCCACCAGCCTCCGCGTCCGGAGCAGCCACCCGCGCGGCCGCGGCGAGCGAGGCGCGCGCTGGTGGGCTGCTGCGCGCGACGCGCTGGACCCGGCTCGCCCTGCACCTACTGCAGGGGGTGCTGACGATCGCGACGATCTATCCGCTCACCGGTCGCGACACTCGCGAGGCCCTGCGCCAGCGCTGGTCTCAGGGGCTGCTGCGGGTGCTCGGGATGCGCCTCGAGCACCGCGGCGAGGCAATCGCACCCGGTTGCATGCTGGTTGCCAACCACGTCTCCTGGGTGGACATCTTCGCGATCAACGCGCTCGCCCCCGCCGCCTTCGTCTCCAAGTCCGAGGTACGCGCCTGGCCGGTGATCGGCTGGCTGGCGGCGAAGAACGACACCATCTTCCTGCGTCGCGGCAGCCGTGGCCACGCCCGCATCATCAACGAGGAAACCGCCGCGCTGCTCGACGCCGGGTGCAACGTCGCCATCTTCCCCGAGGGCACGACCACCGACGGCGCGACCCTGCTGCACTTCCACGCCGCGCTGCTGCAGCCGGCGATCGCCTGCGGCCATCCGGTGCAGCCCCTCGCGCTGCAATACCGCACGCCGGACGACCGCTTCAGCCGCGCGCCCGCCTACGATGGCGAGCTCAGCCTGGGCGAGTGCATCGCCAACATCATCGCCGCGCCGCGCACGATCGCGCGCATCACGGTGGCGGCGCCGATCGCCACCGCCGACGGAGCGGACCGGCGCACGCTGGCTGCACGCACGCGCGGCGAGATCGCCACCGCCATCGGCATCGCGCTCGACGCGCAGACCTGAGACCACCGCCGCAGGCTCAGCCCGGGACCTGGAACACCGCGTCGTCCTCGATGCGCAGCGCGGTCAGCTTGCCGCCCCACACGCAGCCCGAATCGAGCGCGATCAGCCCCGGCTCGCGGTAGAAGCCGAGCGCCGACCAGTGCCCGCAGACGATCGTATGGGTACGGCTGAAACGGTCGGGCACGCGGAACCACGGCAGCATGCCCGACGGCGCCTTGTGCGGCGCGCCCTTGGCACTCAGGTCCATGCGCCCCTGCGCGGTACAGAAGCGCAGCCGCGTCATGGCATTGACGATCACGCGCAGACGGTCCCAGCCCTTGAGCCCGTCCGACCAGCGATCCGGGCGGTTGCCCGCGAGGTGGAGCAGGAACTCGCGCGACTTCGGCCCGGCCAGCACCGCACCCACCTCGGCGGCGAGCGCCTGCGCGCGCGTCACCGTCCACCCGGGCAAGAGGCCGGCATGCACCAGCACGTGGTCGCCATGGACCCGCATCAGGGGCTGGAAGCTCAGCCACTCCAGCAACTCGTCGCGGTCGTCCGCCTCGAGCACCTGGAACAGCGTGTCGTCGCTGTCCCGCCGCTTGTAGCCGGCGGCGACCATCAGCAGGTAGAGGTCGTGGTTGCCGAGCACGATGCTCGCAGCATCGCCCAGCCCGCGCAGGAAACGCAGCACACGCAGGGATTCGGGTCCCCGATTGACGAGGTCGCCGACGATCCACAGCCGGTCGACCGCGGGATCGAAGGCGATGCGGTCGAGCATGCGGTCCAGCGGGGCGTAGCAGCCCTGGATGTCGCCGATTGCGTAGTTGGCCATCGATTCCTGCCGCTGCCGGCCGGCGGGCCGCAGCGCATGGAAGGTTGTAGATCGGGGGCGGCCGTCGCGCCGGGCCGCCCCGGGCGGATCAGACCCGGTAGTACTCCCGGTACCAGGCGATGAAGCGGCCGACGCCCTCGCGCACGCTGGTCGCCGGGGCGAAGCCGGTCCAGGCGTTCAGCGCGGCGGTGTCGGCGTAGGTGGCCGGGACGTCGCCGTCCTGCAGCGGCAGGAAGTTCTTCTGCGCGGTGGTGCCGAGCGCATCCTCGATCGCGGCGACGAACTCCATCAGTTCGACCGGGTCATGGTTGCCGATATTGAACACACGGTAGGGTGCGCTGCCGGTGCCCGGGTTCGGCTGCATCGGATCGAAGGCGGGATCGGGTTCGGCGATGCGGTCAAGGGTGCGGATCACCCCCTCGACGATGTCGTCGACATAGGTGAAGTCGCGCCGCATGCGGCCGTGGTTGAAGACATCGATCGGACGCCCTTCCAGGATCGCCTTGGTGAACAGGAACAGCGCCATGTCCGGGCGGCCCCAGGGGCCATACACGGTGAAGAAGCGCAGCCCGGTGGTGGGCAGGCCGTAGAGGTGGCTATAGGTGTGCGCCATCAGCTCGTTGGCCTTCTTGGTCGCCGCGTAGATGCTCACCGGGTGGTCGACGCTGTCGCTCTCCGAGAACGGCATCTTCGTGTTGCCGCCATACACGCTGGAGCTCGACGCATAGACCAGGTGCTGCACCTTCGCGTGGCGGCAGCCCTCGAGGATGTTCATGAACCCGACCAGGTTGCTGTCGACATAGGCGTGCGGGTTCTGCAGCGAATAGCGCACCCCGGCCTGGGCGGCGAGGTGGATGACGCGGTCGAACTTCTCGGCGGTGAACAAGGCCTCCATGCCGGCGCGGTCGGCCACGTCCATCTTCACGAAGCGGAAGCCCGCGTGCGGCTGCAGCCGGGCAAGGCGCGCCTCCTTGAGGGTGGGGTCGTAGTAGTCGTTCAGGTTGTCGAGGCCGACCACCTCGTCGCCGCGCGCGAGCAGGCGCAGCGTGGTGTGCATGCCGATAAAACCGGCAGCGCCGGTGACGAGGATCTTCATGGAGGAAATTGGCTGGGCGATGGATTGGACAAATTATCGCATGCCCACGCCAGCGCACAGTGTGAACGGTTTCCTTCATCGCGCGCAGGACCGCGGCCGGCGTCCTTGCTTATACTGCGGCGGTCGTCCTGCCCTTCCACCCGATGCTGACCCGCCTGCCCTACACCTTGCTGTGGATCCTCGCCCTGCCCCTGGTGCTGCTGCGCCTGGCCTGGCGGGCGCGCCACCAGCCCGCCTATCTGCGCCACGTCGGCGAGCGCTTCGGGCGCTACCGGACGCGCGCGCCGGTGGGGGTGATCTGGGTGCACGCGGTCTCCGTGGGCGAGACCCGCGCCGCCGAACCGCTGGTGCGCGCCCTGCTCGCCGAATGGCCGGAGCACTCGGTGCTGCTCACCCACATGACGCCGACCGGTCGCGACACCTCGAAAACCCTCTTCCGCGACGAGCCGCGTGTGCTGCGCGCCTACCTGCCCTACGACCTCGGCTGCTTCGCCCACGCCTTCCTGCGCCACTTCCGCCCGCTGTTCGGAGTGGTGATGGAGACCGAGCTGTGGCCCAACCTCCTCGCCGCCTGCCGACGCCGCCGCATTCCGGTGATGCTCGCCAACGCCCGTCTGTCGGAGCGCTCGGCGCGTCGCTACGCCCGCCTGCCCGCGCTTACCGCGCTCACCCTGAAGGCACTCGCGGCGATCGGCGCGCAGACCGCCGCCGACGCCGCCCGCCTCGCCCAACTCGGCGCGCGCCGAGTCACGGTCACCGGCAACCTCAAGTTCGACATCGCCCCGCCGGCGCCGCTGCTGGCGCTCGGCCGCAGCCTGCGCGAACGCATCGGCGCGCGCCCGGTGCTGCTCGCCGCGAGCACCCGCGAGGGAGAGGAGGCCCTGCTGCTCGACGCCTTCGCCCGCCTGGCGCCGCCCGCGGCCTTGCTGCTGCTGGTGCCGCGCCACCCGCAGCGCTTCGACGAGGTCGCCGCGCTCGCCCGCGCGCGCGGCCTCGCGCTGCAGCGGCGCAGCGCGGACGACGCGGTGCGTGCGGACACGCGCGTGCTGCTCGGCGACTCGATGGGCGAGATGTTCGCCTACTACGCCGCCGCCGACGTCGCCCTGATCGGCGGCAGCTGGCTGGCCTTCGGCGGGCAGAACCTGATCGAGGCCTGCGCGGTCGGCACCGCGGTGGTGATCGGCCCGCACACCTTCAATTTCCAGGCGGTGGCCGAGGACGCCGAGCGCGCCGGTGCCGCGGTGCGCGCGCGGGATGCGGAGGCCGGCATGCGCGAGGCGCTGGCGCTGGTCGCCGACCCGGCGCGGCGCGCGCAGATCGCCGCCGCGGGGCGCGCCTTCGCGACCACGCACCAAGGCGCGACCGCGCGCAGCGTTGCGCTGCTCACGGCGCTGGCTGCGAGGAGTGAGGCGTGAGCCGTGCCGGGACGTTCAGGGCGCGAGCAGTGCGTTGATCGCGCGCACGTCGTCCTCGCCCAGGGTGCCGGCGGCGGCCTTCAGGCGCAACTGCGCGAGCAGGGTGTCGTAGCGCGCACGAGCGAGCTTCTGCAAGGTGTCGGCGAGCTGGGTCTGGGCGTTCAACACGTCGATGTTGATGCGCACGCCGACCTCGTAGCCGAGCTTGTTGGCGTCGAGCGCCGAGGTGGACGAGACGCGCGCGGCCTCGAGCGCCTTCACCTGCGCCATGCCGCTGGTCACGCCCAGCCAGGACTGGCGTGCGGCGAGCGCGGCGCTGCGGCGGGCGTCCTCGAGATCGGCGTCGGCCTTCATGCGCAGCGCAGCGGCCTCGCGCGACACCGAGGACACCCGGCCGCCCGCAAACAAGGGCACGTTGAGCTGCAGGCCGACACTGCTCACTTCATTGCGTCCGGCCGAGAGTTGCAGGTCGTTGTTGACACCGTGCCGGGCGACGACATCGACCGTAGGCAGATGGCCAGCGCGGGCGCGTTCGACTTCGCGCACGGCGATCTCGCGCACCAGCTGCTGGGCCTGCACGCCGAAGCCGCCGGATTCGGCCGCGGCCACCCAGTCGACGATGTTCTCGGGTTGCGGGCGCTGCAGCGCGACGCCTTCGCGCAGGCCGGCCAGCGCCTCGGGTTGTTTGCCGATGATCTGCGCCAAGGTCTGGCGCGCGACCTCGAGCAGGTTCTGCGCCGCGATCTCCTGCGCCGAGGCGAGGTCGAAGCGCGACTGCGCCTCATGCACGTCGGTGATCGTCACCGTGCCGACCTCGAAGCTGGTCTTCGCCAGCTCGAGCTGCTCGCCGGCCGCGGTGCGCAGCTGCGTCACCGCGGCGAGCGCGTCCTGGGCGTTGAGCACGTTGAAGTAGGCCTCGGCGACGCGCAGCACGAGATCCTGGCGTGCAATGCCGAACTGGGTCTCGGCGAGCGCAGTCTGCAGCTCACCCTGCTTGAACTGCACCCAGTTCTGCCAGCGGAACAGCGGCTGGGTAAGCTGCACGCCGTAGCCGTTGCTGTTGTAGCTGCCTTCACGGGGCGAGGCCCCGACCGGCTTGAGCTTGGCGTCGTTCCGGGTGGTGTTGGCGTCCATGCCCACCTGCGGCAGCAGCCCGGCGCGGCCCTGCACCACCTTCTCCTGCCCGGCCTCGAGCTGGGCGCGCGCGGCGGAGAACTTGGCGTCGTTGGCGAGCGCGTCCTGGTACACCTGCATCAGGTCGGCCGCCGCGGCGCCCCCCGCAAACAGGCCCGCCACCAGAACTGCCAGGACTCGCTTCATCGTGCTCTCCGCTGCTGCTGCGCCGCGCTCAATACTGCGGCATGTTGCGATCGACCTCGTTCGCCCAGCCGGCGACGCCGCCGGACAGGTTGGCCACGTTGGAGAAGCCCTGGCGCTCGAGGAACATCGCGACCTGCCAGCTGCGTCCGCCGTGATGGCAGATGACCACCGTCTCGCGGTCGCGTTCCAGCTCCGCGTAACGCGCCGGGACGCTGCCCATCGGCATCGTCACCGAGCCGGGGATCTGGCAGATCTGCACCTCCCACGGCTCGCGCACGTCGAGCAGCAGGGGTGCAGGCCGTCGCGCGTCTTGCAGGCGCTCGGCGAGCATGGTCGGCGTGATCTGCAGCATCGTCGCCTCAGAAGCTGAAGGCTTCGCGCTGGGGCGCGTTCTTGAGCATGGGCACCACGGTCTCGAACACGTCCTCGGTACGGAAGCGGCCTTCGCCCTCACAGGTGATCAGGCGCGCCTTCATGACCGGCGCCTCGCCGACGAAGGCGAACAGGCGACCACCCACCTTGAGCTGCTCGAGCAGCGACTGCGGCACGAAGGGCAGCCCGCCGGAAACGACGATCACGTCGTAGGGCGCGCGGCCAGACCATCCCTGCACACCGTCGCCGTCGACCACGACCACGTTGTGCACGCCGTTGCGCTCGAGGTTGGCGCTCGCCAGCTTCACCAGCTCGGGCTCGATCTCCATGGTGCGCACCCACTCGGCACGCGCCGCCAGCAGCGCGGCGAACCAGCCCGAGCCGGCGCCGATCTCGAGCACGGTGTCGGACTTGGTGACACGCAGCGCCTGCAGGATCTTGCCTTCGATCACCGGCTTGAGCATGACCTGGCCACAGCCGATCGGGATCTCGACGTCGGCGAAGGCCAGCTCGCGATGCGCGGCGGGAACGAATTCCTCGCGCTTGACCGTCATCAGGAGGTCGAGCACGTCCTGATCCAGCACCTCCCAGGGGCGGATCTGCTGCTCGACCATGTTGAAGCGCGCTTTCTCGAAGTTCATCAGGGGCTCCCGGCGAAATATTAGCACACGCTAATGGATAGCGTTATCCATGAAGGCAAAACCTCGTCATTCTAGCGCAGTTGCTGCGCTGCGATCCGCCGCCGCGCGCTCCTCGTCCGCCGGCTTGACACGGTACCAGGCGGCATAGAGCGCGGGCAGGAAGAGGATGGTGAGCACCGTGGCGACGGTCAGCCCGCCCATGATCGCCACCGCCATCGGCCCGAAGAAGGTGCTGCGCGACAAGGGCACCATGGCCAGGATGGCCGCCGCGGCGGTGAGCATGATCGGGCGGAAGCGCCGCACCGCGGACTCGACGATGGCCTCCCACTGCATGCGCCCGGCCTCGACGTCCTGGCGGATCTGGTCCACCAGGATCACCGAGTTGCGCATGATCATGCCCGACAGCGCGATCGTGCCGAGCAGGGCGACGAAGCCGAAGGGCTTGCCGAAGGCGAGCAGGAAGGCGGCGACACCGATCAGGCCGAGCGGTGCGGTGAGCACGACGATGATGGTGCGCGAGAAGCTCTTCAGCTGCAGCATCAGCACAGTGAGCACGGTGAGCACGAAGATCGGCATGCCGGCGCCCACCGAGCCGCTGCCCTTGGCGCTCTCCTCGACCGCGCCGCCGACCTCGAGCCGGTAGCCGAGCGGCAGCTGCGCGGAGAGCTCGGCCATGCGCGGCGCGAGCTGGCCCACCACCACCGCGGGCTGGGTGCCGTCGTAGAGCGAGGCGCGCACGGTCACGGTGGGGATGCGGTTGCGCCGCCAGATCACCCCCGGCTCGAAGTCGTGCTCGAGGCGCGCCACCTGCGCCAAGGGCACGCTGCGCCCGCCGCCCACCGGCAGGGCGAGGTCGGGCAGCTGCGACAGGTGCGCGCGCTCGCTCTCCGCACCGCGCAGCACCAGCGCGATGGTCTTGTTGCCCTCGCGGAACTGGGTTGCGGTCATGCCCTGCAGCGAGGTGGCGAGCAGACTGGAGAGGTCCTGGGTGGAGACGCCGAGCAGGCGCGCCTTGTCCTGGTCGATCGCCACCCGCACCACCTTGGACGGCTCCACCCAGTCCATATGCACATTGGAAAGGTGCGGATTGGCGCGCATCGCCTCGGCCACCGCCTGCGCACGCCGGTGCAGCTCGGCCAGATCCGGCCCGCTCACCCGGTACTGCACCGGAAAGCCCACCGGCGGCCCGTTCTCCAGCCGGACGACGATGCCGCGCAGCGGCCAGGGCTCGTCCTCGAAGAGGTGGATCAGTTTCGCGCGCAGCGCCTCGCGCTCGGCCAGGCCGGCGGTGAGGATCACGAGCTGGGCGAAGTTGGTCTGCGCGAGTTGCTGGTCGAGCGGCAGGTAGAAGCGCGGGCTGCCGGTGCCCACCCAGGCCACGTAGTTCTCGATGCCCTCCTGCCTGTCGAGGAAGGCCTCCAGCCGCTTCACCGCGACCTCGGTGGCGTGGTGCGACGCACCCTCGGCCAGGCGCAGGTCGACCAGCAGCTCGGGCCGCGTCGAGTCGGGGAAGAACTGCTGCGGCACGAAGCGGGCGAACACGAACAGCGCGCCGACGAAGATCGCCACGGTGAGCAGGATCACCCCCCAGCGCCAGCGCACGCAGGCGTTCACCAGCGCCCGCAGCCGGTTGTAGAAGGGCGTGTGGTAGATCGCGAACTCGTCGTGCTGCTCGTGGGCATGGAGGTCGCGCTCCGCCATCCGCCGCCCCAGCGCCGGCCAGACCCTTCCGACCACGCGCGCCAGCCGCGAGGGCTGCCCGGCGCGCTTGCTGAAGTCGGGCAGCAGGTAGTAGCCCAGATAGGGCACGAAGAGCACCGCGGCGATCCACGACACCAGCAGCGCGGTCACCGTGACCTGGAAGATCGAGCGCGTGAACTCGCCCACCGAGGACGCCGCCAGCGCCACCGGCAGGAAACCCGCTGCCGTCACCAGCGTGCCCGAGAGCATCGGCATCGCGGTCGAGGTCCACGCGTAGCTCGCCGCCCGCACCCGGCCCCAGCCCTGCTCCATCTTGCTCGCCATCATCTCGACGGCGATGATCGCGTCGTCCACCAACAAGCCGAGCGCGATGATCAACGCCCCGAGCGAGATCTTGTGCAGGCCGATGTCGAACAGGTGCATGAACATGAAGGTGATCGCCAGCACCACCGGGATGATCACCAACACCACCACGCCGGTGCGGAAGCCGAGCGACAGCAGGCTCACCGCCATCACGATGAGCACCGCCTCGGCGAGCACCTTGACGAACTCGTCGACCGCCCGCGTGACCGCACGCGGCTGGTCGGCCACGCGCTCGAGGCGGATGCCGACGGGCAACTGCGCGACGATCTTCTCCACCGCCGCGTCGAGCTGGCGGCCAAGCGCGACGATGTCGCCGCCGCTGCGCATCGACACACCGATGCCGAGCGCCTCCTGCCCCATGAAGCGCAGGCGCTCGGCCGGCGGGTCGGCGTAGCCGCGGCGCACCTCGGCGATGTCGCCCAGGCGCAGGCTGCGCCCGCCGGCGCGGATCACGGTGGCGCGAATCGCGTCGAGGTCCTCGAACTGCCCCGACGGCCGCAGCCAGATGCGCTCATCCCCGGTCTCGAAGAAGCCGGCGCCGGTCTCCGCGTTCTGCCGGGCGAGCGCGCCGACGATGTCGTCCAGGCGCACGCCCAGGGTGGCGAGGCGCGTGTTGGAGATCTCCACGAAGACGCGCTGCGGCTGCTCGGCGAAGAAGCTCACCTTGGCGACGTCCTTCACGCGCAGCAGCTCGCCGCGGATCGCCTCGGCGTGGCGCTCGAGCTCGGCGTGGCTCACGCCCTCGCCGAGCAGGGCGAAGACATTCCCGTAAGTGTCGCCGAACTCGTCGTTGAAATACGGTCCGCGCACGCCGGTCGGGAAGGTGTGGGCGATGTCGCCGATCTTCTTGCGCGCCTGGTACCAGATGTCGGGGATGTCGCGCGCGCGCGTGGAGTCCTTCGCCACGAAGAAGACCATCGCCTCGCCCGGCTTGGAGTAGCTGCGGATGATGTCGGCCTGGGCGATCTCCTGCAGCTTCTTCTCGATCTTGTCGGTGACCTGCTGTTCGACCTCGCGCGCACTCGCCCCCGGCCACTCGGCGCGCACCACCATGACCTTGAAGGTGAAGGGCGGATCCTCGGACTGGCCGAGCCGGGTGTAGGCGAACATCCCGCTCAGCGTGCACACGATCAGGAAGTACAGCACCAGGGAGCGGTGGGTCAGCCCCCATTCGGACAGGTTGAAGCGCCCGCTGCCGATCGGCCCCTCGCCCTTCATGCTCATCGCCGCACGTCCAGCAGCACCGGCGCGCCTTCCTCGACGGCACGCACGCGCATGCCCTCGATCAGCTTGTACACCCCGGCCACCACGACACGGGCCTGCGCCGGCAGGCCGGCGCGCACCACGACGCCGTCCTCGCGCCAGGCGCCGAGCTCGACCGCGAGCGGCCGCACGGCGTCGTCCTCGCCCACCACCCACACCGTGCCGGCATCGGCCTGGCCGGGTTGTCGCGTCACCGCGGGCAGCGGCAGCAGCACGCCGCCGGCCTCGCCATCCGCCGCGGCGAAGGCCACGCTCGCGCTGGCGCCGAGCGCGAGCGTGGCGTCGGCCCCCGGCACCGCAACCCGCACCGCGTGGGTGCGGGTGGCGGCGTCGGCCGCCGGCGCGACCTCGCGCACGCGGCCGGCGTATGCGCGCTCGGGTGCCGCCCATGGGCGCACCTGCGCGGCGCTGCCCGGCGCGATGCGCCCGGTGCGCCCCTCGGGCACGTGGATCAGCACCTCGCGCTCGTCGGGGCGGGCGAGGCGCAGCACCGCCTGGCCCGCCCCGACCACCTGTCCCGGCTCGGCGAGCACCGCGGTGACCACGCCGGCGGCGGGCGCCTCGAGGCGGGCGTAGCCGGCCTGGTTGGCGGCGACCTCGGCCTGCGCGCGCGCCTGGCGAAGGCGCGCCTCGGCGGCCTGCAGCGCGGTGCGACGGGCGTCGAGAAGCGAGGACGAGACGAAGTTGCGCGCCTGCAGCTCGCGTGCGCGGGCGAATTCCGTGCGCGCAAGCGCGAGGTCGGACTCGGCGGCCGCGGCCGCGGCCTGCGCCGAAGCCAGCGCCAGGCGCACGTCCTGCGCGTCGAGCAGCGCCAGTGGCGTGCCGGCGGCAACCTCGGCGCCGACATCGACGAGGCGCTCGACCAGCTTGCCGCCGATGCGAAATCCCAGGTCGGACTCGACGCGCGCCCTCACCTCGCCGGCATAGACCTGCACGGACGGGGGTGCATTGGCGGCAGCGAAGCTGCGAACGAGGACCGCGGGCGGCGGCGGGGTATGGGGTGCGGGCGCGGAACAGGCGGCCAGCACGAACAGGCCGGCCAGCAGCGTCGGGAGGGTGCGGAAACGCATGGAAATCTCGTGGCGATCGGGAGCGCCCCTGCCGACAACCCGCGGACGCGAGGCGAGGCCGCTAGTGTAGCGCCTCGCCCGTGTGGCCATGATCGCCGACGCCCCGCCGGCGCGCGGACCTTGCCCATCGCGGGTCGTTCCCGCCACCCGATCCGGCCTCCGGGAATCCTGAAGTGCGCAAATGGGGCTCTTCGCGGTCGGACGACGCTCAGCGCGACTCGAGCAGCGGCCGGCCGTTGGTCGGCTGGATCGGCCGGCCGTTGCGCGGGTACAGGCGGGCGAAGACGTCGAGCTGGTCCGCGGAGATCGTCACCGGCTGCTTCATCACCACCCACAGCACGTCCTCGGTACACGGCGGCATCGGCAACGAGCCGGTGTAGAGGTAGTGGCCCGGGTCGGCCGGCACCAGCGCCGGCAGGTCGAGCACGGCGTCGGGAACGAACTCGCGCCCGCGATCGAGCGGCAGGTTGTTCCACAAGGTCTGCAGCGCCGGGCTGGCGTCGCCGCCCGCCGACAGCAGCAGCGAGACGATCGCCATGCGGCCGTCATCGGCGCGATGCTGCAGGTAGATCGCCATGTCGTGCGCCATGCCGCCGACGCGATCCTGCGAGGGGCGGTGCAGGGTGAGGCGCTCGAGCGCGTAACGCACCCCACGCACGGTGATGCCCATGCCCTCGCCAACCTCGACCTGCAAGGTGTTGCCGGTATCGCGGATGCGGAAGCCGGTGCGACGGTAGTCGAAGCGCACCGGCGCGAGATCGACCGCGATGCCGTCGCGCAGGTCGATCGGAGACTGCCGCGTGCCCTCCTCGCAGAGCCGCCACTCGGGGCGCATGCGGCCCCAGTGCTGCGGACCGCGCTCGCCCTCGTAGCTCCACTCCGGCACCCCCGGGCCGAGGCGGGTGAGCTCGATGCCGGCCGCGCGCAAGGCCTCCTCGCGGGCCGACGCGGCGCGCTCGGGCGGCGCGGGAGTCGCGTCCGGCGATGCCGGCTGCGCTGCGGCGACGCGTTCCGGACCGGCGGGACGCGGGCGCGGCGGCGTCGGTCTTGCCGGCACGGCGGACGCGGCCCTGGCCGGGGACGCCTTCTCGCGTGCGCCCGCGCGCTCCGGCGCGACCGGCCGCTCCGGCGCTGGCGCCGCCTGGCGGGCCGGCACAGCCGCCTGCGGAGCGGGCGCAGCGCGCCCCTGCGCAGGCGGCTGTTCGCGCACCGGCGGCTTGGGGGCCGGCGCGGTCTTCGCCTCGGGCTCGGCCGTCGCCGACAACTTGGGCAGCGGCGGCAGAATGGACTTGCGAGAGGACTCGGGCGCCGCGGCGCCCTGACCGCCAGGCAGGAACTTGGCCGGGATCTCGACGTGGGTCTCGAAGGCGGGGGGCGCCGCGGCGGGCTGCTCACCGCCGGCACCGGTACGCACCACCTCGGCGGAGACGGACTCCGCGCTCGGCTGGCGCACGCTGCCGGACTGCGCGCGCGCAGACTCCGCGGGCTTCGCCGCAGGCGACTGCACGGCCGTGGCGGCGGCCGCGGCAGGGGGCGTCGAAACCGCCGCAGCCGCGGGCGCTGCGGCGCCCCCAGGGGCCGCCACCGCCGCCGGCTGCGCGCTCGCGATCCGGGCCGCCTCGGCCGCCATCTTCTGCAGCTCGACCGCCGAGGGCGGATCGCACACCTCGCGCCACATGCGCTCGTCCACCGTGTTGCGCGCCACCGCGATCGGCGCCTCGGCCGCCACCGGCTCCTCGCGCACGATGTTGTCGTCGGCATCGACATACACCCGCTTGACCGTGGCGAAGCTGCGGTTGCGGCAGTCGTAGCGGTTGAGCGCCTTGATCATGGCATAGCCGGAGCGCCGCGCCTCCTCCGAGGTCAGCACCACCCGCCCCCAGGAGATCTTGGTGCCGGCGTCCGAGCGGAGGATGCTCGCGCGATCGATCTCGATGCGGCGATCGCGGTCGCTCAACACGAGCTGCCAGTCGGCGGCGCAGACCGCGCCGGCGACATGGGCGAGCAGCACGGCAAGGAGGAGAGGGCGCGGGTTTTTCATCGGCGTCGGCATGGGATGGCGTTCCATCCTGCTAAACGACCGCGAGGGCGGGATCTTGAGCGGCTTGCCACGCGAAAGTGCATACAGTATCTTCCCACGCTCTCGTTAGGGGTGCCCGCCGCGCACGGGCTGAGAAACACCCTTGGAACCTGATCCGGCTCGCACCGGCGTAGGGAAACGTCGTTCATGAGTTCGTCCGCAAGCTCCGCTGCCCCCGGCAGCGCGCCGTCCGCATCGTCCGGGACGGCTTCCCGCATCCCGAACGTGGTGTCCATCGCCGGCGTCGACCCGTCCGGCGGCGCCGGCGTGTTCGCCGACCTCAAGACCTTTTCCGCGCTCGGCGCCTACGGCTGCGGCGTGGTCGCCGCACTTACCGCGCAGAACACCCGCACCGTCACCGGCGTGCATGTGCCGCCCACCGACTTCCTGCGCCTGCAGATCGACACCCTGTTCGAGGACGTCGCCATCCACGCCACCAAGATCGGCATGCTCGGCAGCGCCGAGGTCACCACCACGGTGGCCGAGCGCCTGGCGCACTGGCAGGCGGCCAGGGTGGTGCTCGACCCCGTCATGGTGGCCAAGAGCGGCGACAGCCTGCTGGCGAAGAGCGCGATCTCGGCGCTGCGCGAGGCGCTCTTCCCGCAGGCCTTCCTGATCACCCCCAACCTGCCCGAGGCCGGCGTGCTGCTCGAGCGGCGCGCACCCGACACGGTCAAGGAGATGTATCGCGCCGCCGAGCGCCTGCGCGCGTTGCTGCCGCTGTCGTCCGAGCGCTGGGTGCTGCTCAAGGGCGGCCATCTGCCCGGCAACGACCTGGTCGACCTGCTGTTCGACGGCGACCGCATGGTCGAACTGCCCGCGCCGCGGATCGAGACCAAGAACACCCACGGCACCGGGTGCACGCTCAGCTCCGCGGTCGCCGCGCTGCTGCCGCAGGCCGAAGGCCAGTTCCGTCCGGTCGAAACCGCGGTGCGCCATGCCCGCCAATGGCTGCTCGGCGCAATCGCACATGCGGGCGAGCTCGCGGTGGGCCGCGGCCACGGCCCGGTCCATCACTTCCATGCGCTGTGGCGCCAGCCGCGGCCGACGTCCTAAACCTTCCCGCAGGCTGCCCGACGCGCAGCCCGGCATCCACCCGTCACCACATAAACACACCGATCCCCCGGAGACACAGCATGAACGCCACCGAAAAATTCATCGCCGCCACAGCCCATGTGGACGCAGCCGCGATCGCCCCGCTGCCCAACTCGCGCAAGATCCACGTCGAAGGCTCGCGCCCCGACATCCGCGTGCCGATGCGCGAGATCACCCAGTCCGACACGCCGGCCTCCTTCGGCGCCGAGCAGAACCCGCCGATCTTCGTCTACGACTGTTCCGGCCCCTACTCCGACCCCGCGGCCAGGATCGACATCCGCTCCGGCCTGCCCGCGCTGCGCCAGCAGTGGATCGAGGAGCGCGGCGACACCGAGGTGCTGCCCGGCCTGTCGTCCGAATTCGGCCGCCAGCGTGCCGCCGACAAGAGCCTGGACGAGTTGCGCTTCCCCGGCCTGCACCGCGCGCCGCGCCGCGCCAAGCCGGGCATGAACGTGACCCAGATGCACTACGCCCGGCGCGGCATCATCACCCCCGAGATGGAGTTCATCGCCCTCCGCGAGAACCTCAACCGCGAGCAGTACATCGCCTCGCTGCGCGCCACCGGGCCCAAGGGCCAGAAGATGGCCGACATGATGCTGCGCCAGCACCCGGGCCAGAACTTCGGCGCCAGCCTGCCGGCGACGATCACCCCCGAGTTCGTGCGCGACGAGATCGCCCGCGGGCGCGCCATCATCCCCAACAACATCAACCACCCGGAAAGCGAGCCGATGATCATCGGCCGCAACTTCCTCACCAAGATCAACGCCAACATCGGCAACTCGGCGGTCACCTCCTCGATCGCCGAGGAAGTCGACAAGATGACCTGGGCGATCCGCTGGGGCGGCGACACGGTGATGGATCTGTCCACCGGCAAGAACATCCACGAGACCCGCGAGTGGATCATCCGCAATAGCCCGGTGCCGATCGGCACGGTGCCGATCTACCAGGCGCTGGAGAAGGTCAATGGCCGCGCCGAGGACCTGACCTGGGAGATCTTCCGCGACACCCTGATCGAGCAGGCCGAGCAGGGCGTGGACTACTTCACCATCCACGCCGGCGTGCTGCTGCGCTACGTGCCGCTCACCGCCAACCGCATGACCGGCATCGTCTCGCGCGGCGGCTCGATCATGGCCAAGTGGTGCCTGGCGCACCACAAGGAAAGTTTCCTCTACACCCACTTCGAGGACATCTGCGAAATCATGAAGGCCTACGACGTGGCCTTCAGCCTCGGCGACGGCCTGCGCCCGGGCTCGATCTACGATGCCAACGACGAGGCGCAGCTGGGCGAACTCAAGACCCTGGGCGAGCTCACCTCCATCGCCTGGAAGCACGACGTGCAGGTCATGATCGAGGGCCCCGGCCACGTGCCGCTGCAGCTCATCAAGGAGAACATGGACCTGCAGCTCGAGTGGTGCAAGGAAGCACCCTTCTACACCCTGGGGCCGCTCACCACCGACATCGCCCCGGGCTACGACCACATCACCAGCGGCATCGGCGCGGCCACCATCGGCTGGTACGGCACCGCGATGCTGTGCTACGTGACGCCCAAGGAGCACCTGGGCCTGCCCAACAAGCAGGACGTCAAGGAAGGGATCATCACCTACAAGCTCGCCGCGCACGCCGCCGACCTCGCCAAGGGCCACCCGGGCGCGCAGATCCGCGACAACGCGCTCTCCAAGGCGCGCTTCGAGTTCCGCTGGGAAGACCAGTTCAACCTCGGCCTCGACCCGGACAAGGCGAAGGAATTCCACGACGAGACCCTGCCCAAGGATTCGGCCAAGGTGGCGCACTTCTGCTCGATGTGCGGCCCGCACTTCTGCTCGATGAAGATCACCCAGGACGTGCGCGACTTCGCCGCGCAGCAGGGCATCGACGAGCAACAGGCGCTGAAGAAGGGCATGGAGGTGAAGTCGGTGGAGTTCGTGAAGAGCGGAGCCGAGGTGTACCGCAACGTCTGACCTGAGGTACGGGAGGGCCCGCGCCCGGCGCACGGCCCTCCCGCGCTCAAGGTTTGATCCAGATCAAGATCGCCCGCGTCATCCTGGTCCATAGTCGTCCTGGCCGTCCGCGCCCGATCGCGCGGACTCACCTTCCCTTATCAGGAGACGCCTCATGACTGCCATGATGAAAGCGACGGTGTTCGTCGCTCCCGGCCGTATCGAACTGGTCGACAAGCCGATTCCCGATATCGGCCCCAACGACGCCCTGATCCGCATCACCACGACCACGATCTGCGGCACCGACGTCCACATCCTGAAAGGCGAATACCCGGTCGTGCCGGGCCTCACCATCGGCCACGAGCCGGTCGGCGTGATCGAAAAGCTCGGCAGCGCGGTGCAGGGCTACCAGGAAGGCCAGCGCGTCATCGCCGGCGCGATCTGCCCCAACTTCAATTCCTATGCCGCGCAGGACGGCGCCGCCTCGCAGGACGGCAGCTACCTGATCCCGTCCGGCCACTGCGGTGGCCACGGCTACAAGGCCACTGCGGGCTGGCGCTTCGGCAACCTGATCGACGGCACCCAGGCCGAATACGTGCTGGTTCCGGATGCCCAGGCCAACCTTGCGCCGATTCCCGACGGTCTCAGCGACGAGCAGGTGCTGATGTGCCCGGACATCATGTCGACCGGCTTCAAGGGCGCCGAGAACGCCAACATCAAGCTCGGCGACACCGTGGTGGTGTTTGCCCAGGGGCCGATCGGCCTGTGCGCCACCGCCGGTGCGCGGCTGATGGGCGCGACGACGGTGATCGCAGTCGATGGCAACGACCACCGGCTCGGCATCTCGAAAGTCATGGGCGCCGACGTGACGCTGAACTTCCGCAACTGCGACGTCGTCAGCGAAATCATGAAGCTCACCGGCG
This sequence comes from Thauera sp. SWB20, assembly GCF_000831325.1. NCBI lineage: Bacteria > Pseudomonadati > Pseudomonadota > Betaproteobacteria > Rhodocyclales > Zoogloeaceae > Thauera > Thauera sp. SWB20. The sequence goes on along the minus strand of NZ_JTDM01000016.1, from coordinate 247,006 downwards.
GACGCGGCGCCGATTCCGCCATCGAGGCGCTTGGCACCCAGGCCACCTTCGAATCGGCGCTGCGCGTGCTCAAACCCGGCGGCACCTTGTCCAGCCTCGGGGTGTATTCGTCCGACCTGACGATTCCCATGTCGGCCTTCGCCGCCGGCCTGGGCGACCACCGCATCAACACCGCGCTGTGCCCGGGCGGCAAGGAGCGCATGCGCCGGCTGATGAACGTGGTCGCATCCAACCGGGTCGACCTCGGCGTGCTGGTGACGCACACGTACAAGCTCGACGACATCGTTGCCGCCTACGAGCTGTTCGCCAACCAGCGTGACGGCGTGCTGAAGGTGGCGATCAAGCCGGACTGAGCGCGCAGCGCCGAATGCGCCAGGGAGTGGTCGGGACACCCGACCGCCCCTGGCGCGCAGCCTGCTAGCCGCCCCGGACCCGGCTGACGTCGGATTCCAGACCGTACTGCTTCACCTTCTGGTACAGCGTGCTCTTGGCGATATCGAGTTCGCGCGCGGCCTGTGTCAGGTTGCCCCGGGTGGCAGCGATGGCGCAGCGGATCAGTTCCGCCTCGCCGGTGGCGATGCTGCGTACGGCAGGCGGGGCGCCGACAGCCTGCGCCAGCCCTGGCGCTGGCACGCCCTGCTCCATCGCCAGCTCGGGCGGCAGGGCCTCGAGGCCCAGGCATTCCCCCTCGCCCATCAGCACCATGCTCTCGATCACGTTGCGCAGTTCGCGCACGTTGCCCGGCCAGGCGTAGGCATCCAAGGTCGCCAGCAGCGCATCGTCGAACCGGCGCGGGCCAAGGCCATGGCGCTCGCGGAACAACTCGACAAAGTGCGCGGCGAGCAGGCGCACGTCGCCGCGACGCTCGCGCAGCGACGGGATGCGGATCGAGGTGACCGCGACGCGGTAGTAGAAATCCATGCGGAAGCGGCCGGCCGCCACCTCCTGCCGCAGGTCGCGGTGAGTGGCCGCGATCAGGCGGAAATTGACCTTGCGCGGCGTGTTCTCGCCCAGCCGATAGATCTCGCCCTGCTCCAGCACGCGAAGCAGGTGCGGCTGCAGGTCGAGCGGCATCTCGCCGATCTCGTCGAGGAACAGCGTGCCGCCGTCCGCAGCCTCGATCTTGCCCACCAGGCCGCCCTTGCGCGCACCGGTGAACGCGCCCTCGACATAGCCGAACAGCTCGCTCGCCAGCAGCTCGCGCGACAGGCCACCGCAGTTCAACGCCACGTAGGGGCCGTCGTGAAAAGGGCTGGCCTTGTGGATGCCCTGCGCGAACTCCTCCTTGCCGACGCCGGTTTCGCCCAGCAGCAGCACCGGTACGCGCGAACGCGCGAGCTGGTCGGCCTTGCGCAGCGCGTCGCACAGGCCCGCATCCGCGGTGACGATCGAGGCGAAGCCGGCCGGCACCTCGGCCGAGCGCAGGCCTGGCGCGACCGCTGGCGCGCCAGCCAGGTCACGCACCGGCTCGCCTGCCCGCGCACGGTCGAGCCGCGGCAAGGGCACGATCAGCAGCGTGCCCAGGCGCTCACCGCGGCTGCTCACCGGCACCAGCCAGTCGGCACGCAGCCAGGGCGGCAGGGGCTGCCCCTCGTCATCCAGGGCGAGCGCCGCGATGCGGCGTGGCGCGGCAAGATCGAGATCGGCGCCGAATGCTGCAATTGCGGCCTGCGCGTTCTCGTTGGCCTTGATCGGATAGCCGCGGCGGTCGAACAGCACGATGCCGTCGGCGCCTCCGCTCCAGTACGGCAGCGCCGCCTCGAGCAGGCGGTAGCGACGTTCCATCTCGAGCATGGTCAGCCGGTTCTCGATGCGGCTCGCAGTGGTGACCACCAGCGCCAGGCTCTGGCGGCTGTAGGTTTCCGACAGGCCGGACACATCCACCACGCCGAGGATCTCGCCGTCGTGCGGATGGCGGATCATGGTGGCCGAGCAGGTCCAGCGCTTGATGCCGGCGCAGAAGTGCTCGGCGGAATGGATCTGCACTGGCTGGCCCACCGCCAGCGCGGTGCCGATGGCATTGGTGCCGCAGATGCGCTCGCTCCAGGACACGCCGGGCAGCAGGTGGATGGATTCGGCCGAGCCCAGCGTGGGGTTATCGCCTTCCATCGTCAGGATCGTCGAGCTGGTATCGGCCAGCGCCATCACCGTGCCGGTTTCGGCGAGAAAATCGCGCGCACAGGCCATGACGGGCGCGCTCGCCTCCAACAGTTCGCTATGGCGCAGCTTCATTGACGCCAGCGTGGCCTCGGCCACCGGCGGCGGTGCGCGGCGCTTGTCGGGGTCGACATTGAGCTCCTGGCAGCGCTGCCATGAGCCGTCGATCAGGCCGCGCAGCGCATCGGACGCACCTCCTCCGCCATCGAGGAAGCGCTCCCATGCGGCCATGACCGCAGCATCATTGCCGGGATCGGAAAACATCTGCCCGTCGGGCGTGTGGGATGCGTTCAAGTGTCTCCTCCTCGCGAAACGCGACACGGCGGGTCGCTGTGTGCGACCGGAGGGTCGAGCCCCTGTCAGTTCTGCCGCATCGGTTCCGGTGTGCTGCTGTCGCCACGGATGAGGCGACAATCCGGCGCGAGACCTTGCCCGACCGCGGCGGCCTCATCGCACCTCGACTTGAAGCATAGCAAAGGGAATGCCAAAAACCCCACTGCCCTCAGCGGGTCGGCAAGACGATCGCCGCAGCCGGCAGTCTCGGGCCCTGCGGGGGCATCGCGGTCTGCCCGAGCCGGCGCATGCGCACGGACGGACGAGCGCCCAGCCGACGACCGTCCGGTTTTCGTACGGCCGCCGTACGGACGGCGTACGAAAAGCGGACGGTTCAGCCGATGATTCAGGCGACGGCCCCAGCCGGCTCCGCGCAGGCGCGGATGGCTTCCAGCGCGGCGGGATCCTCCAGCGCGCTGAGGTCGCCCAGGGGGCCGCCGAGGTAGGCGGCGCGCACCAGGCGGCGCAGGATCTTGCCGTTGCGCGTGCGCGGCAGCGCCGCCGTGCAATGCACCCGTGCCGGCGCCAGCGCCTTGCCGAGGCGCTCGGCGACATGCGCGCGCAACACGCGCTCGCGCTCCGCCCAGGCCTCGGGGGTCAGGTCTCCAGCGGCGGCGGCCAGCGTCACGAAGCACACCGCCGCCTCCCCCTTCACCGCGTCGGGCACGCCGATCGCGACCGCCTCCCTGACCAGCGGATGGCCGACCAGTACCGACTCGTACTCGGCCGGACCGACGCGCTTGCCGGCGATCTTGAGCGTGTCGTCGCTGCGCCCCTCGATGAACCAGTGGCCGTCGGCATCCACCCGCACCCAGTCGCCATGCACCCAGATGCCCGCAAAGCGCGACCAGTAGGTGTCGAGGTAGCGTGCGTCGTCCTGCCAGAAGCCTGCGGCCATGCCCGGCCACGGCGCCCGCAGCACGAGCTCGCCGACCTGCGTGCCCGCGCCGCGGTCAGCAGCCGGGCCGGCGCGCAGGCTGCGCCCGCCGGCGTCGACCACGTCGGCCGCCATGCCCGGAATCGGCCCGGCAAAGCCGCAAGGCTTCTGCGGCAGGCCGGGGAAGCAGGCGAGGATGCCGCCGCCGATCTCGGTGCCGCCCGAGTAGTTGATGATCGGCCGGCGCCCCTCGCCGACGCGCTCGAACAGCCAGCGCCAGGGCGCCTCGTTCCACGGCTCGCCGGTGGAGCCGAACACGCGCAGGCTGGCGAGCGCGCCTGCTGCCGGCAGCCCCGCCTCGCCCTCGCCCATCAGCAGGCGGGCGAGCGTCGGCGACAGCCCGAGGTGGGTGAGGCGGTGGCGCGCGACGAGTTGCCACAGGCGATCGGGCCGCGGATGGTCGGGCGTGCCCTCGAACAGCATCAGTGCCGCCCCGCGCAGCAGCGCGCCAAAGACCAGCCAGGGCCCCATCATCCAGCCCATGTCGGTGATCCAGCCGATGCGCTCGCCGGCCCTCACGTCGAAGGCCATCATCATGTCCTGCGCCGCCTTCAGCGGAAAGCCGGCGTGGGTGTGGAGCACGCCCTTCGGTCGCCCGGTGGTGCCCGAGGTGTACAGGATCATCAGCGGTGCATCGGCTGCATGCGGCGCGGCGCCGGCCTGGGGCGCGCTGCGCGCCACGAGTTGCCGGTAATCGATCTCGTTGCCGCGGGCGCCACCGTCCGCCGAGGCGGGCTGCACACCGCCGTCGCGTGCCACTACCAGCACCTGCGCGACCGCGGCACTGCGCGCGGCCGCAAGCCGCGCCTCGGCGAGCATGTCGACGCGCCGGCCGCGACGCAGGTAGGCGTCGGCGCATACGAGCAGCTTCGCGCCCGCATCCTGCAACCGGCTCGCCACCGCGTCGGCCCCGTATCCCGAGAACAGCGGCATGGCGATGGCGCCGAGGCGGGCGCAGGCGAGCAGCACGACCGCCGTCTCCGGCACCATCGGCAGGTAGATCGCGACCCGGTCGCCGCGCCCGATACCCAGCTCGGCGAGCCCGGTGGCGAGCCGGCGCGCCTCCTCATCGAGTTCGACGTAGCGGTAGCGCCGCGTGCTTCCGTCGTCACCCTCCCACGACAGCGCCAGGCGCTCGGGGTCTTCGCGCGCGACGCGACCGATCAGGTTGTCGTACAGATCGAGCTCACCGCCGACGAACCAGCGCGGCCACGCCGGCCCGGCGCTGCGCTCGAGCACCCGGCGGTAGGGCCGCGTCCAGCGCAGCGCGAGCGCCTCGGCGACCTCGGCCCAGAAGCGCTCCGGCTCCTCGGTGGCGCAGGCCTGCAGGCCGGCGAGATCGACGTGGCCGTAATCACGGATGAAGCGGGCGAGCCCGGTGTCTTCCCAGCGGCAGCCGCTGGCGAGGACGTGTTCCGACATGTCTGTCCCCTCCTGCGGCTCAGGCCGCCTCCACAATGAACTCGATCGCCTGCGCGCGCGCGGCGCCGGCCCTGCCTTTCCATGCCATGCGGCCAGGTCCCTGATGGACGAGCGCCTTCATCATCTTGTCGTCTCCGCAAAAAGGCCCCCGGACCGGAGCCGGGGGTTGAACAGCGGGCCGTGGCACCCCACGGCCCGGGGGAGAAGCCCGCCTCAGTCGGCGCGCTCCGGCACCGGCAGACCGACCCAGTCCTTGTAGAAGGCCTCGATGTCGGGCTCGAAGTCATGGATCACCGGGTACCACGGCGTGGGCGCCTCGACGTCGTGCATCGTGCCGCAGCTGGGGCAGTAGTACTCGCGATAAACCTGCCACTGCGTGTCCGGCGCCATCAGCTTCGGGTACACCTCAGTCATCGCTTCCTCGGTGTCGCGCACGTAGATGGCGGCGTGCAGCTTCCAGTTTTCGCGATAGTCGCCGAACACGTGGCCGCAGTCGCACTGGGTGACCCACTGCTTGGTCTTGGCCGATTGCACGATGTAGAGATGCGGCCCGAGCGGCAGAACGATCTTGTCCTTGAAGCTGACCTTGGCCTGCAGCGCCTTCAGGTACTGCTCGAAGCGGCTGTTGTCCTTGGGCATCGACAGCATGCGGAAGGTGGTTTCCCAGTCGAGCGAGCCTTCGACGAGGTGGGCGACCTGTTCATTGGTGTAGGTAGACATTTTCCAACTCCTCGATTCGGTGATTACTCTTCGACCTGGACGACGGTCGTGACGTCGGGCAGCAGCGACAGGTCCATGCGGTGCTTGGAGCCGTAGGTCGGGACGTTGAGTTCGGTCTCCAGCAGCTGCCAGTCGGCCGGCAGGCTCCAGAAGGCCTTGAACTCCTTCGTGAACTTCTCCGACAACGCGAAGCTCGTCGCGAACATGTGCTGCACCTGCACCGCCGCGTGCTTGTTGATGATGCGTTCGCGCTCCTCCTTCATCCACTCGCGCGTCGGCAGCGCGCGGGCGAGCCGCTCCTTGCGCATCTCGGCACGGCGTGCGGCGGTCTTCGCGACATCCACCGCGAACACGCCCTTCGCGTCCTGCGTGAACACCGCGCCATAGACCTTCTGCGCGTACTCCGGCAGCAGGAACTTCTGGTTCAGGTCGTTCTCGATCGCCTTCGGCTCGCGATCGATCGGATCCCCGAAGCCCGGGCCGCCGCGCAGGTAGTTCAGGTACAGGTCGTGGTTGTCGTAGCAGTCCTCGGTGGTCATGCACTGCTTGTCGCGCTTGACCACGGCCGTCGCGTCGATGTGGCGCTCGTAGTCCGGACGCGTCGGATCGAGGTCACCGCCCAGCGGCAGCGAGTCGCCGATCGCAATGCGTTGCTCCAGACCCGTCTTGTGCGCCTCGAAGCGATAGCCGGTCGCCGACGGATAGCCACCCATCATTCCCCAGTCGCTGTTCATGAAGCCGTTGCCCATGAAGAACATCGTCCAGTCCTGGGCGTTCCACACCATGCGCAGCGTCTCGAAGCCGCAGCCACCGCGGTACTTGCCGTAGCCCCCGGAGTTGGCCTTGACGTTGCGGCCCAGATACAGGAGCGGCTCGGCCATCTCCCAGATCTCAATGTCGCCCATGTCGCCTTCCGGGTTCCAGATCGCCGCGGCGTGGTTCAGGCCGTCCTTCACCGCGCACGCTCCGGTGCCGCAGCTCGAGGCTTCGAAGCTGTTCACCGCGTGGATCTCGCCGTCCTGGTTGATGCCGCCACCCTGCAGCCAGTTCGAGGTGTTGGCGTTGCCGGCGTTCACCTCCTCCAGATAGCCGCGGCTGAAGTAGGACTGCGAGAGACCGCGCCACAGCGCCGCCCACCCGGACACGAGGAAGTGCCACGCGTAGGCGTGACCGGTGCGACGGTCGTCCGGGTTGCACCACGTGCCCTTGGGCAGGCGGAACTCGGTCGCGTAGTAGGCACCGTCGTTGATGCGCTGGGTCGGCACCAGGGTCTGGCACATCATCACCCAGATGCCCGACGTGAAGGCCACCTGGTGCGCGTTGAAGGTATGCCAGCCCCAGCGGCTCGCGCCTTCGAAGTCGAGGCGCCACTTGCCGTCCGGCTTGATCGTCATTTCGCACGGCGAGTGCATGATCGAGTCGAGCTTGGCGAAGGCGGAAGACACTTGCACGTCTTCGTGCTTGTACGGCACATCGACGAACGACACCTTGCGGTACTTGCCCGGCAGCGTCATCGCCTTGATGCGGTTCATCAGGCCGCGACGGCCTTCCTCGATGACTTCGTAGGCGAACTTCTCGTAGGCCTCGATGCCGTCGGCGCGGATCACTTCCTCCACGAGGTCGCGGATCATGTGGCAGCCGGCGATTCGGGTCTTTTCGTCGAGGATCCAGTACTTGGGCGTGCGCACCGAGCGTTGGGATTCGTGCAGCCAGTCGCGCAGCGGCTCGTCGTTGATGCCGGTCTTGCGGCAGGTGATCATGTAGCCGTCGCCGAAGCGCTGGGTCTGGCCGGTGGACATGGAGCCCGGCGTCACCGCGCCGGTGTCGATCACGTGGGTCACGCCGCCGACCCAGCCGATCAGCCGGCCTTCCCAGAAGATCGGCACGATGGTGGCGATGTCGCACGGATGCACGTTGCCGATCGAGCAGTCGTTGTTGGTGAACATGTCACCCGGGTTGATGCCGGGGTTGGCTTCCCAGTTGTTCTCGATCATGTACTTGATCGCCGCGCCCATCGTGCCCACGTGGATGATGATGCCGGTGGAGGTGAGCACGCAGTCGCCGACCGCGTTGTAGAGCGTGAAGCACAGCTCGCCTTCCTGCTCGACGATGGGGCTGGCGGCGATCTTCTTGGCCGTCTCGCGGGCATGCACCAGGCCGCCGCGCAGCTTGGAGAAGAGCTTCTCGTAGCCGATCGGGTCGCTGTCGCGGAAGGCGAGCTTCTCGAGCCCGTTGTAGTGGCCGCTGGCCTGGGTGCGCTCGATGATGCCGTCGCGGAATTGCTTCAGCGTCTGGCCGTTTTTCAGCAGGTCGGCAAAGCCGAGTTCCTTGTTGTTCATCATGTTCATGGTGATGTCTCCTTGTGCGGGGTCGGCTTAGCGAACTTCTTTCAGGTGGAACAGGCGGTGCTTGTCCACCGTGGTCTCGAAGCCGTCCGGGACGACGAAGGTGGTGGCGTCGGATTCGATGATCGCGGGGCCGACGATGTGGTTGCCGGCCTTCAGGCCTTCCATCTTCCAGAGCGCCGCATCGACCCACTGCTTGTGGCGGTAGAAGGGGCGGGTGCCCAGGTAGGCTTCCTTCGGCGGGGTGGGGCCGGCGTCCGGGTCTTCCGGCAGCACCGGCTTCTGGGTGACGACCATGCCGCGCAGGATCGCGCCGGTGATCGAGAAGCCCAGCTCGGGCGAGCGGGCGGAGCTCGCGTAGACCCGGCCGTAGGTGGTCTCGAAGGCATCGACGATCTGGTTCCAGTCGGCGGCGGTGGCGGCGGTGCCCACCGGCGAGACGATCTCCAGGTCGTTGAGCTGGCCCATGTACTGCATCTTGTAGCCGGGGATCAGGATCACGTCCTCGGGCTTGTAGCCGTTGAGCACGAACTCGTCGATCACCTTTACCGCCAACTCCGACCACGCATCCTGCAGGGTCGCGCAGGCTGCGGCCTTGGCTTCGTCCGGCGCGTGCTGGGCGACGCCCAGGTCCACCGACTTGTCGTAGCGGTACTCGAAATCGGCGCAGGCGCAGCCGAAGGCCGAGAAGCCCGCCGCCCAGGCCGGCACCACCACGTCCTTGAAGCCGACGCCCTCGGTGTAGCCGTAGGTGTGCACCGGGCCGGCGCCGCCGTAGGAGAAACAGGTGAACTCGGCGGGGTTGTAGCCCTTGGCGCTGATGTTGGCGCGCAGGTATTCGGAGAGGGTCAGGTCGAGCAGTTCGATCACGCCGGCGGCGGCATCTTCCACCGACAGGTGCAGCGGGTCGGCGATCTGGGCCTTGATGTGCTGGCGGGCGCGCTCCACGTCGAGCTTGATGGCGCCGCCCAGGAAGTTGTCCGGGTTGAGGTAGCCGAGCACCACGTGGCAGTCGGACACCGTGACGGTGTCCAGCCCGCTCTCCGGCCAGCAGGTGCCCACGCGGTAGCCGGCCGAGTCGGGGCCGAGCTTGATCGACTTGCTGTACGGATCGAGGCGCACGAAACTGCCGGCGCCGGCGCCCACCGAGTCCATCGCCACCAGCGGCAGCGACAGTACCAGGCGGGCCATGTCCGGGTCGGACTTGATCGCGAAGTTGCCCTTGGTGATGAGCGCCACGTCGAAGCTGGTGCCGCCGATGTCGGAGCAGGCGATGTTCTCGTCGCCCAGGGCCTCGCCCAGCAGCTTGGAGCCGATCACGCCGCCGATCGGGCCGGAGACGATGGTGCGGGCGAGCTCCTTGGCCTTCCAGCTGATGGTGCCGCCGTGGGTGGCCATCACCCGCAGGTCGAACTTGGCGCCGTGCTTCTTGAAGCGGTCGCTGACCTTCTTCAGGGTCTCGCGGGACGGCTCGGCGCCGTAGGCCTCGAGGATGGTGGTGTTCATCCGGTGGCTTTCCTTGCGCGAGGGGTAGTAATCCACCGACGCGAAGATCGGGATATCCACCCCGAGCTGGTCGAGCTCCTCGCGGACCACGTCGCGGGCGCGCTGCTCGCTGGCCTCGTTCTTGTGGGACTGCAGCAGGCAGATCACGATGGCCTGGGAGCCGGCCTCCACCAGCTCGCGGGTGGCCGTGCGCACCTCGTCCTCGCGCAGCGGGATGACGACCTTGCCCTGCACGTCGGTGCGCTCGGTGACGCCGCGGGTGCGCGACACCGGCACCAGCGGCTCGTCGTAGCGGTGGGTGTTGAGGTGGATGCGGTCCTCCAGCGCGTAGCCCAGGTAGCTCTGCAGCGCGCGGCCCATGGAGTGGATCTGCTCGAAGCCGCGGTTGCAGATCAGGCCGACGTCGAGGCCCTTGCGGCTCAGGATGCGGTTGAGCATCGCGGTGCCGGAATAGACGCAGGTCGCCAGCTCAGGGTAGACCTCGTCGACGTCGCGCCCCCAGTGGGCGAGCGCGTCCTGCGAGGAGTTGAAGATGGCGAGCGATTCGTCCGCCGGATTGCTCTGCGCCTTGCCGACGACGAAGCGGCCGTCGTCGCGCACGAAGAAGGTGTCGGTCATCGTGCCGCCGGCATCGATGCCCATCACCTGTACGCGTGCTGCGGTCTGTACTTGCATGGTTGTCTCCGTTCCTTCTGGTTGGATGAACGTCTGGTGCAACGGGCACCGAAGCTCCCTTTGCAACCGCCATGCCACATTGAGAACCATGCAGTGCAACACGCACCCAACCCAGGTTCTTCGAGCACACAAGGCCGCAACTTGCCGCATCGCAGCACAATGGAGTGCGGCGTCATGCCGACCGGAATCGATATGGGCGTTCGATTTCCGAACGTTCGATAACGCTCCTCAGAGAAGCCATGGAATTTCCCGCCTGCACCTTGCGTGCGCAGGAACGTGTAGACTTTTAGGTTTTGTCCGCGCGCCGATCCGCCCATGACCCCGCTCGACCACTTCACCCAGGACGACCTGATCGCCGCGCTCGGCGTGGAGACCGTGGCCAAGGGCCTGGGCTACGTGAGCCGGGTCAGCGCGCTGTCCGTCGAGGGCGACACGGTCTCGGCCCTGGTCAAGGGTCGCCAGCGCACGCCCTACACCGTCGAGGCCGAGGTGGAAGATGCGTTCGGCCTTGAAGACGGCGCCTCGATCCTGACCAGCTCATGCACCTGCCCGATGGGCTACGGCTGCAAGCACGTGGCGGCGATGATGCTGGTGTGGCTGCACCAGCGCCGCCGCCCCGACCGCCCGCGCGAGCAGGTGCTGGCCTGGGTGAAGGGTTTTCGCGAGGCCGCGGACAGCCTGGCGAAGGGCGGCGCGCGCAAGCGCAAGCCGGCTTCGGTCAGCTACGCGCTGCGCTATGTCGTCGAGCCCAGCCTGTACGGCGGCGACTTCAGCGTCAGCTGCCACAAGGTGCGCCTCGACCAGCACGGCGAGATCCGCCAGCACGAGCGCTGGAGCAACATCGAGCGCGCGCTGCAGGCGCCGCCCGCCTTCGTCGACGACACCGACCTCGACCTGCTGCGCCTGCTGTGGGCGCACCGCCCGCGCGGCCACATCGACGCGAGCGACGGCCTGCCGCTCGAGGGGCGCCACAGCGACGAACTGATGAGCCGGCTGCTCGCCAGCGGCCGCGCGCATTTCGGCAGTCTCGCCGGCCCGGTGCTGGGCCTGGGCGAGGCGCGCGCCGGCACCCCCGACTGGACGATCACCCCCGACGGCCTGCGCGCCCCGGCGCTGCGGGTGGAACCGGCCGCCGACCGCGTGCTGCCGCTGCTGCCACCCTGGTACATCGACACCGCCCGGGCCGAGGGTGGCCCGCTCACGCTGCAGGTGCCCGCAGAGCTGGTGCAGCGCCTGCTCTGGCTGCCGCCGCTCACCCAGGCCGAATCCGAGCTGGTCGCCGAGACCCTGGCCGAGGTGGCCCCCGCCCTCCCCGCGCCCACGCTGCGCGGCGAGCCACCGATCGAGCTCGGCGGCTCGCCGGTGCCGGTGCTGCGCCTGGAAACGCGCCCCGCCTACCACGCGCGCTTTCGCCAGTACGCACCCCACGGCACCTACCAGTTCGACTTCGCCCTGCTCGCCTTCCGCTACGGCACGGTCACCATCGAGGCCGGCGACGCCCGCCTCTTCCACCCCCTGCCCGACGGACGCAGCGCGCGCCTGACGCGGGACCAGGAGGCCGAGCGCGCCGCCGCACAGCGCCTCGCCGCGGCCGGCTTCGCGCGCATCCCGCCCGGCGCGGTGCAGACGAGCTTCGGCAGCCTCCCGACCGATGCGCTCGGGCTGGCGAGCGAGGCGGCCTGGCCCGACTTCATGGCGGAGACCGTGCCGGCGCTGCGCGCGGAGGGCTGGGAGGTGGCCTTCCCGAGCGACTTCCGCCACCACGCGATCGACATCGACCACCTCATGCTCGACATCGACGAGCATGAGGACGGCTGGCTGGGCCTGTCGCCAGGCGTCGAGATCGAGGGCAAGGCGCTGCCGCTGGCGCCGCTGCTCGCCGGCCTGTTCGCGCACGATCCGCGCTGGCTGTCCGGCCGCCTGGACGACATCGACGACCACGAGGCGGTGATCCTGGAGGACGAGACCCTCGGCCGCCTGCGCATCGGCGCGGCGCGCATCAAGCCGCTGGTGCGCGCGCTGGTCGACCTCTTCGACCGCCCCGACCACGACTGGCGGCTGTCGAAGCTCGACGCCACCCGCCTGGCCGACCTCGACCTGCCCGGCCGCGGACGCGAGCAGGTCGCCGCGATCGCCGCGCGCCTGCGCGACGCCGAGGGCATCCGCGCCGTCGCCGCACCGGCGGGCTTCCGCGCCGAGCTGCGCCCCTACCAGCTCGAGGGCCTGGCCTGGCTGCAGCATCTCGTACGCCACGACCTCGCCGGCATCCTGGCCGACGACATGGGTCTGGGCAAGACCGCGCAGACGCTCGCCCACCTGCTCGCCGAGAAGCAGGCCGGCCGGCTCGACCTCCCCGCGCTGGTGGTGCTGCCGACCTCGCTGGTGTTCAACTGGCAGGCCGAGGCCGAGCGCTTCGCCCCGGACCTGAAGGTACTCAACCTGCACGGCGCCGACCGCCACGCGCGCTTCGAGGAGCTGGAGGCCGGCGACGCCGGCGCCGGGAAGGTCGACATCGCCCTCACCACCTACCCCCTGCTGTGGCGCGACGCCGAGCTGCTGCAGGCGCGCGAATGGAGCCTGCTGATCCTCGACGAGGCGCAGACGGTGAAGAACGCCGCCAGCAAGGGCGCGCAGGTGATCCGCCAGCTGAAGGCCCGCCACCGCTTGGGCCTCACCGGGACGCCACTGGAGAACCACCTCGGCGAGCTGTGGGCGCAGTTCGACTTCCTGCTGCCGGGCTTCCTCGGCAGCCACAAGGACTTCACCGCGACCTGGCGCACGCCGATCGAGAAGCACGGCGACACGGTGCGCCGCGACCTGCTCGCGGCCCGCCTGCGCCCCTTCATCCTGCGCCGGCGCAAGGAAGACGTCGCCACCGAGCTGCCGCCCAAGACCATCATCGTGCGCAGCGTCGGCCTGGAGGGCGGCCAGCGCGACCTCTACGAGACGGTGCGCGCGGCGATGGACGAGAAGGTGCGCGCCGAGATCGCCGGCAAGGGCTTCGCGCGCAGCCAGATCGTGATCCTGGATGCGCTGCTCAAGCTGCGCCAGGTGTGCTGCGATCCGCGCCTGCTGAAGTCGCCCGCCGCCTTGCGGGTGAAGGAGCGCGCCAAGCTCCACCTGCTCATGGACATGCTCCCCGAGCTGATCGACGAGGGCCGGCGCATCCTGGTGTTCTCGCAGTTCACCACCATGCTCGGCCTGATCGCTGGCGAACTCGACAAGGCGAAGATCGGCTGGGTCGCGCTGACCGGCGACACCCGCGATCGCCGGGTGCCGGTGGAAGACTTCCAGAAGGGGCGCGTGCCGGTATTCCTGATCAGCCTAAAGGCGGGCGGCGTGGGCCTCAACCTCACCGCCGCCGACACCGTGATCCACTACGACCCGTGGTGGAACCCCGCGGCCGAGAACCAGGCCACCGACCGCGCCCACCGCATCGGCCAGGACAAGCCGGTGTTCGTGTTCAAGCTGGTGTGCGCGGGCAGCATCGAAGAGAAGATCCTCGCCCTGCAGGAGCGCAAGGCCGCCCTCGCCGAGAGCGTGCTGTCGGAGGACGCGGACGCGCTCGCCAAGTTCGGCGAGGCCGACATCGCCGCCCTCCTCGCGCCGCTCCCCGCGGACGCGCGCTGAGCGGGAGCGGAAGCCGGGCAAAGGTGTCCTGCAGGAGCGGCGCAAGCCTCGGTCTCGGCGCGCCTCCGCGCCGAAGCGATCGAACGCACAAGTCGCCACTTGCGCCGCCCCCGCAATGAGCACGGGGCTCCAGGAGCCCCGTGGGAGCGACGCGAGTCGCGATCGAAGCGGTCGAGATGGCGCGGCGCGAAATCCCGCCGCAAGCGCTCACCCGACCCGTCCGGGGTCAGCGCTGTGCCGGCTCCGCGATGAAGATCTCCACGCGGCGGTTCATCGCACGGCCGGAGGCCGTCGAGTTGTCGGCGACCGGCTGGCGCGAGCCGCGCCCATCGACCGCGATGCGCTGCGCGGACACGCCACGCTGCACCAGATAATCGCGGGTGGCGGCGGCGCGGTTGATCGATAGCGGATCGTTCACCGCATCCGAGCCGGTGCTGTCGGTATGGCCGATGATGGTCACCGTGGTCACCGGATGCTGGTTCAGCGTGCTGGCCAGACGGTCGAGCACCGGACGCATGTTGGGCTTGATCGCGTGGCGGCCCACGTCGAAGGAAACGTCCGCGGGAATGTCGACCTTGAGCTGGTTGTCGGTCGTCTGGCTGATGCCGATGCCGGTGCCCGCGGTCGCCTGCTCCATCTCGGCGCGCTGCTTCTGCATGTTCTGCGACCACAGGTAGCCGCCGCCCGCCCCGAGTGCAGCGCCGATCGCAGCACCGGTTGCGGCGCTCTTGCCCTTGTTGCCGCCCGCGGTGGCGGCACCGATGAGGCCGCCGGCCACGGCGCCGATGGCGGCTCCCATGCCCGTGTCGCGCTGGGTCTCGTTCATGTTCGCGCAGCCGGAAAGACCGCTCACGGCGAGCGCGACCGCGGAAAGGGTGACGATGATTTTTTTCATTGGATGGGCTCCGTTGCGTTGAGGGGGTGCCACTGGGGATGCAGAACGGCGTGAATTATCGATGTAACGCTCATCCACTCTAGCCCATCGGAGTGAAACAGAAAATGACGCGGCCGCCCGCCTTGCGGCGCAGGTCACGCACGCAGGGCATTGAAAAGCACGTATCCCGCCCAGGTCATCAGCACGGATCCAGCCACATGCACGACCAGGTGGGCACCCAGCCAGCCGATCGCGCCGCGCTGCAACAGGTGGAAGGACTCGGCGGAAAAGGTGGAAAAGGTCGTCAGCCCGCCGAGCAGGCCGGTGGTGAGCAGGAGCTTGAGCGCCGGCGACATCGTCGGCCAGGCCTGCACCGCCGCGAGCACTACGCCCATGAGGAAACCGCCCAGCAGGTTCGCCATCAGGGTGCCGAGCGGGACGAGCGCGAACACCGGGTTGAGCCACAGCCCCAATCCCCAGCGCAGCCACGCACCGCACGCCGCCCCCGCCCCAACCGCTGCGAATGCCGCCAGATTCATCGCCCGTGCTCCATCCCGCCTCCCTGCTGCCGCCCACCGGCCGCACGATTCTACCCCTCCGCGGGCATCGCGCCCCGAACGCCGCACCCCGTGACCGGCCCGCTCCGGCGAGCCCGCACGCCCGATCGGCTACAATCGGTCCATTGCGCCGCCCGCCTCGGGGTCCGGCCCCAGCTGCACACGAACCCCCACCATCCCGCCGAACTTTCCGACCCCTGCCTTCCCGATGAAACCCGAAAAGAAACCCGCCGCACCCGCCGCCGAAGCGCCCGTCGTCTCCAACTTCATCCGCAGCATCATCGACGAGGACAACCGCAACGGCAAATGGGGCGGCCGCGTCGAGACACGCTTCCCGCCCGAGCCCAACGGCTACCTGCACTACGGCCACGCCAAGTCGATCTGCCTGAACTTCGGCCTGGCCGAGTCCTACGGCGGCGTCTGCCACATGCGCTTCGACGACACCAACCCCGAGAAGGAAGAGCAGGAATATGTCGACGCCATCCTCGAGGCGGTGCAATGGCTCGGCTTCGAGTGGGGCGAGCACCTGTACTTTGCGTCGGACTACTTCGACAAGATGTACGCCTGCGCCATCAGCCTGATCAAGGCCGGCAAGGCCTATGTCGATTCGCAGTCGGCCGAGGAGATGCGCGTCAACCGCGGCACCCTGACCGAGGCGGGCAAGAACAGCCCGTACCGCGAGCGCAGCGTCGACGAGAACCTCGAGCTCTTCGCGCGCATGCGCGCCGGCGAATTCGCCGAGGGCACGCACATCCTGCGCGCCAAGGTCGACATGGCGAGCCCCAACATCAACCTGCGCGACCCGGCGATCTACCGCATCCGCCACGCCACCCACCATCGCACCGGCGACGCTTGGCACCTGTACCCGATGTACACCTTCGCGCATCCGATCGAGGACGCGATCGAGAACATCACCCACTCGGTATGCACGCTCGAGTTCGAGGACCAGCGCCCGTTCTACGACTGGCTGCTCGACGCGCTCGCCACCGAAGGCCACTTCCCGCGCCCGCTGCCGCAGCAGATCGAGTTCGCCCGCCTCAACCTGACCTACGTGGTGCTGTCCAAGCGCAAGCTGATCCAGCTGGTGAACGAAGGCCATGTCGACGGCTGGGACGACCCGCGCCTGCCCACGCTGGTCGGCGCCCGCCGCCGCGGCTTCACCGCCGCCGGCTTCCGCCGCTTCGCCGAGCGCATCGGCGTGTCCAAGGCCGAGTCGTGGATCGACATGAGCGTGCTGGAAGAGTGCATGCGCGACGATCTCAACGAGGCCGCCCAGCGCCGCGTGGCGGTGCTCGACCCGCTGAAGCTCGTCCTTACCAACTACGCCGAAGGCGCCTCCGAGCTGTGCCAGGCACCCAACCACCCGCTCGAGCCCGAGCTCGGCAAGCGCGACATGCCCTTCTCGCGCGAGCTGTGGATCGAGCGCGAGGACTTCATGGAAGAGCCCGTCAAGGGCTTCCACCGCCTCTATCCGGGCAACATGGTGCGCCTGCGCTACGGCTTCGTCGTCAAGTGCACCGGCTGCGAGAAGGACGCCGACGGCAAGGTCACCGCGGTGCTCGCCGAGTACATGCCCGACTCGAAGTCCGGCACGCCGGGCGCCGACGACTACAAGGTCAAGGGCAACCTGCACTGGGTGTCGGTGGCGCACGGTTTTGAAACCGAGGTGCGCATCTACGACCGCCTCTTCGCCCACCCCCATCCCGGCCAGCGCCGCGAAGGCGACGCGCCCGACTTCGAGCGCGACTTCCTCGACGACATCAACCCCGACAGCAAGCGCGTCATCACCGCCTACCTGGAGCCGGCACTGAAGGACGCCCGGCCCGAAGACCGCTTCCAGTTCGAGCGCCACGGCTACTTCGTCGCCGACCGCGTGGACTCGAAGCCCGGCGCGCCGGTGTTCAACCGCACGGTGACGCTGAAGGATTCGTGGGCCAAGGGCGGGAAGTGAGATCGCATCCTTCGCGCGCGGCGACCAGACCTTGACCGCTCCGGCACTCCACTCATGAAGACCCTCCGCCGCCTCTTCGTTCTCGCACTCGTCGCGGCGCTGGTGGGCGCGGGGATCTGGTGGATGACCCGCCCGCAGCCGATCGAGGTGGCGGTGCACGAGGTGGCCCGCGGTACGGTCGAGGCCACGCTGACCAACACCCGCGCCGGCGAGGTCGAGGCCTGCCAGCGCGCGAAGATGGCGACGATCGCGGGCGGGCGGATCGAGTGGCTGGGCGTGGAGGAAGGCGACCGCGTCGAGGCCGGACAGGTGCTGATGCGGCTGTGGCATGGTGACCTCGACGCGCGCGCGGCGGTCGTGCGCGCCCAGCTCGCCACCGCCCGCCAGCGCGTGCAGGAGGCGTGCGCCGTGGCGGCCAACGCCGAGCGCGAGGCCGCGCGCCAGGCGCAGCTGGTGAAGCGCGGCTTCGTGTCCGCCAGCGCCGAGGAGAGGGCCCGCACCGAGGCGCGTGCCCGCCGCGCCGCCTGCGACACCGCGCAGGCCGACATCGCCACCGCCCAGGCCCAGCTCGTCGCGACCGAAACCGAGCGCCAGCGCCTGGTGTTGGTTGCGCCCTTCGCCGGCACCGTGGCCAAGATCAGCGGCGAGCTGGGCGAATACGCGACGCCCTCCCCGCCCGGCGTGCCGATGCCGCCGGCGATCGACCTGATCGACGACTCCTGCCTGTACGTGAAGGCGCCGATGGACGAAATCGACGCACCGAAGATCCGGCCCGGGCTGCCGGTGCGCATCACGCTCGAGGCCATCCCCGGCAAGGTCTTCGAAGGCCGCGTGCGCCGTGTCGCGCCGTATATCACCGCGGTGGAGAAGCAGGCGCGCACGGTGGCGGTGGATGTGGATTTCGCGGACCCGGCCGAGGCGCACGGGATGCTGGTGGGCTACAGCACGGACGTGGAGATCGTGCTCGCGACACGTGCGGAGGTGCTGCGCGTCCCGACCGGGGCCTTGCGGGAGGGCGGCAAGGTGCTGGTGGTCGAGGGCGACACGCTGGTCGAACGCACGCTGCGGACGGGCGTGGCGAACTGGGAGTTCACCGAGGTGGTGTCGGGACTGGCTGCGGGGGAGAGGATTGTGACGTCGCTCGAGCGGGAGGGGGTGATGGCGGGGGCGAAGGTGGCGCTGCGGCCGGAAGAGGCGCGGTAGGCGCTGGATCGAAGTGGGCGCCCCGGCTCCCGGATCGCGACTTGCGTCGCTCCCACATCCCTCCCCGAGCGCCGCGGTGTCGCCGCGTGCACGCCAGTCGGCGCACGCATTCCCGGGCGTCGCAGCGTCGCCGCTTCCGGTCCAATCGGCGCCAGCCTCGCCAGGCGCCGCGTCTCGCCTGTGGGAGCGACGCAAGTCGCGATTGCCGCCGCCGAGCGGGCAAGGTCTTTTTTCATTGTCCGCTCGCCCGACACCCCATGCAGGGCGCTGAAAGGTGCCTCATGCCACCTCACGGAAGCCACACCGGCCTGAATTGAAGCTGCAACAGAACACCATGGCCCAGATCGAACTCGAGCACATCGACCGCATCTTCAAGCTCGGCGACAGCGAGGTGCACGCCTTGCGCGACATCACGCTGCGCATCGAGCCCGGCGAGTACGTCGCGGTCATGGGACCGTCGGGTTCCGGCAAATCGACGCTGCTCAACCTGCTCGGTCTGCTCGACCGCCCCGACGCCGGCCATTACCGGCTCGAAGGCCGCGACGTCACCACACTCTCGGCCGACGAGCAGGCCGCGGTGCGCAGCGCACGCATCGGCTTCGTGTTCCAGAGCTTCCACCTCGTCCCCCGCCTCAGCGCGGCCGAGAACATCGGCCTGCCGCTGGTGCTCGCCGGCATCCCCGTCGCCGAGCGCGCTGCTCGCATCGCGCAGGCCTTGCAGGACTTCGGCCTCGAGGGGCGCGCCCGGCACCGCCCCGACGAACTCTCCGGCGGCCAGCGCCAGCGCGTCGCGATCGCGCGTGCCACCATCATGCGGCCGGCGATGCTGCTCGCCGACGAGCCCACCGGCAACCTCGACCGCGCCACCGGCCACGAGGTCACCGCGCTGCTCGAGGCGCTCAACGCCGCCGGCACCACGCTGATCGTCGTCACCCACGACCCTTCGATGGGCGAGCGCGCACACCGCCGCATCCTGATGGAGGACGGCGCGATCCGTCAGGACCTGCGCACCGCCGCACCGCCCCCATGAGCCCCGCCGACACCCTGCGCTTCGCCACCCGCGCCGCCACCGCGTGGCCGCTGCGCGCCGCGTTGATGATGCTGGCGATGTCGATCGGCGTCGCCGCGGTGGTGGTACTCACCGCGCTCGGCGACGGCGCGCGGCGCTACGTGGTGAACGAGTTCTCCGCGCTCGGTGCCAGCCTGCTGATCGTGCTGCCCGGACGCACCGAGACCGGTGGCGTCAACGCGGGCAGCTTCGTCAGCAGCACGCCGCGCGAGCTCACCAACGCCGACGCCGCCGCGCTGTTGCGCTTGCCGCTGGTGCAGCGCGTGGCGCCGCTCGCGGTGGGCAACTCCGAGATCGCCGTCGGCGGCCGGCTGCGCGAGGTCACGGTCGTCGGCACCAGCGCCGACTTCCTCGAGCTGCGCGGTCTGAAGATCGGCCACGGCGGCTTCCTGCCGCGCGAGGACTTCAACCGCGCCTCGGCGGTGGCGGTGATCGGCGACGCACTGCGCAGCGAACTCTTCCCCGGACAGAGCGCGGTGGGCCGCATGATCCGTGTCGGCGACACCCGGCTGCGCGTGATCGGCGTGCTCACGCCGTCCGGGCGCGGGCTGGGCATGACCACCGACGAGCTGGTGCTGGTGCCGGTGGCGACCGCGCAGGCGATGTTCGACACCAGCGGGCTGTTCCGCATCTTCGTCGAGGCGCGCGGGCGCGAGGCCTTGCCCGCGACGCAGCGCCAGATCGAGGAGCGCCTGCGCGCGCGCCGCGACGACGAGCTCGACTTCACCGTGATCACCCAGGACGCCGTTCTCGGCACCTTCGACCGCATCCTCGGCGCGCTCACCCTGGGCGTGGCCGGCATCGCCGCGATCAGCCTGGCAGTCGCGGGCATCCTGGTGATGAACGTGATGCTGGTCGCGGTCACCCAGCGCACCGCCGAAATCGGCCTGCTCAAGGCGCTCGGCGCGCGCGCCGGCACCATCCGCGCCGCCTTCCTCGCCGAGGCCGCGCTGCTCTCCGTCGCCGGCGCGCTCGCCGGCTTCGCGCTCGGCCACGCCGGCGCCTGGGGCGTGCGCCTGGCTTTCCCGCAGCTGCCGGCGTGGCCGCCCGACTGGGCGGTGATCGCCGCGCTCGCCACCGCGCTCGGCACCGGGGTGCTGTTCGGCGTGCTGCCCGCGCGCCGCGCCGCCCGGCTCGATGCGGTGCAGGCCTTGTCGAAGCGGTAGCGGCGATGCGCTGGCGTGACGCCCTCCACCTCGCCCTGCGTGCGATCACCGCGCATCGGCTGCGCAGCCTCCTGACCCTGCTCGGCATCGGCGTGGGCATCGCCGCGGTGATCCTGCTCACCTCGATCGGCGAGGGTCTGCACCGCTTCGTGCTCGCCGAGTTCGGCCAGTTCGGCACCAACGTGATCAACCTCCACCCGGGCCGCCAGGGCGCACGCGGCGGCCCGCCCGGCCTGCCGTCCACCGCGCGCGACCTCACCCTGGACGACGCGGACGCGCTCGCCCGCCTGCCCCATGTGCGCCACGTCACCGGTTCGGTGAGCGGCAACGCCGAGGTGCGCGCGCAAGGCCGGGTGCGGCGCAGCACCGTGCTCGGCGTGGGACCGCAGATGCAGGAGGTGTACTCGATGCGGGTGCGCGTGGGGCAGTTCCTGCCGCCCGACGAGGCGGCGAGCGCGCGCGCCTTCGTGGTGCTGGGCCCCAAGCTCGCACGCGAGCTCTTCGGCAGCACCATCGCGCTCGGCGAGCACGTCGAGATCGGTGCCGAGCGCTTCCGCGTGGTCGGCGTCATGGAAGAGAAGGGGCAGTTCCTCGGTATCGATCTGGACGACGCCGCCTACATCCCGGTGGTGCGCGGCATGGCGCTGTACCAGCGCGACGGCCTCATGGAGATCGCGTTGACCTACGACCCCGAGGCCCCCGCCGCGCGCGTGGCGGAGGCGGTGAAGAAGCGGATGATCGCGCGCCACGGACGCGAGGACTTCACCGTGCTGACGCAGGAGGACATGCTGGCGACGCTGTCGAACATCCTCGATCTGCTCACCGCGGCGGTGGGTGCGCTCGGGGCGATCTCGCTGCTGGTGGGCGGAGTGGGCATCGTCACCATCATGAGCATCGCGGTCACCGAGCGCACCGGAGAGATCGGCCTGCTGGTGGCCCTGGGCGCACGTCGGCGCACCATCCTCGCGCTCTTCCTCGGCGAGGCGGTGGTGCTGGCGGGCATCGGCGGCCTGCTCGGCCTGCTCGTCGGCGCAGGCCTTGCCCAGCTGGTCGGGCTGCTGGTGCCGGCGATGCCGGTGGCCACGCCCTGGCGATACGCGCTCGCCGCCGAGGGGGTCGCCATCGTGGTCGGGCTCGCCGCCGGGGTCCTGCCCGCACGCAGGGCGGCACGGCTCGACGCGGTCGAGGCCTTGCGCGCGGAGTGAGCCATGCGGCGCGCGCGCCCGTTCCAGCGCCACCCTCGCACGCACGTCGTTCCTGCAAAACCACCGCGCTTCCGGGAGCGCCTGGAGCCAAGCGAGTCGCGAGTCGGACGCTGACGAAGCGCCGCCCCGCCCTCAGCCGACGAGCCTTTCCGCGCGGATCGCCTCGTATTCGTCCTGCCAGAACCATTTCGCCTCGCCGAAGGCGGGCGCGAGCTGGTCGAGCCAGGTGGCCTTTTCGTCGAACCGGGCGAAGAACGGGCGTTGCACCCAGTCGGGGTTGCGGCCCTGGATGAAGCGCAGCACGAAGACCTTCTCGCCGGCGATCTCGGTGACGCCCTGGATCTCGACCTTGCCGGGGCTGGCACTCATGCTCGGGCCGCGGGCGGTGCGGGCGAGGCCGGAGACCTGCTGGATGGCCTGCTGGTAGATCTCCCAGGCGCGCGCGAGCGGAACCTCGAAGTAATGGCGGGCGCCGGTGTCGCGCTCGACGAACATGTAATAGGGGACGAGGCCGAGGCGGACCTCGGTCTTCCACAAGCGCGCCCAGGCGGCGGGGTCGTCGTTGATGTGGGCGATGAGCGGACCTTGTGCGCGGATGACGGCACCGGTGGCGCGGATGCGGCGGATGGCGGCGTGGGCGGCGTCGGTCTCGAGCTCCTTCCAGTGGTTGTAGTGCGCCATCAGCGCGACGTGCTTGCCGGCTTCGACGAGCTGCCGGAGAAGGCGCATGAGATCGTCGGCATCCTCGGCGCCGAGGAAGCGGTGCGGCCAGAAGGTGAGCGCCTTGGAGCCGATGCGGATGGTCTGGATGTGGTCGAACTCGGGGCGCAGCAGGGGTTCGAGGTATTCGCGCAGGTGACGGGTCTTCATGACCATGGGGTCGCCACCGGTGACGAGCAGGTCGGTGACCTCGGTATGGGTGCGCAGGTAGTCCTGCAGCACGCGGGCTTCGGAGCTGGCGATGCGCAGCTCCTTGTCGCCGACGAATTGCGCCCAGCGGAAGCAGAAGCTGCAATAGGCGTGGCAGGTCTGGCCCTGGCTGGGGAAGAAGAGCACGGTCTCGCGATACTTGTGCTGCAGGCCGTCGATGCGCTTGCCGTGCTCGTCGAGCGGCATGTTCATCTGCATCTGGTCGGCGGGGTGCGGGTTGAGGGCGTGGCGGACCTCGGCGATGGCGGCCTCGAGCGCGTCCTTGTCCGCGTCGCCTTCGATGAGGCGGGCGATGCGCTCGTAGTGCTCGGACGCGAGCATGCCGCGCTGCGGGAAGGTGAGCTGGAAGATGGGGTCGCGGGGGACGTCGGCCCAGTCGATGAGCTCGTCGATGACGTATTGGTTGACGCG
Organism: Thauera sp. SWB20; assembly: GCF_000831325.1. Classification (NCBI taxonomy): domain Bacteria; kingdom Pseudomonadati; phylum Pseudomonadota; class Betaproteobacteria; order Rhodocyclales; family Zoogloeaceae; genus Thauera; species Thauera sp. SWB20. Next base: position 223,915 of record NZ_JTDM01000016.1, on the reverse strand, counting down.
GAAGGGCAGCACGGCGGCCACGACCTTCATCTCGAAGCGCTGCTCGGGAGAAAGGCGCGCGAGCTGCGGGATGCGGTCGAGATCGCGGGCGGTGAAGACCTTGAAGGACATCGGGGCGAAGCGCTCGGCGGCGGGCGCGGCGCGCGGGTTCGGCACTGCGGCGGCGATGGGGACCGCTCGCGCGGTCGCGGCAGCGGCGGCTGTGCGCGGGGTCGGGGCCGCGAGAGCATGCACTTGTGCGCTCATGTTCGTCTCCTTGGTCTGGTTGTGCTGGGGGTCTGCCGGTGCCGCGGGTTGCGGCCGCGCACCGGTTGCGGTTCGGCAGCGCGTGCGGTGGCCGGGCAAACGGCGGCGCCCGAGGCAAGCATCGGCCGACGGCGGCCAGGCTCCCGGCATCCGTCGACACCCCGGAGTGGGGAGTCGCTTGGGGATGTGATGGTATGTCACAAAGTTGTTTTGTGCAAATCTAATAAAGGCATACTCGGAGGAAGCTCTGCTGCCGGCCGCGGCGCCCGTGGCCGCGCCGGTTCTCGACCGCAGCGATCGCGACTTGCGTCGCTCCTACGACACCATCACAGTTGCATCGGCATCGGCATCGGCATCGGCATCGGCATCGGCATCGGCATCGGGATCGGCATCGGCATCGGCATCGGCATCGGTATCGGGCGATGCGTGGCGCGCTGCCCGGGCGACGATCCAAGGCGATGGCCTTGATTTGGTTCACGTAGGAGCGACGCAAGTCGCGATTCCGGCCTTCGGGCAGCGCGGCGTGGGCGGAAGCGCCGCATTCGCGACTTGCGTCGCGCCTGCCGGAGAGCCGCTGCGCGGATGGCTTGCGCTTGCCTTGCCCCCTCCGCACTCACTAAGCTGAAGAGGTTCCCCACGAATGGAGCGCACCATGGACTTCCGCAACGGCAGGGAGAGCGACAACGTCGAGGACCGCCGCGGACAAGGCGGGCGCGGCCTGCGCGGCGGGGGCAAGATCGGCATCGGGACGATCGTGCTCGCGCTGGTGGCGATGTACTTCGGGATCGATCCGAGCGTGGTCCTCGACACGGCCATGACCGACCCCGCGCCGGTCGAATCCACCCAGACCCGCCCCGCCGCCGAGAACGCGCAGGCGCGCTTCGTGTCGATGGTGCTGGCCGACACCGAGGACACCTGGCGGACGATCTTCCAGCAGGGGGGCGCGACCTACCGCGAGCCCAAGCTCGTGCTCTACACCGGCGCGACGCGCAGCGCCTGCGGGGTCGGGCAGGCGGAGATGGGGCCGTTCTACTGTCCGGCGGACGCCAAGGTGTATCTCGACCTGGCCTTCTTCGACGAGCTTCACCACCGCTTCGGCGCGCCCGGCGACTTTGCCCAGGCGTACGTGATCGCGCACGAGATCGGCCACCACGTGCAGAACCTGCTGGGCATCTCGGACAAGGTGCAGCAGGCGCGCACGCGGGTGTCGGAGCGCGAGGCGAACCAGCTCTCGGTGCGCCTGGAACTGCAGGCGGATTGCCTCGCGGGCATCTGGGCCCACCACGCCAACCGCAGCCGCAGCGTGCTCGAGGCCGGCGACATCGAGGAAGGCCTCGCCGCCGCCACCGCGGTGGGCGACGACCACATCCAGAAGCGCAGCCAGGGTTACGCGGTGCCGGACAGCTTCACCCACGGCAGTGCCGAGCAGCGCCGGCGGTGGTTCGCGATCGGATTGCAGCAGGGGCAGTTCAAGTCCTGCGACACGTTCAGCGCGCCGCGGTTGTAGTTACGCCGTCGCCGCAAAGGCACGGCGCCATCGCCCGGGAGCCCGTCCAGGGCGATGACGCCGATTGTTTTCGCGTAGGAGCGACGCAACACATCGCACCGACGTCACCCGGGAGCCCGTCCGCGGCGCGCGTTCCGGTCCCGCGGTGGCCGGACAAAAAAGAGGCCTGCTTGCGCAGGCCTCGTGCCGACAGGCACCCGGGCGTGGCCCGGGTCTCCCTCCCCATCGATCAAAACGGTTTTCGGGTGGCGATCACTCGAACTCGATGATGACCTCGTCCACCGACAGGCTGGCGCCGGGCTTGGCGACGATCTTCTTGACCTTGCCGTCCTGCTCGGCCTTGAGGACGTTTTCCATCTTCATGGCTTCGATGATGGCGAGCTTCTCGCCGGCCTTGACGTCCTGGCCCTCGGTCACCGCGATCTCGCGCAGCAGGCCGGGCATGGGCGAGAGCAGGAACTTGGAGAGGTCGGGCGGCAGCTTCGCGGGCATCAGCGACAGCAGGTGGGCCGCGCGCACGGTCATCACGACGGGTTCGACCTGCAGGCCGAAGTGCGAGATGCGGTAGCGCAGGCCGCGGCGTTCGATCTGCAGGCCGATCGGGGCGCCGTTGACGGTGCCCGCGAAGAGCAGCTCGCCGAACTTCCAGTCGGAGACGATGTTGTAGGTCCGGCCTTCGCAGGTGACGGCGAGGCCGCCTTCGATGGCGGCGGTGCGCATGGCGTACTGCTTGCCGCCCATGACGACGACCCATTCGCTGGCGACCTTGCGGCCGTGGCCGGCGAGCTGACCTTCGATCTGCACGGCGCGCTCGATGTAGCGCATGCGGGCGAAGGTGGCGACGGCGGCGAGCAGCGCGGGGTCGTCGTGCGGGACCATGGAGGCGTCGAAGCCCTTCGGATACTCCTCGGCGATGAAGCCGGTGTTGAAGTGGCCCGAGCAGAAGCGCGGATGCTGCAGCAGCGCGGCCTGGAAGGGGATGTTGGAGCTGATGCCGCGGATGACGAAGCCGTTGAGGGCGTCGCGCATGCGCTCGATCGCATCCTGGCGGTCCTTGCCGTGCACGATGAGCTTGGCGATCATCGAGTCGTAGAACATCGAGATCTCGCCGCCTTCATACACGCCGGTGTCGACGCGCACGCCGTTGCCTTCGGCCGGGGGCTGGAACTTGATGAGGCGGCCGGTGGAGGGCAGGAAGCCGCGGAAGGGGTCTTCGGCGTTGATGCGGCATTCCATCGCCCAGCCGTCGATCTTGACGTCGGCCTGGGCGAGCGGCAGCTTTTCGCCGTAGGCGACGCGGATCATCTGCTCGACGAGGTCCAGCCCGGTGATGAGCTCGGTGACCGGGTGCTCGACCTGCAGGCGGGTGTTCATCTCGAGGAAGTAGAACTCCTTGGTCGCGCCGCTGACCACGAACTCGACCGTACCGGCCGACTCGTAGTTCACCGCGCGCGCCAGGGCCACGGCCTGCTCGCCCATGGCCTTGCGCATCGCGGGGTCGACGAAGGGGCTGGGGGCTTCCTCGATGACCTTCTGGTGACGGCGCTGGATGGAGCAGTCGCGCTCGTTCAGGTAGACGTAGTTGCCATGCGAGTCGCCCAGCACCTGGATCTCGATGTGGCGCGGCTCGAGCACGTACTTCTCGATGAAGACGCGGTCGTCGCCGAAGGCGTTGCGCGCCTCGTTGACGCAGGAGGCGAAACCCTCGTGCGCCTCCTTGTCGTTGAAGGCGACGCGCAGGCCCTTGCCGCCGCCGCCGGCGGAGGCCTTGATCATGACCGGGTAGCCGATCTTCTTCGCGATCTCGACCGCCTCGTCGGGGCCGGAGATGGCGTCGTTGTAGCCGGGGATGGTGTTCACGCCGGCCGCGATGGCGAGCTTCTTGGACTCGATCTTGTCGCCCATCTTGGCGACCGAGTAGTGCTTCGGGCCGATGAACTTGATGCCTTCCTCTTCGAGGCGGCGCGAGAACTCGGCGTTCTCGGACAGGAAGCCGTAGCCCGGGTGGACCGCCTCGGCGCCGGTCTGCTTGCAGGCGGCGATGATCTTGTCCATGACCAGGTAGGACTCTTTCGAGGCCGCCGGGCCGATGCAGACGGCTTCGTCGGCGAGTTCGACGTGGAGCGCGTTCTTGTCCGCCTCGGAGTACACCGCGACGGTCTTGATGCCCATCTTGCGGGCGGTCTTGATGACGCGGCAGGTGATTTCACCGCGGTTTGCAATCAGGATTTTCTTGAACATTTGGTCGGTTCCTCGTGCGCGGGTCAGAGCGGGATGTTGCCGTGCTTGCGCCACGGGTTGTCGAGCTGCTTGTCGCGCAGCATGGCCAGCGAGCGGCAGATGCGCTTGCGGGTGTTGTGCGGCATGACCACGTCGTCGATGAAGCCGCGGCTGGCGGCGACGAAGGGGTTGGCGAAACGGGCCTTGTATTCGGCTTCGCGCTGGGCGAGCTTCTCGGGGTCGCCCTTCTCTTCGCGGAAGATGATCTCGACCGCGCCCTTGGCGCCCATCACCGCGATCTCGGCGCTCGGCCAGGCGAGGTTCACGTCGCCGCGCAGGTGCTTGGACGACATCACGTCGTAGGCGCCGCCGTAGGCCTTGCGGGTGATCAGGGTGACCTTGGGCACGGTGCACTCGGCGTAGGCGTAGAGCAGCTTGGCGCCGTGCTTGATGATGCCGCCGTATTCCTGCGCGGTGCCGGGCATGAAGCCGGGGACATCGACCAGGGTGACGACCGGGATATTGAAGGCGTCGCAGAAGCGCACGAAGCGGGCGGCCTTGATCGAGCTCTTGATGTCGAGGCAGCCGGCCAGCACGAGCGGCTGGTTGGCGACGATGCCCACCGGCGAGCCTTCCATGCGCGCCAGGCCGATGATGATGTTCTTGGCGTAGTCGGGCTGCAGCTCGAAGAAATCGCCGTCGTCGACCATCTTGAAGATCAGCTCCTTCATGTCGTAGGGCTGATTCGGGTTCTCCGGGACCAGGGTGTCGAGCGACAGGTCGATGCGGTCGGCGGAGTCGGCGCAGGGGATCGCGGGCGGCTTCTCGCGGTTGCTGGAGGGCAGGAAGCCGATCAGGCGACGCGTCATCATCAGCGCCTCGACGTCGTTCTCGAAGGCGAGGTCGGCGACGCCGGACTTGGTGTTGTGGGTGACGGCGCCGCCGAGCTCCTCGGCGGTGACTTCCTCGTGGGTCACGGTCTTCACGACCTCGGGACCGGTCACGAACATGTAGGACGAGTCCTTGACCATGAAGATGAAGTCCGTCATCGCCGGGCTGTACACCGCGCCGCCGGCGCAGGGGCCCATGATCAGCGAGATCTGCGGGATGACCCCGGAGGCCAGCACGTTGCGCTGGAACACGTCGGCGTAGCCGCCGAGCGAGTCCACGCCTTCCTGGATGCGCGCTCCGCCCGAGTCGTTGAGGCCGATGACCGGGGCGCCGACCTTCATGGCGTGGTCCATGACCTTGCAGATCTTCTCGGCGTGGGTCTCGGAGAGCGAGCCGCCGAAGACCGTGAAGTCCTGCGAGAACACGAAGACCAGGCGGCCGTTGACGGTGCCGTAGCCGGTGACCACGCCGTCACCGGGGATGTGCTCGGCATCCATGCCGAACTCGGTGCAGCGGTGCTCCTTGTACATGTCCCACTCTTCGAAGCTGTCGTCGTCGAGCAGCAGTTCGATGCGCTCGCGCGCGGTGAGCTTGCCCTTGCGGTGCTGCGCGTCGATGCGCTTCTGGCCGCCACCGAGGCGGGCCAGTTCGCGCTTTTTCTCGAGCTGGCGAATGATGTCTTGCATGAGTGCGATCTCCTGTCAGATCTCGGTTTCGGCCGGCTGTCGCGGCAGTCGGCCCTGTTCGTTGGATTGGAGGTGGCCGAGCAGCCGGAAGGCCGCGGCCGCGGGTGTGGTGCCGCCCTCCTCGACCGCGCGTGCGAGGGCGGGAAGTTCCTCGCGCACGCGGGGATGGCTGCGGAAACGGCTGCGCAGCCCGGAATCGATCATCTCCCACATCCAGGCCAATGCCTGGTGGCGACGCTTGGCGGCGAACTCCCCGGAGGCGCCGAGCGCCTCGCGGTAGTCGCACACCGCCTTCCAGAAGTCGGCGATGCCCTGCTTCTGCAGCGCCGACAGGGTGAGCACCGGCACGGTCCAGTTGGGGCTGGCCGGGCGCAGCATGTGCAGCGCGGTCTTGATCTGCGCCTTGGCGCGCATGGCCGCACCGGCGTCGATGTCGGCCTTGTTGATGACGATCAGGTCGGCGATCTCCATGATCCCTTTCTTGATCGCCTGCAGGTCGTCACCGGCGTTGGGCAGTTGCAGCAGGCAGAAGATGTCGGTCATGCCGGCGACCGCGGTCTCGGACTGCCCGACGCCGACGGTCTCGACGATGATGACGTCGAAGCCCGAAGCTTCGCACACCAGCATGGTCTCGCGCGTCTTCTCGGCCACGCCGCCGAGGCTGCAGGCCGAGGGGCTGGGGCGGATGAAGGCCGCGGGGTTCTGTGACAGCAGCTCCATGCGCGTCTTGTCGCCGAGGATGGAGCCACCGGTGACCGACGAGGACGGATCGACCGCGAGCACCGCGACGCGCAGGCCCTGCTCGATGAGGTAGAGCCCGAGCGCCTCGATGAAGGTGCTCTTGCCCACGCCCGGCACGCCCGAGATCCCCACCCGCATCGCCCCGCCGGTATGCGGCAGCAGCGCCTCGAGCACCTTCTGCGCGCGCGCCTGATGGTCCTCGCGCTGCGATTCGATCAGCGTGATGGCCTTGGCCAGCGGCCGCAGCTGGCGCGCCAGCACGCCAGCGACCAGCGACTGGTCGGCGGGATCGAGAGGGGTGGATATCGGAGCAGGCATGTCGGGTCTTATAGGGGGCGTCCGTTCTACGGTTTGCGGTTCGTGGTTCTTGTAGGAGCGACGCAAGTCGCGATTCCCGCCTCGACGATGCGCACGCCGCCCGCTGATCCGCTGCAATCGCGACTTGCGTCGCTCCTACGGGAAGCGTGAGGTCGGCGGCGCCTGCCCGGGCGCTGCGATCGCGACTTGCCTCGCTCCTACATCGACCTTACGTCGCCTTGCGTGCGGCGCGGATCTGCTTCAGCACCTCGCGTGCGGCCGCCGGGATCGGCGTGCCGGGGCCGAAGATCCCCTTGGCGCCGGCGGCGTACAGCGTGTCGTAGTCCTGCGCCGGGATCACGCCACCGACGAAAGTGATGATGTCGTCGGCGCCGAGGCGCTTCAACTCGTCGATGACGGCCGGGACCAGGGTCTTGTGGCCGGCGGCGAGGCTGGAGCAGCCGACCGCATGGACGTCGTTCTCGACCGCGTGGCGGGCCGCTTCTTCCGGGGTCTGGAAGAGCGGGCCGATGTCGATGTCGAAACCGAGGTCGGCGAAGGCCGAGGCCACCACCTTGGCGCCGCGGTCGTGGCCGTCCTGGCCGAGCTTGGCGATCATCACGCGCGGGCGGCGGCCTTCTTCGGCGATGAAGGCCTCGATGTCGGCCTTGAGGGTCTTCCAGTCTTCCTGTTCTTCCACGACGGCTCCATAGACGCCGGAAACGGCTTGCGGATTGGCACGGTAACGGCCGAAGACCTTCTCGAGCGCGTCGGAGATCTCGCCGACGGTGGCACGCAGGCGAATGGCCTTGACCGACAGGTCGAGCAGGTTGCCTTCGCCCGTCTCGGCGCACTTGGTGAGCGCAGCGAGCGCGGCCTGCACCGCGGCGGTGTCGCGGGTGGCGCGGATCTTGTCGAGGCGGGCGATCTGCGCCTCGCGCACCGCATGGTTGTCGATGTCGAGGATGTCGATCGGGTCTTCCTTGGCGAGCTTGTACTTGTTCACGCCGACGATCACGTCCTTGCCCGAGTCGATGCGCGCCTGCTTGTCGGCGGCGCACTCCTCGACCTTCATCTTGGCCCAGCCGGATTCGACCGCGCGGGTCATGCCGCCCATGGACTCGATCTCCTCGATCAGCGCCCAGGCCTTGTCGGCCATGTCCTGGGTGAGCTTCTCCATCATGTAGGAGCCGGCCCAGGGGTCGACCACGTTACAGATGTGGGTCTCTTCCTGGATGATGATCTGGGTGTTGCGCGCGATGCGGGCGGAGAACTCGGTAGGCAGGGCGATCGCCTCGTCGAGCGCGTTGGTGTGCAGCGACTGGGTGCCGCCGAACACCGCAGCCATGGCCTCGATCGTGGTGCGCACGACGTTGTTGTAGGGGTCCTGCTCGGTGAGCGACCAGCCGGAGGTCTGCGAGTGCGTGCGCAGCATCATCGACTTGGCGCTCTTGGGGTTGAACTGCTTCATGAGCCGCCACCACAGCAGGCGCGCGGCGCGCATCTTGGCGATCTCGAGGTAGAAGTTCATGCCCACCGCCCAGAAGAAGGACAGGCGGCCGGCGAAGGTGTCGACGTCCATGCCGGAGTTGATGCCGGTGCGCACGTACTCGACACCGTCGGCGAGCGTGAAGGCGAGCTCGATGGCCTGGTTGGCGCCCGCCTCCTGGATGTGGTAACCGGAAATCGAGATGCTGTTGAACTTCGGCATGTGCTGCGCGGTGTAGCCGAAGATGTCGGCGATGATCTTCATCGACGGGGTGGGCGGATAGATGTAGGTGTTCCGCACCATGAACTCTTTCAGGATGTCGTTCTGGATCGTGCCCGAGAGCTTGTCCTGGCTCACGCCCTGCTCCTCGGCGGCGACGATGTAGCCGGCGAGGATCGGCAGCACGGCACCGTTCATGGTCATCGACACCGACACCTTGTCGAGCGGGATCTGGTCGAACAGGATCTTCATGTCCTCGACCGAGTCGATCGCCACGCCGGCCTTGCCGACGTCGCCGGTCACGCGCGGATGGTCGGAGTCGTAGCCGCGGTGGGTCGCCAGGTCGAACGCGACCGACACGCCCTGGCCGCCGGCGGCGAGCGCCTTGCGGTAGAAGGCGTTGGACGCTTCGGCGGTGGAGAAGCCGGCGTACTGGCGGATGGTCCACGGCTTGACCGCGTACATGGTGGGCTGCGGGCCGCGCAGGAAGGGCTCGAAGCCGGGCAGCGTGTCGGCGTGCTGCAGGCCTTCGGTGTCGGCCTTGGTGTACAGCGGCTTGACCGAGAGGCCCTCGGGCGTGATCCAGTTCAGCTTGTCGAGGTCGCCCCCCGGCGCCTGCTTGGCGGCAGCCTTTTTCCAGGCCTCGATGTCGGGCTGGGGATAGACGGGATCGTTGGCTTTCGACATGGGAAACCTCGTGAGATCTGCGGCGGCCTGGGGTACAGGCGCGACCCGGATTGGTGATTTATCGGCAAGCCAAACCCCCCCGGGGCGGCGACGAAGCCGCCCGTGGCGATCCCACGAGCGGCCGTCGACGCTCCGGCAAGCGACGCGTCCCCTCTCTTCCGCCGGGTGGTCCCGGCGCCTCCCATGACGCATCGCGCTTCGGAAGTTGACTTGCACTGCAGGAAAAATAATACTTTATCCATAATTATGAATGCAATAGGCGGCAGCGGGCGAATGCGTTCCGACGGTCGGAAAGGGCGCGCAGCGAGCCGGGCCCGTCCGGCGAGAGAGGGCATGCACGCGCCACCACCACCCGTGATGGCCCTGCCCCGCGCCACCTTTTGAATCCGCTCCGAAGAAAGAATCCGCCCATGAACGCCACCCGCATCGCTCCGATCGCGCTCTACCAGGAAGTGGCCGAGCGCCTGCGCCAGCGGATCTTCTCGCACGAGCTGCCGCCCGGCACCTGGGTGGACGAACAGGCGCTGGCCGAGCACTACGGCATCTCGCGCACACCGCTGCGCGAGGCGCTGAAGGTACTGGCCTCCGAGGGCCTGGTGACGCTCAAGCCGCGGCGCGGCTGCTACGTGACCGAGATCTCGGAGCGCGATCTCGACGAGGTGTTCAGCGTGATGTCGATGCTCGAAGGCGAGTGCGCCCGGCTGTCGGCTGCGCGCGCGACCGAGGACGACCTCGCCCGCCTGCGCGCGATCCACGCCAACCTCGAGAAGGCCGCCGGCAAGCCCGACATCGACCGCTTCTTCGAGGCCAACCAGGCCTTCCACCTCGCCCTGCAGGAGATCGCCGACAATCGCTGGTTGCTCCACGTGATCGAGGACCTGCGCAAGGTGATCAAGCTGTCGCGCCACCACTCGCTGTTCTCGGAGGGCCGGCTGGAGCAGTCGCTCGCCGAGCACCGCGACATCCTCCAGGCCTTGCTCGACCGCGACGGCGCGCGCGCCGAGACCCTGATGCGCACCCACATCCTCAGCGGCCGCGCCGCCCTCGCCCGCATCGCCGAGGCGAAGACGCAGGCCGCGTGAGGCCTGGCCACATTGATTTCGTGTGGGAGCGACCCGGCCGACACGCCCGCAATCGCGACTCGCGTCGCTCCTACATCCCACCGAAGCCGCCGCCGGTTTTCGTGGGAGCGACGCAAGTCGCGATTGCGGCGATTCCGCACCCGACAGGCGCCGACGCGGACGACGGGCGTCGGAACCGGCTTGTTGTTACACGGCGCCGACCGGGGTCTCGCGGGTGACCAGCACTTGGTCGATGCGGTAGTTGTCGATGTCGACCACCTCGAACTTGTAGCCGAGGTAGGTCACGAAGTCGGTGCGCTTGGGGACCTTGCGCAGGCGGTACATCAGGAAACCGGCGACGGTCTCGTAGTTCTGGAAGCCCTCGAAGACCTCGATCTCGAGCGCCTGCATGACGTCCTCGATCGGCGTGGCGCCGTCGATGAGCCAGGAGTTGTCGTCTCGGCGCACGATGAGCTCTTCCTGGAAGGGGCTGACGAGATCGCCCATCACCGTGTTCATCACGTCCTGCAGCGACAGCAGGCCCACCACCAGCGCGTATTCGTTGAGGATGAGCGCGAAATCCTCCTTGGCGTCGCGGAAGCGCTCGAGCGCCTCGAAGAGCGTGAGCGTGTCGGGCAGCATCAGCACCTTGCGCACGATCGGCTGGGTGCGCAAGGACAGATCCTGGCCCTGCACGATGCGCGGCAGGATGTCCTTCGAGTCCACATAGCCGATCACGCTGTCGATGCCGTCCTCGCACACCGGAAACTTCCCGTGCGGGTGGGCGGCGATCTTGCGCCGGATGCTCTCCTCGGACTCCGACAGGGTGAGGAAGACGATGTTCTCGCGCGAGGTCATCGCCGAGGGCACGATGCGCGAGTCGAGCTCGAACACGTTGCTGATCAGGTGCTGCTCCTGGCGCAGCAGCGCGCCGGCCTGGGCACCGGCGTCGGCCATGGCCATGATGTCGTCGGCGGTGATGTCCTCGATGCGCACGCTCGGCAACTTGAACCAGCGGAAGATGAGGTTGGCCGCGCCGTTGAAGACCCACACCAGCGGCGCGAACAGCCACATGCACACCTGCATCGGCTGCACCACCGCCACCGCGATGCGTTCGGGCTGGACCATGGCCAGGCGCTTGGGCATGAGGTCGGCAAAAAGCACGAACAGCGAGGTGACGAAAACGAAGGAGACGACGAAGGCGATGGTGTCGAGCATCGGGCCGGCGTAGGCCCGGCGCAGCAGCTCGGTGACGTAGGGAGAAAGCGCCTGTTCGCCGACTACGCCGCCGAGAATGGCGACGGCGTTGAGGCCGATCTGCACCACGGTGAAGAAGTGGCCCGGACTGTCCTGCAGCGCAAGCACGCGCCGGGCGTTGAGATGCCCTGCCTCGGCCATGACGCGCAGCTTGATCTTGCGCGCAGCCGCGAGGGAGATCTCGGACATGGAAAAGAAGGCGCTCGCTGCGATCAGCAGCAGGATGACGAGCAGTTCGTTGACAGGCACGACGACTCCTTTGGGATGAAGGTCCCGCCGGAAGGCAAAACCAGAATCTAGTCTGCGAGTCTACCACCGCGGCCTGAAGGGCAATCGGTGCCCCGGCGCATCGCCGCCCCCCCCGGGAAGGGATGGAGGAGGAATGCAGGAGGAATGTAGGAGCGACGCGGGTCGCGATTGCGCCCCCGCAGCCCTTTCCGGCCGCGCATCGCCCGCCACATCGCCCGATCGCGGCTGGCGTCGCTCCCACGAAAACCGTCGTGGCCCGACCAGCGCCTCGAGTTTCTTGCAGGAGTGACGCCCGTCGCGATCCGGCGGCGAAGAGGCGCACCGCCGGTCGACGAAAAACCCGCCCGGCGCGGGAGCGCGGGGCGGGTCGGGGATGCGGCGCGGTTCGGGGAACCGCGCGCTTCGGTCAGTGCGACGAGGCGGTCGCGGCGCCGACACCGGTCTGGGCGCGCACGTACTGGTCCTCGAAGGCTTCCTTCTCGGCCTCGGCCGCCTTGCTCTTGTCGAGCGTGGAGAACAGCCAGGTCATGAAGAAGGCGATCGGCATCGAGAACAGCGCCGGCTGGGTATAGGGGAAGATCGCCGAAGCGTTGCCCAGCACATCCACCCACACCGACTTGGACAGCAGCACGAACAGCACTGCGCTGACCAGGCCGGAGTAGCCGCCCACGAGGGCGCCCTTGGTGGTGAGGCCCTTCCAGTACATCGACAGGATCAGCACCGGGAAGTTGGCCGAAGCGGCCACGCCGAAGGCGAGCGCGACCATGAACGCGATGTTCATCTTCTCGAAGGCCATGCCGAGCAGCACCGCGACCACACCGAGGCCGATGGTGGCGAACTTCGACACCCGCAGTTCGGTCGCTTCGTCGGCCTTGCCCTTCATGATGACGCGCGAGTAGATGTCGTGCGAGATCGCCGAGGCACCGGCCAGCGCCAGGCCGGCCACCACCGCGAGGATGGTCGCGAAGGCCACCGCCGACAGGAAGCCGAGCAGAAGGTTGCCGCCGACCGCGTTGGCCAGGTGCATGGCGATCATGTTGCCGCCGCCGATGACCTTGCCGCCGATCACGCCGCCTTCGAAGAACTGCGGGTTCTGGCCGACGATGATGATCGCGCACAGGCCCATGATGGCGATGACGTTGAAGAAGTAGGCGACGATACCCGAGGCGTAGAGCACGGACTTGCGCGCTTCCTTGGCATCGGTCACGGTGAAGAAGCGCATCAGGATGTGCGGCAGGCCGGCGGTGCCGAACATCAGGCCGAGGCCGAGCGAGATCGCGGTCACCGGATCGGCGAGCAGGCTGCCGGGGTTGAGCAGCTTCTGGCCCAGCTTGTGCACTTCCATCGCACGGTTGGTGAGCTCGTCGAACGAGAAGCCGAACTGGCTGAACGCGAGCACGCCCACCGCGGTACCGCCGATCAGCAGCATGCAGGCCTTGATGATCTGCACCCAGGTGGTGGCGACCATGCCGCCGAAGGTGACGTACACCATCATCAGCGCGCCGACGACGACGAGCGCGATGTTGTAGTCGAGACCGAACAGCAGCTTGATGAGCTGGCCGGCACCGACCATCTGCGCCACCAGGTAGAAGCACACCACGGTCAGCGAGCTCACCGCGGCCATCGTGCGCACCTTGCCCTGGTCGAGGCGGTAGGCAGTGATGTCGGCGAAGGTGAACTTGCCCAGGTTGCGCAGACGCTCGGCCATCAGGAACAGGATGATCGGCCAGCCCACGAAGAAGGAGAGCATGTAGATGTAGGCATCCACACCCTGCGCGTACATCATCGCGGTGAGACCGAGCAGCGTGGCGGCGGACATGTAGTCGCCGGCGATCGCGAGGCCGTTCTGGAAGCCGGTGATGCCACCGCCGGCGGTGTAGAAGTCGGCGGTCGACTTGGTGCGGCTGGCCGCCCAGTAGGTGATGCCCAGGGTCATCAGCACGAACACAAAGAACATGCCGATGGCGTGGAGGTTGAGCGGCTGCTTCTCGGCGGCGTCCATCGCGGGACCGGCGGCGAGCACCAGCGGGCTGGCGGCCAGCGCGAGCAGGCCGGCGGCGCTACGGGAAAGGCTACGGGCGTTCATCATTTTTCCTCCTTCCAGGCGGCCTTCACGAGTTCCTTGTTGATGTCGTCGAACTCGCCGTTGGCGCGGCGGACGTACACCAGGGTCAGGACCCAGAAGAAGATGAACTGCAGCAGGCCGGCGAGGATGCCGAAGGTCAGGTTGCTGCCCTCGAACAGACGCTTGCCGATGAGCTCGGGCGCGAACGCCACGAGCAGCACGAAGCCGTAAAAGACGATCAGGACGATCGCCGCCAGAATGCCCGCGAAGCGGGTGCGCTTGGCGACAAGCTCCGCGAACCGCGGGTTGCGCCGGATGTGCGCATACATCGAGCTAGACACTTTCACTCCCTCCCAAGGATAAGCAACACGAACTGCTTTGCCTCCACCTTTCCTCCTGCCTCGGCGGCCGTCTGACGCGGCATCGTAGGCGAGCGGATGATATATCATCCATAAGACTCCATACACATCCGTATGGAAAAATTTTATTTATCGAAAACGGCGAACCGATGAACACAAGAATCGACCTCGACATCGACCAGGGCATCGCCACCGTGACCCTGCACAACCCGACCAAGCTGAACGCTGTGAACGCGGCGATGTGGCGCGGACTCTCGGCGGCGATGGCGCGCATCGCCGCCGACGATTCGGTGCGCTGCGTGATCGTGCGCGGCGCGGGCGAGAACGCCTTCGCCGCCGGCGGCGACATCGAGGAGTTCCGCAGCGTGCGCGCGACGGTGGACGATGCGCTGCACTACCACGAGGACCTGGTGGCGAGCGCGCTGAACGCGATCCGCGACTGCGCCGTGCCCACCGTGGCGGCGATCCGCGGCGCCTGCGTGGGCGGCGGGCTGGAGATCGCCGGCTGCTGCGACATCCGCATCGCGGGCGAGTCGGCACGCTTCGGCGCGCCGATCAACCGCCTGGGGTTCTCGATGTATCCGGGCGAGATGGCCGGCCTGCTCGCCCTGGTCGGCCCGGCGGTGGTCCTGGAAATCCTGCTCGAGGGCCGCATCCTGGATGCGCGCGAGGCGCTGCAGAAGGGCCTGCTGACCCGCGTGGTGGACGACGAACGCGTATTCGAGGAGGCCGCCGTGTCGGCCGAGCGCATCCGCGCGGGCGCGCCGCTGGTGGCGCGCTGGCACAAGCAATGGGTGCGCCGGCTGACCACCGGCGTGGCGCTGGACGAGGAGGAGAAGCGCCGCGCCTTCGACTTCCTCGCCACCGCGGACTATCGCGAGGGCCTTGCCGCATTCAGCGAGAAGCGGGCACCGGTGTTCCGGGGGCGCTAGCCGCGGCGCCGCAATCGCGACTTGCGTCGCTCCTACGGCACGTCACCGCGCTTCCGAAGGCGCCTGTAGGAGCGACGCGAGTCGCGATCGGGCGATCCGGTCGGCGATGCGCGGCCGGCGAGGACTGCGGCGCCGCAATCGCGACTTGCGTCGCTCCCACGGCACGTCACCGCGCTTCCGAAAGCGCCTGTGGGAGCGACGCGAGTCGCGATCCCGGCGCGGGCAGGCGCTTCATCGCCGCTTCGGCTTCTCCTCGACGTACTCCTCCACCTTCACCGCGCGCAGCTGGTAGCCCGCGGTACCCATGTCGGAATCGATGCGCCCCACCGCCATGACCCCGTCCACCCACACCGGCAGCATGTTCCAGCCGCCCGGCACGGGCTTGTCGGGGATGACGTGGATGAGCTGGTTGGCGGGCGGCGGCGGGACGTGCACGCAGGCACCGAAATACGGGACGAGGAGAAACTCGCGGATCTTCTCGCCGCTGGTCTCGAGCGGCACGACGAAGCCGGGGATGCGCACGCGCGCACCGGCCATGCGCTCGACCAGGGGCGCACGGTCCCACTCCTCGCGCATGCGCTGCAGCGCCTCGGCGGCGCGCGGGTCGTTGTCCTCGAGCTTGTCGAGCTCGAGGCCCGAGAGGAAGCCCTCGGGGTTCCAGTCGGCAGGGATGAGGTCGTCCCAGCTGATCTCGCGGAACTCGCCCTTTCCCGGCGCGGGCGCAGCGAGGCGGTCGCCCACCGCGTACTGGCCGGCGGACTCGCCGGCCGGGGCCTGCGCGCCAGCCGGCAGCGGCGCGAACGCCAACAGGGCAAGCAGCGGTACGACGCGCAGCGCGCGCGGGACCAAGCGGGCGAGGTGCAGATTCGTGTTCATTTCCTGCCTCCGGTTGCAGGCGTGCGGTGATGGATCCGGGCCCTCCCGGCCCCGCGAACGAGGCGGTGCATCCCGCCTCAGGTCCGCACGGTCATGCCGTCGGCGAGCGACTGGCGGTAGGCGCGCAGCGCCGGCAGCAGGCTGGCGACCAGGCTGGCGGCGAGCACCGCGCCGAGCAGGCGCCATTCGCCCGCCGCGGGCCAGCCCAGGCTCGGCTGCAGACCATGCTGCGCGGCGAGCCAGGGGGCGAGCGCGGCGCCCGCACCATACAGCAGCCCGAGGCCGAGCGCGATGCCCGCAGTGGCGAGCAGCAGGCTCTCAAGCGCGAGCAGCGCGAAGACCTCGCGCGGGCTGGCACCCAGCGCACGCAGGATGGCGAGCTCGCGGCGGCGCTCGCCCAGGCTTGCCAGCACCACCGCCACCATGCCCGTCAGGCCGACCACGACCACCAGGGCCGAGACCGCGAGCAGCGCGCGCTCGGCGATGCCGACGAGGTCCCACAGCTGCTGCAGGGTCGCACCGGGCAGGATGGCGGTGAGCGGTTCGCCGGCGTAGGCGTTGATCTGGCGCTGCACGCGGAACACCGCGCTGCGGCTGTGCAGCCCGACGAGCGCGGCCGTGACGGATTTGGGGCGCAGGTCGAACTTGCGCACCTGCTCGGGCGTGATCTTCAGGCCCGGGATGGGCGCGCCGCCATGCCAATCGACATGAATCGCCTCCAGGCCCTCCAGGCTCACCAGCACGGCGCGGTCGAGCGGCGTGGCGCTGGGCGCGAGGATGCCGACCACGGTGAAGGGCTTGTCGGCGTGCTCGGCGAAGCGCGCTCCGCCCTCCCCCGCGCCGCCGCCGTGGCTGAGCACGATGCGCTCGCCGAGGCGGTAACCATGGCGGGCGGCGACCTCGGCGCCGATCACGGTCTGGAAGAGGTCCTCGACGCGCGCGGTTGCGCCGGCGAACGGGCCGCCGGCCGCGAAGACCAGACTGCGCCCCTCGCCATGGCGGTATTGCGCGAAGAAGTCCGTGGTGGTGCCGACCACGCGGTGACCGCGGTGCGAGTCGCCGAGCGCGAGCGGTACCAGCCACTTCACCTGGGGCAGCGCGGCGACGTGCTCGATGCTGGCCCACGACAGGTTGGCGGTGGCGTCGCCGATGTGGAAGACCGAGTACAGCAGCAGCTGCACCGGGCCGCTGCGCGCGCCCACCACCAGGTCGGTGGCGGAAATCGTCTGCGCGAAGCCCGCGCGCGCATCGTTGCGCAGGCGCTCGACCCCGAGCAGCAGCGCCACTGCCAGCGCCACCGCGACCACGGTGAGCGCGGCCGACAGCCTGCGGTTGGCGATGCTGCGCAGCGACAGCATGAAGACGGGGCTCATCGCGCGTCCTCCGCAGCGAGGCCGGCGCGGACGAGCGCACCGAGGTCGAGCACGCGGTCGAAGTGCGCTGCCAGGCGCTGGTCGTGGCTGACGAAGAGCAGCGCGGCGCCGACCGCGGCGCATTCGTCGAGCAGCAGGTCGATGAAGGTCTGCTGACGATCGGCGTCGAGCGCGGAGGTGGGCTCGTCCGCCACCACCAGGCCGGGACGGCCGATCAGCGCGCGCGCCGCGGCCACGCGCTGCTGCTGGCCGACCGAGAGCTGCGTGGCCGGGCGCTCGAGCAGCTCGACGCCGAGGTCGAGCCGCGCCGCCAGGCGCGCCGCCTCGGCAGCCGGCGTGCTGCCCGCGGCCGCGATACGCGCGCGCCGCTGCGGC
The DNA here is from genome assembly GCF_000831325.1 of Thauera sp. SWB20. Classification (NCBI taxonomy): domain Bacteria; kingdom Pseudomonadati; phylum Pseudomonadota; class Betaproteobacteria; order Rhodocyclales; family Zoogloeaceae; genus Thauera; species Thauera sp. SWB20. Next base: position 206,385 of record NZ_JTDM01000016.1, on the reverse strand, counting down.
GCGAAGCGGCAGGCGAGCAGGATGTTGTCGCGCGCGGACAGCCAGGGCAGCAGGTTGAAGAGCTGGAACACGAAGCCGACGTGGTCGGCACGGAAGCGGTCGCGCGCGCCCGCCGACAGCGCGCCGAGCGCCTGCCCGCCGACCTCGACCGTGCCGGCCTGCGGCAGGATCACCCCGCCGACCAGCGACAGCAGCGTGGTCTTGCCGCTGCCGCTCGGCCCGCGCAGGAAGACGCGCTCACCGGCGCCGAGCTGCAGCGCGTCGATCGCCAGGCAGTCCTGCGCGCTGCCCGGCCAGCGGTAGCGCAGGCCGGAGATGCGCACCGCCGGCGTCGGGTGCGCTCGCACTGCCGCGCTCACAGCGCGAGCGCGGCGGCGCCCGAGGTGAGCACACCGCCCCCCTGGCCGCGCGGGGTGGCGAACTCGGCGCGCACGCGCTGCAGGCGCGGGAAGTGCTTGAAGGCGCGCAACTCCAGCCGACGCAGCGCCTCGGGATGCGCGCACTCGAAACCGTAGCTTGCCACCATGTCCTCGTGATCGCCGCGGGCCGGCCGGTTGTGGTCGCGTGTTTGGCCCCGACCGTGTTCGCGCCCGCTGTCCCGCCACGGCGATTCGATGCCGACCTCACGGGTCACGCAGCCAGCTTCCGGCGGGAGCGCGAACACCGCCTCGCTGTCGCGCAGAAGGCGCTCCGCATCGGCGAGCGCACCGCGCTGCGTCTCGTTCGCCGGCGCATGCTCGAAGCCGACGAGGTTGTCGAGCGGCGAGATCAGCTCCAGCTGCAACATGCGGCCTTCCAGTACAACGGTCAGTTCGGCGACGCCGTGCTGGTGTGCGCCATGCGCATGCTGTGCCGGCGCGGCGACAGGGAGCGCGAGGGCCAGGACGATGACGCTGGAGAGGAGGATCGGACGCAAGCAGGCTGGCATGGTCGTGGGAAGTGGAGACAAGCGATTCGGGGCGCGTGACGAGTGCTGAAAACCATGCAGCGCGGGGCACGCAAGTCTAATGCTACAATGTTGCATCAAAAGCGACCGCCCTGCCACAAGAGCCGTTTCCCCGCGCCCCGCCGCAACAGGCTTCGATATGCCCCTGCACGAACACCCTGCCGCCACCGACGCTGCCCGCGAGCTCATCGCCGCACGCGGCGGCCGCGTCACGCGCACGCGGGTGGCGGTGATCCAGGCCTTGCAGCGCAGCGCCCATCCGCTCTCGCACGACGAGCTCGGCGCCGCGCTCGACGGGGCGGGCATCGCCCACGACCGTGTCACCCTCTACCGCGCGCTCGACTGGCTGGTGGAACAGGGTATTGCGCAGCGAATCGCGGGGGGCGAACGCGCCTGGCGCTTCGAGATCCGCCGCGACGGCGACCACCGCCACGCCCATTTCCACTGCGAGCGCTGTGGCCAGATCGTGTGCCTGGAGGACGTGTCCGCCGCCGCGCCGACCCTGCCCGCCGGCTTCGCGGTCGCACGCGCCGAGCTGGTGCTGCATGGCGCGTGCGCCGATTGCGGCCGCGAGGGCGTGGAGAGGAAGGAACGATGAAGCGCGCGCCCCCCGTCCTGCACGGCACCGATCCCCAAGCCGACGACGACACGCGCCCCTTCCCGGCACGTAGCCTGCTGGGCGCGGGCCTGGCCGCGCGCCTCGCCCTGGTCGCCGGCGCGCTGGCGCTGCTATGGGCGACCGTGCTGTGGGCCTTGCAATGAACCGCCTCGCGCTGCCGATGATCCGCCTCGACAACCTCACCCTGGGCTACGACCGCCACCCGGCGGTGCATCACCTGTCGGCCGAGATTCCCGCGGGCGCGCTCGTCGCCGTGGTGGGCCCCAACGGCGCAGGCAAATCCACCCTGCTCAAGGGCCTCGCCGGCGAGCTGCGGCCGATCGGCGGGCGCATCCTGCTGCCCGAGCTGCCCGCGGGGGGACTGGCCTACATGCCACAGCGCGGCGAGATCGACCACAGCTTCCCGGTGTCGGTGTTCGACGTGGTCGCGATGGGCCTGTGGCACGAGATCGGCGCCTTCGGCGGCGTCTCGCGCGAGCAGCGCCGACGCGTGCGCGCCGCGCTCGAGGCGGTGGGCATGGCGGGCTTCGAGTCGCGCCCCATCGGATCGCTCTCGGGCGGCCAACTGCAGCGCGCGCGTTTCGCCCGCCTGATGTTGCAGGACGCGCCGCTGATCCTGCTCGACGAGCCCTTCGCGGCCATCGACAGCCGCACGGTGGACGATCTCGTGGAGCTGATCCTGGGCTGGCACGACGAGGGCCGCACCATCCTCACCGTGGTGCACGACCTCGAGCAGGTGCGCCGCCACTTTCCGACCGCACTGCTGCTGTCGCGCGAGCCGGTGGCCTTCGGCCCCACCGCCGAGGTGCTGACGCCCGAGCGCCTGGCGCGCGCGCGCCGCCTGTCGGAAGCCTTCGACGAGCACGCGCACGAATGCCACATCGAGGAGTTGACAGTCGCGGTGGCGCCCGATTCGGCGGCACATCCGCACGCGCATGACCATGGACATGCGCACGACGAAGGCCACGGCCACGCCCATCCGCACCCCGCGGCACACACCGCGCCGCGTCCGCGCCGCGGCCTTCCCCGCCACTGAATCCGCAACCCGCGCCAGCAAACCAGGCCTTCGCAGTGTTCGACCTCCTCATCTCCCCCTTCACCGAGTTCGCCTTCATGCGCCGCGCGCTCGCCGGCTGCCTGGCGCTCGCGCTCGGCGCCACGCCGGTGGGCGTGTTCCTGCTGCTGCGCCGCATGAGCCTGATGGGCGACGCGATGAGCCACGCCATCCTGCCCGGCGCCGCGCTCGGCTACCTCGCCTTCGGCCTGTCACTGGGCGCGATGACGGTGGGCGGCATCGTCGCCGGCCTGGTGGTGGTGTTCGCCGCGGGGCTGGTGACGCGCGCCTCGGTGCTCAAGGAGGACGCCAGCCTGGCCGCCTTCTACCTGCTCTCGCTCGCCGCGGGGGTCATGATCGTGTCGCTGCGCGGGCAGAACCTCGACCTGCTGCACGTCCTCTTCGGCTCCGTGCTCGGGCTCGACGACGCCTCGCTGCTGCTGATCGCGAGCATCGCCAGCGTGACCCTGGCGAGCCTGGCGCTGCTGTTCCGCCCGCTCGTCATGGAGTGCTTCGACCCCGCCTTCCTGCGCGGGGTGAGCCGGTGGTCGCCGGTGGCGCACTACGGCTTCCTGATGCTGGTGGTGGTGAACCTGGTGAGCGGCTTCCACGCGCTCGGCACGCTGATGGCGGTAGGCATCATGATCCTGCCCGCGGCCGCGGCGCGCCTGTGGACGAACGGCCTGCCGATGCTGCTGCTGCTCGCGGTGCTGTTCGCCTTCGGCAGCGGCGCGAGCGGGCTGCTGCTGTCCTTCCATGCCGACGTGCCTGCCGGGCCGGCGATCGTGCTGGTGTGCGGCGTGGTCTATTTCGTGTCGCTGCTCGCGGCCCCCGGTGGCCTGCTCGCCGGACGCCTGCCGGTACGGCACCACCTCGAGTCGTGAGGCCCGATGTCGCCTGCGGGCAGCTCGACTGCTCCGGCAGGAGCGACGCGGAGACGTGATGGCTCTTGTGGGCGCGACGCAAGTCGCGATCGCAGCGCTTGGTCAGTCGCCGACACGAGCGACCGCCCTGCGACCGGAGTCGCGACTTGCGTCGCTCCTACGAATGCGATTGCGGCGGAAATCCGCGGTGGGGCCCTGCGGCTCGAGTACACCTTCTTTCCTTTCTTCAACCCGGACCCGACGACGATGAGATTCCCCTACCGCTTGCGCCGCCTGCGCACCCTCGCGGCCTGCGCCGCCCTGCTCCTGGGCGGCAGCGTCCACGCCCAGGCGCTCGAAGTGGCGACCAGCTTCAGCATCCTCGGCGACCTCGTCGCCCAGGTCGGCGGCGAGCGCATCAAGGTGCGCACCCTGGTCGGTCCCGACGAGGACGCCCACGCCTTCCAGCCGCGTCCCTCGGACGCGCGCGAGATCGGCAAGGCTGCGCTGGTGGTGGTCAACGGCCTCGGCTTCGACGACTGGATGACGCGGCTGGCGCGCGCCGGCGGATTCAAGGGGGCGGTGGTGGTGGCGAGCGCGGGGATCTCGACGCTGGAGATGAGGCGCGACGACGGGCACGACCATGGCCACGATCATGGCAAGGGCAAGGCGGTCGACCCGCACGCCTGGCAGGACGTGGCGAACGTGCGCCGCTACGTCGCCAACATCGCCGCCGCCCTCGCCACCGCCGACCCGGACGGCGCGGCCACCTACCGCGCCGCGGCCGCACGCTACGACGGCGAGTTGGAGGCGCTCGACGCGGAGATCCGTGCCGCCTTCGCGGCGCTGCCCGCCGAGCGCCGCAAGGTGGTGAGTTCGCACGCGGCCTTCGGGTACTTCGCGCGCGCCTACGACATCCGCTTCCTGTCGCCCGTCGGCGTGGCGAACAACGCCGAGCCCACCGCCAAGGGCGTGGCCGGCCTGATCCGCCAGCTCGCGGCGGAAAAGGTGCCGGCGGTGTTCATCGAGAACATCGCCGATCCTCGCCTGATCGAGCGCATCCGCAGCGAAAGCGGCGCGGTCGTGGGCGGCACGCTGTATTCCGACGCACTGTCGAAGGCTGACGGCCCGGCGCCCAGCTACGTACGCATGATGCGCGCCAACCTGGCGACGCTGCAGAAGGCACTCGCGGCACCCGAGCGCTGAACCGGATCGGTTTCCACGGAGCGGCGGCGGGTCTCGGGGCGCGGGGGATCGCGACTTGCGTCGCTCCTGCCGGGGCTCGGGGGCGGCGGAGCGTTCTTGTGGGAGCGACGCAAGCCGCGATTGCGGCGCCGCCGTTCGCGCCATCGCCCATTGCCGGCCCGGACCCGGGGCGGCTCAGCGGCTCGAGGCCGCCAGCATCGCCCCGGCGCCGACGAAGAGGCCGCCGAACAGGCGGTTCTGCAGGCGCAGCAGGCGCGGGTCGCGCAGCAGGGGGCGGAAACGCGTGGCGAGCAGCGCATAGCAGGACATCACCATCACGTCGACCCCGACCATGGTTGCGCCGATGATCGCGAACTGCGGCCACTGCGGCCGGTCGGGCACGATGAACTGCGGCACCAGCGCGGCGATGAACACGATCGCCTTCGGGTTGGTCAGGTTCACCAGGATGCCCTGAGCGTAGAGCTGGCGGCGCGACTGCACCCGCACGCCCTCGCCGTCCCCGTCGATCGGCTCGGGCGGCGAGCGCCACTTCTGCACGCCGAGCCAGATCAGGTAGGCCGCGCCGGCGAATTTCACCACCGCGAACGCCGTCTCCGAGGTCGCGAGCACCGCACCGAGGCCGAGCGCCACGACGCCGAGTTGCAGCAACAGCGCGATCTCCAGGCCGGTGATCGCGCGCAGCGCGGCGGTGTAGCCGTAGCGCAGGCCGGTCGACATCGACAGCACGGCGCCCGGTCCCGGCGAGACCGCGATCACCAGTGCGGCGGCAAGAAAGCCAAGCCACATCGTCCAGCTCATGGAAGTCTCCGGCAGATTCGTCCAGCGAGTTCGTTCAGGCGAAGATGCTGTGCAGCATCTTGGCACACAGCAGGACCAGCATCCCGGCAAACACCTTCTTCAGCGTCGCCACCGGCAGGCGGTGGGCCAGCTTCGCGCCGAGCGGGGCGAAGAAGGTGCTGACCACGGAGACCAGCACCAGCGCCGGCAGGTACACATAGCCGAAGGTGAGCGCCGGCATGTCGGGTGCGCCCCAGCCATTGACCAGGTAGCCGACCGTGCCGGCGAGCGCGATCGGCAAGCCGATCGCCGCGGAGGTACCGATCGCGTTCTGCATCTTGACGTTGCACCAGGTCATGAAGGGCACCGACAGCGAGCCGCCGCCGATCGCGACCAGCGCCGACACACCGCCGATGCCGAGGCCGGCCGCGCTCATGCCGAGTGCCCCGGGCAGCTCGCGCGCGGGCTTGGGCTTGATGTTGAGCAGCATCTGGATCGACACGTAGGCCATGAAGACGGCGAAGAAGATCGCCAGCGGCACGGTGGACACGCGCGCGGCGATGAAAGTGGCGGCGAAGGTGCCGACGAGGATGCCGGGCGTGATCGCGCGCACCACGTCCCAGCGCACCGCTCCACGCGCGTGGTGCGCACGCAGGCTGGACACCGAGGTCAGCACGATGGCCGCCATCGAGGTGCCGAGCGCCATGTGCACCACCTGGGACTGCGGGAAGCCCTGGGCAAGGAAGAAGGTCGTCAACATCGGCACCATGATGCCGCCGCCGCCCACACCGAGCAGGCCGGCGAAGAAGCCCACCGCCGCGCCGAGCACCGGGTAGGCGAGCCACCAGAGGTCGAAGGTCATTGCGTTTCCGTTCGGGTTCGAGGCACGCCGCGTGTTGCAGTGCGCAAGGAGCGGAACTATCGGTCAAAGCCGAGGGGCAGTGCAAGCGGACCGTGGGAATCCTCCCGGGCAGGGCCGGCGCGGACGCGGCGGGATGGGCACGCTGGTACCATCGCGGCATGGCCCTGCCGACACCACGCGACCGCCTTCCCGACCGCGCCCCGCTGCGCAATTACCTGCTCGCTGCGCTGGCGGCGGGTGCGGTGGCGCTGGTCGGTGCGCCGCTGCTCGGGCAGTTCGATCTCGCCAACATCGCCATGCTGTTCCCGCTCGCGGTGCTGTTCGCAGCGATCCGGCTCGGTCGCGGGCCGGCCGTGTTCGCCGCCTTCCTGGCGGTGGCGCTGTTCGACTTCTTCTTCGTGCATCCGCACTTCACGCTGGCGGTCTCGGACCTGCAGTACCTGCTGACCTTCGCCGTGCTGCTCGCGGTGGCACTGACCACCGCGGAGCTGGCCGCGCGCCTGCGCCGCGAACGCGACTCTGCCGAGGCGCGTGCGGAAGAGGCGGCACAGGCGCGCCTCGCCGCCGACACCGAGCGCCTGCGCAACACCTTGCTCGCCTCGCTGTCGCACGACCTGCGCACGCCGCTGACCGCACTCGCCGGACTCGCCGAGTCGCTCCCGCTGGCCGGACCGCCGCTGCCCCCGGCGCAGGCCGAGCTGGCCGAGGCGATCCGCGCCGAGGCCTTGCGCACCCATGCGCTCGCGCGCGACCTGCTCGACCTCTCCCGCCTGCAATCCGGGGCGCCGCGCCTCGCGCTCGACTGGCTGGCGGTGGACGAGCTGCTCGGCAGCGCGCTGCAGGCGCGCGCCCACGCCCTGCGCGCGCACGTGTTCGCGCTCGAGCTGCCCGAGGAACTGCCACTGCTGCACGCCGACGCGGTGCTGATGGAGCGGGTGGTGTGCAACCTGCTCGACAACGCGATCGCGCACACCCCGGAGGGAGGGCACATCGTGCTGGCGGCGCAGGTGGGCACCGACTGGATCCGCATCAGTCTGTGCGACGACGGTTGCGGCCTGCCGCCGGGGCGCGAGCAGGCGATCTTCGAGCGCTTCGTGCGCGCCCCCCATCCGCGCGGCGCGGCCGACGCAACGACGGCGACCGGCGATGCCGGCACCGGGCTGGGTCTGGCGATCGTGCACGCCATCGTCGCGGCACACGGCGGCAGCGTGAGCGCACACAACCGCGCCGGCGGCGGCGCCTGCTTCGTGCTGCAGCTGCCGCTGCCACGCCAGCCGGACCGACCGCCTCCCGAGGACGAGGCCGGAGCGCCCCCACGATGAAGAGCGCCCAGCCCCCCTCCCCGGTCGTGCTGCTGGTCGAGGACGAGGCCGGCATCCGCCGTTTCGTGCGCACGGCGCTGGAATCCGAGGGCTGCACGGTGCGCGAGGCCGCCGCGCTCGAGCGCGGCCGCATCGAGCTCGCCAGCCGCCGGCCCGACCTGCTGGTGCTCGACCTCGGCCTGCCCGACGGCGACGGCACGGCGCTGCTGGCCGAGCTGCGCGGCTGGAGCGGCATGCCGGTGCTGGTGCTGTCGGCGCGCAGCGACGAGACCGACAAGGTCGCGGCGCTCGACGCCGGCGCCGACGACTATCTAGCCAAGCCCTTCGGCGTCGCCGAGTTGCTCGCCCGCGTCCGCGCCCTGCTGCGCCGCGCGCTGCGTCCGCCGCAGGCCGCGGCGTGCATCGCCTTCGGCGACGTGGAACTCGACCTCGAGCAGCGCCGGGTGACGCGTGGCGGCGCGCCGGTCCACCTGACCCCGATCGAGTTCCGCCTGCTCGGCCTGCTCGCCACCGCAGCGGGTCGCGTGGTGACGCAGCGCCAGCTGCTGGCCGGCGCCTGGGGCCCGAACCACGTCGAGCACGCACATTACCTGCGCGTCTATATGGCCGGTTTGCGCCGCAAGCTCGAACCCGACCCGCGCCTGCCCGTCCACATCCTCACCGAACCCGGCGTGGGCTACCGGCTGGTGCCCGAGCCGCTCAGCGCCGCCAGAACGCCGGCGTCAGCACCACCAGCAGGGTGAAGATCTCCAGGCGGCCGAGAATCATCGCAAAGCTCATCACCCAAGTCTGGAAATCGCCCAAGCCCTGGTAGTTGCCCGCCGGCCCCAGCGCGGCCAGCCCTGGCCCGGCATTGTTGATGCAGGCCACCACGCCCGAGAACGCGGTGATCAGGTCCAGCCCGGAAGCGGCGAGGATCAGCGTCAGGCTGACGATGCTGACCATGTACATGAAGCTGAACGCGAGTACCGCGTGCAGCACGTTGTCGGACACCGGCTGCCTGCCCAGACGCAGCGGCACCACCGCGCTCGGATGCAGCGAGCGCACGATCTCGCGGTGAACCTGCTTGTACAGGATGATCGCGCGCATCATCTTGATGCCGCCACCGGTCGAGCCGGAGCAGGCGGCGAAGCTGCTCAGGAACAGAATCCACACCTGCGCGAACATCGGCCACACCGTGTAGTCGTAGGTCGCCAGACCGAGCGAGGTCGCCAGCGAGACGGCGTGGAAGGAGACGTGGCGGAACGCGAGCGCGCCATCCCGATAGGCGCCCGATTCGAGCAGATACACGGTCAGAAAGACCACGGTGACCCCGAGCACGCCGAAGAACCAGCGTAGCTCGGGGTCCTCGCCGTAAGGGCGCGGCGTGCGCCGCACGAGGGCGAGGTAGTGGGTGGCATAGTTGATGCCCGAGAGCAGCGCGAACACGATGGTGACGGTCTCGATCGGCACGCTGTCGAAGGCGCCGAGGCTGGCGTCCCGGGTGGAGAAGCCGCCCAGCCCCATGATCGAGAAGGCATGGATCAAGGCATCCCACGGCGCCATGCCGGCCTGCGAGAGCGCGAGGGTGCAGCCTGCGGTGAGCACTACATAAACGCCCCACAGGCCCTTGGCGGTCTCGGCGATGCGCGGGGTGAGGCTGGACTCCTTCATCGGCCCGGGCGTCTCGGCGCGGAAGATCTGCCGCCCGCCGATGCCCAGCAGCGGCAGCACCGCGACCATCAGCACGATCACGCCCATGCCGCCCACCCAGTGCATGAAGCAGCGCCACAGGTTGATCGACACCGGCATCGTGTCGAGCCCGGTAAGCACCGTGGCACCGGTCGTGGTGAGCCCGGAGGCGGCCTCGAAGTAGGCGTCGGTGAACGAGAGTTCCGGAAGGTAGAACAGCAGCGGCAGCGCCCCGAACACCGGCGTGATCAGCCAGGTCGCGGCCACGAGCAGGAAGCCGTCGGAGACGTGCAGGTCGCGCCGCGCCCGCCGGCCCGCGGCCCACATGAGCAGCCCGGTCGCGAAGGTGGCGAGGATGGCGAGGTCGTAGGCCTCGGTGGCACCGTCTTCGAGCGCGAAGGACACCGCGAGCGGAAAGCCCATCACCAGCCCGAACAGCATCAGCATCATGCCGAGCACACCGAGGACGGGGAAATAGGCTTGCATCGCGACAAGGACGGCAAACGCCGCGAGACTGTGTATGGACGCTGCGGATACTAGGCGGCCATGCGTAAAGATTGCGTTAAGAGTTTGCAGTGCAGCATGAGCGTGAGGCGCAGGGAGCGAGGTGTCGGGCGCGTGGACGTGAAGAGGGCGCGGTGATCGCTCACCGCGCCCTCTTGTAAGGCCCCCCGCCTGTGCCGTCTCCGCCGGGCATCCTGAACCTTGGGTTCAGGGAGGTCGCGTCCCTTCCGCTTCAGGATCACCCGGCGAGGGGCGTTCACACCAGCGGCATCGATGGTTGGCGACCGAGTCTCTCGACTATTGGTTCAAGGAATCTACGACTTCGACGAACACTGCAGGGGATTGACCGGTACTGCTCGAACTGCCTTCAGAAAAGCTTGTCCTGCTGCCCCAGAACACCGTCCAGGCGCGCTTTCATGAGACCGATTCTACGCTTCATGCCCGGCATGTCAAACCCGTTGCCGCGCTGGTGCAGGAGGAACTCGTGGGCGATGTTGAGCGCGGTCATGACCGCCAGCTTTTCGCCGGAGGAGCCGGTGCGGGCACCGATCTCACGAAGCTTGTCGTCGAGGAAGGCGACGGTGGCGAGCAGTTCGTCGCGCGATTCGGGCGTGCAGGAGATGCGGTACTCCTTGCCCAGCAGCATCATGTCGAGGTGATCGGCGGACATCGCTTCAAGCCTCCGGCAGTTTGTCGAGCAGGCCCGCGAGGCGGTCCGCGGCGACGCGGACCTTGTCGGAGAGCCGGCGATTCTCGCCCTCGAGCTGCACGACGCGACCGCGCAGGGCGGCGTTGTCGGCCTTCAGGCGCTCGTAGTGGCTGATCAGGTGCTCGAGCTGGGCTTCGAGCTGTGCGAGTTCGGTATCCATGGCGTCGATGGTAGTGAGCGGCCGATGACGGGTCAATCGGCCGGGGTCGATCAGCGCTGGACCTGGGTGACGTCCCGCACCGCGCCGGTGTCGGCCGAGGTGGTGAGCGCGGCGTAGGCCTGCAGCGCGGCGGAGACCACGCGTTCGCGCTTCACCGGCTTCCAGGCCGCATTGCCCTTCGCCTCCATCGCGGCACGACGGCGGGCGAGCTCGGCGTCGGCGACGGCGAGGTGGATGCGGCGCGCGGGGATGTCGATCTCGATCGTGTCGCCGTCCTCGACCAGCGCGATCGCACCGCCGCAGGCCGCCTCGGGCGAAGCATGACCGATCGACAGGCCCGAAGTGCCGCCCGAGAAGCGTCCGTCGGTGAGCAGCGCGCACTGCGCGCCCAGGCCGCGGCTCTTCAGGTAAGAGGTGGGATAGAGCATCTCCTGCATGCCGGGGCCACCCTTCGGGCCTTCGTAGCGGATCACCACCACGTCGCCCGCCTGCACCTGCTCGCCGAGGATGCCCTCCACCGCGTCTTCCTGGCTCTCGTACACCCTGGCCTTGCCGGTGAACTTCCAGATGGATTCATCCACCCCGGCGGTCTTCACGATGCAGCCCTTCTCGGCGATGTTGCCGTAGAGCACGGCCAGCCCTCCGTCGGCCGTGAAGGCATGTTCCTTGTTGCGGATGATGCCGTGCTCGCGGTCGGCGTCGAGCGACTTCCAGCGCCGGTCCTGACTGAAGGCGACCTGGGTCGGCACCCCGCCCGGCGCAGCACGGAAGAAGGTGTGCACCGCTTCGTCTTCGGTGCGCTTGATGTCCCACTTGTCCAGGGCTTCGCCCAGGCTCGCGCTGTGCACGGTCGGCACATCGGTGTGCAGCAGGCCGGCGCGGTCGAGTTCACCAAGGATGGACATGATGCCGCCGGCACGATGCACGTCCTCGATGTGCACGTCGGCGATCGCGGGCGCGACCTTGCACAGGCAGGGCACGCGGCGGCTGACGCGGTCGATGTCCTTCATCGTAAAGTCCACGCCGGCCTCGCGCGCGGCGGCGAGCAGGTGCAGCACGGTGTTGGTCGAGCCGCCCATGGCCACGTCCAGGCTCATCGCGTTCTCGAAGGCCTGGAAGCTGGCGATCGAGCGCGGCAGCACCGAGGCGTCGTCCTTTTCGTAGTAACGACGCGCGAGATCGACGATGCGGCGGCCGGCTTCCTTGAACAGGCGCTCGCGGTCGGCGTGGGTGGCGAGCGTGGTGCCGTTGCCGGGCAGCGACAGGCCGAGCGCCTCGGTGAGGCAGTTCATCGAGTTGGCTGTGAACATGCCCGAGCACGACCCGCAGGTCGGGCAGGCCGAGCGCTCGATGGCGTCGACTTCCTCGTCCGAACACGACTTGTCGGCCGCCTTGACCATCGCATCCACGAGGTCGAGCGAGATCACCTTGGCTTCCCACTTGACCTTGCCGGCCTCCATCGGACCGCCGGAGACGAAGATCGCCGGGATGTTCAGGCGCAGCGCGGCCATCAGCATGCCCGGGGTGATCTTGTCGCAGTTCGAGATGCACACCAGCGCGTCCGCCGTGTGCGCGTTGCACATGTACTCGACGCTGTCGGCGATGAGCTCGCGCGAGGGCAGCGAATACAGCATGCCGCCGTGGCCCATGGCGATCCCGTCATCGACCGCGATGGTGTTGAATTCCTTGGCGACGCCGCCGGCGGCCTCGATCTCGCGCGCGACGAGCTGACCGAGATCCTTCAGGTGCACGTGGCCGGGCACGAACTGGGTGAAGCTGTTGGCGATCGCGATGATCGGCTTTTCGAAGTCGCCGTCCTTCATGCCGGTGGCGCGCCACAGGGCGCGGGCGCCCGCCATGTTGCGGCCGGCGGTGGACGTGCGGGAACGGTACTGGGGCATGGGGCGCTCCGGGAAATCGGCGGGAAAGGGTTCGATTCTAACGCGCGTGGGGCGAGCGTCGGCAAGCTGCGGTGCATGCGGGGACGCCGCGGTGGGGCGGACGATCCGGCTGGCGTATCATCCGAAGTCCGACACCGCAGGAGGCTCCATGCAGGACACGACCCCCACGACCGAGGCCGGCTTCGACCTCGACCCGGCCGAGATCCGCGTGCTCGGCGTGCTGATCGAGAAGTCCTTCATCACCCCCGACGCCTATCCGCTGTCGATCAACGCCATCACCACCGGATGCAACCAGCTCACCGCGCGCGAGCCGGTGATGAGCCTGTCCGAGGCCGAGGTGCAGGACGCGGTCGACCGCCTGATCGTCCGCCGCCTGGTGTCCAAGCGCGACCAGCAGAGCGCGCGCGTGGCCAAGTACGAGCACCTGGTCCGCCTGCGCCACTCGTTGCCGCCGGCCGAACAGGCCGTATTGGCGATCCTGCTGCTGCGCGGCGCGCAGACCGCGGGCGAGCTGCGCCAGCGCTGCGAGCGCCTGCACCGTTTCGACGACGTCGCCGCGGTCGATGCCGTGCTCGAGCACCTGGCCGAGAAGTACCCGCCGCTGGTCGCCGAGCTGCCGCGTGCGCCCGGCACCAAGGAGACCCGCCACGTTCACCTGCTCGGCGGCGACGCCGCGGTGCAGGAGATGGCCGAGGCGCAGTCCGTCGGCACGGCAGGCGGCGGGCGCGGGCGCATCGGGGAACTCGAGGACGAGGTCCGCCGTCTGCGCGAGGAACTCGAGGCACTGCGCGGAGCGTTCGCGGAGTTCCGCAAGCAGTTCGACTGAAGGCCGGCAGCCCTGCGCTCGGCGCCTCACACCTCACACCTCACACCTCACACCTCGCGCCTCGCGCCTCGCACACTCCATGCTCGTCCACCCCCAATTCGACCCGATCGCCTTCTCCCTCGGCCCGCTTTCGGTGCGCTGGTACGGGCTGATGTACTTGGTCGCCTTCGTGCTCTTCGTCGTGCTCGGCCGCCTCCACGCGCGGCGCCGTCCGGAGCTGGGCTGGGACGAGCAGGGGATCGACGACCTCCTGATGTACGGTGTGATCGGGGTGATCGTGGGCGGGCGCCTCGGCGAGGTGTTGTTCTTCCAGCCCGGCTACTATCTGCAACACCCGGGCGAGATCCTCGCGGTGTGGAAGGGCGGGATGAGCTTCCACGGCGGCTTCCTGGGCGTGCTGGTGGCGATGTGGCTGTACGGTCGCCGGCACGGCAAGGGCTTCTGGCAGGTCACCGACTTCATCGCGCCGCTGGTGCCGACCGGGCTGGCGGCCGGGCGGCTCGGCAACTTCATCAACGGCGAACTGTGGGGCCGGCCGGCGGAGACGGAGCTGCCGTGGGCCATGATCTTCCCCTGGGTGGATGCGCTGCCGCGCCATCCCTCGCAGCTCTACCAGGCCGCTGGCGAGGGATTGCTGCTGTTCCTGCTGCTGTGGTCTTACTCGGCCAGCCCGCGCCCGCTGCGCGCGGTGTCGGCGATGTTCCTGGTCGGCTATGGCGCGCTGCGCTTCGTCGCGGAGTTCTTCCGTACGCCCGATCCGGGCATCTTCGGCACCTTGTCGCTCGGCCTGTCCACCGCACAATGGCTTTGCGTGCCCATGGTGCTCGCCGGGCTGCTGATGCTCGCCGCCGCGCGCACGCGCGGGACCGGAAGGTAGGCGGGGCTGCGGCAGGGACGTGAATATCGCACACAGTCCATTCGCAGGCTGCACAAGCGACTCCCCAAAGCGGGCTATCATGTAAGCACGATATCCGAACTGAATCGGACAGGAGGACGACATGGGCGGTGCAGGACTGGTCTCCCGGGGACTGAACCGCGTTCGCGAGCTCGTCGCGAGCGCCGCGCACCTGGGCAAGCCCCCGGATGAGAGCGATCTCGAGCGCCTGCGCACGCAGTTGCAGGAGTGCGCCGAGGGCCGCGGCGGCGAAGTATCGACGCGCCAGCGTGCCGCCCGCCTGGCCGAGACCTATCTGCGCCTGGACGACGTCGGCCGCCACGCCTTCCTGCGCCTGATCGCCCACGAGTTCGGCCCCGATCCGGCGCGGGTGGCGCAGGCGCACGCCGCCTACCAGGCCGCGGTCGGCACGCCGCGGCAATGGGACGCGGAAGCCGAGCTGCGCGCCGCGCTGCGCTCGCGCCGGCTGCGCATCCTCACCCAGTTCAACGCGATCCCGCAGGGGGTCAAGTTCCTCGTCGACCTGCGTGCCGACCTGCTGCGCTTCATCGCCGACGATCCGCTGCTCAAGCCGCTCGACCGCGAGCTCGAGACGCGCCTGTCGGCGTGGTTCGACGTCGGCTTCCTGGAACTGCAGCGCATCACCTGGAGTTCGCCCGCCGCCCTGCTCGAGAAGCTCGTCGAGTACGAGGCGGTGCACGAGATCCGCTCCTGGAAGGACCTCAAGAACCGGCTCGACTCCGACCGCCGCTGCTACGCCTTCTTCCATCCGCGCATGCCGCTCGAGCCGCTGATCTTCGTTCAGGTCGCACTGCTCGAGGAGATCGCCGACGACGTGCAGCGCCTGCTCGACATCGAGGCGCCGCTCGCCGATGCGAGCCGGGCGACGACCGCGATCTTCTATTCGATCAGCGCCACGCAAAAGGGCCTGCGCGGGGTGAGCTTCGGCAACTTCCTGCTCAAGCGGGTGATCGACGACCTCAAGCGCGACTTTCCGCGCCTGAAGACCTTCGCCACGCTGTCGCCGATGCCGGGCCTGGTGCGCTGGGCGCAGCGCGACCCGGAGGCCTTCGCCGAGGCCTTCACCGCCACCGACTGGAAGCGCCTGGCGACGCTCGGCATCGAAGGCGTCGACTCGACGCGCCTCGCCGCGGTGCTCGCCGGCGACCCGGCGTGGGTCGAGGACGAGGCGCTCGCCGAGTCCTTGCGCGAGCCCCTGCTGCGGCTGGGCGCACGCTACCTGAGCGAGGCACGCCGCGGCGACCGCCCGGTCGACACGGTGGCGCGCTTCCACCTCGGCAACGGTGCCCGCATCGAGCGCCTGAACTGGCTCGCCGACCGCTCGGACAAGGGCCTGCGCCAGTCTTGGGGATTGATGGTCAATTATCTGTACGACCCGGACCGCCTGGAAGCCAACCTGGAGAGCTTCGCTGCCAACGGCAGCATCGCAGCCTCGTCCGCGGTGCGCAGGCTCGCCCGGCGCTGAGGTTCGCGTGCCGCCCGAAACATCGCCGAGCTCGTTCGCCCTCCGCCCCTCGTCGATCCGCATCCGCCTGTTGCTCGCGAGTACGGTGGTGCAGGTGGTGTTGCTGAGCATGTTGCTCGCGAACAGCGTGCGGCTGATGAACAACGCAATGTCGGCGAGCCTGGAGACGACGATCGGTCAGACCGCGAGCATGCTGCACGCGATGGCCACCGCCTACGGCGAGCAGGGCCGGCTCGACGGGCTCGAGGACGTGCTCGGCGAGCTTCTTGCCGACGCCGACGAAGGCCTGCTCTATGTGCGCATCCGCGACGCGCGCGGTCATCTGCTGGTGAGCGCCGGCATGCCCGGGCTGGAGCAGGTGCCGGAGCCGGACGAACAACGCCACCGTTTCTTCGAGACCCTGCTCGCCGACGACCTCGTGCATGTGCGCCGGCAACTGCTGCTGCCGCGCAACCAGGTCGGCGTGCTGCAGTTCGGAGTCTCGGTCTCGGTACTCGCCGCGGCCCGCGAGGCGATCATGCAGCAAGGCCTGGCGATCGCGATCGCGGAGATCCTGCTCACCTTCGTCCTGCTCTCCTCGCTCGGCTATCTGCTCACCCGCAACCTGCGCCTGCTGCTGGAGGGCAGTCGTGCGATCGCCAACGGCTTCCTCGCGCACCGCGTCGAGTCGCGTGGCAAGGACGAGCTGGCGGTGATCGCCAACCACTTCAACCTGATGGCCGAGGCGCTGCAGAACCGGATCGCCGAGCTGCAGGATACGGCGGTGCGCCTGCGGGCGAGCGAGGAGCGCCATGCCCTGGCCCTGCGCGGGTCCAACGACGGCCTGTGGGACTGGGACATCGACGCCGACGACGTCTATTACTCCGAGCGCTTCTGCCAGATCCTCGGGGTCCAGCCGGGAACCCTGTCGAACCGGCCGGAGGACATGCTTGCCTACCTCCACCCCTACGAGCGCGACGCCTACCGCCAGCGCCTGGTCGAACACCTCAAGGGCGACAGCAACCATTTCATCATGGAACTGCGCGTCCGTCTGCCCGACGGCGCCTACCGCTGGGTGCTGATGCGCGGAGTCGCCGATCGCGACGAGAACCTGCATGCCTACCGCATGGCTGGTTCGCTCGGCGACATCGACCTGCGCAAGCGCGCCGAACAGCAGCTGGTGCACGATGCCTTGCACGACGGGCTCACCGGCCTGCCCAACCGGGCAATGTTCATCGAGCACGCCAACCGCGCGCTTGCCCAGCGCCGGCGCGGGGACCTCACCCAGATCGCGATCCTGGCGATCAACCTGGAGCGCTTCAGCCTGGTCAACGACAGCTACGGGCACCTCGTGGGCGACGAACTGCTGCGCCGGATCGGTGCCCACATCGCGGCCCTGATGCGCGATGGGGACGTGTGCGCGCGGGTGGGGGGTGACCAGTTCGCGGTGCTGCTCAACGGTGTGGAGAGCTCGATCGACGCGCTGCGCATCTGCGAGCAGCTGGTCGCGCTGCCGGCCTTCGCACCCGACGACGACGGTCAGCAACTGCACCCGCGCTGCCGGGTGGGCGTCGCCATCAGCGACAACGAGCGCGAGGACGCCGAATCGCTGCTGCGCGATGCCGACAACGCACTGCACAAGGCCCGTCGCAGCGAGCGGGGGCCGATCGAATTCTTCCACACCGAGATGCACGCCGCCGCGGTGCGCGCGCTGCAGGTCGAGGCCGAACTGCGCAAGGCGCTCACCCAGGGCGGGCTGCAGGTGTGGTACCAGCCCATCGTCGAGCTCGCGAACCTGCGTACGACCAGCTTCGAGGCCCTGGTGCGCTGGCCGCACCCGACGCTCGGCCTGCTCTCGCCGGGCGAGTTCATCCCGCTCGCCGAGGCGCTCGACCTGATCCACGACATCGGCACGCTCGTGCTCGAGCGCGTGTGCGCCGACCTGCGCGAATGGGCGGGCCGGCTGCCAGCCGACGCGCCGCTGCGCGTCAGCGTGAACCTGTCCGCGCGCCAGCTCGCACGCCCGGATCTCGCCGCCGAACTGCTCGCCGCCATCGACCGTGTCGGCGTGGCGCGCGAACGCATCCGCTTCGAGGTCACGGAGAGCGTGCTCGCCCATCCGGACGGCCCGGCGATCGACCACCTCCATGCCCTGCGCGCCGCCGGACTCGACATCCTCATCGACGACTTCGGCACCGGCTACTCGACGCTGAGCTACCTGCACACGATGCCGTGCAACCAGGTCAAGCTCGACGGCTCCTTCGTGCGCTCGCTGCCGTACGACCAGCGCCTGCGCGCGATCGTGCGGCACAGCATCGAACTCGCCCACGACCTCGGCATGACCGTCGTCGCCGAGTGCATCGAGGATGAGGCCCAGCTCGAGATCCTGCGCGCGATGGGCTGCGACTTCGGACAGGGCTACCTGTTCTCGCGGCCGCTCGACCGCGACGCCACCTTCAACCGCTTGCACAATCCCGCTCCGGAGCGCCGATGAGCCCTCGCCGCACCTTGTTGCTGCTCGCCGGCATCGCCGCGCTGGCGTCCAGCCCCGGCACGGGCGCCGCACCCGACCTGCAGGTGTCGGGCTTCGCGACCGCCGGGGCGGTCTACAGCCGCGCGGACGACCTGGAGTTCGCCCGCGTCGGGATCGACGCGCCGGGCGGCAACCGCGTCGACACCGGGCCGGACTCGGTGCTCGGGGTACAGCTCGGCTGGCAGTCCGGTGACGGCACCGGAGCGGTGCTGCAGGTCGTGACGCGCGAGACCCAGCGCGGCGACTACACGCCGCGGCCTGCCCTGGCCTTCCTGAGCCACGCCCTGAGCCCCGCGCTGACCGTGCGTGCCGGGCGCCTGCGCAGCCCCTTCTTCATGCTGTCCGAGACCGCCGACATCAACTACAGCCAGCCCTGGGTCCGCCCGCCGGCAGAGGTCTACGCGCTCAACCCCTTCGCCGACATGGATGGCATCGACCTGCTGCATCGCAGCCCGATCGGCGGATCCTTCATCGAGTTGCACCCGTATCTTGGCAGCAGCCGCATCCCCGTGATCGGTGGCGGACGCGCGAATCTGCGCCGGCTGCGCGGCCTCACCGTGACGCTGGAGCGCGACGAGTTGAGCTTCAGCGCGAGCCACGCGGAGGCGGAGCTGGCGGTGATCCGGACCTCGCAGTCGTACCGGGACCTCGTCGACACCTGGCGGATCCCGCCCGACCTGCAGGCGCGATTGAGCGGGAAGGGTGCCCACGCCAGCTTCAGCTCCCTCGGCATGCAGTGGGACGACGGGCGCTGGCGGGTGATCGCCGAGCTCGGGCGCCTGCAGGCGGACGCCTTCGTCAACAGCGCGACCGGAGCCTATGTCGCGGTCGGGCGGCGCTTCGGCGCATGGATGCCTTATTTCGGTCTCGCCCGCCAGCGCCAGGACGCGCCGCTGGCCGACCCCGGGCTGGCGGACTCGCCACAAAGCGCCGCAGCGGTTGCGGTCTTCAACCGCTCGCGCAACCAGGCCCAGCGCAGCGTCACCCTCGGCACGCGTTGGGACTTCACGCCGAATTCGGCGGTGAAGGCGGAATTCAGCCACATCGAAACCGATCGCGGCGCGCACGGCAGCTTCATCGCGCGGGGCAACCCCTTCGCCCCCGGTCTCGACGATCGCAGCATCAATCTGCTGAGCGTGTCGGTCGATGTGGTGTTCTGATCCGGCGCGCCTGCTCCGACGGCTCGGTCTTGCGCCGATGCTGACGCTCGTGCTCGCCCTCTGGCAGGCCGGAGCGCACGCGCAAGGCGTCGTCCTGGTCAGCGCCCACGCCGGAGGCATCGCCGAAGTCGACCGCGAGACCGCCGCCCAGCTCTACCTCGGCCGCCGCACCACCCTGCCCGACGGGCGTGGCGTCCGCCTGCTCGACCTGCCGGCTGGCGCCGAACGCGACCTCTTCTATCAGCGCCTGACCGGCAAGAACCCCAGCCAGATCCGCGCCTACTGGTCGCGGATGGTCTTCACCGGGCGCGCCCATCCGCCCCACGAGGCGGCCGACGCGGCCGACGCGCTCGGCCGCGTGCTCGCCGACCCGAACGCGCTCGCCTACCTGCCTGCCGCCTCTGCCGCCAACCAGCCCCTGAACGTCCTGATGCTCCTGGAGTGAAGCCAGCGGGCAGCGAATGCGCGCCGGCATTGCATGCGTCGGCGACTCGTGATTTAATGCGAATCATTCGTATTTTTAACGTCGTTCGATCATGCAACCTTGCGAATTCCCCGTTTCCGCCGCCATGCCGGCCAGCCGGCCCGATGCGGATTCGACTGCACAGCGGCGCCCCCTGCTCACCAGCAAGGAGCTCCTCGGCGGCCAGCGCGAGTTGCGGATCGAGCACGAGGGCAGCGAGTACATCTTGCGCACGACGCGCAACGGCAAGCTGATCCTCACCAAATGACCTTCCAGGCGATGCCATATCGGGGCAAAACGCCGTCAGGAGGCTAGACTATGTACGTGTGCGTATGCAACGCGGTCACCGAACGCCAGATCCACCACGCCGCGGCGCAGGGCGCGCGGACCCTGCGCGACCTGCGCCATTCGCTCGGCGTGACCGCAGAGTGTGGTCGCTGCGCCCGCTGCGCGCACGAGTGCCTGCGCTCGGCCGTACCCGCCACGCCCCGCCCGGGCGTGACCGCGCTGTTCGCAGGCATCGCTCCGGCATTCACCGCATCCCTGGAGGCAACATGAAAGGCGACAAGAAAGTCATCCAGTACCTCAACAAGCAGCTCACCATCGAACTCACCGCGATCAACCAGTACTTCCTGCATGCGCGCATGTACAAGAACTGGGGTTTCACGCGGCTCGGCAAGCACGAGTACGACGAGTCGATCGAGGAGATGAAGCACGCGGACATGCTGATCGAGCGCGTGCTCTTCCTGGAGGGGCTGCCCAACCTGCAGAATCTCGACAAGCTGCTGATCGGCGAGAACGTGCCCGAATGCATGCAGGGGGATCTCAAGCTCGAGCTCGGCGGACGCGCCAACCTGATCGAGGCGATCGCCTACTGCGAGTCCAGCAAGGATTACGTGTCGCGCGAGCTCTTCGAGCACATCCTGGAAGACACCGAGGAACACATCGACTACCTGGAGACGCAGCTCGGTCTGGTCGACAGCGTCGGCCTGCAGAACTACCTGCAGTCGCAGATGGACCCCGGCGCCTCCTGATCCCGGCCCGCCCGATCGCTCCCGACCAACCCAACGCTGCCTCCGCGGAGGCGGCTCGTCGCCTCCGCCCCGATGCACCCAGCTGCCCAAGCATTGTCGCTGTTGCCTTCCCCTTCGCCGTCGCTGTCCACGGATCCTGAGGCGCAGCCCATGCGCGCCCCTGCCTCCGGAGCGGAAGTCGCTCCGCGCCCGACCGCGGCAGCGCGCGGGAGCTCGCCGCTGCGGCGCGGCGCCCTCCTCGGCCTGATCGTCGCCGCCCACCTCGGCGGGCTGGCGATGCTCGCCAGGCTCGCCGGCGAGCGCCCCGTGCCCGCCGAGCTGATGCCAATCCAGGTCGCACTCATCGCAGCGCCCGCAGTCGCCGAGCCCTTACCGGCGCCTCCCGAACCCGTCGTGGAGCCGCCGCGCCCGCCTGAACCTCGGCCGGTGGCGCGCCCGCCCGAGCCCACGCCGCCAACCCCGCCGATGGTGAAGAAGCCGACGCCCAAGCCCGTGGTGAAGAAGCCGGCGCCAGTCACCGAGTCGCCCACCGCGCTGAGCGCGGCCGAAGAACCCGCAGCCCCTCCGCCGCCCGCGCCGGCACCACCCGCCGCAGCACCCGCAGCGACGGCCGCGCCCGCCACGGTCACCGCCGCGCGCTTCGACGCCGCCTATCTGAACAACCCGCATCCGGCCTACCCGGCGCTGTCGCGCCGCCTGCGCGAGGAGGGCCAGGTGACGCTGCGCGTGTTGGTGTCGCCCGACGGCCAGCCCGCCCAGGTCGAGCTGCGCACCAGCTCCGGCTCCGAGCGCCTCGACCGCGCCGCGCGCGAGGCGGTGGCGCGCTGGCGCTTCGTGCCCGCACGGCGCGGCGACAGCGCGATCGAATCCTGGGTCCTGGTGCCCATCGTCTTCAAACTTCAAGGAAACTGAGCATGGACAGTTCGCAGGCCTTCGGCCTCGCCCACCTGTGGGCGCAATCCGACAACATCATCCGCGCGGTGGCGCTGATCCTGCTGGTGATGTCGATCACCAGCTGGTACCTGATCCTCAGCCGCTCCCTGCGTCAGCTGCGTGCGCGCAGCCACAGCGGCGCCGTAGAGGCCTTCTGGGCCGCCCCCGACCTCGACGCCGGTCTGCGCGTGCTCGCCGAGCGCGCCCCGGAGTCGCCCTTCGAGGCGCTTGCCCAGCAGGGCGCCGCCGCCGCCCAGCACGTGCGCCGGCACACCCACAGCAACACCCTCGGCGGCAAGCTCGACACCGACGAGGTCATCACCCGCGCGCTGCGCAAGTCGATCGCGCTGTCGACCGCGGCGCTCGAGTCCGGCCTCACCGTGCTCGCCTCGATCGGCTCGACCGCCCCCTTCGTCGGCCTCTTCGGCACGGTGTGGGGCATCTACCACGCGCTGGTGAACATCAGCGTTTCGGGCATGGCGACGCTGGACAAGGTGGCGGGCCCGGTCGGCGAGGCGCTGATCATGACCGCCTTCGGCCTCTTCGTCGCCATCCCGGCGGTGCTGGCCTACAACGGCATCACGCGCGCCAACCGCGTCGAGCTCTCCGAACTCGACGCCTTCGCCCACGACCTGCACGCCTGGTTCGCCACCGGCGCACGCATCGCTGCAGTGCCCGGCGCCGCGCCACGCGCGGCCGAAGTCGCCACGGGCACGCCGGCCGGCGCGCACGGAGCGGCGTGATGGCCTTCGGGGGATTCAGCCAGGGCGAGACGCGCGCCCCGCAGAGCGACATCAACATGGTGCCGCTGATCGACGTCATGCTGGTGCTGCTGATCGTGTTCATGATCACCGCGCCGCTGCTGACCCACTCGGTCAAGATCGACCTGCCGCAGGCCTCCAGCGCGCCGACCGAACAGAAGCCGGAGACGGTGGCACTGTCGATCGACGGCGACGGCCGCGTGTTCTGGAACAACGAGGCGGTCGACGAGGTGGCCCTTCCCGCCCGTCTGAGCGCCGCCGCGGCGCAAAAGCCCCAGCCGGAGCTTCACCTGCGCGCCGACCGCAACACGCGCTACGAGGTGATCGCGGAGGTGATGGCCGAGGCGCGCAGCGCCGGCATCGAGAAGATGGGCTTTGTGACCGTGCCGGAACGCTGAACGTCGAGGAAGGAATGAAAGGAGGCGCCAGGATGCGGAGCGATTCCGCGCCCTGGCGCCCTTATTTCGATTGCGGCCCCCTCGCTCCCGGCTCCCGGGAGCAGGCGATCAGACGGCGCGGTTGCGCACGCGGACGATGACGTCGATTGCGTCGAGCACCACGCCCGCGGGCAGGCGGGGCTGGCCGATCACGCGCAACTCGTCGTCCGAGATGTCGCGCACCTCGCCGCTGTCGATGTTGTAGAGGTGGTGGTGCGGCGCGGTCGTGGAGTCGTACACCACGCGCTGGGGATCGACGAACAGCTCGCGGATCATCTTCTTCTCGCTGAACAGCCGCAAGGTGTTGTACACCGTGGCGCGCGAGACGTCGGGCGAGGCCTCGAGCACCTTCGCCCAGATCTGGTCCGCCGAGAGATGCACCGGCGCCGAAAACAGGGCGCGTGCAATCTCGATGCGCTGGTGCGTGACCGGAATGCCGGCCTGGCGCAGGCAGGCGATGGCGTCGGAGGATGCGTAGGTGTTCATCATGGCAGTCGACCTTCTGGTTGCGCATCCGCACCCCGTGCGGATTTGCATTGGACCCTGTCTGAATGCTGGACCGGGTCCCGGATCGTGTCAATAATCCATGAGAACTAGTACCGGGGCACGAACCTGCGTCCGTGCCCCGGCATTCCTGCGACAAGCCGGATGGCTTTTCGGATTACTTGAACGGATCGGGACGCGGCGTCGCGTTGCTCGACGGCGGCAGCACCGGCATCGCGATCTGCGGCAGTTCGCCGGTCAGCGTCTTCAGGAAGGCGACGATCTGTCCGATCTCATCCTTGCTGTAGGTGCGGCCGAGCTGCAGGCGCCCCATGGCATCCACCGCCTGCTCGAGCGTCGCCGCCTCGCCGTCGTGGAAGTACGGGTAGGTCAGCGCGACGTTGCGCAGGGTCGGCACCTTGAAGTTGAAGCGGTCGGCATCGGCACCGGTGACCGCCGAGCGGCCTTCGGCGGGCGAGCTGCTCTTGTACGGCTCGACCACGCCCATGCGCTGGAATGACGTGCCGCCGGCCGCCGGACCGTTGTGGCAGGCCACGCAGCCGCTTTCCTTGAATAGGGTGTAGCCGGCGAGCTCTTTCTCGGACAGCGCCTTGTCGTCGCCCCTGAGCCACTTGTCGAAGCGCGAATCGGGCGTGACCAGGGTCTTCTCGAACTCGGCGATCGAGTCGGTGATCATGTCGATGTCGATCTTGTTCTTGCCGTACACCGACTCGAACTCTTCGACGTAGCCCGGGATCGACTGCAGGATGCCGACCGCCAGGGTGTGCGGCATGTTCATCTCGACGCCGGCCTGGATCGGGCCGCCGGCCTGCTCCTTGAGGTCGGCCGCACGGCCGTCCCAGAACTGGGCGATCGCCAGGCTGGAGTTATAGACGGTCGGCGAGTTCACCGGACCGGCTTTCCAGCCGTGGCCGATCGAGGTCTTGAGGTTGTCGGTGCCCCCCATCGACAGGTTGTGGCAGGTATTGCAGGAGATGATGCCCGACATCGACAGGCGCGGCTCGAACCACAACTTCTTGCCGAGCTCGACCTTGGCGGCGTTCTCCACCTTCGCCGGCTCGATCGGCTTGATCGGTTCGTCCCGCACCGCCACGGCCGCCCAGGCGCTGCCAGCCACCACCAATGCCACCGCCACGCTCGTTGCCTTCAACTTCATCATGATGCTTCTCCTTGCCAGTTCGGCGAATTGTCGCTTCTTGGTTTCCCACCCTGCCCGGAGCAGGATGTTCCGACGCGCTAATTAGACTCTATCTAAACAAGCTATTTCTTGACTACGGTCAACGTTTTGGAGTCGCGCGCCGGAACGATGCGTCCCACGGGCGGTCTCTCCAGCCGTAAACGACGCGGCTTCAATCCGATACAAGCGCAGGTCTCGCGGGCCGCTATGCTCTTGCCCACGAATCGATGCAGCGCCCGGCGGTCCGCCGGCAAGCCCTGAGCCCAATGAACGAAGACAAGCCCTCCAACCGAACCGCCCGCCCGCGCTGGGGACGCCGCGCCCTGCTGATCCTGGTGCCGCTGCTGCTCGCCGGCGCCTGGTACGGTCGCAGCGCCTTCATCGGTGAGCGCGACCCCACCACCAACTACCAGTTCACCACCGTGCAGCGCGGCGACGTCGAGGACGTCGTTACCGCCACCGGCACCCTGCAGCCGCGCGACTATGTGGACGTGGGCGCGCAGGTCTCCGGTCAGTTGCGCAAGATCCACGTCGAGGTCGGCGACACGGTCGAGGCCGGCCAGCTGCTCGCGGAGATCGACCCCACGGTCTATCGCGCCCGCGTCGACGCCTCGCGCGCCCAGTTGAAGAACCTGCGTGCGCAGCTGAAGGACCGCGAGGCCCAGCTCGCCCTTGCGCAGATCCAGCAGCGCCGCCAGCGCGCGCTGATGGCCGAGGACGCCACCACCAAGGAGAGCCTGCAGACCGCCGAAGCCTCGGCGATGTCGGCGGAGGCTCAGCTCGAGGCGCTGCGCGCGCAGATCGAGCAGATCGAATCGACCCTGCGCGCCGACGAGGCCAACCTGCAATACGCCCGCATCCTGTCGCCGATGGCCGGCACCGTGGTGTCGATCACTGCGCGCCAGGGCCAGACGCTCAACACCAACCAGCAGGCACCGGTGGTGATGCGCATCGCCGACCTGTCCACGATGACCGTGCAGACCCAGGTATCGGAGGCCGACATCGGCCGCCTGAAGCTGGGCATGGAAGCCTACTTCACCACCCTGGGCGGAAGCGGCAAGCGTTGGCAGGGCAAGCTCGAGAAGGTCGAGCCCACGCCCACGGTGACCAACAACGTGGTGCTCTACAACGCGCTCTTCGACGTCCTCAATCCCGACGGCCGGCTGATGACGCAGATGACCGCACAGGTCTTCTTCGTGGTCGCGCAGGCCAAGGATGCGCTGCTGATCCCGATGGCCGCACTCGCCCAGGGCCAGGCGCGCCCGCCCCAGGCAGGGGCCGGCCCCGCCCCCGCAGCCCCGCCCGGCGCCGGGGCGCCCGCAGGCAATGGCATGGGCTCGGGGCGCGGCATGATGAGCCAGGGGCGCGGCGCAGCGTCGGGCACCTCCGGCGCCGGACCGCGCCAGGGTACGGTGCGGGTCGCCGATGCACGCGGCGCGCTGGAAGAACGCAAGGTCGAGCTCGGCGTCTCCAACCGCGTGCAGGCACAGGTGCTGTCCGGGCTGGCCGAGGGCGAACGCGTCGTCTCCGGGCTGGTGGTCGGAAACGGCGCCGGTCGCCCGCAGATGACGCCGCGGCTATGAAGATCGAACGCCTTCCCGACGAGGACGCGACCTCGTCCGCCAGCGCGCGCGCAGCGGCCACGCGGCCCGCCGCCCCGCCCACGACCGCAACACCGCTGATCGAGCTCTCGGGCATCACGCGCAGCTTCGTCAATGGCGAGGTCGAGACCCGCGTGCTGCACGGCATCGACCTCACCATCCACCCTGGCGAGTTCGTCGCCATCATGGGCACCTCGGGTTCGGGCAAATCCACGCTGATGAACATCCTCGGCTGCCTCGATCGCCCCACCGGCGGCACCTACCGCTTCATGGGCACGGACGTCGCGGCGCTGGACCGCGACGCGCTCGCGCGCCTGCGCCGCGAGGCCTTCGGCTTCGTCTTCCAGAGCTACAACCTGCTCGGCGGCGCCTCCGCGCGCGACAATGTCGAGGTGCCGGCGGTGTATTCCGGCATGCCACGCGAGGAACGCCATGCCCGTGCCGAGGCGTTGCTGGCGCGCCTCGGGCTCGGCGAGCGCATCCACCATCGCCCCGGCCAGCTCTCCGGCGGCCAGCAGCAGCGCGTGTCGATCGCGCGCGCGCTGATGAACGGTGGCCGCATCATCTTCGCCGACGAGCCCACCGGCGCGCTCGACAGCCGAAGCGGCGCCGAGGTCATGAAGCTGCTCGCCGAGCTCTCCGCCGCCGGCCACTCCATCGTGCTCATCACCCACGAGCGCGAGATCGCCGAGCAGGCGCAGCGCATCATCGAGATCCGCGACGGCCGCATCGTCGCCGACCCCGGGCCGCACCCGCCGCAGGAGCCGGAGCCCGACTTCGCCCCCCACATCGATCGCACCTCGCCGCTGTCGGACGTGGTGGAGGCCACCCGCACCGCGCTGCGCGCGCTGCGCGCCAACCTCTTCCGCACCGTCCTGACCCTGCTCGGCATCGTCATCGGCGTCGCCTCGGTGATCGCCATGCTGGCGATCGGCGACGGCGCCAAGCAGAAGGTGATCGACCAGGTCAGCGCGATGGGCACGAACCTGCTCACCGTGCGCCCCGGCGCACCCAACACGCGCGGACGCGACGCCCCCGCCACCCTGGTGATCGAGGACGTGCAGGCGATCGCCGAGCTGCCCAACGTGCTCGCCTCGGTGCCCGAGCAGGGCGCCACCATCACCCTGCGCGCCGGCAACATCGACCACCGCAGCAGCGTCAACGGCACCTCGGCCGACTACGTCGTGGCGCGCAACTGGGCACCGGCGAGCGGCACCTTCTTCAGCGCGGAGGACGAGGCGCGCTACGCCACGGTCGCCGTGCTCGGCCAGACGGTGGCGCGCGCCCTGTTCCCCGGGCGCGACGCGGTGGGCGAGTTCATCCTGGTCAACAACATCCCCTTCCAGGTCATGGGCGTGATGACGCCCAAGGGCGCCACGCCCTGGGGGCAGGATCAGGACGACATCGTCTTCATGCCCTACACCACGGCGAGCCTGCGCATCACCGGCCAGCGATTCCTGCGCAACGTGACCGTGGCGGTCGAGGACGTCGGGCAGATCGACGACACCCAGGCCGCGGTAAGCGCGCTGCTGCTCGCCCGCCACGGCGTGGAGGACTTCCAGATCCGCAACATGGCCTCGGTGATCGATACCGTGTCGGAGACGCAGAACACGCTCACCGTGCTGCTCGGCACGGTGGCGGCAATCTCGCTGCTGGTGGGCGGCATCGGCGTGATGAACATCATGCTGGTGTCGGTGACCGAGCGCACCCGCGAGATCGGCATCCGCATGGCCACCGGTGCACGCACCCGCAACATCCTGCAGCAGTTCCTCATCGAGGCCCTGGTGGTGTCGGCGGTGGGCGGGCTGATCGGGGTCGCGGCCGGGCTCGGCGCCGCCGCGATCATCGAGGCCTTCGGCACCGCGGTGCAGTACTCGCTGACGCCGGTCGTGCTCGCCTTCAGTTGTGCCTTCCTCACCGGGCTGGTGTTCGGCTACCTGCCCGCGCGCAAGGCTGCCCGACTCGACCCCGTCGTCGCCCTCGCCTCCGAATGACACATCCATCCGGTTTCCCCCTGCGCACCCGTCTGCTCCCTGCCCTGCTCGCCGCCCTGACCGCCGGCTGCGCGCTCACCGAGCCCGTCCTGCGTCCCGAGCAAGCGCTGCCGGCGCAGTGGGCGGAACCCGCCCGGGCGGCAGAACCCGCCACACCGCCGCATGACACCTGGTGGCAGGACTTCGGCTCGGCCCGGCTCGATGCCTTCGTCACCGAAGCGCTGGCCACCACCCCCGACCTGCGCATCCAGGCCGAACGCGTGGTCCAGGCCGAGCTTGCGCTGCGCCAGGCCGGGGCGTCGCTATTGCCGTCACTTGACGTGAGCGGCGGGAGCAGCGCGCGCAATGTCGACAGCAATGAATCCAGCTCGACCGGCATCGACCTCGGCGCCAGCTACGAGATCGACCTCTGGGGCCGGATCGCCGCCGGTGTCGACGCCAGCCGCGCCGGTCTCATGGCCACCCGCTTCGACTATGACGCGGCCCGCCTGTCGATCAGCGCCAGCGTCGCCACCACCTGGTTCCAGGTCCTGGCGCTGCAGGAGCGCCTGGACATCGCGCGCCGGAACCTCGCCACCGCCGAGCGCGTGCTGCGCGTGGTGCAGGCGCGCTACGACAACGGTGCGGCCTCGGCGCTCGATCTGAGTCAGCAGCGCACCACGGTGCTCAACCAGCGCAAGGCCATCGAGCCGCTCGAGGTGCAACTGCGCCAGACGCGCAGCGCGCTCGCAATCCTGCTTGGCCGCAACCCGCAGGCCGGACCCACCCCCGACGGCGCTGGCGGCATCGAGCGCCTGGGGGCCCTGAAGGTGCCCGCGGTCGGCGCCGGCTTGCCGTCCGAGCTGCTGCTGCGCCGCCCCGACCTCGCCGCCAGCGAAGCCCGGCTCGTCGCCGCGGCCGCCAACATCGCCGCCGCGCGCGCCGCGCTGCTGCCCGGGATCAGCCTGTCGGCCGGTGCGGGCGTGGGCAGCGCCGCGCTGCTGGCGCTGGCCGACACCACACGCACGCTGTCGATCTCGGCCAGCGTGCTGCAGAAGATCTTCGACGGCGGCCGCCTGCGCGCGGACGTCGACATCCAGCGCTCGCGCCAGCGCGAGCTGGTCGAATCCCACCGCCGCGCGATCCTCGCCGCCCTCAAGGAAGTCGAGGACGCCCTCGCCAACGGCGTCCGCGACACCAACCAGGAGGCCGCCGAGCGCGAGATCCTCGCCGAAGCCGAGCGCAGCCTGCGCCTGGCCGAACTGCGTTACCGCGAAGGCGCGGACGGCCTGCTCACGGTACTCCTCGCCCAGCGCACCCTGTTCGCGTCGCAGGACCAACTCGCCCTCACGCGCCTGGCCCGACTCACCGCTGCAGTGAATCTGTACAAGGCGCTCGGGGGCGGGTGGAGCGCGGGGCAGGCGGGCAACTGAGCCGCAGCCGGCACGCGCACCGCGGGCCGCAAGCCGCCTGGCGGAGCGAGAACAACACGACCACGAGCCGGGATCCATCTCGACTCACTGAAATTTGTTGCGAACGATTCTCGTTTTTTACATAATTCTCAACGTCTCGCCCAGCCAGCCACCTGAAACGGTCATCGTCACTCCGTCGATCGGGAAGCCAGCCAGCACCGACTTCCCGATCCAACCCTAGAGAGTCACGATGAAAGCTGCCGTTCGTTCCGGCGCGGCGCAGTCCGCGCACGCCCCCGCCCGCCCGCTGCTACCCCTGAGCGCGATCATGCTCGCCGTCCTGTCGGCGGGCGCGCAGGCGCAATCCACCCCGTCCTCGGCCAAGACGCTCCCGACGGTCACCGTCAACGCTGCCGAGGAAGCCCCCCACGACGGCCACCGCGCCACCGCCACCCGTGTCGGCAAGGTCCTGCAGGACCCGCACGACATCCCCCAGGCGGTCACCACGGTCACCAACACCCTGATGGAAGAGCAGCAGGTCGGCAGCCTCAAGGAGGCGCTGCGCAACGTCTCCGGCCTGTCGTTCAACGCCGCCGAGGGCGGCCGCTCGGGCGACAACATGAACCTGCGCGGCTTCTACACCTTCGGCGACATGTACCTCGATGGCATCCGCGACACCGCGCAATACAACCGCGAGACCTTCAACCTCGAACAGATCGACGTGCTGCGCGGCTCGGCCGCGATGCTGTTCGGCCGCGGCCAGGCCGGCGGCGTCATCAACCAGGTCACCAAGACGCCGCTGCTCGGCAACCGCGGCAGGATCACCGGCAGCGTCGGCATCGACGACTATCGGGAAGTGACTGGCGACTTCAACAAGGAGCTCGGCGACACCACCGCCGTGCGTCTGAACGCGATGAAGCGCGACGAGGGGAGCTGGCGCAGCAACCCGGCCGATGGCGCCGAACCGGAGATCCACCGCGAGGGCGCCGGCCTGAGCCTGGTCACCGGCCTGTACACCGACAACGAGTTCACCTTCAACCATTACTACCTGAAGACGCGCGACAACCCGGACTAC
This sequence comes from Thauera sp. SWB20, assembly GCF_000831325.1. Classification (NCBI taxonomy): domain Bacteria; kingdom Pseudomonadati; phylum Pseudomonadota; class Betaproteobacteria; order Rhodocyclales; family Zoogloeaceae; genus Thauera; species Thauera sp. SWB20. The sequence goes on along the minus strand of NZ_JTDM01000016.1, from coordinate 175,542 downwards.
GGCATCTCCTTCGATCCGGCGACCAAGCGCCCGACGAAGAACTTCTCCGCCGACACCTTCTGGGGCACGAACAACACCTTCGACGACAGCGACACCTCGATGACTTCGCTGGTGCACCAGTACAAGCTGTCCTCGCAGGCCGAGATCCGCACCCAGCTGCGCCATGCGAGCTACGAGCGAGTGTACTGGGCGCAGGCACCCGAGCGCATCAACCCGCCGAGCTTCGATGGCAGCACCGGCAGCCCGAAGGTGCGCCAGACCGACACCGAGAACCTGACCCTGCAGTCCGACCTCACCGCACGTGCGGAGCTCCTCGGCATGAAGCACGAGCTGCTCGCCGGCGTCGAGTACCTGAAGGAAGACTCGAGCCGCTGGGGGCTGCGGGATCTGGATCCCGGTGCAGGCCGCTTCTATCGTCCGGGCGCCTTCACCTCGGCGCCGGCGATCACCTACCAGGGCGACACGCTCGCCTTCTACGCCCAGGACACGATCGAGTTCGTGCCGAACTGGAAGCTGACCCTGGGTGCAAGGCATGACTCGCTCGACGCCGAGTATTCCAGCCTCAACTCGCCGCAGCTCGACTTCAGCGAGACCAGCCTGCGCACCGGCCTGTCCTGGCACCCGAACGCATACACCCACTACTACATCAGCTACAGCGACTCCTTCAGTCCGACCGCCGACCTCTACCAGCTCTCCGGCGGCAGCTACCCGGCCGAGCGCAGCAAGGTCACCGAACTCGGCGCCAAGTGGATGCTGATGGAGGGCGACCTCGCCCTGCGCGCCGCGTTGTACCGCGCCGACAAGGAGTGGGAGCGCAACACCGACCTCGAGTCCACCGCCGCAATCCTCACGAAGAAGCGCCGCACCGACGGTCTGGAGCTCGAGGTCGCCGGTCGCGTCACCCCGAAATGGGAGGTCTTCAGCGGCTTCTCGCTGATGGACGCCGAGATCCTCGAAGTCGCCCCGGGCGCAGACGCCCGCCTCGAAGGCCAGCGCCCGCGCAACACGCCCACGCTCACCTTCAACCTGTGGTCGACCTACGCGCTCGGCGGCGGCTGGAAGATCGGCGGCGGCGTCGAGGCCAAGAGCGACCGCTACGCCTACGTGCCGACGGCTGCCAACGCAAACAGCAACTTCGTCAACGGCAAGTTCTCGCCCAACACGGCACCCGGCTACGCGCGCTGGGACGCGATGCTGGCCTACGAGCAGAAGAGCTGGGCCGCGCGCCTCAACGTCAAGAACATCTTCGACCGGGTGTACTACGACGCGGTGTATGACCAGGGCGGCTTCGCCATCCCCGGCAGCGGCCGCGCGATCATCCTGACCGGCGAATACAAGTTCTGATCCGAGCCTATCGATCGGCGGGCCCCTGCGGGCCCGTCGCTTCCACTGGAACATCCCGATGAACAAACGCGACTTCCTGCGCACACTGGGCGGCGGCCTCTCGCTCGCCCTGCTGCCCCGCACCCTGTTCGCCGCCACCACGCCCGGCGAACTCCCCGCAATCCGCCTGATCGCCGCCTGGCGCAGCCTGCACGACCTTGGCCGCGACGGCGCCTCGCGCGGCGCGAAGGCGGAGGGCAGTACCGACTACGTCGGCATCCTGGCCACCGACTGGCAGCAAGGCCTCGCCCGCATCGAGACCGCGGTCGCGGTTCCCGATCGGGTCCACGGCCTGCTGCCCGACCGCGACGGCGGTTTCCTGGTGTGCGCCAACCGTCCCGGCCCCTGGCTGATGCGCTGCGCCGCCGACGGCGAAGTGCTCGCCCGCCAGGTCCTCGAGGACGAGAAGGGCGGGCGTACGCTCAATGGTCACGCGGCCTTCGACCCCGCGGGCGAGTGGCTGTACACCACCGAATCCGAGACCGGCTCCACCCAGGGCTGGATCGCCGTGCGCCGGCGCGACAGCCTGCGCAAGGAGGCGGAGTTCTCCACCCGCGGGATCGAGCCGCACGAGCTGCTGTTCGACGCCGAGGGCAAGCTGGTGGTCGCCAACGGCGGCATCCTGCGCGCCGCGGGCGACCGCAAGCGCGACCTCGAGCGCATGGACTCCTCGCTGGTGCGGCTCGATCCGCGCAGCGGCGAGCGCCTGGGCCAGTGGTGGCTGAAGGACAAGCGCCTGAGCCTGCGCCACCTCGCCCTCGGCTCCGCGCCGGCAGCGGGCGGCCCTGCGCTGGTAGGTATCGCACTGCAGGCCGAGCACGACGACCCTGCCGAGCGCGCCGCCGCCCCCATCCTCGCGGTGTGGAATGGCGACAGCCTGGCAATCCCCAGCCGCGAGACCGTCGGCGCGGGCTACTGCGGCGACATCGCCACCGGCATGGACGGCGGCTTCTACCTCTCCGCCGAGCGCAGCCATCGGGTAGCGCGCTGGCATCCGGCGGCCCCCGCGCGCCTGGAGATCATCGCCGAGCTGAACAAGGCGGGCGCGCTGGCCGAACTCCCGCTCGACGGTACCCACGCCAGCCTGATCGGCTCACCGCGCGGCCTCGGCTTCTGGCACCCGCAGCACGATCCGATGCTGCTGCGCTGGCCGGTGGAGATCGCGCCGGACAACCACTGGACGCTGGTCGGAGCCTGAACCCCGCCACCCGCCTGGATCGCCGTATCGCGACTCGCGTCGCTCCTACAGGAAGCTCCGAAGCGGGGGTTTTCTGCAGGAGCGACGCGCGTCGCGACATGGAGCGGAGAATTCGCCCCGACGCGTTTCCCGCTTACGGGAAACGACCGCCACGACGACCCGCGGCTCTCGAGAAAACGCGCTACAAGTTGGTATTTTCTTTGCGAACCCATTCCACCGCGGGCGGGGGATGGGACGCTCAGAACTCCCAGGCCACGCCCACGTTGGCGATGTTGCGATCGTTGCCGCGACCGACCGCGCCAGAGATCTTCACGCCCTCGGCGATCGTGTAGCGCAGACCGACCTGGCGATCCGGGCCGGAATGCTCCGCACCGAAGGTCTCGACGACGAAGTCGAGCTGCTCGCCGAGCGGCACGTCGAGGCCGATGCCCCAGAAGTCGAGGTCCTCGTCGTCGCGCGCCCACTCGCGGCCGAGGTTCACATGCACCCGCGGGCCCTGCTCGAACGCCCAGGTCGCCAGGCCGGCGAGCGCGTCGACACGCGAGGAGTCCTCGCCGCTGACGCGCTCGCGCCCATACTCGTATTTCAGGCCAGCCGAAAGCCCGCGCTCGGACTGCAATGGCACCCATTTGACCGCCGCGCCGACGGCGCGGATCTTCGCGTCTGGATCGGCGTCACGATCCTTCCCGCGGCCATAGCCCACCTCCACTTCGACATTGTCGATCGGACCGAAACCGGCCGCGCCCTCGTAGCCGCGCACCGCGTCGTCGCGGCTCCAGCCGAACTCGAGCTTGGCGCCGCCGCGCTCGAGCGTGCCGGCATCATCGACCGCCATCGGGCGTTCGGCGAGAGCCGGAGGGGAACACAAGGCGAACAGCGAGGCCAGCACGATCGGGCGCAGCCCGGACTTGCGTTGACCTGAATCCGTGTTCTCTACAGCGCATACCCGCTCCGCGAGCCCCAGCGCATGATTCTTCTGCTGCCTGACTCCCAATCTCAGCTCACCGCAGCCCCGAGCGCCGTCCTTTCATGGCCCGGAGCGCCGGCGAGCCGGGCTTCCGGCGGGTGCGCTATGTCATTTCCCTTCTCCCGCGCGGCCGTCGCCCTTCCGCCGCAGCGAAATGGCCTCGATTCGGAGAATTCGGCCGTCGGATTTGCATCACGGCGAAGCCACCGCGCACAGTCGCGCCTGCACCGTGGTGAACACCTTCACATGCGCGGCGACGCCGCGTCCGAAGTCCAGCACCAGGCGGCGGGCGTGTTCGACGAACTTCGCCGCACGGTACATCACCTCCTGCAGCACTGTCTTGATGCGTCGGCGCTTGGCCGGGTGACGGATCGGCGAGAGCTCGCCGGTCAGCCCGAGTTGGCCGATCAGGCGCAGGCAGTTGTAGGCGAACGCGGCCAGATGCATGACCGCGTCGTTGGTGTCGAACTTGCCCGAGGGCAGGCGCTCGAGGTCCAGGTCGGTCTTGATCTCGGAGTGGAACTGCTCGTGCGTGCCGTGGTGCTTGTAGAGCTCGATCACGTCGGCCATCGCCACTTCGAGGCTGGTCCACCAGCCTTCGATCTCGATCTCGGGGGTCAGCAGGTGCTGGCCCTTCTTGTCGATCGTGCGCTCGGTCACCCGCACCACCAGACGCAGCGTGCGCTTGGCCTTCTTCCAGGCACGGTCGATCTTCAGGTCCAGCAGCCCCACCCGCTTGCCCGCGCGCACTTCCTCGAAGACGCCGGCGGCCTCGGCCCGGTCCACCCAGGCGGTCTTGTCCTGACGGCGCGGATTCCACTTGGTGAGGTAGTCGAACGAACGCCCCAGCGCTGCCCAGCGATCGCGCTCGTCGGCCAGCGCGAACAGCAGCCGGGCGCTGTCGAAGCCGCTGTCGGCCCGCCACAGCAGCTTCGCATCGGCCGCACACACCCGGCGCAGGCGCGGGAACGCGCGCTCGAAGAAATACTCGGTCTCCAGCGCCGAGTGGTGCGACCCCGCGCGCAGCTCTAGGCCGAGGTTCCAGCCCTCGTTGCCCAGGTACAGCGCGATCGGCGTGTAGCCATCGACGCCCTGGTAAGTGCGGCTGACCGCCTCCTTCTTGGTGTCGGAGTTGTCCATCACGAAGGTGTCCAGATCGGCGCAGACGTAGCCCTTGTGCGCCGTGATCGGCGCCTCGGTGCGCTCGAGCAGGCGCAGGCTCAGCTCGTCGGTCAGCTCGCGCAGCTCGGCCGCGCGGGCATCGAGCCGTTGGCGCATCCACACGCTGCCGGGCACCTTGGCGAGCCCGAGCGCTTCCTTGAAGAAGCGGTCGCCGCGAAACGGCTCGATCGCCTCGAAGTCGCTTTTGCCCAGGCTCAGCAGCCCGACCACCGACTTGACCAGATCCGAGCTCAGCATGCCCTGCGACACTGGCAGCCTCGGGTCGATCACCGCCTGAACCTGTGCCGCCTGGCAGCACTGCCCGATCAGCGCCAGGCCCGAGTACGAGGTCAGGTTGAGCTTGGCGGATTGCTTGACTTCGAAGCGCGGCATGGTCGGTTGGGTGAATGAGTCGGATGCGTAATTGTACAATTACATCAATGCGTTAGGCTGGATTTCCGGCTAAACGAACACGGATTCAGGGTTGAGACATGACGATTCCTTTGCAGGGAGAGGTGGACAAAGACGGGCCGCCCACACGAGCGGCCCGAAAAGGGATGCGCAACTCCGAACGACCGGGGCTACGAGGTGATCGCTGGACAAGACCCACGCCGTCGATGCGGCAGGGACGCCCGACACTCGTGCCTCGGACGTGCCCGCATGCGCCGGGAGGGGCTTCTTGCTCGAGCACCTGGCCAGACACGGAAAGGGCGGTGCGGCCATGTTCGAGCACCGCATCGCGATCGAGCTTCCCGGAATATTCGGCCCCCGCCTCAATGCAGCCGATGATCGCGGTCGCCGGGCCTGGGGATGGGTTGAAAAATATTAACCGCAACAACAATCATTACCATTTGATAATCATCAACAGCGCGCGGGATTCCGGCTTACTTTGCGCGCCGCGGACATCCCTTGCAGGGCTTGTCCTTCCTGCAGCATTTCTTGCTCATGGACTTCTCCTCGTGGAATGGAAAGGACGGACACCATCGAACCGGACTGCTCAGTGCAGTGCCCGCGGATCGTCGCCGCCATCGCCCAGCACTGCATAGGCCTCCCACTCCGCCACCAGCCGGGCGGCGCAGTCGCGCACACAAGCGGAAAGGCGCTGATCGCTGCCGATCACCCGGAAGTGACCGGCGATCGCCTGCGCCAGCGCGGGCGAGCGCCGCGCCGGGAAGCGCGACAGCAGCTGCAGCACCGCCGCCAGCGCGAGCTCGGGATGGTTGTCGTACTCCGGCCCCGCGTTCGCGGCAACCCTTCGCCGGCTGGCGGATGAATGCGCGCTCACAGCCGCACCGCGTAGTACTCGACGACCTGCTGGACGTCGACCGGGAAGGGCACCTCGTCGGGCGACGGGGTGCGCGTCATCGTCGCCACGAACGCCGCCTCGTCGAAGATGAGCCATTCGGGGCGGGTCAGCGCAGGCTCGGCGAGCGCCTCGATCACCACCGGGATGCGCCGCGCACGCTCGCCAAGCTGGATGCGGTCGCCCGGCCGGATGCGGATGGAGGGGATGTTCACCGCCCGTCCGTTGAGCAGTACGTGCTTGTGGCGCACGAGCTGCCGCGCCGCCACCGCGGTGGGCGCGAAGCCGGCGCGGAACACGAAGTTGTCGAGGCGACGCTCGAGCAATTCCAGCAGCTTGTCGCCGGTCGGGCCGCGGTCGCGCTTGGCCTCGCGGAACAGGCGCTGGATCTGCTTCTCGCCGAGACCATAGTTGAAGCGCAGCTTCTGCTTCTCGATCAGCTGCACGCCGAAGCCGGACTTGCGCCTCGGGCGCCGGCCGTGCTGGCCAGGGGGATGGTTGCGCTCACCCAGCGGCTTGCGCGACAGGCCGGGCAGCTCGGCGCCGAGGGCACGCATCACTTTCAGGCGGGGGCCGGTGTATCGGGACAATCGGTTCTCCTTCATTCAGGGATTCTTGCTGCGCCGACGCACGAAGAGCGCCAGCAGGACAGCCTCGAAGTCGAGACAGGGTCGGTTGAATATCGTCTTTGCGAATGATTCGCAATATCGTTAAAATCCGAATCACTGTCAAGCCTCTCTGTCCTGCGGTCCGGACCGCATCGAATACACGCCGGGCGCACGACCTTTGAGCTAGATCAGTAAAAGTCATAATGCGACCCATTATCGTTCTAGGCTTACTCCGCCCTCCGGACACCCGAGTTCATGGACTGCGCCACTTCGCCCTCCTCCGCCGCTGCCGCCGCGCTGCGCACCCTGGCCCTCGTCGGCCACCCCAACGTCGGCAAGTCGGTGCTGTTCCACCGCCTCACCGGCACCTACGTCACGGTGTCCAATTACCCCGGCACCACGGTAGAGGTCTCGCGCGCCACGCCGCGCTTCGACCGCGAGGCCTCGCTGCTCGACACCCCGGGCGTGCTCGCCCTGCCATCGCGCAGCGACGACGAGCGCGCCACCATGCGCGCGCTGCTCCATGAGGACATGCGCACGCTGATCCAGGTCGGCGACGCCAAGAACCTGCGCCGCACGCTCAACCTCACCGCGCTGCTGGCCGAACTCGGGGTGCCGATGGTGATGGCGCTCAACATGACCGACGAGGCCAAGGCGCGCGGGGTCACGGTGGACAGCAGCGCGCTCGCCGCGGCGCTCGGCGTGCCGGTGGTGGCGACCGTCGCCACCGGCGGCGAGGGCGTCGCAGCACTCACCGACGCCCTGGCGCGCGCCGCGGTACCCGCGCCGCTGCTGCGCTACGACCCGGTGCTCGAGCGCGACATCGCCCGCGTCGAGCAGCTCATCCTCGCGCAATGCCCGCATCCGCGCCTGGCCGCACGCGGGCTGGCCATCCTCGCCATCGGCCGCGACCCCGAGGTCGAGGCCTGGCTCGCGGCGCAAGCGAACAGCGAGACCGTGCGCGCCGCGCTCGCCGAGCTCACCGCGCCCATCGGCCGCGACTCGCTCCCGGCGCGGCTCGCGCGCGAGCGCGGCGGCGCCGCCGAGGCGCTCGCGCGCACCGTCACGCAGCAGGCTGCCGGCAAGGACCGCACGCTGTCGATGCTGCTCGGCCGCATCGCGGTGCACCGGCTGTGGGGCTGGCCGATGCTGCTCGGCGTGCTGTATCTGGTGTATCTGTTCGTCGGCGACTTCGGCGCCAGCACCCTGGTCGGACTGCTGGAAGAAGACTTCTTCGGCGAGGTCCTCAACCCCGCGGTCACCGAGTTCGTCACGAGCCACATCTCCACGCCCTGGCTGGCCGACCTGATCGTGGGCGAATACGGCCTGTGGACCATGGGCATGACCTACGCGCTCGCGCTGATCCTGCCCATCGTCACCACCTTCTTCCTCGCCTTCGGCGTGCTCGAGGATTCGGGCTACTTCTCGCGCCTGTCGGTGATCGCCAACCGCATGTTCGCCGCCATCGGCCTCAACGGCCGCGCGGTGCTGCCGATGGTGCTCGGCCTGGGCTGCGTGACCATGGCCACGCTCACCACCCGCATCCTGCACACCCCGCGCGAGCGCCTGATCACCATCTACCTGATGGCGCTGGCGATCCCGTGCTCTGCGCAACTCGGCGTGGTGCTCGGCCTGCTCGGCGGCATCTCCTTCGGCGCCACGCTGATCTGGGTGCTGGCGATCGTCGGCGTGCTGCTGTTCACCGGCTGGCTGGCGAGCAAGGTCGTGCCCGGCCGCCGCGTGCCGCTCGTCACCGAGCTGCCGCCGATGCGCATGCCGGTGCTCGGCAACGTGCTCAAGAAGACCGGCGGAAGGCTGAAGTGGTATCTGATCGAGGTGATCCCGCTGTTCCTGATCGGCACCCTGATCATGTTCGGGCTCGACCGCAGCGGCGCGCTGCCGTGGATCATCGAGGCCGGCGAGCCGCTGGTGGTGGGCTGGCTCGGCCTGCCGCCGGAGGCGAGCGCCGCCTTCGTGATGGGCTTCCTGCGCCGCGACTTCGGCGCCAGCGGCCTGTTCGCGCTGCAGAGCGAGCTGTCGATGATCCAGGCCGTGGTGGGCATGGTCACGATCACGCTCTTCGTGCCCTGCATCGCCAGCCTGATGATGATCATCAAGGAGCAGGGGATGAAGGTCGCCGCGCTGATGCTGGCGATGATCATCCCCACCGCCTTCCTGATCGGCGGCCTGCTCAACCACGGCCTGCGCCTGATCTTCTGAGGAATCCGCGCCATGAACGCCGCCCCCTCCAAACCCCTGCCCCACGAGCGCATCCGCCTGATCGGCACCCCGGTCGGGCGCATGGTGCGCATCGACGACTTCGACGACGAGATCGATCCGCTGCAGCGTGAGCAGCTCCACGCCTACGGGCTCTCCGCCGCGCACGCGGTGAAGGTGCTGCAACAGCAACCGATGACGGTGCTATTGTGCGAGCACGTCGAGCTCGCGATCGAGCACGCGGTGTCGCGCCATATCTGGGTGCAGCCCGCCTGAGCGCTCCAACCTGCCTTCGCAAACGTTGCGCGCGGGAGAACTGCAGACAAGACCGACGCCATCCTCCATACTATACGGTATGGACCGAACCCCGCGTGGGACGCCGGCCCGACCAGTTTGTTTGACAATGAACGGGAGAGGAAAAGGATGTCGCAAAACGCATATCAGCAAGGCCTCGACAAGAACGCGGCCAACTACGTGCCGCTGTCCCCGCTGAGCTTCATCGAGCGCACCGCCATGGTCTATCCGACGCGCACCAGCGTCGTCCATGGCACGCTCATCTACACCTGGAGCCAGACCTACGAGCGCTGCCGCCGCCTCGCGAGCGCCTTGGTCGCGCACGGCGTGAAGAAGGGCGACACGGTCGCGTGCATGCTGCCCAACGTGCCATCGATGTTCGAAGCCCACTTCGGGGTGCCGATGACCGGCGCGGTCCTCAACACCCTCAACACCCGGCTCGACGCCGATGCCATCGCCTTCATGCTGCAGCACGGCGAAGCCAAGGTGCTGATCACCGACCCCGAGTTCGCCGGCGTGGTCCGCGCCGCGCTCGAGCTGCTGCCGGGAGACAAGCCCCTGGTGGTCGACGCCCTCGACCCCGAGTATCCGGGCACCGAGCGCATCGGCACCGTGCTCTACGAGGACTTCCTCGCCGGCGGCAACCCCGACTTCCAGTGGAAGCTGCCCGAGGACGAGTGGGACGCGATCGCGCTCAACTACACCTCCGGCACCACCGGCAACCCGAAGGGCGTGGTCTACCACCACCGCGGCGCGTATCTCAACGCCGCCTCCAACATCATCAGCTGGGGCATGCCGCAGCACTCGTCCTACCTGTGGACGCTGCCGATGTTCCACTGCAACGGCTGGTGCTTCCCGTGGACCATGGCGGCCAACGCCGGCGTCAACGTCTGCCTGCGCAAGGTCGACCCGGCGCTGATCTACGAGCTGATCCGCCGCCACAAGGTCACCCACATGTGCGGCGCGCCGATCGTCTACGGCATGCTGATCAACGCCCCCGAGGGCCTGCGCGCCGGCATCGAGCACAGCGTCGCCGGCCTCATCGCCGGCGCCGCGCCCCCGGCGGCGATCATCGAGGGCGCCGAGAAGATCGGCTTCGACATCACCCACGTGTATGGCCTGACCGAAACCTACGGCCCGGCCTCGGTGTGCGCCAAGCACCCCGAGTGGGATGCGCTGCCGATCGACCGCCGCGCCGAGCGCAACGGCCGCCAGGGCGTGCGCTACCACATGCAGGAAGCGATCACCGTGCTCGACCCGGTGACCATGGAGCCGGTGCCCGCCGACGGCGAGACCATGGGCGAGATCATGTTCCGCGGCAACCTCGTCATGAAGGGCTACCTCAAGAACGAGAAGGCCACCCAGGAGTCCTTCGCCGGCGGCTGGTTCCACACCGGCGACCTCGCGGTCATGCACCCGGACGGCTACGTCAAGATCAAGGACCGCTCCAAGGACGTGATCATCTCGGGCGGCGAGAACATCTCCTCGCTCGAGGTCGAAGAGGTGCTGTACCGCCACCCGGCGGTGCTGACCGCGGCGGTCGTCGCCAAGCCCGACGAGAAGTGGGGCGAGGTGCCGGCGGCCTACATCGAGGTCAAGGAAGGCGCCGGCGTGACCGCCGACGACATCATCGCGCACTGCCGCGAACACCTGGCGCGCTACAAGGTGCCCAAGTTCATCGAGTTCTGCGTGCTGCCCAAGACCTCGACCGGCAAGATCCAGAAGTTCGCCCTGCGCGAGATGGCGAAGTCGGCCTCCGCGATCGAGTGATCGTGTCACGCGGTCGGCCCGTCGGGGCCGACCGCACTCGCCGCGCGCCGATGCCGCGTTCCGTCACCGGACGGACGCGGCATTTTTCCTTCCACACGTACTACCAGCCGAATCCCTTGCGCAGCAACAGCAGCATCGCCATGCCGAGGATGAAGGGCAGCCACGGATTGCGCGAGCGCAGCGCGACCAGGATCACGACTCCCCCCGCCGCGAGCTTGGGATTGAGCGGATCGAACGCACCGCCATCGAGCAGCAGGTCGGGCATCACCAGCGCCGACAGCGCCGCCGCCGGCGCGTAGCGCAAGGCACGCTGCAAGGCTGGCGGCAGACGCCCCTTCTCGCCGGCGAGGATGAAGCTGCCACGCGTCATGATCGTCGTCGAGCCGATGGCCAGCAGCGTCAGCCATAACCACAACCCCTCGCTCATCGCGCGGCCCTCCCTGCCAGCGCACGCTCGGCAATGAAGCCCGCGCCGATGCCGAGCGCGATGCCGGCAATCAGCCCCAGGCGCAGCGGCAGCTCGCGCAGCAGCACCGCACCCAGCCCGCCCACCAGCGCACCCACCCACATCGGTCGCTCGCGCAGCATGGGGATCATCATCACCGTCAGCGCGATCGTGGTCATGAACTCCAGCGACCAGTCGCGCGGAATCGCCCCTGCGCCGAACACGCCGACCGCACCGCAGAGCTGCCAAAGCAGCCAGCAATACACCGAGGGCACGATGTAGTACCCCCATCGCCAGTGCGGATCGTCGGCCCTTTGCAGCTTGTCCGCGCCGACTGCGAACATGCCGTCCACCAGCAGATAGCTCGACGCCAGCCGGCGCATGAAGCGGTGATCATGGAAGACCGGCGCCAGCGCGGCACTGAAGATGATGAAGCGCAGGTTGAGCACCAGCGCAGTGAGAAAGATCAGCCATAAGGGTGCACCGCTGCCGATCAGCGGCAGCGTGCCGAGCTGGGCGGTGCCGGCATAGACCAGCAGGTTCATGCCCATGGACTCGGCCGGGGACAGGCCGATCGAGCGCATGGCGATGCCGGTCACGATCGCCCAGGGCACCAGGCCGACCGAGAGCGGCAGGAAGTCGCGCATGCCCTCGCGGGCACCGCGGCGGAACGAGGATTCCATCAGAACCCCAGTCCCTCGCCCGCACCGGCCAGGGTCGCGATGCCCAGGCCGAGGAAGATCGCCGCGGCGATGCCGTGCACCAGCTTCACCGGCATGCGCGTGGCGATGCGGTCGCCGAGCAGCACCGCGGGCACGTTGGCGATCATCATGCCGAGCGTGGTGCCGGCCACCACCGCGACCAGGGCCTGGTACTGCGCCGCCAGCGCCACCGTGGCGATCTGCGTCTTGTCGCCCATCTCGGCAAGGAAGAAGGCCACCAGCGTGGCGCCGAACACGCCCAGGCGCGGCAGCCTGGCCTCGTCCTCGTCGAACTTGTCGGGGATCAGCGTCCACACCGCCATCGCGATGAAGGACAGGCCGAGCACCCAGCGCAGGGTGTGCGGCCCCATCAGCGTGGTCAGCCAGGTGCCGACCGCGGCGGCGAAGGCGTGGTTGGCCAGCGTGGCAACCAGGATGCCGAGCACGATCGGCCACGGCCGGCGGAAGCGTGCGGCAAGGATGAAGGCGAGCAGCTGCGTCTTGTCGCCGATCTCGGCGAGGGCCACGATGGCGGTAGAGACGAGAAAGGCGTCCATGGGAATTCAGGTGGTGGCGGGAGCGCGATTCTAGCCGCCACCGCGCTGCATCGCCATCCGATACACCAGCGGCACCGCGAACAAAGTCAGCACCGTGGAAAAACCCAGCCCCCACACGATGCTCGCCGCCACCGGTCCCCACATCAGCGACTTGCCGCCCAGGCCGATCGCCAGCGAAAGCAGCCCGCCGATGGTGGTGGTGGAGGTGATCAGGATCGGCACCACGCGCCGGCGCGCGGCGTAGATCGCGGCGTGCTGCACGCTCATGCCGACGGCGCGGCGCTCGTTGGCGGCGTCGATGAGCACGATCGCCGAGTTCACCGCGATGCCGGTGAGCGCGATCACCCCATACAGCGTGTATAGCGACAGCGGATTGCCCGACACCAGCAGTCCGAGCACCACCCCGGTGAAGGCGAGCGGCACGGTCAGCAGGATGATCAGCGGCTGCCAGTAGCTGCGGAACTGGGTGGCGAGGATCAGGTAGATCAGCCCGACGCCGAGCGCGAACAGCTTGCCCATCGCATCCAGACTCTCCTGGATGTCCTCCAGTTCGCCGGAGAAATCCAGCTCCACGCCCGGGAAGCGCGGCTGCAGCTGCGCCCACGCGGCCTTCAGGCGGTCGTTGGCTTCGACCGTGTCGAGGCGCTCGCGATCGAGCTCGGCCTCGACGGTGATCGCGCGCGTGAGCTGGTAGTGGCGGATGTAGCCCTTCGACAGCAGCAGCTGCCGGCTCACCAGCTCGCCCAGCTGCACGCTGCGCCCGTCGGCCAGCGGCACCGGGCGCTGCAGCAGCCCGGTGACGTCATCCAGGCTCTCCTGGCGGGCGCGCACCACCACCTCCACCTTCTCGCCGCCGTCGCGCGTCGTGGCAACGATCTCGCCCTCGCCGTACAAACGCAGCAAGCGCGCCACCTCGGCCGGCTGCACCCCGGCACGCGCCAGCTTCTCGCGATCGAGCGCGAGGCGCATCTCGCCGCGCCCGGGCACATCGTCGTCGGTGAGATCGCGCACCCCGGGCAGCTTTGCCGCCTCGGCGAGGAGCGCATCGGCCGCGGCGCGCAGCTGCGGGTAGTCGTCGGACTTCATCTTCACCGAGATCGGCTTCGCCGTCGGCGGCCCGCCCTTCATCTCCATGAAGGAGAGCTTCGCTTCGCCGGCGAGCGCCTCGATCGCCGGACGCACCGCGTCGATGATTTCGCCGGTATCGCGCCCGCCGGCCGCGCGCGGCAGCAGCGAGACCAGCACCTGGGCGTACTGGTCGCCATACACCGGCTCGGTCTCGGTGAACTTCAGGCCCGCATACACCGCGACCGCGCGCAGCTCGTCGGCGCCGATCGTCTCGCCCAGCACCTTCACCGCGCGCTCGGCCTCGGCCAGCGTGCGCTGGGGCACGACACCGGCAGGCATGTCGACGTTCACATAGAAGAGCCGCATCGAGTCGAAGGCGAAGAACTGCACGCGCACCAGGCCGGTCGCCACCGCCGCGCCGGCACCCGCCATCATCAGCACCAGGACCGCGACGGTGAGGCGGCGGCGGCGCATCACCGCCACCAGGGCACGCGCATAGGCGATGCGGATGCGCAGGGTGAAGCGCTCGCGCAGCCGCTGCGACCGCGAGGGCCGCTGCGCCGGCTGCGGGCGCAGCGCCAGGATGTGGGTGGGCAGGATCCAGTAGGCCTCGACCAGGCTGACCAGCAAGCCGACGGTCACCACGAAGGGCACCACGAACATGAACTTGCCGAGGATGCCGGGCAGCAGCATCAGCGGCAGGAAGGCGGCGATGGTGGTCAGCACCGAGGACAGCACCGGCAGGCCGACCTCCTCCACCCCGGCCACCACCGCCTCGTGCGGAGGATCGCCGCGCTGCAGGCGGTAGTAGATCGCCTCGACGATCACCACCGCGTCGTCGACCAGCATGCCGAGCGCGATCACGACCCCGAGCAGCACGGTGAGGTTGAGCGTGGAGCCGATCAGGTCGACCGCGATGAAGGTGCCGGCAAGCGCGAACGGCACGCCCAGCCCGACCAGCACCGACAGGCGCGAGCCGAGGAAGATCCAGCACATCGCCAGCACCGCGAACAGGCCGAACACCGCGTTCGACTCCATCACCCCGATCGCGTGGCGGGTGGCGTGGGTCTGGTCGTCGATCAGGCGCAGCTGCACGCCCTGGTCGGCGAGCAGCGGGTTGCGCCGGGCAGCGAAGTCCTGCAGGCGCTCGACCAGCTCGAGCGTGTTGGCGTCGGCATCCTTGGTGATCGACAGCATCAGCGCCGGCGCGCCGTTGTAGCTCACGAGCTGGCCCGGACGCTCGTGGCCGCGCGCCACGCTGGCAACCTCGTCGAGCGCCACCCGGCCCGCCGGCGTCACCACCGCAGCCTGGGCGAGCGCCTCGGGGTCGGGCGTCTTGCCCTCCATGCGCACCAGCCACTCGCGGTCCTGCACCCGCACCCGGCCGGCGAGGGTGTTGCGGAACCAGGCCGCCACGCTGTCGGCGACCTGCAGCGGCGACAACCCGGACGCCGCTACCCGGGCGGGATCAAAATCGACGTGGAGCTGCGGATCTTCCAGGCCGGCGGCGATCACCTGGTCCACGCCGTCCAGGCCCTCGAGCTCCTTCTTCATCACGAAGCCTGCGCGCCGCAGGGTCTCGCCGCCGGCGCCATGGAGCACCAGGATCGCGGTCGGGAAGCCGTTCGAGCTGGTGAACTCGACCACCACGGGGTCGTTGGCGTCCGGCGGCAGCTCTGCCGAGGCCTTGTTCTGGATCTCGCGGCGCAGGTCGTTCACTCGCTTGTCGAACACCCGCTCGGGGAGCTCCTCGAAGCGCACCAGGATGGACGACACCCCCTCGCGGCTGGACGAGGAGCTGAAGCGGATGTCCTTGACCTGCTTGAGCGCGTCCTCGAGCGGCCCGGTGAGGTCGCGCTCGACGTCCTCCGCCGAGGCGCCGGGCAGTGCGGTGACGATGCTGACCCAGTTGAAGTTGATCTCGGGGTCCTGCGCCCGCGGCATGGAGAGATAACTGAACAGGCCGCCGAGCAGCACCATCACGAAGGCGATGTTGGCGAGCGGGTGATTGTCGATCAGCCGCCGGTACAAGCCGTTCAACGCGAGCCCCCGGCCGCCGCGGTCGGCGCCCGCAGTCCGAGCGCGAAGCGCCCCGCGTCCACCACCCGGGTGTCCGCGGGCCAGTCGACCGCGACGGGGCGGCCGGCCTGCGCGTCGGGGAGCGCCACGAACGCCGGCTCGCCGCCGCGCACCAGCCAGGCGCCGAGGCGGCCCTCGCGCTGCTGCAGGTAGGCGGCCGGCAGGTGCGGCACGACGCTGCGCCAGCGCAGCTCGCCGGCCAGGCCCGGCGGCAGCGCGGGCGCGGCGGCGAGGATCACGTCGCGCGCCTGGCCCGCGGCATCGAGCACCGGCGACACGCGCACGATGCGCAGCGCATGTTCCGCGCCGCCCGCGACCAGCACCGGCGGCGCAGCGGCGAGCAGTCCGTCTATCTGCGCTGCGGGCACGCGCGCGTGCACCTCGGCGCCGGCGCTCGCCGCCAGGCTCAGCAGCGGCGTGCCGGGGGCGGCGAGATCGCCCACCGCGGCGAGGCGCTCGCGCACCACGCCGGCAAAAGGCGCGCGGATCACGGTGCGGGCGAGCGCGAGCTCGGTGGCGGCCTGGGCCGCGCGTGCCGCGTCGCGCTCGCGCTGCAGCACGCCGAGTTCGGTCTCGCGGATGCGCAGGCCGTCGGCGCTGATGAAGCCGCGTCCGGCGAGCGCGCGCGCCTGGTCGAGCTGGGCGCGCGCCAGCCCGATGCGGCTGTCGATCAGCGCCACCTGGGCGCGCGCGCGGTCGCGCTCGATGCGGAAGGCGGCCTCGTCCAGGCGCACCAGCTCGGTGCCGCGCGCGACCTCCACGCCGGTACGCGCCGGCATCGCGACGATGCGCGCGCCGACTTCGGCGGCGATGCGCGCCTCTTCGCCCGCGACCACGCTCGCCGGGGCGCGGAACTCGGGATACACCGCGATCTCGCCGAGCGCACGCGCGCTCCAGTCCTGGGCGGTCGCACAGAAAGGCAGCAGGAGCAGGAGGATACTCAGGATTCGCATCGGAACACACCGCAATGCATGGGCGAGGCCGCAGACGGCGGGCGCACCCGCAGACCCGTCGTGCATGGGCCCTCAGCCTTCGTCTATGACGCGGAAGGAGAGCGTGGGTGCGGTGAAATCGTCGGGGGCGGCGCCGAGGCCGATCTCCCCCTCGCCGTAGAGCGTGCAGCTGTCGCGGCGCAGCACCACGGGCGCCGAGTTGCCGCGCAGGCGCACCCAGCTGCCGTTGCTGCTGAAATCGGTGAGCACGCACTGCCCGGCGGTCCATTCCAGGCGCGCATGGCGGCGCGACACGCGCGCGTCCTCGACCGGGAAGCCGGCACCGTCGCCACGCCCGAGAATCAGCGGGGGATCGTCGGCGTGCAGTTCGACGCGCTGGTCGAGGCGCTCCAGATCGACCCGGCGCACCGGGCGCACGCCCGCGACGAGGTCGTCGAAACCGAGCAGCGTGGTGAGCGTGGTCTCCGCGGTGCGGGCGAAGTCCACCCGCCATACCCGCAGCGGCTCGGCCTTGCCCTTGATGCTGATGCGGTCGAGGCTGTGACAGGCCAGTCGCAGGCCGTCAGGCAGGCTGGCGAACACTGCCTCGCCGATCAGCGTCTCACCGGTCTGGGCGCGATCGCTCAGGCGCGCGGCGACGTTGACCGGATCGCCGTAGCAGTCGCCGTCGTGCTCGACGATGGGGCCGAGTGCGACCCCCGTCTTGACCCCGATCGGCGCCCGCCGCAACTCGGCGCTGGCAAGCTCCTCGAGCACGTCCTGCAGGCGCGACGCCGCCTGCACCGCGGCGACCGGATCGTCGAACAGCACCAGCACGCCATCGCCGAGATACTTGACGATGCGCCCGCCGGCACAGGCGAGGTGGCGGCCGAGCGCGTGCGTGCACCGGGTGACGATCTGCGTCGCCGCCACGTTGCCAGCCGATTCGAACAGGCCTGTGCTGCCTGTCAGATCGGCGAAGATCACGGTCCTGACCGCTTGCTCCACTGAATTCCTGCCCCGACGGATGTGCGGGCACTGCCCGCGACCCCGAAAAGCGGGGCTCGCTGCAGTGCGCAAGCAAGAATCCTAGCATTAAGGACCGTGATCGTCATCGCCGCGCACGCGACGATGCGCCCGCGGCAAGGCACGCGCGGGGCCGGGTGCGCGCTGCAGGACGCTAGTCGGCGAGGACGGCCCGCAGGGCCTCGGCCAGCATCGGCGCGATGTGAACGGCATTGCTCGGGTGGGCGATGCAGTCGGTGCTCCAGACTTCGCCCACGCCGGCGGCACGGATCACCTCGAGCGCGTCGCCGGCGAACAGCGCGTGGGTGACCGCGACATCGACCGAGGCCGCACCCGCCGCGCGCAGGCGCTCGGCCGCACGCGCGAGGGTGTGCCCGGAGCTGGCGACGTCGTCGAGCAACACCACCGCACGCCCGGCCACCTGCGCGCCCTCGGGCAGCGCGATATCGACCTCGCGGTCGCCGTGGCGGAGCTTGGTGCACACGATGGCATCGAGCCCGTGGCGCCGCGCCGCGGTCTCGACCCACTGCGCCGACTCGGCATCCGGCCCCACCAGCAGCGGGCGGTCACGGCGCGCGACCGCCACGTCGGCGAGCAGGCCGGCGCCCGAGAGCGCGACCGCATGCGGCACCGGAATCGCCTCGGCGAGGCTGGAGATGCGGTGCAGGTGGGGATCGACCGTGATGACGCCGTCGAACAACCCGGCCAGGAATCCGCCGACGATGCGCTGGCTCACCACCTCGCCCGGATGAAAGGCCTTGTCCTGGCGCATGTAGGCCAGATAGGGCGCGACCAGGATGAGGTGGCGCACGCCGCCGCGCCCGGCGCTGCGCGCCACCAGCAGCAGCTCGAGCAGTTTCTCGTTGGGACGGTGCAGGCTGCGGAACAGCACCGCGTTGGCCGGCAGTTCGGCCGGCAGGCGCAGGCGCAACTCGTCGTCGGGGAAGCGGTGGCGCTCGATCTCCGCCGCCTCGAGTCCCGCCGCACGCGCGAGGCGCAAGGCTTCCTCGCGCTCGTCGTCGAAATGCAGCAGCAGGGTGTCTTCAGTACTCATTGGCGGAAGATTACACGCCGTGCGGCGGCGGTCGCCGCGCAGAAATTCACGCCCCGGCTGCAAAACGGAACGCGGTCCGCGGTCCGCCCGGAAGCCTGTCACGTCGCCTCGGCAACGTCGAGTTCAGAACTCCACGAACAGATGCGGCACACCATCCGCCGTCCCCAGCGCGTAGCCGCTGGCGCGCACGCTGGCCTGGCGGGCGAACTCGAGATCGGCCGGATAGTCGGCGTGGACGCGGTAGAGAGGCTCGCCCCTGCCCACCGGCTCGCCGAGCTTCCTGAGCAGATCGACACCCGAGCCCTGCATCTTGGGCGCCCCCGCCAGGCGGGCGATGCGCGCGAGCTGGTGGTTGTCGATCGCCACCACCACACCGTCGGCCTCGGCGCACACCTCGAAGCTCAGGCGGGCGAGCTGCGGCGCGTTGTGGTCGAAGGCGCGCGCGCCCTGGGCGCGGATGATCGCGTCCATCTTCGCCAGCGCGCGACCCGAGTCGAGGATGTCGCGCGCGATCGCGAAGCCGTCGCCGCCGCGCACGTCGGGGTCGAACTCGAGCATGCGCCCGGCCAGACGCAAGGCCTTCTGGCGCAGGTCGTAGGGCGCGCGCGGGTCGTTCTCGAGCACGCGCATCACATCGCGCGCCTCCAGCACCGGCCCGATCCCGCTGCCGATCGGCTGGCGGCCATCGGTGATGACCACGTCGATGGTCAGGTTCATGCGCCCGGCGACGAACTCGAAGAGCTTGCGCAGCTTCTGCGCCTCGGCCATCGAGCGCACCTTGGCCGTCGGTCCCACCGGGATGTCGAGCACCAGGTGGGTCGAACCCGCGGCGAGCTTCTTGGACAGGATGGAGGCCACCATCTGCCCGGGCGAGTCGATCGACAGCGGACGCTCGACCGAGATCAGCACGTCGTCGGCCGGCGACAGGTTGGCGGTGCCGCCCCAGGCGAGGCAGCCGCGATGCTCGCGCACGATGCCCGACAGCTCCTCGGTCGGCAGTTCGACGCGCGCGAGCACCTCCATGGTGTCGGCGGTCCCCGCGGGCGAAGTGATCGCGCGCGAGGAGGTCTTGGGGCACAGCATGCCGTGCGCGGCGACGATCGGCACCACCAGCATCGAGGTGCGGTTGCCGGGGATGCCGCCGATGCAATGCTTGTCCACCACCGGGCGCTCGTGCCAGTCGATGCGGTCGCCCACCGCCGCCATCGCCTCGGTGAGGAAAGAGACCTCCTCGCGATCGAGTTCGCCCTGGTTGGTGGCGACCACGAAGGCGGTGAGCTCGATCTTGGAATAGCGGTGCTCGGCGATGTCGCGGACGATGGCGCGGAAGTCCTCACGGGCGAGCCGCTCGCCGGCGATCTTGCGATGCAGCGCCGGGATGGAGGACGGCGGCTCGGCCTGCGCGATCATCGCCGGATGGCCGTCGTCGACGCCGAGCTGGAAGAAGGCGTCGATCGACACCCCGAGCTCTTCGGGCTCGACGATGCAGCCGTCGTCGACGACGTTGAGGGTGGCGAGGATGCGGCGCCCGTTGGCCCGCACCTCGACCTTGGAAAGGGCCTGGAAACCCTCGGCGCGATAGATCGCGCAGTCGCGGTGCAGGTAGGCGACGTTCTCGCGCCAGGTGTCGATCGCCACCCTGCGCAGGCGCAGGGGAGAGGCCGACTCGGCGGTGGCGGGAAGCGGTCCGGCGTGTGGTTCCATAAATTCAGCCTACACCCGCATGGACAGACGAAACAGGACGCAGTTCACACGCAGACGGCGCCACGACGGCGGCGATCGGCGGCGCGGCGAGTCTCTCGCCACCGCGAGACCGTGCCGAAGCCACCAGGCCCCTTCGATCGATACCCATGAACCTTAACCAATATCAAGATCGCGCTCCGGTATTCGTCCTATGGTGTGACAGAAATCACACCAAGCAGAACAAGAGGAGGCCGCCATGACCAACCGCAACATCTCCTTCATCGTCAAGGACCAGAACCCGCTGATGCTGCGTCCCACGGACACCGTGCAGACGGCCTGCCGCAGCATGTGCGAACGCAGCGTGGGCGCGGTGCTGGTGACCGACGCGCGCGCGCACCTCAAGGGCATCTTCACCGGCCGCGACGCGGTGCAGGTGATCGCCAACGGCGGCGACCCGGCCAAGGTGCAGCTGTCCGAGGTCATGACGGCGAAGCCCGACACCATCGACCCCGAGCACAAGGCGATCGACGCGCTGCACATGATGTGCGATGGCGGCTACCGCCACCTGCCGGTGGTGGTCGACGGCAAGGTGGTCGGCATCGTCTCGCGCAGCGACTTCAAGGGCCTGGAGCTCGACCAGTTCGAGGACGAGCAGAGCCTCTGGGAACGCATCTGCTAGCCGCCACGGCAAGCCGGCCGGCAAGACGTCCAGGCCCGCGCGCACCACGGCAGGGGCGCGCGGGCCTTTTCTTCACTCCACCCTGAAGCGCAGCGTGCCGATCATGCGGTCGTCGGCGGCGAGCACCTGCACCTGCCAGCGCCCGCGCGGGTCGTCCGGGAAGTTGCGCTTGCGCGTCCACGCCCGGTAGCCCTCGGCACGGCCGCCGTTCACCTCCAGCTCGATACGGTCCACCACGCGTCCCTCGTGGCGCCACACGTGCACGACCTTCTCCGACAGGCCCAGCGGCGCATGGATCGCGGTGTAGGCGTACAGGCCCTCGGCGAGCAGCTGCCCGGCCTCGATCTGGCGCAGGCTCTCGGCGGGCGCGCGCTGCGCCTCGTCCACCACGCTGGTCACCGCGACCTGGGTCAGGCGCAGCGTGGCCGGCGGCACCCACAGCCGCGCCAGCCAGCCCGCGGCGCCGAGCGCGGCCAGCAGCGCCAGCACCAGCAGCCCGCGCCACCAGCGCGGCACGCTGATCGCCCCGGTCAGCGTCGGGAAGGACAGCACCACCGCGAGCGCGAGCGCGAGCTGGTAGCTCGCCAGCGCCGGCACCTGCAGCACCAGCGGGAACACCACCAGCAGCAGCGCGAACAGGGTCAGCGTGTGGTAGCCGAGGAAGAGCCAGCGCCGCGTGGCCAGACGACCGAAGTAGACCGGGTCGAGGATGGCGACCAGCGCCATGAGCCCGAGCACGCCGGTGAACACCGCCTGCCCGCTGTTCCACGAGGTGCTGGCGAAGAAGAAGGGCAGCGCGAAGAACAGGCTCTCCTGGTGGGTGAACTGGGTCAGGTAGCGCACCAGCGCCGGTGGCAGGCCGAAGCCGAAGCGCCGCTTCAGCGCGCGGTCGAGCACGCGCTCGAGCACCAGCAGCAGCCAGCCCGCCAGCATCGCCACCGCCATCGCGCGCGCCACACCCTCGTGGCGCTCGACCAGGAAGAAGCTCGACACCCCGGAGACGAAGCCGAAGGTGGCGATCAGCCCGGGATGGCGGCGCAGCCACACCACCACGCACAGGCCGCGCCGCTTCAGGCGGGCGAGGCGGCTCCCACTCGTCCCCGGCGCCGACTCGGTTTCCTGAAGCGAGGCGACCAGGGCCTCGGTCGTCGGGAAGGACTCGTCCTTCATCGTCCGAGGTCGCGCAGGTCGGCCACCGCCTCGCGGCCGAAGTCTTCGTCGAGCAGGAAGTCGACCAGGTGCATCGCGCACTCGGCCGGGGCGACCAGACCGCCGCTGGCCTGCATCTCGGCGAAGCGGTCGCGCAGCGGGAAGCGTTCCGACGTGCTGGCGCGGATCTCGGCCTGCATGCCGGTATCGATCACGCCCGGGGCCAGCGCGCAGATGCGCAGCCCCGGCACGGCGTCGAGCTGCACCGCGCGGGCGTGGTGGTCGAGCGCGGCCTTGGTGGCGCAATACACGCTCCAGCCCGGGTAGGGCTTGCGCGCCGCACCGCTGGAGACATGCAGCACGCGGCGCGCCTGCGGGCCTTCGGCGGCGGCGAAGGCGGCGGCGAGCGCCAGCGGCGCGCCGACGTTGCTCGCCACCGCACGCGCCACCGCCGCCGGGTCCTGCAGCGCGAGCGGTCCCATCGGCTGCAGGGTGCCGGCGTTGTTGATCAGCAGCGCCTCGTCGGCGTCGGCGAGCCAGCCTTGCAGCATGCCCGAGCCGAGCCAGGCGGCGAGCGCCGCGGCGTCGGCGAGATCGAGCGCGACCTCGCGCAGGCGCTCGCCGTGGCGGGCGGCGAGCGCGGGATTGCTGCGGCGTGCGAGCGCGAGCACCGCGATGCCGCGATCGAGCAGCTCCGCGGCGACCGCCTCGCCGAGGCCGCGGTTGTGTCCGGTGAGTACGGCGCGCATCGCGTTCATCGGCGCCCCTCCCCCAGCGCGGGCGGACGGCGCGCGACCAGGCCGACCAGGGCCGAACGCCCCTTGTGGCCCACACCCTCCTCCAGCACGTCCTCGTATTCCTGCACATGCACGATGTCGAGCCCGGCGAAGGCCTCGCGCAGCAGTGCGGCCGTATACAGGTTCTCCACCGCGGACGGGCCGCCGGTGCGGTATTCGAGCTGTTGCGGCGTGTAGCCCTGCAGGATCAGGTGGCCGCCCGGCTTCAACGCGCGCGCCATGCCGGCAAAGATGCGCGCACGCTGCGCCGGGTCGGCGAACTGGATGAAGATCGCCACCACGAAGTCGAAGGCGGCCTCCGGGTAGTCCCACTCGACCGCGTCGGCGAGCACGAAGTCGACCTCGACATGGCGGCCGGCGGCAAGCTTGCGCGCCTTCTCCAGCGCCACCGGGGAGATCTCGGTGGCGGTCACCGCGAGCCCCTGCTCGGCCAGCCACACCGCGTTGCGCCCCTCGCCGTCGGCCACCGAGAGCGCGCTGGCGCCGGCTGCGAGCAGCGCCGCCTGTGCGGCGAGGAAGCGGTTGGGGGTGGTGCCGAAGACGTAGTCCTCGCCCGCGCTGCGATAGCGGGTGGACCACATGTGTTCCTGTTCCTGTGCGTTCATCCCTGGTCCCTGAAAGCGCCGCGGCGGCGCGGCGGTCACCACGGCACGGGTTCGCCGCGATGGTCGAAGAATTCGCCCGAGTCGCCCGGCCCGAGGCCCTCGATCACCGCGAGCAGGCGCGCCGCCGCCTCGGCGGGGGCCTGCACCTGCAGCCCGGACTTGGCGAAGGGCGCCGACAGCCCGGTGTCGACCGTGCCCGGATGCAGCGCCACGCAGATCGCCTGCGGCCGGCTGCGGCGCAGCTCGACCGCGGCGGTGCGCACCAGCTGGTTGAGCGCCGCCTTCGAGGCGCGGTAGGCGTACCAGCCGCCGAGCCGATTGTCACCGATGCTGCCCACGCGCGCCGACAGCGTGGCGAACACCGCGCGGCGGTCGCGCGGCAGCAGCGGCAGGAAATGCTTCATCAGCAGGGCCGGGCCGATCGCGTTGATCGCGAACGCGTGCGCCAGGTGGGCCGCATCGAGCTCGCGCCAGCTCTTCTCCGGCTCCATGCCCGCGCCGTGCAGGAAACCGGTGGCGTCGAAGACCAGGGTCGGCACGCCGCGCGCACGCACCGCGGCGGCCGCAGCGGCGATCGAGGCCTCTTCGAGCAGATCGAGCGCGGGGCTGCTCCGGCGCCCGAGGGCAAGGACCTCGTCGTGGCCACCCGCCTCGCGCAACGCGGCGACCACGGCCGCGCCCACCCCACCGCCGCCGCCCACGACCACGGCGAGCGTCCTGCCGCCGGCTTCCTCCATGCGCACCTCGGCGCGCGCCGCCTCGCTCGTACCGCCGCTCATGACACCTCCGTGCAGATCTCCGCGCCCGCCTCGATCGTGTCGCGCCCCTCCTCCACCGCATGACAGGCCACGCGCCGGCCGTCGTCGAGCTCGCGCAGGACCGGCGCCTCGCCCCGGCAGCGCGCGTCCGCGAGCGGGCAGCGCGGGTGGAAGCTGCAGCCGGATGGCGGGGTGATCGGGTTGGGGACCTCGCCACGCACCGCATCGTCGCCCCGACCCCGGCGGGAAAAGTCGGGGATGGCCGCCAGCAGCATGCGCGTGTAGGGGTGGCGCGGGCGCTCGAACAGTGCGCGACTGGCAGCGATCTCGACGATGCGGCCGAGGTACATCACGCCCACCTCGTCGGCCATGTGGCGCACCACGGCGAGGTCGTGGCTGATGAACAGGAAGGTGAGCCCGAGTTCGTCCTGCAGGTCGCGCATCAGGTTGAGGATCTGCGCCTGCACCGACACGTCGAGCGCCGAGGTCGGCTCGTCGCAGACGAGGAACTCGGGCCGGTTGGCGAGCGCACGCGCGATGCAGATGCGCTGGCGCTGCCCACCGGAGAACTCGTGCGGATACTTCGCGCCGTCGGCCGGCGACAGGCCGACCTGGCCCAGCAGAGCGGCCACGCGCGCACGGATCGCCGCCTCGTCCCGCTCCAGTCCGAACACGCGGATCGGCTCGGCGATGATGCGCTCCACGCGCCAGCGCGGGTTGAGGCTGGCGTAGGGGTCCTGGAAGATCATCTGGAAGCGGCTGCGCAGCTGCTGGCGCTCGGCGCTCCCGCGCACCTCGGCCACGTCGCGGCCGTCGAAGACGATGCGGCCGGCCGAGGGCTCATGGAGGCCGACGATCAGGCGCGCGACCGTGGATTTGCCGCAGCCCGACTCTCCCACCAGCGCGAAGGTGCATCCGCGCCCGATCGCGAACGAGACCCCATCGACCGCGCGCAGCCAGCGCCGCGGCTCGCGCGCGAGCACCCGCTCGAGCCAGGGCCGGGAGACGTCGAAGGCGCAGCGCAGGTCCTCGACGTACAGCAGCGGCGCCGCGGCACGCGCATCGCGCACACGGCGCGCGCCAGCCGCAGCCGGCGCCGGTGCAAGCGCTGCGGGCTCGATCTCGGCTTCGACCGCGGCCGCCACGGCGGGATGGTCCGCCACATCGCCCGTCCGCTCCGCGACCGCTCCCTGCGCGTCCTGCCCGGCCTGCGGCCGATGCACCAGGCCCTCGGCCTGCTCGACCGCGGCGCGGTCCTCCTGCTTCGCCTTGGCGAGCGCGCGCTCGATGATGCTCACTGCGGGCCTCCGTCGGTGTTCTCGCGCGCCGGCGCGTACAACCAGCACGCCGCGCGCGTGGCGCCGGCCGGCAGCAACTCCGGGCGCTCGACGCGGCAGCGCGCGCTGGCCTCGGTGCAGCGCGGATGGAAGGCGCAGCCGGACGGGATCGCATCCAGGCGCGGCATCGCGCCGTCGATCTGCACCAGGCGCTCAACCTCGGCGCCGAGCACCGGGATGGCGCCCATCAGGCCGCGGGTGTAGGGATGCGCCGGAGCGCGCACCACCTCGGCCACCGGCCCGATCTCCACCACCCGCCCGGCGTACATCACCGCGACGCGGTCGGCGGTCTCGGCGATCACGCCCATGTCGTGGGTGATCAGCATCACCGCGGTGCGGTGCTGGCGGCACAGGCGACGCAGCAGCGCGATGATCTGCGCCTGCACCGAGACGTCGAGCGCGGTGGTGGGCTCGTCGGCGATGATCAGCTCGGGCTCGGCGCACAAGGCGAGCGCGATCACCACGCGCTGGCGCATGCCGCCGGAGAACTGGTGGGGGTAATGGTCGATGCGCTGCGCCGGCGCCGGGATGCCGACCTCGTCGAGGAGCGCGAGCGCGCGCTCGCGCGCGGCGGCGGGCGTCAGGTCGAGGTGGGTCAGCATGGTCTCGACCAGCTGCTCGCCCACCGTATATAGCGGGTTCAGGCTGGTGAGCGGATCCTGGAAGATCATCGCGATGCGGCGTCCGCGCAGGCGCCGCATGGCCTCGCCGCGCAGCGCGTGGATGGCCTCGCCATCGAGCAGGATGTCGCCGCCGGCGATACGCCCGGGGGGCTCGAGCAGGCCGATGATGGCCGCGCCGGTGAGCGACTTGCCCGCACCCGACTCGCCCACCACGCCGAGCACCTCGCCGCGCGCGATGTCGAAGGAGACGTCGTCGAGCGCCACCAGCGTCCCGCGCCGGCGGGGAAACTCCACGCGCAGGTTGCGTACCGACAGCAGCGGCAGGTCGCCGCCGGCGTTCATCCGGTCGATGTGCGGCACGTTCATCGGCGCAGCCTCGGGTCGAGCGCGTCGCGCAGCCAGTCGCCGAGCAGGTTCACCGACAGCGCGAGCAGCAGCAGCGTCAGCCCGGGGAAGAACACGATCCACCACTCGCCCGAAAACAGGTAGTCCTGGCCGACGCGGATCAGGGTGCCGAGGCTGGGCTGGGTGGGCGGCACGCCCACGCCGAGGAAGGACAGCGTCGACTCCAGGATGATCGCCAGCGCGAGGCCGATGGTGGCGATCACCAGCACCGGCCCCATCACGTTGGGCAGGATGTGGCGCAGCAGGATGGTGGGCGCCGGCACGCCGATCACGCGCGCGGCCTGCACGTATTCCTTGTTGCGCTCGGCCAGCGTGGAGCTGCGCACCGTGCGCGCGTACTGCACCCAGTCCGACAGGCCGATCGCCAGGATCAGCACGTAGATCGCCGCCTTGTCGTGCAGCGCCGGCGGCACCACGCCCTTGAACACGCCGAAGATCAGCAGCGCCACCAGGATCGCCGGGAAGCTCAGCTGCACGTCGGCGATGCGCATGATCAGGCTGTCCACCCAGCCGCCGCGATAGCCGGCGATCAGCCCGAGCGCGATGCCGAGCACCGCGGCGAAGGCCACCGCCGCGAAACCGACCAGCAGCGACACCCGCGAGCCGTAGAGGATGGCCGAGAAGAGGTCGCGCCCCTGCGCGTCGGTGCCCAGCCAATACACGTTGCCGGTGAACGCGTTGGCCTGCATGGGGCGGCTGAAGCCGTCCATCAGGTTCAGCGTGGCGGGATCGAAGGGGTTCTGTGGCGCGATCACCGGCGCGAGCAACGCGGCGATCAGGATCGCCAGCACGATCAAGGCCGAGAGCACGGTGATCGGCGAGCGGAGGAAGCCGTGCAGGAGGTCGCTGTCGAGCAGGCGTGCGAGCGCACCGCGCGGTGCGGCAGCGGTGGTGGGCGTGGGGGATTCGGTGCTCATGCTGGGTTCCGGGGTTCCGGGGGCGCTCACTGCCCGCGCCCGGTGCGCTGCACGCGCAGGCGCGGATCGACGACGAAGTAGAGCAGGTCGACGATCAAGTTGATGACGACGAAGATCAGCGCGATCAGCACCAGGTAGGCCGCCATCACCGGGATGTCGACGAACTGCACCGCGGTGATGAAGAGCAGGCCCACGCCCGGCCACTGGAATACCGTCTCGGTGATGATGGCGAAGGCGATGATCGAGCCGATCTGCAGCCCGGTGATGGTGATCACCGGCAGCAGGGTGTTGCGCAGCGCGTGGCCGAAATGCACCGTGCGGTCGGTGAGCCCGCGCGCGCGGGCGAACTTGATGTAGTCGGTGCGCAGCACCTCGAGCATCTCGGCGCGCACGAGGCGCATGATCAGCGTGAGCTGGTACAGGCCGAGCGTGATCGCCGGCATCACCAGCGACTTCAGCCCCGAGGTGGTCAGCAGCCCGGTTGTCCACCATCCCAGGTCCACCACCTCGCCGCGGCCGAAGGCGGGCAGCAGCTTCAATTCGACCGCGAACACGTAGATCAGCAAAATGCCGATCAGGAAGGTGGGCAGCGACACCCCCACCAGCGACAGGCTCATGATCGCGTGGCTCAGCCAGCCGTCGCGGCGCAGCGCGGTATACACGCCGAGCGCGATCCCCAGCGCGAGCGCGCCGAAGCCCGAGATCAGCGCCAGCTCCAGCGTCGCCGGCAGGCGCTCGGCGATCACGTCGGCCACCGGCCGCGCCATGCGGTAGGACACGCCGAACTCGCCCTGCGCCGCATTCACGACGAAGCGCAGGAACTGCACCGGCACCGGGTCGTCGAGGCCGAGCGACTCGCGCAGCGCCGCGCGCTCGGCCATGGTCGCCTCCTGACCGACCATGTTGTTCACCGGGTCGCCGATGAAGCGGAACAGCCCGAACGCGACCAGCGCCACCGTCAGCATGACGAGGACGGACTGCAGCAGGCGGCGCAGGATGAAGGCGGGCATTCGGGGGAGCGGGAGTGAGGAATCGGATGCGGGGTGCGAGGGAGGGGATGGGAGCGTGATCGCGGGCGGGGGAGCGGGGGATCGCGACTGGCGTCGCGCCTACAGGGCGGTCGTCGCGTCCGGTGAGCTTTCTGTAGGAGCGACGCAAGTCGCGATCCCGCGGGTCATCACTTCCTGTACTTCAACAGCTTGAAGTAGGGATAGTTCTCCGACTGCACCGGGAAGTCGATGTCGTCCTTCATCGCCCAGTTCAGCATCTGGTGGTGGATCGGCAGGTAGACGACGTCGTCCTGCACCGTCTTCCACACTTCGGCGACCATGCCGGCGCGCTTGCCGAGGTCGATCTCGCGGTTCATCGCCTTGGTCAGCTCGTCCACCTTCGCGCTGGAATAGCCGGTCACGTTCCACGAGCCGCCCTTGTCGGTCCTGGTCTCGTAGAGGTAATGGAAGACGTAGTGCGAGTCCATGGTCGGCACACCCCAGCCGAGCATGTAGAGGTCGAGCTCGCCCTTGGGCAGCTCGGCGAAGTGGATGCTCTTGGGCCGTGCGTCCAGCCGCGCCTTGACGCCGATCTGGCCGAACATGCCGGTCACCGCCTGGCAGATGGCCTCGTCGTTCACATAGCGGTCGTTGGGGCAGGACAGCGTCACCGCGAAGCCGTTCGGGTAGCCGGCCTCGGCGAGCAGCGCCTTGGCGCGCGCGACGTCGGGCGCCGGCACGACGTCCATCGCCTTGTCGTAGCCGTCGATGAAGGGCGGCGCGACGATGCCGGCGGGCACCGACTGGCCGCGCATCACCACGCGCTTCACCGCGTCGCGGTTGATCGCGATGTTCATCGCCGCGCGCACGCGCTTGTCCGCGAAGGGGTTCCTGCCTTTCACGTCCGCGCTGCGCAGCTCCGCCGCGCCCTGGTTCATGCCGAGGAAGATCGTGCGGTTCTCCGGCCCGGAGCGCACCACGATCCCCTTGGCCGCGGACAGGCGCTCGAGGTCCTGCACCGGCGGGTCGAGGAGGAAATCGACCTCGCCCGAGAGCAGCGCCGCGACCCGGGTGGCGGCCGAGCGCACCGGGGTGAACACCACCTTGGCCACCTCCATGGGATAGGTCCCCTTGCCCCAGTAGTCCTCGTTGCGTTCGAGTTCGGTGCGCACGTCGGGCTCGCGCTTCACGAGCCGGAAGGGACCGGTGCCGTTGGCATTGCGCACCGCGAAGGTCTCGTCGCCGGCCTTGTAGTTCTGCGGCAGCATGACCTTGTTCGCCTCGGACCACTCGCGGTCCATGATGAAGAGGTTGGTCAGGTTGTTGGGCAGCAGCGGGTTGGGGCCGTCGGTGCGCATGCGCACGGTGTGCTCGTCGACCTTGACCACCTCGACCACGCTGGTGAGCAGGCCCTTCATGTCCGAGTTCTCGTGCTTGGCACGCTGAATGGAGAACACCACGTCGTCGGCCGTGAAGGGGTTGCCGTTGTGGTACTTCACGCCCTCGCGCAGCTTGAACTCCCACACGTTGGGGTCCTCGGTGATCTTCCACGCGGTCGCCAGCCGCGGCGCCAGCTTCATGGCCTGGTCGCGGAACACCAGCGAGTCGTAGACCTGGTGGTTCATGACGTGGGTCGGGCCCTCGTTCTGAGAATGCGGGTCCATGGTCAGCGCGTCCCCGGCCGCCGCCCAGCGCACGGTCTGGGCGGCCGCGGGGGCGGCCGCCACGCTGGCGAGCGTCGCGAGGGCGAAAGGCAGGGCGAGGGCAAGTCGGGTCTTGTTCATTTTTCGATCTCCGTCGGGTGCTGCCGGGATTGAGGAACGGGTGGGCCGGGGGACTGCCGGACCGGCTCGGCACCCAGCATGGCGGTCGATTGTTGCACCGGCCGGGTCGGCCGGCCAAGCACGCAGCGTCAGGATCAGGGTTCTCCCCGATCCGGCCGTTGCGACGAGCGGTGTGCATGGGTGGCCACCGCACCGCCGCGAACGGGCGCTGCGGCTCAGCCCAGCCAGCGCCCGATCGTACCCATGGCGATGGTGAGGAAGCCGAGCGTCAGGTTCGTCCCCACCAGCTGCCGGATGCGCCCGAGCGCCGCACCGCCCGCCTTCCACTCCTCGGCCGCGACCGCCTTGCTCAGGGCTGCGTAGGGCACGGAATAGACGAACACATAGATCGCGATCATCACCAGGCCCATCAGCAACATGAGGTGCTGGTGCGGCGGCGCCGCCGCGAAGCCGATGCGCAGCAGCAACGCCAACCCGCTCGCCAGCACCGCAGCCACCGCAACCCACACCCAGGTGAAGAAGCGCGCCAGCACCCCGCGCCACAGCCGCAAGCGCGGCGGTGGCTCGAGCTGGCTGGCGGCCTCGGGACGCAGGCAGACGTAGGCGAAGAACATCCCGCCCACCCAGACGACGACGCCGGCGACGTGCACGAAAAGCAGCAGCGGATGGAAGTCCATGGGGATTCTCCTTCGTGGGATCGGGAACCCGATTGTGCCGCAAAAGCCGGCCCGCACCGGCGGATCCCGGCTTGCCCCGGCTTCATCCGGCGGATGGAAGATGGACGAGGTCGGCCGGGACGTCGATGTCTTGCAGCGCGGGCAACACCTGATACGACCACGCCAGCGCATCGAGGCGCGCCCGGGTCGCCGCCGCGACCGTCGATGTACTCCAGGCGATGCCCTCGAACAGGCTCGGGTCGAAGCGGCGCAGGCCGAGAAGCACGTAGCCGCCGTCGAAGCTCGGCACGATCACCGCCTCGACCTCGTCGAGCGCCTCGGCCGCGGTGCGCAGGCAGGCTGCGTCGAGCGCCGGGCAGTCGGTGCCGATCAGCAGCACGCGCTCGCCGCCGGCAAGCACCCGCCGCGCCGCGCCCGCCATGCATGCGCCGAGATCGCCCTCGCCCTGCGCGGACCAGCGCAGGCCTGCCGGGACCACGACGCCCTGCCAGGCCGGATCGCCCGGGGCGGGGCTGGCGCACAGCTCGACCACGCCGAGCGCTGGATCGGCGGTATCGGCAGCCCCGGCGGCCTCGAAAGCCGCCACCAGCGTGCACGCCAGCATGCGGGCAGCCAGCGCCGCGGCTCCTTCCGCACCGAGCGCCGGGATCAGGCGCGTCTTCACCCGCCCCGGCTGCGGCGCCTTGGCGATCACCACGATACGGGTCGTGCTCACCGGTAGGCCTCGGCGAGGCGCTCGGCCGGCACGCCGCGCCAGTAGGCCCACCGCAGGCGCCACATCAGTACGATGGTGCGCCACACCCCGCGCTGCTCCCAGCGTCGCCCCGAGGTCCGCACCCGCGCCCGCAGGCAGGCCGGGCGCGACACGCGCAGCAGCCGGCGCGAGAGCTCGATGTCCTCCATCAGCGGCTGGTCCGGGAAACCGCCCACCGCCTCGAACACCTCCCGGCGCACGAAGATGGCCTGGTCGCCGGTGGCGATCCCGCTCGAGCGCGAGCGCAGGTTCATCAACGCTGCCACCACGCGCAGCATGCGCGGGCGCCCGTCGATGCGCACGTCGAAACGGCCCCAGGCATGGCCGGCCTGCACGGCCCGCAGCGTCGCGTCCGCATCTTCCGGCAGGCGCGTGTCCGCATGCAGGAACAACAGGATGTCTCCGCCGCACGCCGCCGCACCCGCGTTCATCTGCCTGGCGCGGCCACGCTCGGCGACCATCACGCGGAAGCCGGCTGCGCGCGCGATCGCCACCGAGTCGTCGCGGCTGCCGCCGTCCACCAGCACGATCTCGCAGCCGCGGTCACGCCAAGCGGCGAGATGGGTGAGCAGTTCGGGCAGCGTGGCCGCCTCGTCCACCATCGGCACGACGATGGAGAGCGAAACCGGGCGCCCCCCCATGTCCGACGCCGCCGCACTCACGCCTTTAGCGCCCCGCCGCAGCTCGAACCGCTGCCCGCGGTGCAGCCGAAGCAGTGATCGGCGACGCGGATCGGTGCGCCGGCGAGATCTCCCGCGAGCAGGTCGCGCAGATGCAGTCGGCCCGAGCGCGCCGCCGCGTCGCCGTCGTCGTGCCCCTGCGCGGACGTGAGCGCCCCTTCCGCCCCCAGCGGCAGGCCGAGCTGCTGGTTGAAGTCGCAGTCGTACAGCCGCCCCTGCCAGTCCACGCTGACCAAGGTGCGGCACATCACCCCGCCGAGATTCTCGTCGCGGTGGCTGGCCTGCAGCAGCGCCATGTAGGCGTTGAACTGCCCCTTCGAGATCAGCATCGAGCCGAAGCGCTGGATCGGCATGTTGGCGAGCGCGAACAACTGGTTGAAGACGATGCCGAACTGCGCCGCGAGCTCGCGCCGGTAGTCGGCCTCGAGTCTGGCCTGGTCGGGCGGCAGCACCGGCCCCTGCGGGTTGTACACCAGGTTCAGCACCCGGCCGCTGCCGGCCTGGCCGTAGCCGAGCGCATTCAGGCGCAGCAGGCCGGCGATGCTGCGCTCGAACACGCCCTTGCCGCGCTGGCGGTCGACGTTGTCCGCGGCGTAGCAGGGCAGCGAGGCCACCACCTCGACGCCGTGCTCGGCGAGGAATTCGGCGAGGTCCTCCTGCCCCGGCTCGGACAGGATGGTGAGGTTGCAACGGTCGATCACGCGCACCCCGAGCGCCCGCGCCTCCCGCACCAGCGCACGGAAGCCCGGATGCAGCTCGGGCGCGCCGCCGGTGAGATCGAGCGTTCCGATCGCGCGCGCGGCGAGCACGCGCGGGATCAGCGCCAGCGTGTCGGCGTCCATCATCTCGGTCCGGCCGGGGCCGGCGTTGACGTGGCAGTGCACGCAGCTCTGGTTGCAGCGATAGCCGAGGTTCACCTGCAGCGTGGTGATCGCCTCGCGGCGCAGCGGCGGAAAGCGGCGCGATTCGAGCAGCGGGAGGGTGGCATGCATGCGGAGTGTCTCCATCGGGAAAGTCGATTCTTTCGGCACCTGCGGAATCCGCGGCAGCCGGCACGGTCTTTTGTCGTACCTGCCTCGGAAAAGCTTACGCTCGGGAAGTTCGAACCGTTCCCCTCGTCCGTCCCCCCCTCACCCCCCCATCCGCGCCTCCTTGTCCGCCCGAAACCATGAAGCGACTCCTCCTCGTCGGCGGCGGCCACGCCCAGCTCGCGGTCCTCCAGGCCCTCGCCCGACGGCGTCCGCACGGGGTGGAGGCGGTGCTGCTGACGCCCTCGCCCTGGCAATGGTACTCGGGGATGCTGCCCGGCTGGATGGCCGGCCACTACCGCGCCGAGGACTGTCGCATCGACCTGCGCGCGCTCGCCGACGCAGCCGGTGTGCGGCTCTGCCTCGCCTCCGCGATCACGCTCGACGCAGAACGTCGCATGCTGCTGGACGACACCGGCACCACGCACGACTTCGACCTGCTCGCGCTCGACGTCGGCAGCCTCGTCGACACGCGCGCGCTCGACGCCCTGCGGACGGACGTCTTGCTGGCGGTGAAGCCGTTGGAAGCCTTCATCGCCGCCTGGCCGCAGCGGCTGGCCATGGCACGCGCCGGGCAGCTGCGCCGGCTCGCCGTGGTGGGCGGCGGCGCGGCGGGGGTGGAGCTCGTGCTCGCCGCCGCGGAGGCCTTTCGCCGTGCCGGCTGCGCGGTGGCGCTGGCGCTCGTCGCGCCACCCGGCGGGCTGCTCGCCGGCCATGCCGAAGGTGCGCGGTGGCGCGTGCTGCGCCGTCTGGCCGCGGCCGGCATCGCGCTCCACCCGGCTCGTGCACGGGGCACGCCTGCGGGGCTCGAGCTTGTGGACGCCGGGCGCGACGCGCCGACAACGCTGCCCGCGGACTGCGTGATCGCCGCCACCGGCGCACACGCCCCGCCCTGGACGCAAAGCAGCGGCCTGGCCTGCGACGCCGCGGGCTGGGTCATGGTCGACGCCGGCCATCGCAGCGTCTCGCATCCTTTCATCCACGCCGCCGGCGACGTGTGCACCCGCGCGGATCCCGGCTTCGCGCGCTCGGGCGTGCACGCGGTCCATGCCGGCCCGGTGCTCGCCGCCAATCTGCTCGCCGCACTGGCGGGCGGCCCGGCGAGCGCGCCGGTGCGCAGCTACCGGCCGCGCCCGCGTTCGCTCTACCTGATCGCAAGCGGTCCGCGCCACGCCATCGCCTCGTGGGGACGCTGGTCCGCCGAGGGGCGCTGGGTGTGGCGCTGGAAGGACCGCATCGACCGAGGATTCATTGCACGTCACCGGCGCGCAGCCATCGTGCCGGTGTAAGAATCCGCGGAGCACATGCGACAAAGCCCGAAGCTCCCTTCTCACTCCCTTATTCCCCGGGGCCCCACCATGCATGAACTCGTCCAGGACTACTACGGCCGCACCCTGCAATCCTCCGCCGACCTCAGGACCTCGGCCTGCTGCGATGCCAGCGCCCCGCCGCCGGCGCTCAGGCCCGTGCTCGGGCGCATCCACCCCGAAGTGCTCGCGCGCTACTACGGCTGCGGCCTGGTGAGCCCGCCCCTGCTCGAAGGCTGCCGGGTGCTCGACCTCGGCTGCGGTTCGGGGCGCGACGTGTATGCGCTCGCCCAGCTCGTTGGCGAGCATGGCGAGGTCGTCGGCGTGGACATGACCGCGGAGCAGCTCGCCGTCGCGCGCCGCCACGAGGACTACCACCGCGAGGCCTTCGGCTTCGCGCGCAGCAACGTGCGCTTCCTCGAGGGCTATATCGAGCGTCTCGACGAGCTCGGCCTGGAGGACGCCAGCTTCGACGTGATCGTGTCGAACTGCGTGATCAACCTGTGCCCGGACAAGGCTGCGGTGCTGCGCGAGGTCTTCCGCCTGCTTCGCCGGGGTGGCGAGTTCTACTTCTCGGACGTGTATGCCGACCGCCGCGTGCCCGCCGCCGTGCGCGACGATCCGGTCCTGTACGGCGAATGCCTGGGCGGCGCGCTGTACTGGAACGACTTCCTCGCGCTCGCCCGCGCCGCAGGCTTCGCCGACCCGCGCCTCGTGGAGGACCGGCCGCTCGCGGCGACCGACCCCGCGCTGGCCGCGAAGCTGGGCGACGTCCGCTTCTTCTCGGCGACCTGGCGGCTGTTCCGGATAGACGGACTGGAGAGCGCCTGCGAGGACTTCGGCCAGGCGGTGGTGTATCGCGGCACGCTGCCCGAGCAAGCCACGCGCTTCGTGCTCGACAAGCGGCACGGCTTCGACGCCGGCCGGGTCGTACCGGTGAGCGGCAACACCTGGCGCATGCTGCATGACAGCCGGCTGCGGCCGCACTTCGACTTCATCGGCAGCTTCGAGCGCCATTACGGCCGCTTCATTGCAGAGGGCCCGGCGATGCCCTTCGACACGGCGGCGCGCGGCACCGTCACGGACAACCCGGCGCCGACGACAATGCCGGCGCCGGTCCCCGCGACCCTCGGCAGCGCGGCGCGCAAATCCTGCTGCTGATCGGGCCACGACGGCTCCGCACGGCTCACCCGCTCCCGGGACGAAGATGAAGAAACCCCTTCTGCTGCTGCTCGTGCTCGCGCTCGTCGCCGGCTTCTTCGCCAGCGGGCTGCACCGCCAGCTCGACCTCGACACCCTCAAGGCCGGCATGGCCGGGTTCGCTGCCTGGCGCGAGGCCTCGCCGGTCCTGGTCGCCGCCCTCTATTTCGCCGCCTACGTGGCGGTGACCGCGCTGTCGCTGCCCGGCGCGGCGGTGATGACCCTGGCCGGCGGGGCACTGTTCGGGCTGGGCTGGGGGCTGCTGATCGTGTCCTTCGCGTCGACCATCGGCGCCACGCTCGCCTTCCTGGTCTCGCGCCACCTGCTGCGCGACAGCGTGCACGCGCGCTTCGGCGCGCGCCTGCGCGCGATCGACGAGGGCATCGCGCGCGACGGCGCGTTCTACCTGTTCTCGCTGCGCCTGGTGCCGGCCTTCCCCTTCTTCCTGATCAACCTGCTGATGGGGCTCACCCCGATCCGCACGCGCACCTTCTACTGGGTGAGCCAGCTCGGCATGCTGCCCGGCACGCTGGTGTATGTGAACGCGGGCACCGAGCTCGGCGCGGTGGACAGCCTGGCCGGCGTGCTGTCTCCGGGCCTCGTCGCCTCCTTCGTGCTGCTCGGCCTCTTCCCGCTGCTCGCACGCTGGATGGTCGAGCGCGTGCAGGCGCGCCGGGTGTATGCGGGGTGGCAGCGCCCGGCACGCTTCGAGCGCAACCTGGTGGTGATCGGCGCCGGCGCCGCCGGGCTGGTGACGTCCTACATCGCGGCGGCGGTGAAGGCGAAGGTGACCCTGGTCGAGGCCGGACGCATGGGCGGCGACTGCCTCAACACCGGCTGCGTGCCGAGCAAGGCGCTGATCCGCAGCGCCAGGCTGGCCCACCAGATCCGCCACGCCGACCGCTACGGCCTGGAGCCCGGCGAGCCGGAGATCGACTTCCGCAGGCTGATGGCGCGCGTGCGCGCGGTAATCCGCAAGATCGAGCCGCACGACAGCGTGGAGCGCTACAGCGCGCTCGGCGTCGAGGTGCTGCAGGGGCGCGCGCGCATCGTCGACCCATGGACGGTGGAGGTGGCGCTGAACGAGGGCGGCACGCGCCGGCTCAGCACCCGCAGCATCGTGATCGCCACCGGCGCCCGCCCGACCGTGCCCGACCTGCCCGGGCTGGAGGCGGTGGGCTACCTCACCAGCGACACGGTATGGGACGCCTTCGCCGCGCTCGACGCGCCGCCGCGCCGGCTGCTGGTGCTCGGCGGCGGGCCGATCGGCTGCGAGCTGGCGCAGGCGTGCGCGCGCCTCGGCTCGCAGGTGGTGCTGGTGGCGCGCGCGCCGCAGCTCCTGCCGCGCGAGGACGCCGATGTCGGCGCCTTCGCCCGCGCCGCGCTGGAGGCGGACGGTGTGGAGGTGCTGACCGGAGTCGCGGCATTGCGCTGCGAGCAGGAAACGGCAGCGGGCGGCACAGACAAA
Source organism: Thauera sp. SWB20 (assembly GCF_000831325.1). NCBI lineage: Bacteria > Pseudomonadati > Pseudomonadota > Betaproteobacteria > Rhodocyclales > Zoogloeaceae > Thauera > Thauera sp. SWB20. The sequence continues at coordinate 137,939 of NZ_JTDM01000016.1, read as the reverse complement.
TTCCTTGTCGTCGCCGACCCCGCCAGCGGCGGCGAGCGCCGCATCGCCTTCGACACCCTGCTGTGCGCGGTCGGCCGCAGCGCCCGCCTGGAGGGCTTCGGCCTGGAGGCGCTCGGCATCCCGACCGGCGCGACGGTGGCGACCGACGACTTCCTGCAGACGCGCTACCCCAACATCCTCGCCGCCGGCGACGTCGCCGGGCCCCTGCAATTCACCCACGTCGCCGCGCACCAGGCCTGGCACGCGGCGGTCAATGCGCTCTTCGGCCACCTGCGCCGTTTCCGCGTCGACTACCGCTGCGTGCCCCACACCACCTTCACCGACCCCGAGGTCGCCCGCGTCGGGCTCAACGAGACCGAGGCGCGCGCACGCGGCATCGCGTTCGAGTTCACCCGCTACGATCTGGCCGAGCTCGACCGCGCAATCACCGATGGCGCCGACCGCGGCTTCGTCAAGGTGCTGACCGTGCCCGGCAAGGACCGCATCCTCGGCGCCACCATCGTCGGCGAGCACGCCGGCGAGTTGCTCGCCGAGTTCGTGCTGGCGATGAAGCACGGTCTGGGCCTGAACAAGCTCCTCGGCACGATCCACGCCTACCCGACCTTCGCCGAGGCCAACAAGTCGGTCGCCGGCGAATGGAAGCGCGCGCACGCGCCGCAGCGCGTGCTGCGCTGGCTGGAACGCCACCACGCCTGGCGGCGGGGCTGACGCGCCGCGCGCATCAGGCGCGCTGGTAGCGCGTCCGGCTCGACAGCACCAGGCCGACAAGGGAGGCGAGCCCGGTGATCACCCAGGTCCATTGCCAGCCGCCGACAGCGCCCGCCACCCAGGCCACCAGCGGCGGGCCGAGGAACTGGCCGGCCGAGGAGCACTGCTGCATCCAGCCCACGGTGGTCGACACCGTGTCGTCGTCGGGCGCCACATGCACCGCGAGCGCGAACAGGGTCGCCGGGATAAGCCCGCCGATCGCCGAGAACAGCACCACGGCCAGGTAACGCGCGACCGGCAACTCGGCCGTGAGCGGCGAGAAGGCGACGAAGGTGGTCGCCGCCATGGCGAGGAAGCCGGCGTACAGCAGGTGGCGCGCGCACACGCCGCGATGCAGCAGGCGGCCGGCGGCGACGTTGCCGGTGACGTTCGCGAGGCAGGCGAAGGCGGTCAGCAGCCCGGCCACCTGGCCCGACAGTCCGGCCTGGGCGTAGATCGACGGCAGGAATCCGATCACCGCCAGCCACTGGCTGGAGTACATGGAGAAGGTGATCGCCACCCGCCACGGCCCCGCGCTGCCGAGCGTGGCGCGCAGGCGTGCGCCCCAGCGCGCACGTGCCGCGACCGCCGCCCCGACGGGGGTGCCCGCCGCAGCACGGCGCGCGTGGTCGGATGGCACGCGCACCGCCAGCCACGCCGCCACCGCAGCCGAGGCCATCGCCAGCAGCCCCCACAGCCCCTGCCAGCCCATCACCCCCATCAGCGCCGGCCCACCGGCCAGCACCAGCGAGGTTCCCGTGGCCATGTAGGTGCCCCACAGGCCCAGGTGCAGCGCCAGCCGGCTGGGGGGCACGAGCTGGCGGATCAGGCTGGGCACCGGCAGCACCACGAGCAGGAAGCCCAGCCCCTCGATCGCGCGCAAGACCAGCAGCTCGCCGGGCTGGGTCGCCCACGCGCCGGCGAGGCTGGCGGAGGCGAGCACGCCCTGGCCGAGCAGCACGCTGCGGCGCAGGCCGAAGCCGTCTGCGGCCAGGCCGATGAAGACGCCGCCGAGCATGCCCGCCATCTGCACCATGGAGAGCAGGAAGCCGGCCTCGACCAGGCTCACGCCGAGCGCATCGCGCAGCACCGGGATCGCCGGCGGGATCTTGCCGATGTGCAGCGCGGCGACCATGCCGGCGATGATGACGACGAAGGCGGGCGGGACGCCCGCAGCCGCGGACGGCGCGTGCCCGCCCATGTTCCGGGAAGCTTCTGTGCGGCTCATGGTCTCCTCTCAGCCTCTCGATGGGCGACGAGAGCATAGCCGCGATCGCGCCGGCGTGCGCGCGGGCGAGCCCGCCGCGTTCGCGGCTTGGTGGTCCGCCCCCCGCCGTGTACATTTGCGCCCACCCCGCTTCCGCGCCCGCGCGCCCCGCCCGCCATGACCACCCCGCACCCCGAAATCCGCCCCGGCCAGTCGGTCGAGCTGCTCAAGCAGCTCCACATCCTGACCCGCGACGGCAAGCTCAACCAGGACAGCCGGCGCAAGCTCAAGCAGGTCTACCACCTCTACCAGTTCATCGAACCGCTGCTCGCCGAGGCCCTGGCCGAGCGCCCCGACATCGAGCTGGTCGACCACGGCGCCGGCAAGTCCTACCTGGGCTTCATCCTCTACGACCTGTTCTTCAAGGCGCACGCCCCCGGCGGCCGCATCCACGGCATCGAGACGCGCGACGAGCTGGTGACGAGCTCGCGCCGGCTCGCCGACAAGCTCGGCTTCTCGTCCGGGATGCGCTTCCAGAACCTCAGCGTGGCGGACTCGATCACCTCGGACCGCCTGCCCGGACGCATCGACCTCGTCACCGCGCTGCACGCCTGCAACACCGCCACCGACGACGCCATCCGCTTCGCGCTGAAGAAGGATGCCCGCGCGATCGTGCTGGTGCCGTGCTGCCAGGCCGAGGTCGCCGCGGCGCTGCGCCGGAACAAGCAACAGGCGCTGCGCGGCCCGATCGCCGAGCTGTGGCGCCACCCCATCCACACCCGCGAGTTCGGCAGCCACGTCACCAACGTGCTGCGCTGCCTGCAGCTCGAGGCCCACGGCTACGAGGTCACGGTCACCGAGCTCGTGGGCTGGGAGCACTCGTTGAAGAACGAGCTGATCATCGCCCGCCGCCAGCCCGAGCGCCCGCGCCGGCGCGCGGCCGAACGCCTCGCCGCGCTGCTCGGGATGCTCGGGCTGGAAGAACTTTCCGCGCGTTTCTTCACGAGCTGACCTGTCCGCGCCGACACCGCCGATCCATGCCTTTGTGCTGCGATCGAACTGCTAGAATCGGGGAGTCCGCCACGCAAGGTGGACAGGAGACAGGGCGCCGCGCCCGGACGGAACCGGAAAGTCGAGGAGGACGGATGCGGGCGCATCCGGAACGGACATGGCCGAAATCGAATCACCGCTGGCATTTCTGCTGACCACGCCGTACGCGAGCCGCTATCCGCGCAAGCTCGTCGAGGGCTTTCCCCATGTCGCCCGCCGCATCGCGGAGCTCTGGGACGACAAGGACAAGCTGGGCGAATACTTCACCGAGCTCATGGTCTCGAAACGGCCGAACCGGCGCGGTTTCCCGCCCGAGGTGGGCGCAGAGATCGTTTATCTGAGCATGGCCTACGACCTCCACGGCCCGGTGCGTCCCACCCCGCAAGCGGCCCCCGAGCCCACGACGGCCGCGCGCGACGACGCCTGGGACTACGAGCGCGCGGTCGCCGAGCTCGAGCGCCTCGACATTCCGATCACGATGGCGCAGTTCGTGCGCGCGCTGGAGGCTGGCGACCAGCACCTGTGCTCGCTCTTCCTGCATGCCGGCTTCGACATCGACGGCCGCGACGCGCGCCAGTGGACGCCGCTGATGATCGCCTGCTTCCATGGCCGCGAGGCGCTCGCCCTCGAGCTGATCCGGCTCGGCGCCAGCGTGGATGCGACGGACGCCGACGGCTACACGCCGCTGCACTGGGCCTCGGTGAACGGCTACCAGAAGGTCGGCGAGGTGCTCGTGCGCCGCCAGGCCGAGGTCAATGCCACGAGCAACGCCGGCATCACGCCGCTGCTGCAGGCCGCGGCGCGCGGCCACCTGGGCGTCGTGCGCCTGCTGCTCGACCGCAAGGCCAAGGTCAATCTCGTCGCCGCGGACGGCTCCACGGCACTGCTCAAGGCGGTCGCCAACGGACACTGGGAGATCGTCAACACGCTGCTCGACGCCGGCGCCTCCACGCAGGCGACGATGAAGAACGGCACCACCCTGGTCGACATCGCCGCACGTTCGAAGGACGAGCGCATCCGCGAACGCATCGCCATCGCCGCGCGCATGGAGGCGCGCGGCGATGCGCCGATCCAGCGCGACGAGCCGCCACCGCTCACCGGCACGATCTACTGACGGCGGGGCGCGAACGCCGCCTTGCCGGGACCGTCCGTGCGATCCGTCCGCCCGCTCGCGACTCGCGTCGCGCCGGGGCGCTGCGGATACCGTGCCGGTTGATCGTGGGAGCGACGCGAGTCGCGATCGCTGCGGTGGATGAACGGCGGCGACGGCGCGGAGGCGGGATACAATCACGCTCCGCTGGACCGCCTCATTGCCGATGACGAAACATTCCACCCCGCCCGCGCCACCGGCCCTGCTCCCTTCGCTGCGGACGGATGCGGGCGGCCCATGGCGGTGATGCCCTCCGCAGCGCTGGCGGTGCTGGTGGTGGCGCTGACCTCGCTCGGGCCGCTCTCCACCGACTTCTACCTGCCCGCCCTGCCCGCGATCGCGCGTGCCCTGCACACCGACAGCGCCGGCGTGCAGCTCACCCTGTCGGTCTACCTGCTCGGCTTCGGCGCCGGGCAGTTGCTCGTCGGCCCGCTCTCGGATCGCTGCGGACGGCGGCCGGTGATGCTGTGGGGCATGCTGGTGTTCCTGCTCTCCACGCTGGTGTGCGTGTTCGCGGAATCGCTCGCCGTGCTGGTGGGCGCGCGCCTGGTGCAGGCCCTCGGCGCCTGCGCAGGGCCGGTGCTCGGCCGTGCCGTGGTGCGCGACCTCTACGGCCCCGCCGAATCGGCGCGCGTACTCTCGCACGTGTCCACCGCCACCGCGCTCGCACCGCTGCTCGCGCCGCTGTTCGGCGGCTGGCTCACCGCCGCCTGGGGCTGGCGCGCGACCTTCGTCGCGCTCGCGATCTACGCCATGGTCCTGATGCTCGCCGTGGCCGCGCTGCTGAAGGAGACCAACCGCCACCCCGATGCCCATGCGATGCGCCCGGCCCGGATGCTGGCCAACTACCGTACGCTGCTCGCCGACCCCGCCTACCGCGGCGCGCTGCTGATCGGCTGCGGCGCCTTCGCCGCGCTGTTCGCCTTCATCTCCGGCTCGCCCTTCGTGTTCATCGAGCACTTCGGCATGTCGCCGCAGCAGATGGGCCTGGCCTTCGGGCTCAACGTCACCGGCTTCATGATCGGCTCGACGCTGTCGGCGCGGCACTCGCGCCGCCTCGGCCCGGCTCGCCTGATCCGCTACGGCGTCTGGATCGGCGCGGCGTGCGGCGTGCTGCTCGCCGCGCTCGCCTTCGCCAGCCCGCAGCACCCGGCGGCGGTGATGCTGCCGATGTGGGGCGTCACCGCGGCGATCGGGCTGATCCTGCCCAACGCCACCGCGCTCGGACTCGCCGGCTATCCCAAGATGGCCGGTGCCGCGGCCTCGCTGATGGGTTTCGTGCAGATGGGCCTGGGCGCCGGGGCGGGCATGCTGGTCGGGCACGGCGTGCAGCGCGGCACCGCGGCGCTCGGTCTCACCGTCGCGGCCGGCATGCTGTTCGCCCTCGCCGCATGGAGCCGCTCACCCGCGCGCTGAACGCGGGCGGCGTTCACAAGAACGCACGGCCGGCCTCCACCAGCCCGGCGATGTCCGCCGCAAGTTCGTCCAGGCGCGCCGCCACGTCGGGCTCGTCCTGCGCGATTGCCTTCTCCAGCGCTGCGGCCGCCTGCATGATCGCGAGCGCGCAGATGAAGCCGGCGTTGCTGCGCAGCGTGTGCATGCGGCGCGCCGCCGATTCGCGCTCGCCGCGTGCGAGATCGGCGCGGGTCGCCGCCACCACCCCGGCGTTGTCCTCGATGAAGAGCCCGAGCAGGCCGATGAACATGTCGCGATCCTTGCCGAGGCGCTGCATCGCACGCTCGCGGTCGATGCTGGGCAGCGCGGGGAAATCGTCGCCAGCCGCGGCAGGCGGCGCTGCTGCGCTCTGCGCCGGCGACGCGGGCGGGGGCACGGGCGCGGCGGCCGGCATGGGTGCGGCAGCGACCACGTGCGCAGGCCGATCACCCGCGCCGGCCGCGGGCGTCGCTTCGGCCAGGCCCGCAGCCGACTGCGGCATTACCCAGCGCATCAGCAGCTGCGTCATCTGCTCCAGGTCCATCGGCTTGGGCAGCACGTCGTCGGCGCCGGCGGCGCGCGCGGCGGCCTGCTGATCCTCGCCCACGCCGGCGGTGAAGGCGATCACGGGCAGCGCGGCGAGGCCGAGCTCGTCGCGGATGCGGCGGGTGGCGGAGAGGCCGTCGAGCACCGGCATCTGCACGTCCATCAGCACCGCGTCGAAGGCCTGCGGCCGGCCACGCAGCAACTCGATGGCCTGCTGGCCGTCGGCGGCGAGGGTGGCGCACGCGCCCTCCAGCGCCAGCGCGCGTTGCACCAGATCGCGGTTCATCGCGCTGTCGTCCACCACCAGCACCTGCATGCCGGCCAGCCGCGGCCCGGCCGCGCGATCGCCTTCCGGCGCCGCGACCACTCCGACGCTCGCCGGCTCGCCGCCGGCAACCCGCTCCAGCGGCAGCTCGAACCAGAAGGTGCTGCCCAGCCCGGGCTGGCTATGCACACCGATCGCGCCCCCCATCAGCTCGACCAGGCGCTTGCAGATCGACAGGCCCAGCCCGGTGCCGCCGAAGCGCCGCGCGATGCCGGCATCGGCCTGGGTGAAGGGGGCGAACAGGCGCGCCTGCGCCTCGGGCGCGATGCCGATGCCGGTGTCGCGCACCTCCGCACGCAGGCGCAGTCGCACATCCCCCACCTCGTCGGCGCGCACGCGCAGGGAAACCTCGCCACGCTCGGTGAACTTGATCGCGTTGCTGACCAGGTTGATGAGGATCTGCTCGATGCGCAGCCCATCGCCGCGCAGCTGCCCGGGCGGCAGCGCCGGCGGCTCGATGCGCAGCGCCAGCCCCTTCGCACGCGCGGCCTGGCCCATCAGGCTGTCGAGATTGGCGAGCAGCGCGCGCAGGTCGAAGGGCCGCGGCTCGATGCGCAGCTGGCCGGCCTCGATCTTGGAGAGGTCGAGCACGTCGTCGAGGATCGCCAGCAGCGAAGCGCCGGCGCCGCGGATGCGCCCGACCATGTCGCGCTGCGCAGGCGCGAGCGGCTCGCGCTCGAGGACCTGGGCGAGGCCGAGCACCGCGTTCATCGGCGTGCGGATCTCGTGGCTCATGTGGGCGAGGAACTCGCTCTTGGCGGCGTTGGCCGCGGCAGCCGCGGCCGAGGCCTCGCGCAGGCGCTCCTCCATCTCGATGCGCGCGGAGATGTCCTCGACGATGCCGAGGTAGCGCGGTGCGTCCTCCGAGGCCACCTGCACCGGCGCGAAGGCCAGGCTCACCCACACCGGCGTGCCGTCCGGGCGCAGGTAGCGCTTGTTGAGGCGGTAGCCGGCGATGCGCCCGGCGTCGAGGCGGCCGAGCTGGCGCAGGCTCTCGGCGACGTCGTCCGGATGAGTGAGCGCGATCGGGTCGACGCCGACCAGCTCGCCGACGCTGCGGCCGACGATCGCGGCGAAGCGCGGGTTGGCCTCGGTGATCCGCCGCGTGCGCGGGTCGAGCAGCACCACGCCCAGCGGCGCCTGCTCGAAGATCACCCGAAAGCGCGCCTCGGCGACCTGGCGGGCCTGCAGGGTGGCGCGCTCGCGCTGCTCGCGGTCGCGCCGCCACACCAGGTAGCCGCCCGAGTACACCAGCATGAGGCCGAGCGCCATCACCACGCCCATGCCCCAGGTCAGCGTGCGGATGCCCGAGTAGGCCTCGCGCTCGTCGATCTCGGCGAGCATCAGCCAGGGCGTGCCCTCGACCGCGGCGGCGTAGGCCAGTACCGGCACGCCGCGGTAGTCGCGCCCGCCGGAGAGGATGCCGCGCTCGCCGAGCGCCGCGCGCGCGGCCGGCAGATCGGGAGTGGCGAGCGGGCGCTCGAGCGCGAGCGCCGCATCGGCCTGATGGCGCAGCGGGGTCAGGAAGCGCACGCCCTCGCCCTCGCGCCGCACCAGGTAAGTCTCGGCGCTGCGCGTGGGCACCGGCCAGGCCTCGACCATCGGATACAGCGCGGTCTCGGCCTCCCAGGTCAGGTAGGCCACACCGCGCGACGGCGCGCCCACCGGCGCGAGCACGCCGTAATGCGTGCGCCCCCGGGCGTCCTGGTGCAGGTCGACGAGCTCGACGCGCGGCTGCCGCAGCACGTCGGCGATCAGTTCGGCATGGGCCGAGAGGTCGGGGCTGCCGACCGCGAGCGCAGGCGCGCCGTCGGCGTCGAGCAGGGCGACGCCCTGCCAGCCGCGCAGGCGGGCGAGCTCCTCGACGAGCGCCCGCATGCGCGCGAACGCCGCATCGTCGCGGCGGCCGCCGTCCAGCCAGGCCTCGAACAAGGCCTCGAGCTGCGAATGGCCGGTGAAGACCATCCGCACATCCACGCGCGCCTCGGCGAGCCAGCCTTCGATGTGCTGGCGCTTCTGCTCGGCGATGACCGCCAGCGTGCGCTGGGTCTCGCGGCGGATCTCCTCGCTCAGCGAGCGGTAGCCGAAGGCACCCACGCCGCCCACCAGCACGGTGAGGGCGATGAGCGGAAAGGCGAGGCGCAGGCCGGCATGGCGGCCGCGGGTGGCGGCATCGGCGGCGGGAGCGTGGTTCATGGCGTGGAGGCGTGCGATCGCGGCCGGGCCGGTGCACGCAGACAGAAGAATGTCCGCATTGTTGCGCTGCGGCAAGCGCGCTGCAACCCGCTTCGAGGCGTCTAGCCGCCGCCGGGCAGAAAGAGCGCCGGGTCGACCATGCTGCGGTTGAGCATCACCGACCAGTGCAGGTGCGGGCCGGTGACGCGCCCGGTGGCGCCCACCGCGCCGATGCGTGCGCCGGCCTTCACCGTGTCGCCCGCCTTCACCGCGATCGAGGACAGGTGGCAATACATGGTGAGCAGGCCGCGGCCATGGTCGAGCCATACCGTGTTGCCGTTGAAGAAGTAGTCGCCGGTGTCGATCACCCGGCCCGCCGCGGCGGCCACCACCGGGGTGCCCGTGGGCGCGGCGATGTCCATGCCGCCATGCGGCTTGCGCGGCTGGTCGTTGAACACCCGGCGCAGCCCGAAGGAGCCCGAGCGCCGCCCCGGTACCGGCTGCAGCATGCGCAGGCTGCCGGGATCGAGCGTGCTCCAGGTGGCGACGATCTCGGCCGAGCGCAGGCGCTCGCGCTCGTGGCGGGCGAGGTCGGCGGGCGACAGGTCGACCTTGCCCGGCGCCACCTTCAGGCGCTGCTCGGCGTAGCGCACCGGCCCCACCGCGACCGGCACCCGGCGCGGCGGCTCGCCTTCCGCGCGCACCTCCAGGTCCACGCTGCCCGGCTCGGCTTCGAGCGCAATGCCCACCACCGCGGTCCACCCGCCCGGGCGCCCGGCGACCAGCACCGGCACGCCGTCCAGGCTGGCCTGGGGCGCGACCAGTGCGGATCCGAGTTCGACCAGGGCGACCCCGCCCGCCACCGCGCGCTCGCGCGGCAGTTCCAGCGCCGCGACCGGCAGGGCAACGCAGGCCGCCGCAGCGGCCAGAACGCAGGCAAGGCGAACGCGGGCAAGGCGTATACGCCACCCGCACGAAGGGAACGAGCGCATCATCGGATTCCTGGATTCGGGGGCCGTGCCGGCGCGTTGCCACGCCTGCAGCATGAAGCTGCGGACGGTGTCGCGACGACGACCGATGCCGCGATGATAGCGGCGAAAAGCGCGGAGATCGCCGATGCGCACGCTAGAATCGCGCCCTCGCTTTTTCCGCCCGCGATCCGGGCTTCATGACGAAACGCCGCCACCCGCGGCTGGAGACCAAACATGGAAGCATTCGCCAACCAGGTCGTCGACCTGCTCAACGGCCTGCTCTGGGGCAAGATCCTGATCTGGCTGCTGGTCGGCACCGGCATCTATTTCACCCTGCGCCTGGGCTTCATCCAGTTGCGCCACTTCGGCCACACCTTCACGGTGCTGCGCGGCAGCCGCCAGTCCGACGCCTCCGGCATCTCGTCCTTCCAGGCCCTGTGCACCTCGCTCGCTGCGCGCGTGGGCACCGGCAACATCGCCGGCGTGGCGGTGGCGATCACGCTCGGCGGCCCGGGCGCGATCTTCTGGATGTGGGTGATCGCGCTCGTGGGCATGGCCACCGGCTTCGCCGAGGCCACGCTCGCGCAGCTCTTCAAGCAGCGCGACGACAAGGGGCAGTTCCGCGGCGGCCCCGCCTACTACATGGAGAAAGGTCTCGGCCAGCGCTGGGCGGGCACGATGTTCTCGATCTTCCTGATCATCGCCTTCGGCTTCGCCTTCAACTCGGTGCAGTCGAACACGATCGCCGGCGCGATGGTCGGCGCCTTCGAGCTCGACATGGGCAGCTTCACGCTGGGCGGCAACGAGGTCGCCGTCGCGGCGCTGGTGGTCGGCGTGGCGGTCACCGTGCTCACCGCGGTGATCATCTTCGGCGGCCTGCGCTCGATCGCGCGCTTCTCCGAGCTCGCCGTGCCCTTCATGGCGGTCGGTTACCTGGTGGTGGCGGTCGGCATCCTCCTCGTCAACCTCGGCGAGGTGCCGGGCGTGCTGGCGATGATCGTCAAGAGCGCCTTCGGCTTCCACGAAGCCGCCGCCGGCGGCATCGGCGCGGCCATCCTCAACGGCTTCAAGCGCGGCCTGTTCTCCAACGAGGCCGGCATGGGCTCGGCGCCCAACGCCGCCGCCGCGGCCACGCCCTACCCGCCGCACCCGGCCTCGCAGGGCTACGTGCAGATGGCCGGCGTGTTCATCGACACGATCCTGATCTGCACCGCGTCCGCCGCCATCATCCTGCTCGCCGGTCCGGTCGAAGGCACCGGCGTCGGCCTGGTGCAGAACGCCCTGACCAGCGAAGTGGGCGGCTGGGGCAAGTACTTCCTCGCCGTCGTGGTGCTGTTCTTCGCCTTCACCTCGATCGTCGCCAACTACTTCTACGCCGAGAACTGCCTGGTGTTCATCGAGCACAACCACCCCGCGGGCCTGCTGATCTTCCGCCTGATCGTGCTGGCCATGGTGATGTTCGGCGCGATCGGCTCGCTGCCCTTCGTGTGGAACTTCGCCGACGTGGCGATGGGCCTGATGGCGATCACCAACCTCGTCGCCATCCTGTTGCTCTCGGGCTTGGTGGTGAAGCTGGCGAAGGACTACAACGCCCAGCGCGCCGCCGGCAAGCTGCCCACCTTCGACGCCCGCGCGTACCCAGAGATCCGCAGCAAGCTCACGCCGGGCATCTGGGACTGAGCCCGGCCACGCCCCGAGCGGCGCCACCCCGGCCGGATGCCAGGCGCGTCCCGGAGCGGGCGCGCCGCGCAGCCGCCGATCCGATGCACAGCCTCCTCGAGTTCCCCAGCCCCTTCCCCGCCGAGCCCGGCGTGGTGCGCCTGCTCGAGCCGCCCGGGAGCGACGCCGCCGCGCTCGCCGCCCGCCTCGTCGCAGGCGACTACGGCAAGCCCTTCGTGCTCGAGAATGGCGGCCTGCGAGCGCTGCACTTCAGCCTCGGCTACGTGCAGAGCGTGATGGACATCGCCAATCCCAGCGCGCTCGTGCTCGCCTATGCACGCGCGATGATGGCCTTCCTGCTGTTCAATCCGCGCCCACGCCGGATCGGCATGATCGGCCTCGGCGGGGGCTCGCTGGCCAACTTCTGCCACCGCCATCTGGCGGCGGCCGAGCTGACCGTGGTGGAGATCGACGCCGACGTGATCGCCCTGCGCCGACACTTCGGCGTGCCCGCCGACGACGCGCGCTTTCGCGTCCTCCACGCCGACGGCGTGCGCTGGCTGGGCGAGACGCAGACGCGCAGCGACGTGCTGCTGATCGACGCCTTCGGCGCCGAGGGCGTCGCCCACACCCTGCTCGACACCGATTTCCACGCCAACGCCTTCCGTCACCTGGGCGGGCACGGTGTGCTGGCCATGAACCTCGCCGGCGCACGCGAATCCTTCGCCCCCCACGTCGCCCGCCTGCTCGAGATCTTCGACGAACGCGTGATCGCGATACCGGTGCGCGAGGACGGCAACCACATCCTGTTCGCCTTCCGCGATCCCGCCTTCACGCCGCGCTGGAACTGGATGCGCAGCCAAGCCCACGCCCTGCAGGCGCGCACCGGACTGGACTTTCCCAATCTCGCCCGCGCGCTCGAAGCCGGCGAACGTCAGGGCCATGCCTGGCGGCTCGCACGCTGAGCGGGCGGCTGCCGTCGGCTCGACGCCGACTCAGCGCCGGTTGTTGAACGGGTAGCCGTACAGGCGCAGCAGCTGGCGGAAGGCCTCCATGCTGACCGCGGGGTCGTAGCTGGCGAACAGCTTTTGCTGGCGCTCGTGCAGCGCCGCGGGCTGTGCCGACAGCAGCATCTCGCGCTCGTCGAGAATGTCGTCGCGCATCCGCGGACTCACGAACAGGAAGGGGATCGGCCGGTACAGGCCGTCGTCGGACGAAAGGTGATAACGGGGGTGGGCGATCTGGATGTTCTCGGCGAGATGACTCTTCATGGCTCCGTCGTACGGTCGAAATCGATGTCCGTCCCGCACCACGCGGGCTCGGAAAGCTGTCGACGCGGGCGGCAGGCCGGCGCGTCCGTCTGAACGACCATGGAAGCGGAAAAAAGATCCCGCCGCACACGCTGCGTGCGCGGCGGCAGCGGCGTGGATCCGCTCAATGCGAGCCGGCGAAGGGGTAGCGATAGAGCTCGAGCAGCTCGGTGAAGCTGCGCGCCCCCGCCACCGGGTCGTAGCGATCGAAGAGCTTCTGCTGGCGTGCGCGCAGGGCCGGGGGCAGGGAAGCGACGAGCAGCGAGCGCTCGTTCAGGATGTCGTCGCGCATCCGCTCGGTCACGAACAGGAAGGCGATCGGTGCATAGAGTCCGTCGCGGGTGGGCAGGTGAAAACGCGGGCTGGCGATGCGGATGTCTTCGGCGAGATGACTTTTCATGGTTCCAGGCTCGCAGGCAGTGGGTCTCCGTCCTTCCTGGAATCATCCCTCATACGCCCCGCAACGCGTAGCATGAAAGCGCGGTGTGGCCGCAATCCATCACGCTCGCACGCAAAAGGCGAGCGCGGATTTCCGTCAGCAGCGCGCTAACGCGCCGGCTTCGGCGCGACCGCCGCCGCCCCGCAGCCCGCACCGAGCCAGCGCGCATCCGTCTCGAGATCGAGGTCGCCGCGCACCGAGGCGAGCTTCACGCGGGTCGTGAAATGCTCCGGGCCTTCGACGCGCGCGTGGAAATCGCCCTCGGCGTCCGGATCGGTGCAGCGCAGGCTGCCGCGGATGGTGTTGCCGCTACGCTCGACCCGCGTCAGCGTGCAGTTGCCCTCGACCTTGCCGGCGAAGACGTTGTCCTGGCGCGCCTGCGCGGGTGTGATGCAGCTGCGCACGCTGCCGTCCGCGCCCAGGCTCACCCCGCGCTGCTGCATCTGCTGCTCCAGCATGCGCCGGGTGTCGGCCGGCAGGCCCTTGATGTGTTGCTGCAGCATGTCCATCTGCGCCGCCATGTCGGGCAGGCCGGCCAAGCTCAGGCGGGTGGAGCGGAACTCCCACAGGCCGGGGCGGAGGTCGTCCAGCGCGTGCGCGGCCGGCACGGCGCAGGTCAGGACAAGAGCGAGCGCGGCAGCGCGGATCGGGGTCATCGGGGCGGTCCTCGTGGTTCGGCGTGCGGGCGCGGAAGCGCGCCCGACATCGACGCCTGCATTATCGCAGGCCGGGGGCGGGCGACGACGCCTCGCAGCCCCCCGGATCGTGAGCGGATTTTGCGGCGGCACGAAGGAGCGCGGTGCGGCGGACAGCGGCGGAGGAGCCCGGCGTGGCGGGTATCGGCACGCCATGCATCTCGACTTGCGTCGCGCCTACAGGACCCGGCCCGGCCCGATCCGTCCCGCCAGCGCAAGCAGCGCCGCGTGATCCACGAGCCCCTTCACGAAGCGCGTGGGGATCCCCGCCAGACCGACCTGCGCCCCCACCAGCGCACCGGTCAGCATGGTGCGCGCGAGGTTCTGCCCGCCGCCATTGAGCGCATGCAGCACCGCCGACTCGAAGTCGTCGGCGAAGCGCGCCGCGAGGTAATACGCCGCCGGAAACTGGTGATACACCGCGCAGGGCATGCCATACACCAGCGCGACCTTCCACGCCGGCTCGATGCGCACGTCCGGGTTGTGCGCCGCGCGCGCGATCGACGACTGCGTGAGCAGCGCATCCGGCGACGGGAAGCGGCCGGCGGTCGGGGCCTCGGCGGCACCGGGGCGCGGCGCCTGGAGGTTTCCCGCGGTCACGGTGTGGAAGGGCAGCGCGCCGGATTTCACCCGCGCCATCAGCTTGGCCGAGATCGCCGCGTCGAACTTGTGGCCCTCGACCAGCATGCCGAGCACCGCGCCGAAGGCGACGGTCATCGCCACCACGGTGCCGTCGGTCTGGGTCAGCACCGTGTTGCGGGTGACGGCGTCGGCGAGCGCGGCGGGGTCGAGGGCGTAGCGCACCGCGATCGCCAGCGTGCGCTCGGCGGCCTCGGTGGTGTCGGCGTTGCCGGCCACCCGGCCCCAGGGCAGGCCCTGCCGGATGCGCTTGCGCCAGGCCTCGCGGATCGACTGGCTGGTGTAGCCGCCGGGCCCCTGCATCGGCGTGCCGTCGAGTCGTGGAAAGAAATCCTCGTCCATGCGGCGGCAGAAGTCGGCCTCGTCGTAGCCGCCGCATTCGGCCAGCGACTCCATCGTGAGCCTCAGCAGCACGCCGGCCTGCGAGGATTCGCCCGCCTTCATGCCCGCATGGTAGTGGTCGGGCATGGGCGCGGTATAGCCGGTGATCCACGGCCCGTAGCGCGCGCGCAGCTCGTCGAGGTCGTAGTACCAGTGCGGGCCGAGCGCCAGCGCGTCGCCGATGAAGGCTCCGAGCAGGGCACCGAGGGCACGGTCCCGCAGGGCGGCGGGCCCGTCGATGCCCGCGACGGAAACCGGGTCGGCAGACATCAGGGGCCGATCGCCACGGTGTCGAGCGCCTTCCAGGTCCGCGGACCGACGATGCCGTCCGGCACCAGGCCGTGCGCGCGCTGGAAGCGCCGCATCGCCGCCTCGGTCAGGGGGCCGAAGGCGCCATCCACCTGCTGTGCGCCGAAGCCGAGCTTGCGCTGGACTTCCTTCACCAGAAAGATCGGATTGCCCGTCGCGCCGCGCCGGATGGTGGGTCGATCCTCCGCATCCTTGCGCGGGATCGAGGGCACGGGCGCAGCCGCGCCGCTCATGAGGGCCGCGACCTCGCTGCGGAAACGCTCCATGTCGAGCGTGTGCGGGTCGCTCTTGCGCCCTTTCGGCAGCGCATATTCCTTGTGACCGCAGCACATCCCGGCATCCTGGCCGAGATGCGCCAGGATGGCGGCCACGCCGCGACGATAGGCGTCGAGCTGCACCTCGGGCCAGGGTTCGAACCCGGGTTTGGTCGGATCACCGATTCCGGTGCTCTCGGCCTCGATGCCGATGAAGCTGCCGTTGCCGTCAGTGATGCCCTTCCACTCGCCCCGCCCCGCGTGATTGGCCCTTCCCGCGGCGATCACGTAGAACGTGCCGTCCCGCCCGAGACCGAGCTGCGCCAGCGGCCTCGCCAGATCGGCACGCCCGTTCTTGAGTACCCCGAGGCTGGGCATGTTTCCGCTCCGCGGACCGGCGGTGTGATGGCAGATCACGCCCTTGACGACACCCATTTCGCTCCGTCCGCGGTTCGGCCAGCCATCGACCTCCGCGACCTTCAAGCCGGCGTCCCTCAGAACGACCGGCAACCATGTCAGCTGGAATGGCATGTCAGGCTACCCCCCCTTCGGCGGCGGGAAGGTCTTCGTCGGGCGTCGCCTCGGTCTCCTGGACCGGGCGGTCGCACACGTCGATCTCCTGCTCGTCGGGTTCGCGTTTTTCGGTCGTTCCGTTCATCTTGCAGCCCTCCTTCCTGTCCTGGGTGCGCCCGCAGGACGGTGACGCCCATGCGGGATACCCTTCAATATAGGCCGTCGATGCGCCCCGACAAGCGGATTCCAGGCCCGATCAGGTCGTCCATTGGTCGTGGATGACCCCCACCAGCAGCCAGCGTCCGTCCACCTGCTCGAAGACCAGGCGCAAGGCGCTCCAGTCGAAGGCCGCGGCCCCGCCACCCGGCGCGGGCTCGACGTAGTACTCCACCCGTGTTCCCTGCGGATACGCTTGGGCAGCGTTGTCGGCAGTGTTGCCGCGCTGCTGGTCGACATTCACACCGATCCTGCCCGCCCCGCGATAGTCGCGGTCGAGCACGAAGCGCTCGACATACTGCGCGGCCGTCAAGGCGATCGGCTCGCCGCTGCCGTCGGCATGGCCCCACACGTGGACCGTGGCGTCGTCCCAGAAGTGGCGCAGCTGTGCGGGCAGGAAGACGCGATCCTCCTCGACATCGACGTAGGCATAGGGCGAGAAGCGCACGCCCTTGTGCGGATGCGCCCTGCCCGCGAGGCGTTCGCCGTCGCGTCGCACAAAGGCCTCCACGACCTCGTTCGCGACCAGGACGATCTCCTCGACCGCAGTGCGGGCCGGAGCCGGCGCTGGCGCCGGCACGCCGCGCCTTTCGCCCGCGTACAGGCCGGCCACGAGCAGCAGCACGGCCAGCGCCACCATCCACAGCGTCTTCGCGCGCTTCATCGACCCGCCCCCTCAGGCCGTCAACTCGCCGATCAGGGCGGGGTCCGCGATGCCGGTGGCCGCCAGCCCGTGCTGCGCCTGCCAGGCCTTGAGCAGGTTGAAGCTGGTCCGCCCGAAGATGCCATCGGCGAGGATGTCCACGCCCCGGTCGGACAGGCCGAGCTGCAGCAGGCGGACATCCAGCCCGCGCGCCAGCGGGGTCGCCAGCGTCAAGGGGCGCGAACCCGGCTGCGGCCCGTCGTAGCAGCCGGGCGGCAAGGCGGCGAGCGTCACGCTCGAGATCTCCCTGCCGCGCACCACGAGCGGCATCTCGAGCCCCCAGAAGCCCTGGTCGATGAGGCGTCCGAACGCTTCCATGCGATACACCGTCTGGCGCAGGTCGGCGCGCGCGTGGCCCTCCAGCCAGGCTCGTCGCGTGCGCACATAGGCGTCGATCCAGGCCTGCTCGCCCACCGCCGCGGGCTCGCCGACCGCGCGCGTGGTGCGGTCGCGCATCGCCAGCCAGGAGCCGTGCACGGCGCTGTCGTACACCACCGCCACGCCGAGCGGGGTGTGCACGCCCAAGCTTGCGGCCGCGCGCAGCGCAGGCTCCCAGTAGGTCCGATCGAAAAACGCATCCTGCGTATCGCGCATCACCGGATCGTCGGCGGTCGCACGCAGCACGTTGTGCAGGCGGGGATCGTCGTCGAGGCTCTCGTCGATGGCCAGGAAGCGCGGCAGGTAGGACGCCAGCCGGCCGGCGAAGCGTGCCCCGGGGTTGGCGCAGTATTGCTGCAGCAGCTTGGCGAGGTTGCCAGAGCCGAGCGTGGTCTGCGATCGGCCGAAGGTCAGGTGGCCGGTATCGCCCGGGATCAGCGTCACCTTCCCGTACTGGCCCAGCACCTCCCCGGTCTCGAACAGGTTGACGATCGCCTTGGCGACCGCCGCCTGGGTGGCGGTGACGCCACCGGCGACCGCCCCCCTCCCCGCGCGCGCCGCTGCGGCGGGGGCTGCGAGGCTTGCCCCGGCCGCCGGCGTGGCGCTGCGATCCTCGAAGCGCAGCACGCAGAACCCGGGCCGCTCGGGATGGGGATCGCAGCTGGTGACCCGGAAGCCGAGCTGCTCGACGTCGAGCGTCTTCTCGGCGCAATCCGTGCAGGGAATGATGCGTTCCATGGCTCGCTCCTTCGGGTTCGGGGATCAACGCCCGGCAAGGCCGCACACGTACTGGCGGTGCAGGGACAGACGCGTCGTGGCGTCCGCGGAATCGGCGTCCAGCAGCGCCAGGTAGCGGGTATAGCGCTCGCGCGCGGCATCCGGGCCCAGGCTGGCGAACGCGCCGGCACCGGCTTCCTGGTCCAGGACCCCCAGCGCCTCGGCGTTCCGCCATACCGCGGGCAGCTTCGCATCGGGCAGCGCGGCCAGGCAGCCCAGCGTGACCAGGGCGTGCCGGGACTGCTGGCGTTCCTCGCTGCGATAGGCGTTCAGCGCGGCGTCGGCCTTGGTCAGGAAGACGTCCCGGACCTCCGGCCGCGCGGCGAGGGCGGTCGCGGCGGCGCCGGTCGCGAACAGCTGCCCGGCGCCGAAGCGCGAGTCGGTCGCGCTGCGGGCGTCGACATCGGTCTGCAGGGTCGCCAGCACCGAGGGGAAGCGGCCTGCGTTCACCGGGATCACCGACAGCTCCTTGCGCTTGTAGCCGAGGGTGAAGGTGGAGGTGCTGCCGCCGGCCTCGTAGCCGATCTTCAGGCCCACCGTGGTCGAGCTGCCGAAGAACATCGGCTTGAAGTCGCCCCCCTGCTCCGGATCGGACGGCAGCGGCGCCGCGGGCGCGAGCAACGCGCGGGCGGCGTCGCCGGTGGCATAGAGCTGCTTCACCTGGCGATCGAGCAGCTGCCCGTTGGTCATGAACACCGCCAACACGGGCGGCACCGCGCCGCTCTCGTAGCGCGGGCCGAAATAACCCTCGACGCGATCGTAGGCGATGCTGGCCGATGGCGGCGTCTGCTCGACGTCCACGCCGAGGGAGCTCTTGGTCACGAAGACCACGGTGTCCGGCCGACTCGCGCAGCCGGCGACCATCAGCGCGAGCGACAGGAGGATCGAAACGCGGCGAGTGCTCATCTGACGACCTCCGTTCGATCTGCAGCGGGCGCGAGGCAGGCGCCATCGCGCAGGAATCCGAGCGTGGTGTCCGCATAGCCCAGCACGAGCGCGCTGCCCGCCTCGGCACGAGTCCAGCCCAGGCCCAGGGTCTGCACGCGCAAGGTCTCCCCGGCGACCGCGCCTTGCGCCGGCGGGAGGGTCAGATGCATCCAGCCGAGCAAATGCCGCTGCCCCTCGGCATCGACCCACACGTGCGCGCACCCGCCTGCCAAGGCCAGCACGGCCAGCGCTCCACCTCGCAGGATCGAATCGACCAGGGGATTCATGTCAGGCTCGATGAACCACGCCGGCGGAAGCCACCGTGGGCGCTTCGCCCGGTGACGATCCCCGGCCCTCCGGGAGCACCGCCATGCGGGTCACGCTTCCAGCATAGCCCGCGGTCGTGGGCTTGCAAGCCGGCCGCGCCCCGCCGCATGGCACGACGGACGAGCGCGGCGCGGGGCGGCTCAGGAGCGCTTCCTCCAGACGGTCAGCTCCGACAGCGTGTGCTGGTGCTTGCGCCGTGTCTCGCGGATCACGAAGGGCACCGCCTGCGGCCCCTGCACCAGCTCGAAGTCGGCGGCGAGCAGGTCCTTGAGCCCGTCGAGGGTCGTGTACGACTCGCCATCCTTCTTGAAGCCGCCGATCCACTCCTCGCGCTTGGTGTGCTCTTCCAGCCAGGTGTAGGGCGAGGCGAGCAGCAGCAGGCCGCCGGGCTTGAGCCGCCGCGGCACGTCGGCGAGGAAGCGGCGCGGGCTGTACAGGCGGTCGATCAGGTTGGCGGCGAGGATGAGGTCGAAGCCGGTGAACACGTCCTTGAGGTTGCACGCGTCGCCTTGCCAGAACTCGACGCGGCCGGCGGTCCCGGCCAGCCCGAGGGCGTCGAGCCGGCGCTCGTGGTAGGTGACCAGCTCGCCCTCGTCGGGCATCGTGTAGCGCAGCACGCCGGTCTCGGCGAGCTTGACGCCAGCCTGGATGAAGCGCGCCGAGAAGTCGATGCCGACCACGCGCTCGAAGGCGCGCGCCAGCTCGAAGCTGGCGCGACCGGTGGCGCAGCCGAGGTCGAGCGCGCGGCCGAAGCGGCCCTTGCCGAAGCGGCGCTGGGCCGCGATCGCGATGTCGGCGAGCGCCTTCGGGAAGTTGGGCACGCCGAAGGCCTCGTCGCCGTAGTGGAACTCGGCGTACTGCGACAGCAGGGTGTCGGTCTCGTAGCTCGAGGCCGGGTTGATCACCGGCGCCTCGCTGACGACGTAGCGCAAGCCCGCGTGCTGGAAGAAATGGCGGCGGAAGGCGTAGCGCGAGGCGTGGCGCGACTCGTTGCCGGCGGAAATCCAGCTGCCGCCCTTGATGATGGCATGGCGGTCGTCGAAGGTCGGCGTGGTGAAGTCGTCGTAGATCGGGTGCACGTCGAAGCCATCGAAGGGATAGGTCGGGGTCTCGCACCACTGCCAGACGTTGCCGACCACGTCGAAGAGCTCGCCGTGGGCGAAGCGCGTCACCGGACAGCTCGAGGCCCAGTGGTCCAGATGCAGGTTGGCGTTGGCGGGGGCGTCGTGCGGCACATCGGCGAGGCCCGCGTGGTCGTGGATGCGGTTCCACTCGTCCTCGGTGGGCAGGCGCACCGGCTGGCCGGTCTCGCGCGCTTTCCAGCGGCAGAAGGCGCGCGCCTCCAGACAGTTGACCTCCACCGGCCAGTCCCAGCGCATCGGCACTTCCTCGGTCATCAGGCGTAGCTTCCAGCCCGCAGCGTCGGGGACCCAGAAGGTCGGGTGCTCGGCGCGGGCGAACCTGCGCCAGCCCAGGCCCTCCTCGTCCCAGACGCTGTCGTCGGCGTAGCCGCCGGCCTCGACGAAGCCGAGGTATTCGCGATTGGTCACCAGATGGCGGGCGGCCTGGAAGGCCGGCACCTCGGCGCGGTGCGTGCCGTACTCGTTGTCCCAGCCGTAGATCGGCTCGTCGAAGCTGCGGCCGAGCGTGACCGTGCCGGCGGGGATGTCGACCAGCGCGTTGGCCGGCGGCTCGCCATGCTCGGCGCAGGGCTGCCAGGCGGGATGCGGCTTCACGTACTGCAGCGCGTGCTGGCGCATCAGCACCGAGGAGGTCTCGAGGTGGATGCGCTCGTGCTCGATGCCCATCACCACCGCCCAGAACGGGTCCTTCCAGCCGATCGGCAAGGTGAAGGGCATGTCGCGGATCACGCGCTCGACCACCGCGCGCACCTTGCCCCGGTAGGCGGCCACTTCGGCCACGCTCGGCCAGTCGTAGCGCGCGTCGTCGAGGTCGTCCCAGCTCATCTCGTCGACGCCGACGGCGAACATGGACTCCAGGCGCGGGTCGATGCGCTGCTCGATCAGGCCGGCGAGCATGAACTTGTTGATGAAGAAGGTGGCGGTGTGGCCGAAGTAGAAGATCAGCGGGTGGCGCAGGCTGATCGGTTTCCGGTAGTAGGCCTCGTCGCAGGTGAGCACCTCGAACAGCGACTCGTAGCGGTCGAAGGTGGCGTGGAAGTAATGCAGCAGCTCGGCGCGCTTGGCCTCGATATCGGTGCCGGAGAGCAGCGGGGTGCGCGGGAAGAGGGGCGCAGGGCTGCCGGCGGAGGAGTAAGCGGGGGAAGGACGGTCGCCAGGGGTCGCTTGCGATGCGGGGTTCATTGCGGGGGACCTCGTCATTGGGACGGATGGGCTGCATCTTTCCACGTTTCGGCGCGGGAATGTAGCGTGGGCCGGCATCCTGCGCAGCAGCGACACGAGCCGCGATCTCCGATCCTCCAGCCGGCGCCGTGCCTCAGCCCGCGCCGCGATCGCGACTCGCGTCGCTCCTACCGCTCACACCGGATGCGGTCGCATTTTCGAATCGCGACTTGCGTCGCGCCTACCGCTCGCACCGGATGCGGTGGTTTTGTGGGAGCGACGCAAGTCGCGATCAGGCCGCCCAGAACTTTCGCGCCCTCGCCGATCGAGCGCTGCGATCGCGACTCGCGTCGCTCCTACGGGGGGCCGCCGCGCTGGCGGAAGGCGGGCTCGCGGGCGAACAGCAGCGCGGCGACCAGCGCGTTGAGCAAGGCCGTGGCCAGGAAGAGCTGCGGCACCGCGAAGCCCGCGGCCAGCAGCCCGATGCCCATCGCCGCGGCGGCAACCATGAAGAGCGCGTTGAGGATGTTGTTGCCGGCGATCACGCGCGCGCGGTGCGCCGGCGCGGAGCGCTGCTGCACGAGCGCATACAGCGGCACGATGAAGAAGCCGCCGCACACCCCGATCATCACGAGGTCGAACACCACCCGCCACACCTCGGCGCGGGCAAACAGCGCATCCAGCCCCTGGCCGGGCGGGAAGGCGCCCGCCGCCGGGCTCGCCCACCACAGGTCGAGCGCGAACAGGCTCAGCCCGATCGCCCCCGGCAGCACCATGCGCGGCTCCACCCGCCCGCGCGACAGGCGCCCGCACAACAGCGAGCCCGCGCCGATGCCGACCGAGAACAGCGCCAGCAGCAGCGTCACCGCGCGCTCGTCGCCGCCGAGATGATCCGCGGCGAAGCCGGGAAACTGCGACAGGAACACGGCACCGTAGAACCAGAACCACGAGATGCCGACGATGGCGACGAAGACCGCGCGCGCCTCGAGCATGAAGCGCAGCATCTCGCGCGTCTGCGTCACCGGATTCCAGTTCACCCGCAGCCCGGGGTCGGCCGCCGCCGCGGGCGGGATGGCGCGGCTGGACCACCAGCCGAGCAGCGCGATCGCGAGCACCGCGACCGCCACACGGCCGGGCCCGGCATCCCCCGCCACCAGCAGGCCGCCGACGATGGTGCCGGCGAGGATGGCGACGAAGGTCGCCGCCTCCACCAGCGCGTTGCCGCCCACCAGCTCGTCGTCGGCGAGCTGCTGCGGGATGATCGCGTACTTGACCGGCCCGAACAGTGCCGACTGCGCCCCCATCAGGAACAGCACGACGAGCAGCAGCGGCAGCGACATCAGGGCGAAGCCGACCACCGCAAGCGCCATTACGGCGATCTCGAGCAGCTTGGTGGCGCGGATCAGGCGGCTCTTCTCGTACTTGTCGGCGAGTTGGCCGGCGGTGGCCGAGAACAGGAAGAAGGGCAGGATGAAGACACCCGCGGCGAGGTTCACCAGCACCCCGGGCGAGTCCGCCCCCAGACGCGCGGCCTGGAAGGTGATCAGCACCACCAGCGCGTTCTTGTAGACGTTGTCGTTGAAGGCGCCGAGGAACTGGGTCAGGAAGAAGGGCAGGAAGCGGCGCTCCCGCAGCAGGCGGAACTGGCCGCTCATCGTGCGGCCTCGCGGAAATGGGCAAGCGCCGTGCGGCCGCTCGCGGAGATGGGATTGGCGGGAGTCTTCATCGCCCGGCAAGGTAATCGGAAATGCGCCCGGTCGCCACCGCCGCCGCGTCACCTGCCCCGGGGCGACGCGGGATGCATCCTTGCCGAAGGAGCGGCGCATTCGCGATCTTCGGCGCCGAATCCGCCGAGCCGGGGCGGCGCGGACCGGGCGGGGGGGGGACAATGCCCCACCTCCTGGCCTACAATGTCGCCTCTTTCCACCGATCGAGCGCCGCATGACCCTGCCCGCCCGCCTTCGTTCCGCCCATCGTCGCGCCGCGTTGCGCGCGGGCGTGCGTGTGCGTGCGCGCGGCATCGTGTCGCCGCTGCGCGATCTCGCGACCCAGCTCGCATTCAAGGTCACAGGGTCTCCCGCCGTGCTTTCCCAGGCCGTGCGGGGCCACCAAAGGGGCTGAGCCCCACCCCCGCACGGCACCTTGCCCGGGACGCGCACGCCGCGCCTCCCGTTCAACGTGCAGCCGCCGCGGGTCTTTCTCCAGCTTCCCGCCCATCGACCGCTCATCGACCAGGCTGGCGGTCCGGCCGCGGTCCATCCGGATCCTCCCGGCCATCGGCACTGCCCCACGGGGCTGCACCCGGAACGCCACGCCCGCCGCGTGGCGATGCGATGCACGAGGGTGATGCGATGGTTCTCACAAGAAGTTTCGTCAGGGCGAAGCGGCCCTGTACCGATGGATTCCGCTGGTTCGTCCGCCAGTTCGGCGAAGGCGGCGACTACCAGGCCATGCTCGACGAGATGGTCGCCGCCGGCCGCGTCGGCGACGCCTGCTGGCTGCTCGAGCAGTTCGGCCCCACCGACGAGTTGCGCGTGGTCGACGCGATCGAGGCCGACGCGATCGTGTTCGCCGGCACCCTCGAGGTGCGCGGCGGCGTGGACGTCGACGGTGTGCTGCGTGTCGGCCGCTCGCTGCAGGCCGGTGCCGGGGTGCGCGCGGGTGGCGAAGTCCACATCGGCGCCGACCTGCGTGTGGAAGGCAGCGTGCGCGCCGAGGCCGGCCTCCAGATCGGCGGCGACCTGCGCGTGGGCTGGGGCGTGGACTGCGCGGGCGAGCTGCGCTGCGACGGCGATCTGCGCACCGGCTGGGACCTGCGCTGCGGCGGGCGCCTGCGCGTCGCCGGCAACGCGTACGTCGGCCTCGACCTGCAGGCCGAAGAGGGCGTGCGCTGCGCCAAGGGCCTGCAGGCGGGCGGCGACATCCAGGTCGAGAACACCTTGCGCGCCGCACAGGGCATCGCCGCGGGCGGCTCGATCCGTTCCGGCATGCACCTCGAGGCCGGCTGGGGCATCAAGGCCGGCGGCGTGATCGCCGCTGCGGGCGCGATCCGTGCCGGCGAGAGCCTGGCGGCGGGCGAGGCGATCCGTGCCGGCACCGGCTATGGCGTGTTCGCCGGTCTCGACGTGCAGATGGAAGCCTGGGAGGCGAGCGCGCGGGTGAGCGCGCCGCAGCGCCCCGAGGGCCTGATGAGCGGCTGGTGGGCCGGCCCCTCGCCGTGCTGAACGGAGGACGCGTCATGAACACTCTCGCCCTGCACCTGCGCGGCCTGCCCGCCCGCCACACCCCGCTCTCCCACCGCGCCAGCCTCTCACCGCGCTCGGTGCTGGCCTTCCCGCAGCCGCCGCCGTTCGTTGCCGGGCCGGCCGTGGCCTTGCGCACCGCACTCGGCACTGCGCTCGCTACCGTCCTGCGTCGCATGCTGCGGCCGCCGCGCATGGAATTGCGCATCGACGTGAGCCCGCCCGACACTGCCATCGAGGCCGAACTCGACACCCTCCACGGCCGGCTCCACACCCCCGGCGACGCCCTGCACGCCTGCACCCGCCTGCCCACGCTGCTGCCCGACCTGGTCTTCCACCACCGCGAGGCCGACGGCGAGCACTACGTCTATGTGGAAGACGTCGCGCGTGGGTGCCTCGCCGGCTACACGGTGTTCAACCGCCTGATCGAGGTCGACCGCCGCACCGACCGCCACGTGCGCTCACCGCACTCCAAGTACGCCCCCGCCTACCAGGGCCGCGGCATCGCCAGCGCGGTGTATGACTGGGCGCTCGGGCGCGGCTTCTGTCTGGTCAGCGGCGCCCGCCAGTCCGCCGGCGCGCACGCGCTGTGGCACGCCCTCGCCCGCCGCCACCCCCTGCGCTGGGTCGCGCTGCGCACCAAGCGCATGCACGACCTCGGCGCCAGCGTCGCCCCGACGCGTGCAGCCGAACTCGACACCCGCATGATCCTGCTCGGCCACGGCTGGAGCGCCGCGCGCCTGCGCAGCCTCGGCCTGCTCCATCCGGCCGCCGAGGCCGCCAACGAGACGATGCGCCGGCGCGCGTGAAACCTCGCGCCCCGCCGCACCCGGCGCGCCCGATCGCGACTTGCGTCGCTCCTACGACGCGGGCCCGGCAGCGCGGCGGGTCTTGCGGGAGCGACGCGAGTCGCGATCGCGGCGCGGCACCGCAGGCGTGACGGTTTCCGTGGGAGCGACGCAAGTCGCGATTGCGGCCGCTCCGGGAGCGCCCACGCAATTCGACCGCCCGATCGCGACTTGCGTCGCTCCTACGACGCGGGCCCGGCGGCGCGGCGGGTCTTGCGGGAGCGGCGCGAGTCGCGATCGCGGCGCGGCACCGCAGGCGTGACGGCTTCCGTGGGAGCGACGCAAGTCGCGATTGCGACCGCTCCGGAGGCGCCCGCGCAATTCGACCGCCCGATCGCGACTTGCGTCGCTCCTACGACGCGGGCTGGGCAGCGCGGCGGGTCTTGCGGGAGCGGCGCGAGTCGCGATCGCGGCGCGGCACCGCAGGCGTGACGGTTTCCGTGGGAGCGACGCAAGTCGCGATTGCGGCCGCTCCGGAAGCGCCGCGCAATTCGACCGCCCGATCGCGACTTGCGTCGCTACTACGACGCGGGCCCGGCGGCGCGGCGGGTTTTGCGGGAGCGGCGCGAGTCGCGATCGCGGCGCGGCACCGCAGGCGTGACGGTTTCCGTGGGAGCGACGCAAGTCGCGATTGCGGCCGCTCCGGAAGCGCCGCGCAATTCGACCGCCCGATCGCGACTTGCGTCGCTACTACGACGCGGGCCCGGCGGCGCGGCGGGTTTTGCGGGAGCGGCGCGAGTCGCGATCGCGGCGCGGCACCGCAGGCGTGACGGTTTCCGTGGGAGCGACGCAAGTCGCGATTGCGGCCGCTCCGGAAGCGCCGCGCAATTCGACCGCCCGATCGCGACTTGCGTCGCTCCTACGACGCGGGCCCGGCGGCGCGGCGGGTCTTGCGGAAGCGGCGCGAGTCGCGATCGCGGCGCGGCGCGGCGCGGCACCGCAGGCGTGACGGCTTCCGTGGGAGCGACGCAAGTCGCGATTGCGACCGCTCCGGGAGCGCCCGCGCAATTCGACCACCCGATCGCGACTTGCGTCGCTCCTACGACGCGGGCCCGGCAGCGCGGCGGGTCTTGCGGAAGCGGCGCGAGTCGCGATCGCGGCGCGGCACCGCAGGCGTGACGGTTTCCGTGGGAGCGACGCAAGTCGCGATTGCGGCCGCTCCGGGAGCGCCCACGCAATTCGACCGCCCGATCGCGACTTGCGTCGCTCCTACGACGCGGGCCCGGCGGCGCGGCGGGTCTTGCGGGAGCGGCGCAAGTCGCGATCGCGGCGCGGCACCGCAGGCGTGACGGCTTCCGTGGGAGCGACGCAAGTCGCGATTGCGACCGCTCCGGGAGCGCCCACGCAATTCGACCGCCCGATCGCGACTTGCGTCGCTCCTACGACGCGGGCCCGGCAGCGCGGCGGGTCTTGCGGGAGCGACGCGAGTCGCGATCGCGGCGCGGCACCGCAGGCGTGACGGTTTCCATGGGAGCGACGCAAGTCGCGATTGCGACCGCTCCGGGAGCGCCCGCGCAATTCGACCGCCCGATCGCGACTTGCGTCGCTCCTGCAGACTGCGCGCGGGGGAGGAGGCTTGCGGATGGGGTGGGTTGTCGGGACGGTGGGGATACAATCGCACGTCTTGGCGCGATCTGCGCCGCAACTCGCAATCCTCCGCCCGCTGCGCGCTGCCGCCCCCGTCCACGGCCCGCCCCGCGTCTTGTCGCACGGATCCCCCCGATGACCGTCACCCAGAGCCTGCTCGCCTTTTCGCTCGCCGCGGCGCTGCTCGCCGCCACGCCGGGCGTAGACACCGCCCTCGTCCTGCGCACCGCGATCGCCGGCGACCCCCGCCGCGCCGCCGGCGCCGCGCTCGGCATCGCCGCGGGCTGCCTGATCTGGGGCGGCGCGGTCGCGCTCGGGCTGGCCGCGCTGATCACCACCTCGACCCTGCTCTTCGACGCGCTGCGCTGGATCGGCGCGCTCTACCTCGGCTGGCTCGGCGCCCGCCTGCTGCTCGCCCCGCGCCGGGCGGAGGCCGATCCCGGCGCCGCGGGCGACGGCGGCGGCACGCCGGGCGCGGCCTTCGCCGCCGGCTTCCTCACCAATCTGCTCAACCCCAAGGTCGGCATCTTCTACCTGACCCTGCTGCCACAGTTCGTGCCGGCCGGAGTGCAGGTGGCGAGCTTCATCTTCCTGCTCGCCACCATCCACGTGCTCATGTCCCTGCTCTGGTTCGCCCTCCTGATCGCACTCGCGCGCCGCATCGCCCCGGTGCTGCGCCGTCCGGCGGTGATCGCCGGTCTGGATCGGCTCACCGGGCTGGTCTTCGTCGGCTTCGGCGTGCGCCTCGCGGTGACGCAGCCGGGCTGATCGGGCGGCAGGTCCTCCGCGGACGCGGACGCGGCGAACGGGCACTCGCGCACGACAGGGCGGACGCGCCCGGCTCAGCCTGCCGCCGCTCCGCCGAAACGCTCCGCCAGCCAGTCGATGAACACCCGCACGCGCGCGGACAAGGGCCGGTCCGCCGGGTAGAGCGCGTGCACCGGCAGCACGGGCGGCGGGAACGCGGGCAGGATCTCGACGAAGCGACCCTGCTCCAGCGGCTCGCGCACGTGGTAGTCGGGCACCTGGACGATACCGAAGCCGGCCGCACAGGCGGCCACGTAGGCACCGCCGTTGTTCACCGCCAGCCGCGAGCGCAGGCTGCGCAGCTCGATGCGGCCCTCCACCTCGAACTCCAGCGGCAGCGACTTCGCGGTGGAGGCGGAGACGTAATCCACCATCCAGTGCGCCTCCAGGTCCTCGAGGCCCTGCGGCAGCGGATGCTGCGCGAGGTAGCCCGCGCTCGCGCACGTCACCTGGCGCAGGCGTCCGAGCCGGCGCGCGTGCAGCGGCACGTCGCCGAGCTCGCCGATGCGCAGCACGCAGTCCACGCCCTCGCGGATGAGGTCGATCTGGCGGTCGCCGACGCTGATCTCGATGCGGACCAGCGGATAGCGCGTGTAAAAGTCGGGCAGGGCCGGGATCAGCAGCAGCCGGCAGAAGGAGTCGGGCAGGTCGATGCGGATGCGCCCCTGCGGGTGATGCGCGGCCTGCGAGAACTCGGCCTCGGCGTCGTCGAGGTCGGCGAGGATGCGCAGGCAGCGCCGGTAGTAGCCCGCGCCGTCCACGGTCGGGGTGACCTGCCGCGTGGTGCGCGCGAGCAGGCGCACGCCGAGGTGGGCCTCGAGCTGCTGGATGATCTGCGTCGCCGACGCGCGCGGCAGGCCGAGCTGCTCGGCGGCGCGGCTGAAGCTGCCGAGCTCGACGATGCGGGTGAAGAGGCGCATGGCCTGCAGACGATCCATGGCGGCGATTATTCGTATAAACCAAATAGTGTAGTTGTTTTATGCGTCTTTATCTGTCGATAGCAAACAGCGATCATCCACAGCCCGACACCCTCGACCCCAGCCCCCTCGAACGCCATGCTCGCCCACCTCGAACGCCCCGCCGGCCCCGCCCCGGGGCTGCGCCGCATCCTCGACGACTTCGGCCTGACCTATTTCGCCAACGGCCTGATCGCCTTCATCTTTTCGGCGACCGGTCCGCTCGCCGTGATCCTGTCCGTGGGGACCCGCGGCGGCCTCAGCCAGGCCGAGCTGGCCTCCTGGGTGTTCGGCGTGTTCTTCGTGAATGGCCTGGTCACGCTCACGATGAGCCTGCGCTACCGGATGCCGCTCGGCTTTGCGTGGACGATCCCCGGCACCGTGCTGGTCGGTCCCGCGCTGCAGCACCTGAGCTTCGCCGAAGTGATCGGCGCCTTCTACGCGACCAGCCTGCTGGTGCTGGTGATGGGCGCCAGCGGCTGGGTCAAGCGGGTGATGTCGGCGCTGCCGATGCCGATCGTGATGGGCATGGTGGCGGGGGTGTTCCTGCGCTTCGGGCTGGACATCGTGCGCGCGCTCGACAGCGACGTGGCGATCGCCGCGCCGATGATCATCGCCTTCCTGCTGCTGTCGGCGAGTCCGGCGTGGGCGAAGCGCATGCCGCCGGTGATCGGCGCCTTGCTGATCGGCGCGCTGCTGATCGGTGCGCTCGGTCGTGTCGACACCTCGACGCTCGGCAGCCTCGCCTTCGCCCAGCCGGTGGTGCAGGCCCCGGTATGGTCGCTGGGGGCGCTGGTCGAGCTGGTCGTGCCGCTGGCGATCACCGTGCTGGTGGTGCAGAACGGCCAGGGGACCGCGGTGCTGAGGGGCGCCCAGCATGAGCCGCCGGTCAATGCGATTGCCGTCGCGTGCGGCGTCGGGGCGTTCTTCAGCGCGATGGTCGGCGCGGTCAGCACCTGCCTGACCGGCCCCAGCAATGCGCTGATGACCTCCTCGGGCAGGATGGACCGCCAGTACACCGCCGCGCTCACCTTCGGGCTCTTCGGCGTCCTGTTCGGCCTGCTGGCGCCGACCTTCACCGGCCTGATGCTGGCCGCTCCCAAGGAGTTCATCATGGTGCTCGGCGGCCTGGCCATGCTGCGCGTGCTGCAGGCCGCCTTCCTGGGCTCGTTCGGCGGCGGCAAGTTCACGCTCGGCGCGCTGGTGAGCCTGATCGTCACCGTCGCCGACATCGGCATGTTCAACATCGGCGCCGCCTTCTGGGGCCTGGT
Source organism: Thauera sp. SWB20 (assembly GCF_000831325.1). NCBI lineage: Bacteria > Pseudomonadati > Pseudomonadota > Betaproteobacteria > Rhodocyclales > Zoogloeaceae > Thauera > Thauera sp. SWB20. The sequence continues at coordinate 107,793 of NZ_JTDM01000016.1, read as the reverse complement.
TGCCGGCTTCGGCGTATCCTGGCTAATGGAAAAGCACGACTTCACCGCGCTCGCCAACCGCACCTGAGCCGCCGCGGCAGGCCTGCCCCCACCTGCATTCCGGTGCGGCGGGCCCCTCTCCGGGGGCCTGCCGGCGCCACCCCTCCATGAGCCCCTCCACCTCCGCCTCCCCCACCGGCACCCGTGCCATCGTCGGGCAGCTGCTCCACCTGGCGTGGCCGATCCTGATCGCCCAGCTGCTGTCGATGACGATGATGGTGGCGGACACCGTGATCGCCGGGCGCTACGGCACCGCGGACCTCGCCGGCGTCGCCATCGGCAGCAGCTACTACATCTCGGTGGTGATGCTGCTCACCGGCACCCTGCAGGCGATCTCGCCGACGATCGCACACCACGTCGGCGCCGGCCGCCAGGAGGCGATCGCCCCCGCGCTGCAGCAAGGCTTCTGGCTCGCGCTGCTGCTCGCCGGCCCCGGCATCGCACTGCTGCTGAACCCGGGCTTCCTGCTCGAGGCGGCGAGCGTGCCGCCCGCGGTCGCCGCCAAGGCCGCCGACTACCTCGCCGCGACCGCCTTCGGTCTGCCCGCACTGCTGCTCTACCGCAGCTTCTACGCCTTCAACAACGCGGTCGGGCGCCCGCGCGTGCTGATGGCGATCAGCGCGATCACCATGTCTGTCCACATCCCGCTCGCCTGGGCGCTCACCAACGGCGCGCTCGGCTTCGCGCCGATGGGCGGGACCGGCTGCGGCGTATCGACCGCGACGGTGCACTGGATCGCGCTCGGCTGCGGCTTCGCCTACCTGGTCTTCAACCCGGCCTACAAACCCTATCGCCTCTTCCACGCCTGGCAGGCTCCGCGCGCGCAGGCGCTCGGCCAGCTGCTGCGGCTCGGCCTGCCGATGGGGGTGTCGACCTTCATCGACATCAGCTCCTTCACCCTGATCGCCATCCTCGCCGCCCGCCTCGGCACCGAGACGGTGGCCGGGCACCGCGTCATCGCCAACTTCACCGGCATGATCTACATGCTGCCGCTGTCGCTGTCGATCGCCACCATGGTGCTGGTGGGGCAGTCGGCCGGCGCGCAGGACTGGCGCCGCGCGCGCCGCACCGCACGGCTGGGGATGAATCTCGCCCTCGGCTTCTCGCTGCTGGTGGGCGCGCTGCTGTGGGTGCTGCGCGAGCCGCTGGTGGCCTTCTCGTCCGCCGACCCGGCGGTGCAGGCGGTCGCGCTCGGGCTGGTCGTGTGGCTGCTCCTCTACCAGTGCTTCGACGCCTTGCAGACCGTCGCCGCCCACGCCCTGCGCGGCTACAAGGTCACGCTGCTGCCGATGCTGGTGCACACCTTTTGCTTCTGGGGCATCGGGCTGGCCGGCGGCTACTGGCTCAGCTTCCACGCCCCCTGGCGCACCGAGGCCCCGACGGTGGCCGGCTTCTGGGAGGCCTGCGTCCTCGCGACCCTCGCCGCCACCCTGCTCTTCGGCGCGCTGCTGCGCGCGATCTCCCGCCGCCACGTGCGCGAAGCGGCCGTGTAGACACGCCCGCAGGACCTCGGAACCGCGACGGTCCATGTAGGAGCGCCGGCAGGCGCGAATGCGGCGGTCGAGCCTGCACCGCCAACCCTCCGAACGCCCATTCGCGCCTGCCGGCGCTCCTACATGGCGTATCGCGCGCGGAGAAGACGTCGCGTGCGAGGGGGAGCGCGTGGGGGGGCGGGAGTCTTGCGGGAGGGGCGTAGCGGAAAAGGCAGCCGGTTCATGTGCCCGCACCAGACCGCGCGCACGACATCGGGGCCGCGACGGCTCATGTAGGAGCGCCGGCAGGCGCGAATGCGGCGGTGGTGCCGGCACCGGCCTCGCTCCGGCAGGCGCGGTATTCGCGCCTTGCGCCGCTCCCACATGGGAAAAACGTGACGCGCGGGCGGACGATTTGGCGACAATGGAGGCTGTGACTTCCCGCAACATCCCCTGGAAAGAACGATGAGCAAGAACGCCCCCCTGTCGGATCTGCGCAAGAGCTACGAGCAAGGCACGCTGGAAGAGCACGACTCGGCGAACGAGCCGCTGCAGCAGTTCGAGACCTGGCTGTCGCAGGCGCTCGAGCGCGGGCTTCCCGAGCCCAACGCGATGACCGTGGCCACGGTCGGCGAGGATGGCCGACCGTCGACCCGGCCGGTGCTGATCAAGGGCTGCGACGCGCGCGGCATCGTCTGGTACTCGAACTACCACAGCCGCAAGGGCCGCGAGCTGGAGGCGCGCCCCTTCGCCGCGCTGCAGTTCCACTGGGTCGAGATGGAGCGCGTCGTGCGCATCGAGGGCCGCGTCGAGAAGGTTGCGGCGGAGGAGTCGGACGCCTACTTCGCCACCCGCCCGCTCGCCCACCGCATCGGCGCCTGGGCCTCGCCGCAGAGCGAGGTCATCGACGGGCGTACCACGATCGTCTCGCGGGCAGCGGAATACGGGCTGAAATTCGGCCTCAACCCGCCGCGCCCGCCGCACTGGGGCGGCTACCGCCTGTTGCCGGACTACTGGGAGTTCTGGCAGGGCCGCACGTCCCGCCTGCACGACCGCATCGCCTACCGACTGCAGCCCGACGGCAGCTGGGCACGGCGACGGCTGGCGCCGTAGCAGGGGCCGCCGAGGGGCGGGCGTTTCCGAAACCGACGCGCGTCGCGGGGGGCGGCGGCGTGTTCGCGCCTGCCGGCGCTCCTACATAGACCCGTCGCGGCGTCATGTAGGAGCGGCGGCAGCCGCGAAGCGGGCGTTTCCGAAACCGATGCGCGTCGCGGGCGGGGGCGGCGTGTTCGCGCCTGCCGGCGCTCCTACATAGACCCGTCGCGGCGTCATGTAGGAGCGGCGGCAGCCGCGAAGCGGGCGTTTCCGAAACCGATGCGCGTCGCGGGCGGGGGCGCCATGTTCGCGCCTGCCGGCGCTCCTACATAGACCCGTCGCGGCGCCCTGTAGGAGCGGCGGCAGCCGCGAAGCGGGCGTTTCCGAAACCGACGCGCATCGCGGGCGGCGGCGCCGTGTTCGCGCCTGCCGGCGCTCCTACATAGACCCGTCGCGGCGTCATGTAGGAGCAGCGGCAGCCGCGAAGCGGGCGTTTCGGAAACCGACGCGCGTCGCGGGCGGCGCCGTGTTCGCGCCTGCCGGCGCTCCTACATGAACCCGTCGCGGCGGGATGCCGGCGCGAAGCGGGGATGCGATACGCGCGGCATGATGTGTGCGCACGCGCTCCCATGTAGGAGCGCCGGCAGGCGCGAACACGGCGTGCAAATATGCGCTGCGCGGATTCCTGGCTCGGCGCGCTCAGGCGGCGGGAGCGTCCTCGACGATCACCACGTGCAGATACCGCGGCCCGTGCGCACCGAGCACCAGGCTGCCCTCGATGTCGGTGGTGCCGCTGGCGCCGGTGATGATGTTGACGTTGCGCGGCGGGCGCTGGCCGGCGGTGGCGGCGGCGTAGTCGTCGAGGTAGGCCAGCACCGTGCTCGCGCGCACCATCACCAGGTGGTGCAGAGGCAGGAAGTTGGCGAGGATCGGCGTCTCGGCATCCGAATGGAAGACCAGCGAGCCGGTCTCGGCGATGCCCCAGCGCGCGAAGCCCACGGCCAGGGTCTCGTCGGGGGCGACGCGCTCGTGCAGCTCGAAGCCTGCCCAGTCGAGCGCCTGCAGCACCGCCGCGGGCTGGAGCGCGATCGCAGCGGGCAGGCCGCGCGCTTCCACATAGCGCGCGACCGCGGCGGGCAGCGCGCTTGCGTCGGCGATGCGCTCGGCGGTGGCGGCGACCTTGGGGGTGACCAGGCGGGCGATGAAGGCCTCGACGAGGTCGTCGGCGAGCAGGCCGGGGCGGATCGCGGGCAGGTCTTCGAGCAGGGCGTCGGCCTCGCGGCGCAGCGCCGCCGGGTCGACCGTGCGGTGGCCGAGGCCGCCGCGCACTGCATTGAGAATGGCTTCGCGCGCGCTCATCGGGCGTTCTCCTGATCCTTGACCATTTCCATGAAGGTGCGTTTGGCCGGCGCCGGGAACTCGCGATGCGCGGTCCACGCGCCCAGCCCGGGCATCCCCTTGACGAGGCCGCCGCGGCTGAAGAGCCGCATCACCCGCACCGCGATCGCCGTGCCCAGGCGGTACAGCCGCGGGTGCGAGGCGACGAAGGTGTGGATGCCTAGCCCGAAGCGCACCACCGAGGGCTCCAGCCCCTCGCGCCACGAGCGGTCGCGCCAGCCGCGCAGCAGCGTGGGCAGCGGGATCGCCACCGGGCACACCTCCTGGCACTTGCCGTTCATCGTGCACGCGTGCGGCAGGTCGCGCGATTTCTCCAGGCCGTCGAACACCGGGGTGAGCACCGCGCCCATCGGCCCCGGGTAGGTGCCGCCATAGACGTGGCCGCCGAGCTGGCGGAAGACCACGCAGTGGTTCATGCAGGCGCCGCAGCGGATGCAGCGCAGCATCTCCTTCATGCCCTCGCCCAGCATGCGGCTGCGGCCGTTGTCGACCAGCACGATGTGGAATTCTTCCGGACCGTCGCGATCGCCCGCCTGCTTCGGCCCGCAGTGGAAGGTGGTGTACTGGGTGACATCCGCGCCGGTGGCCGAGCGCACCAGCAGGCGCAGCATGGCGATGGCGTGCCCCATGCTGGGGACGAGCTTCTCGATGCCGGCGGTGACGATGTGCACCCGCGGCGGCGTGGTGGTGAGCTCGGCGTTGCCCTCGTTGGTCACCGTGCAGGTGGCGCCAGTGTCGGCGAGCAGGAAGTTGGCGCCCGAGATGGCGACGTCCGCGGAAAGGAACTTGTCGCGCAGCTCGCGGCGCGCGCTGTCGACCATGGCCTCGATGGTCTCTTCCTGGTGCGGGGCGCGGTGCAGGCGCTTGAACATCTCCGACACCTGCTCGCGCGTGCGGTGCATCGACGGCCACACGATGTGCGAGGGGCGGTCGCCGCCGAGCTGCACGATGTGCTCGGCGAGGTCGGTCTCGACGCGCTCGATGCCGGCCTCGTCGAGCGCATGCGGCAGGCCGATCTCCTCGCCCAGCATCGACTTGACGCGGGTGACGCGCTTCGCGCCGGCTTCCTTGCACAGACGCACGACGATCTGCGAGGCCTCCTCGGCGGTCGCGGCCCAGTACACCTTGGCGCCCGAGGCGATCGCGTTGCGTTCGAACTCGAGCAGGTAGTGATCGAGGTTGGCGATCACGTGGTCCTTGATGCGCTTGCCGCGCTCGCGCGCCGCCTCGAACTGCGGGAACTGGCTCATCGCCACCGCGCGCTTGCGCTCGGCGGTGCCGGTGGTGCGGTCGATCGCGATCTTGAGCGTGGGGTCGGCGAGCGCGCGCTCGGCGCGCGCCTTGAAGGACAGCGTGGCTTCTTCCATGACTCAGCCCTCCTCGCCGATGGCCGGCCCGCCGCCCATGCCGGCGAGCACCTCGGCGGCGTGGAAGGCGCGCACGCCCGAGCCCTTGCGCTTGAGCTTGCCCGCCATGTTCATCAGGCAGCCGAGGTCGCCGCCAAGCAGCAGCTGCGCGCCGCTGCGCTCGATGGCCTCGGCCTTCTCGCCGACGACCGCGTTGGAGATGGCCGCATACTTGACGCAGAAGGTGCCGCCGAAGCCGCAGCACACGTCGTTGCCCTCGAGCGGCTTCAAGGTGAGCCCCGCGACCTTGCCGAGCAGCGCGCGCGGCTGGTCATGCACGCCGAGCTCGCGCAGGCCCGAGCAGCTGTCGTGGTAGGTGAAGCTGGTGTCGAGCCGCACGTCCGTGGGCGCGTAGCCCATCACGTCGACCAGGAAGCTCATCAGCTCGAAGCTGCGCTCGCCCAGGCGGCGCGCGCGCTCGGCCCAGGCGGGGTCGTCGGCGAGCGCCTCGGCGTAGTGCACCCTGGTCATGCCGATACAGGAGCCCGAGGGCGCGACCACGTAGTCGTAGCCCTCGAAGGTCTGGATGAAATGGCGCGCGAGCGTGGCCGCGTGCGCGGTGTCGCCGCTGTTGAAGGCGGGCTGGCCGCAGCAGGTCTGCGCCTGCGGCACCTCGACCCGGCAGCCGGCGTCGCGCAGCAGCTTGAGCGCGGCGAAGCCGATGCTGGGGCGCATCGCGTCCACCAGGCAGGTGGCGAAGAGCGCGACGCGCGGCGACAAGGGGCGCGAGACGCTTCGGGGCTCGTTCATGGGGGTCTTCCTCCAGGTTGTCCGGGTGATCGCCGATTCTTGTTCGGGGCGCCGGCAGGTTTCTTCCGGGGCAGCCGGACAGGACCCGCACCCGGCAAAACCGCCTCCGCGCCACATCGGACAGAATACGATTGTTTTCCTGGCGCGGCGCAGATTCGGGCCAGGCCTACAGGCAAACCCTGAAGAGCCCTGGCCTTACCGCCGGCAACGCCGCGCTGAACTCCTGCGGGGGCGGCCCATGCATCTCCGGCTTGCATTCGCCCCTCCACTGCGCCGATCATCGCGGGCGCCATTCCATCCAGAGACACCATGAACACCCAAGCCATCGAACTGCCGCCCTCGGGCGAAGCCGCCGCCATCCTCCTGCCCGATCCGGGCACCGTCTTCCTCGCGCGCGCCGAGCGTTTCGACGCCCTCGCGCTGCACCACGGCCTGGGCGAGTGGCTCGCCTTCCTCGGCCGCCTGTCGCGTGCCCAGCATGCAGCACTGGAAGCCTCGGCGCAGGACATCGCCCCCCCTGCCGAAGACGTGCTCGCGCGCGCGCGCAAGCATCGCATGCCGCCGATCAGCGTGGCCTCGTACCAGCGCCCCGCGGTGTGGCGCGAGATCCTGCGCAACCTCGTCGGCGACCTGCTGGAGAACGCCCCGGTCGGCGCGCGCGAGACGCTCGACGGGCTGCTCGTGACCAGCGCCGAGGACCTCGACAAGCTCGGCGAGAAGCTGCTCAACGGCGAACCCGAGGGCGCCGACATGGCCCGCCTGCCCTACGTCGCCGCGGCGATGCAGGTGGTGTTCACCGCGCTCGCCAGCAAGCTCGACGCCGACGCGCTGCCGCTGATGGAAGCCCACAGCACCTGCCCGGTGTGCGGCAGCCACCCGGTGGTGAGCGTGATCCGCAGCGACGGCCCGACCGCCGGCCTGCGCTACGTGCATTGCACGCTGTGCAACACCGAGTGGCACGTCCCGCACGCCACCTGCGTGAGCTGCGGCGACCGCGACAAGATCACCCTGCACGAGATCGACGGCGACGACGGCATCGCCCGCGCGGAGTCCTGCGGGTCGTGCGAGAGCTACACCAAGCTCATCGTCCAGCCCAAGAATGTCCGTGTCGACCCGATCGCCGACGACCTCGCCTCGGTGGCGCTGGACATGCTGGTAGACGATGCCGGCTTCGTGCGCAGCGGGCCGAATTACCTGCTGATCGGCGCGGGGGAGTAAGCGGATCACCGCCAAGGGGCGCGGAGCTCGAGCACGGGTTCGCGCCTGCCGGCGCTCCTACAGGGGGTTGCCGGCGAAGAAGGCCTCCACCTGCTCGCGCCGCACCTCCGCCACCGCGCGGTGCCGCCAGCGCGATGGTGGGCTTGGGGTAAGGGTGGATGCGGCAGTCGAGCGCGGACTCCCCGTCGAAGAAGTGCCCGAGTTCGGGCGAGCCCTGGCGCTGCAGCTGGTACACCGAGCGCACGTCGCCACCGGCGCGGAACGCGCTCGCAAATCTACGCGGACACCCCCGCCGCGCGCGCCCGCGCCTTGTGCAGCTTGCGGTAGCTGTCGATGAGGCGCTGGTGGCGGTCGAGCCCCTCGAGCTTCATGCTCGTCGGCGTCAGGCCGTGGAAGCGCACGCTGCCTTCCACCGAGCCGATCACCGCGTCCATGCGCGCATCGCCGAACATGCGGCGGAAGTTGGCCTCGTAGTCGGCCAGTTCCAGCTCGTCGTCCAGCATCACCTCCAGCACCACGTTGAGCGCCTGGTAGAACAGCACGCGCTCGACCGTGTTGTCGTTGTATTGCAGCAAGGCCTCCACGCGCTCCTTCGCCTCCTCGAGCTGCTGCAGGGCGAGATGGATCAGCAGCTTCAGCTCCAGGATCGTGAGCTGGCCCCACACGGTGTTCTCGTCGAACTCGATGCCGATCAGCTCGATGATGTCGGTGTAATCGTCGAGCTCGCTCTCTTCCAGGCGATCGAGCAGGGCTTCGAGGGCCTCGTCGTCGAGGCGGTGCAGGTCGAGGATGTCGGCGCGGAAGGCCAGCGCCTTGTTGGTGTTGTTCCAGATCAGGTCATCGACCGGATAGACCTCGGAATACCCCGGCACGACGATGCGGCAGACCTTGGCGCCGAGCTGGTCGAACACCGCCATGTACGCTTCCTTGCCCATGTCCTCGAGGATGCCGAACAGGGTCGCGGCCTCATCCACGTTGGAACGTTCGCCGTGGCCGGAGAAGTCCCATTCGACGAAGGGATGATCGGCCCGGGCACTGAAGAAGCGCCACGACACCACGCCGCTGGAGTCGATGAAGTGCTCGACGAAGTTGTTCGGCTCGGTCACCGCGTTGCTCTCGAAGGTCGGCGCCGGCAGGTCGTTGAGGCCTTCGAAGCTGCGCCCCTGCAGCAGCTCGGTGAGGCTGCGCTCCAGCGCGACCTCGAGGCTCGGGTGCGCCCCGAAGGAGGCGAACACGCCGCCGGTGCGCGGGTTCATAAGCGTCACGCACATCACCGGGTACTTGCCACCCAGCGACGCGTCCTTCACCAGCACCGGAAAGCCCTGCGCCTCCAGCCCTTCGATGCCGGCCACGATGGCGGGATACTTCGCCAGCACCTCCGGCGGCACGTCGGGCAGGGCGAGCTCGCCTTCGAGGATCTCGCGCTTCACCGCGCGCTCGAAGATCTCGGACAGGCACTGCACCTGCGCCTCGGGCAGTGTGTTGCCGGCGCTCATGCCGTTGCTGAGGTAGAGGTTGTCGATCAGGTTGGTGGGGAAATACACCACCTCGCCGTCGGACTGGCGCACATAGGGCAGCGCGCAGATGCCGCGCGCCACGTTGCCGGAGTTGGTGTCGTAGAGATGCGAGGCGCGCAGTTCGCCCTCGGGGTCGTAGATCGCCAGGCAGTAGTCGTCGAGCAGCCCGGCCGGCAGCGCATCCTTGCGGCCGGGCTTGAACCAGCGCTCGTTCGGGTAATGCACGAAGGGGGCGTCGCCGATGTCCTCGCCCCAGAACTGGTCGTTGTAGAAGTGATTGCAGTTGAGGCGCTCGATGTACTCGCCCAGGGCCGAGGCCAGCGCGCTCTCCTTGCTCGCGCCCTTGCCGTTGGTGAAGCACATCGGCGAGTGCGCATCGCGGATGTGCAGCGACCACACGTTGGGCACCAGGTTGCGCCACGAGGCGATCTCGATCTTGATCCCCAGGTCGGCCAGAAACCGCGACATGTTGGCGATGGTCTGCTCGAGCGGCAGGTCCTTGCCGGCGATATAGGTGCGCGTGCCGGTGTCCGGGTCCAGCGCCAGCAGGGCCTGGGCGTCGGCATCGAGACTCCCCACCTCCTCGATGATGAACTCGGGGCCGGTCTGCACGACCTTCTTGACCGTGCAGCGCTCGATCGAGCGCAGGATGCCCTGGCGATCCTTGGCGGAGATGTCCTCCGGCAGCTCGACCTGGATCTTGAAGATCTGCTTGTAGCGGTTCTCCGGGTCGACGATGTTGTTCTGCGACAGGCGGATGTTCTCGGTCGGGAGGTTGCGCGTCTCGCAGTACAGCTTCACGAAGTAGGCCGCGCACAAGGCCGACGAGGCCAGGAAGTAGTCGAACGGCCCCGGCGCCGAGCCGTCGCCCTTGTAGCGGATCGGCTGGTCGGCGATCACCGTGAAGTCGTCGAACCTGGCTTCGAGGCGAAGCTTGTCGAGGAAGTTGACCTTGATTTCCATGAGCGGGGAGGAATCCTGAAAGGGCGTGAACACGCGTCGGGCCGCATTATCGCCGGTTTCGCGGGGGCCGACGGGTTCGCGGCTGCCGCCGCTCCACATGCCCTCCGGAAGCGCGCCGGTTCATGTAGGAGCGCCGGCAGGCGCGAAAGCGGCGGTGAAATCCGCACCCGCGTCGATTGCGGGGTCGCCGTGTTCGCAGCTGCCGCAGCTCCTACAGGGGGCGTGACGCGCGGCGGTTTGTGTAGGAGCGCCGGCAGGCGCGAATGCGGCGGTGAAGTCCGCACCCGCGTCGATTGCGGGGTCGCCGTGTTCGCAGCTGCCGCAGCTCCTACAGGGGGGCGGAACGCGCGGCGGTTTGTGTAGGAGCGCCGGCAGGCGCGAATACGGCGGTGCCGCTGCGCCTACCTGGATTTCGCGCGCTTCGACCGCGGCAGCTCGGCGAAGGCGATGCAGTTCACCAGGTTCCACACCGCCAGCATCGCGTACTTGTCGGACTCATCGGCCGCGATCTCGCCCAGCCACTTCGACGTATCGCTCGCCACGTAGGCGGCGAGCGACTTCTCGGGGTGCGCGGAGATGTAGCGCCGAAGCGCGCGACTGCGCAGCGAGGGGGCGATGTCCTCGCCGAGGCGCGTCGCCGCCACGAAGCGCGCGAGCTGGCGCTCCTGCTCGTCCTCCGTGATGACCGGCCAGGCCAGCCCGGACTCCTTCATCGCCTGGAAGCAGACCAGCAGCACCCCGACGGCGAACTCGACCTTCTCCATCGGCACCCCGAGCCGGGGCAGCACCAGGATCGAGCCCAGCATGTTCGGCTGCATGCGGAAGATCTCGTCGGCGAGGCGTTCTTTCTGCGCGCGGTCCATCGCCTGAACGGCATCGACGGCCTTCTCCACCGACTCGGTCGACAACCGGCTCATTCGACACCTCCGCGCGATCCGCAGGCACGTCGTTCACCCGCCCCACCGCATGCTCGGCCGCGGCCACCCACACGCGCTCGGCGCCAGGCGGCAAGGGCGACGGCTGCCTGCGCGCCGACGACGCGGAGGATCATCCGCCGGTGTCCAGCGTCGAGAGGCTGCGCGCAGAACGCGTCGGTCAGCGCGGTGATGGCGGCAAACTTCTCCGCCATGGCCTTGGGTGCCGCCGTCAGCCGCTGCGCCGTCTCGTCATCGAAATAGACCTTGAAATGCATCGACGCCTCCTGGTGCTTCGTATTCGTGGCCATCCGCGCGCAGTAAAACAGCCCCGGAGAGCGAGTTTCGGAGCCCGAAACAGGCCACCCGCCTTAAAGCCGCCGGCTCGCCAATCGGCGCGAGCCCTCTGGACCGCCTGCCACGCGCGGGCCGAAGACGCCAGCCTGGTCACGCACGACACCCGCGAGTTCGAACGTGTCGCAGGGCTGCGGGTGGAGGAGTGGGTTCGTGCGATGGACGCCCGATTTGCGTGGGTGGCGGCGTAGCGTACTCGTCGGCACCCTTAGCTGGCGCAACGGCAATTGTCGTTCGAGCGGAGCGGCTCTTGGTCGGCCTGCTCCGTCCTTCGATTCTGCTCGGTTGCATGCGGAGGGGATGGCCGCTCGCCGGAATCCTCAATTCACCCTAACGACCCGTTGCTGCCGTTGAGCTTTGGGGAAAGCCGTCGCTCAGCGCCCCCAAGATGGAGCGCAGTGTTTGGCGTTAGGAGTGCCGCTAGTCCTCCACGGGATAATGAACATGCTTTACTTCATCAACGCCCAGATTGTTGTTGATCTGATAAATATAGATGTGAAAATTTGAACCCCTGATATTTAGCTGTGAAGCTGCATCGTCGTCCGGTTCCTTGATGCTGCGGTATGAGCTACTCAGTGGCCAATTTAGGCCACTTCGACAGCAACCAGAATGCATCATCTTGGCGAAGGTTTTATGCCTCTGCCCAACCTTGATGCCGCATTACATTTCTCGCTTCTGCTCGCGTAGAAGTGCTGTGGGTGACAACTTCAACATTAAGTCTCGCTCAGCGTAGGCACTTAGCGGCATGCCAATAGCAATGATTAAGGCATAAATGATCTGGAGCCAAGCGACGGCATTTCTCACGCGGCTCGTTACGACTCCCAATTGGTACGAAAGCAATCATGCCGACTTGCCCGGATGATCTCTATCCGGATACTGTGGTCAATCGCGTCTTGTGGCCGCTATGAAAATCTATCGATAGCGACCCGATGCAGTCAATCGACGCTTTGGAAAGCTGACTTCACCCGTGGAATGAACGGGTAGCGGAGTTGCCACGTTGGTGAAGGAGGCGCCGCTGTCCGGCTGAGCGCAGCATTACCGACTCACTGTAGCCTGCCGTCTCTGACGTACCGTTCCACAGCGCGACCTGCTTCCATCTGACCACGTTGTTTTCCCCCTCCAACGAACCAACGTCCAAACTCACGACCAAATTTGGGCCACTGGTCGTGGACAAGGCCGGACGGCGTTTTCTCGGGATGGGAGGAGAAACGCTCAAACATAAACTCCCCGATCTGCCTCCAATCGATTTGAATTAGCTGATCGTACATAGTCGCCAACTCGCTGCTCTTTTGCCCACCAACGCAAATGTATTGCACCAAAACGCTTCCGCCTTCCCACCTCGCGTGTTCATAAAGAGCTGCGGCAGCAGAGTGAATTATGCGCTCATCGCGGGTAAAACCAAGCCGGCGCAAAACGCGTTGCATGTTCGCGGCTTGCTGATTCGTCCACGGACCGTTCATTTTGCATAAACTGGCTTTAACCTCAACGAGCACAAACAGAGGCTTTCTTTCATTATCGCCAGACTGTAGCCTGGTCAATTCTTGGGCGTCACGCATTTCCCTGCTGCCGACAACTTCACGGCTAAATGGAAACCGTACGGCCATAAGATCGGCCTCTGTGCGAGCAATTCGAGGCTCCCCGTCTTCTCCTTGGTGCGATGATGCACTGTCAAGGTGAACAATGAAACCGGGTATCGCTAGAAACCCATTCAGCCGAAAAAACCACGAGGCGACGTCCTCAGCTCGCCTCCCACGTTCTTGACCGCTCGTACGTTGCTGCGTTGGAAATGGCATAGTTAGTCTTGGCAGTGTTTGGACGGAGTGGCAGTGTATTTTTCTAATTTCAAAACCGAAAGGCTGTTTCTTGCCCGAAGTATCTATTAGCAACAAAAGAAGGTTGCCGATTAGGCATAGAAATCTCGTAGAAGCGCCAAGAGCGGGTTCAGCAAGAACAATTCCAGCGCTCAGTTCAGCGATTTATTTTTATTTTGACTTTTGGCCTCAAAAGCCGGTGCTTCGAGTTCTCAGCAGCTTTCTTTATTGCGTTTTCGAACGAAACCTATCCTACATACAAAGCGGCTTTTTTCGTGCCGGTAGAATTCACGCGCGCCGAACCAATCATGCTGCCAGCTATTGAAAATCATGAATAAATTTAACTACGGCATGGAGTTGCTTTTCACTATTGCCCACACGCGTGAGCATAAATAACTGCCATGATCGTACTTGGCTGGACCTCAGCCCAGTCGCTTGGCGTACTGCTTACACCCCTTACTTTATTTCGCCAGTCATACCTCTTAGCCCAAACGCTTCGCACTCTCTTTAGTTCGCAATCAACTTCAAGATCCTCGTACATGATGCTACGATCAGCTTTATCAGCAGTCTTGATTCTGAGTTTTGCAATTCCGCTCGAGCGCTTGAGGCTATCGTAGTTAATTGCAACCTCAAAATTTTGGTTGCTTGATACTGGCGACCAAGTAACTTGCGCCTGAGCAAATGGCGTAAAAGAAAATAACATGCAAGTTGCGATATTTATACGAAGGAGGCGACGCGAATTTTTGGAAACATGGGCATCAAAAAACACTTGAAAAATTTTCATTCTTAAACCCCTATTTTGACTGCTTTCTTGTTCTCATCTTTTCTGGGCGATACCTTCTGCCCTCCCCCTAGGAGTTCATGAGAAAGTCGTCATCTTCGTCTCGTTTATTGTCTCAAAGCCCAGCGGAGCACCGCGAAATTCGGTCTGCACCGAGATCAGCAGTTGCTTTGCTTCTTCCGAGCGTGAGGGCATATCAAATGCTCATTCGTTACTGTTTGGATTCAACACGTTGCTGCCGTTGTGCTTTGAGGAAGGCTGCTGTTCAACGTCGAAGCCAAGAGGCGCGCAGCTTGCCGAGCGTCCCTTGGTGCGCAGTGTTAGGCCTGCGCCCACTTGAGACCTGCTAGAGCCTCTGTTTGTAGAAAACTCCTGAACCAAGACCACTTCTCTTCAGCGGACTGTGGAAGACCTTCTGCAAGCCTCTTGTCTGCGAGCTCTGCGTATTCAGCATATGTGCGTTCGATCTCACCATGCCGCGTATTGTTTTGAATGTAGTAGTCAAAAAGCCCATTCACAAACACCTTGCCGTCATGCTGCAAGCACATGCGCGATCCGCCACGCCACCTTTTTGCTGCAGACTCTGAAAGCACTATAATCGGCTCGTTACCTTTCTGCTCAAGTAGGAATGCCTCTTGGTAGGCAGGGCCAACGATATTTGAATTCGCGTGCCAGACTTTACCAACAGAGACTCCGCCCCGAATCAGATACCCAGATTTGAGGAAGTAGTGCGTAAGCTGAATTGCCCGCATAACAACTATGGAAAGTCCATCGTAGCTCTCACGATCCGTATCAGTGAGTGGGGCGCTCAGAATGATGCAATCGGAGATGTAGATGTGCTTCGGGATGAGATGCGAGGCGACCGATGCTTCTACACTCTTATCCAAGGTTGGCACGGCTGATGAGAGCAGATGTACCAGTTCTGTGAGTTGCTTGAGCTGCTTCTCACTTTCTGAAGCGCCAGACACAAGAGCCCTGAACCCTAACACATCGATAAATGCGACCGCACGATCTTCAAAATTCACTGGAACTTGCACAAGCAGGCCTTTGTTCTAGGGCGACAGTTCTGCCGCACGACACCAGATGCGGGATAATAGGGTCTGGAATTTGCTGTTTAGAAGCCGGAACTCACAAAAGGCCAAATAAAAAGAGAGCATATGGGCAGCAGCCGACTGCGTGGTAGGGTGCTCCAACCCATCTGGAACGTAGGCGGTTAGGATACCGCCTCGCCTGGATGACCGCTATCCGGATTGGATGGCTAGTGACAGCTTGTGGCCGAATGCCGCTATTGGCAGACACATCCTGATAGCTGTCATTGATCGGCGGTCGAAAGGGAGGATGGGTGTCGGGTCTGGCGGGACAACGCCATCCCAAGACTGCGCGGACCAGACCGGTCAACCTGGACGCCCGCGAGAATGGATGCCACGGATCGAACTCCGTCGTGACCTTCGTACCCTTCACCACCGTGATCAACACGAACGCCCAACCCGCGTCGCGTCACAAACATCCGCCTCGCCCCCGGACGTTCTGCGGCCGTGGTCTTGTGAGGCTAAGCCCTCACCCGAACAGCCGCCGATCCCACACCACCGCCTCCGGCGCACCCACCCTCACCCTGGAAAAATCCGGGTGCGCCGGGTTCACGACCGCATTGAACTCCAGCCGCGCCACCACCGACGGCACCACCAGCACCAGGCTTCGCCTCGACGCCAGCCAGTCGTCGCCGAACTGCCGCGCCGCGCCGCTATCTTCTGCATCCCAGCCGTCGGGCAAGCTCGCCTGCTCATGCCGCTCGACCAGCGCATCCTCGTCGGGCACCTCGGCGATCACGATCTGCTGCGTGCCGGGAATGCGTCCGATGCCGGCATGGGCGAGGATCTCGAGCATCGCGCAGGCGGAACTCAAAGAACCATAGATGGCGGGATGCCCCGGGCTGTTCCAGCGCCCGCCCAGCAGCGCGGCGCCGGTTCCGTCCCAGATCGGGTGACGCCGGTCGGCGATGCGGTAGACGCGCATCAGGCGGCGATGCCGTAGAAGAACCTCCACAGCAGGGTCTCGACCCGGCGCGCGCCCAGCTCGGTCATCGCGACCTCGAGCGGAGGCTGCCCGCCCAGCATCGCGTGCGGTGCGTGCAGGAAGGCGAGCGCGTCCTCGTCCGAGTTCCAGACGTGGCGGGCGGTGGCATAGACGCGGGCGAGGCGCTCGATCTTTGCGGATTCGGTGGGGCTGAGACGGTCGCGGCGGCGCTTGAAGGTGGCTTCGGGAACGACGCGGTGGAGCAGGATGCGGCGCTCGTCGGGGTTGCGCCCCAGGCGCTCGACGCCTGCCTTGAGGGCGGCCTTGGGGAGGCCTTCGGCGACTTGCTCGTCGAGTTCGGCAAACGAGTGCGGCGCCGGCGCGAGCGCCATCACTGCGGCGATCTGCTCAGGGGTGACGAGTTGCACGGCGGCGGCTCCGGTATCACATGACGACCTGAATATGGATCATGTGATACCGGATATCAAGTACTACGTCTTCACTCGACAGTGACCGACTTCGCGAGGTTGCGGGGCTTATCCACGTCCGTCCCCTTCACCAGCGCCGCGTGGTACGACAGCAGCTGCAGCGGGATCACGTGCAGCACCGGCGACAGCATGCCGTAGTGCTCGGGCATGTGCAGGATGTGCACGCCTTCCGACTCGGGGATCTCGCTGCCCGCGTCGGCGAAGACGTAGAGCTCGCCGCCGCGCGCGCGGACTTCCTGCAGGTTGGACTTGAGCTTTTCGAGCAGCTCGTCGGCCGGGGACACGGCGATCACCGGCATGTCCTTGTCCACCAGGGCGAGCGGGCCGTGCTTGAGCTCGCCGGCGGCGTAGGCTTCGGCGTGGATGTAGGAGATCTCCTTGAGCTTGAGCGCGCCTTCCATGGCGATCGGCCAGTGGCTGCCGCGGCCCAGGAAGAGCGCGTGCTCCTTGCCGGCGAAGCGCTGCGCCCACTGCTCGATCTCGGGCTCGAGCTCGAGCACCTTCTGCACCGCGACCGGCAGGTGGCGCAGCGCGGCGAGGCGGCGCTCCTCGTCTTCGGCGGACAGGCGGCCGTTGATCTTGGCGAGCGCGAGCGTGAGCAGCGCGAAGGCGGCGAGCTGGGTGGTGAAGGCCTTGGTGGAGGCGACGCCGATCTCGGGGCCGGCGCGGGTGATGAAGCGCAGCGCGGTCTCGCGCACGATGGCGGATTCGGGCACGTTGCAGATCGCCAGCGTGCGCTGCATGCCGAGCGCCTTGGCGTGCTTGAGCGCGGCCAGGGTGTCGGCGGTCTCGCCCGACTGCGAGATGACCACGACCAGGGTGTCGGGGTCGGGGACGGACTCGCGGTAGCGGTATTCGCTGGCGATCTCGACGGTGACCGGCAGCTTGGCGATGGATTCGATCCAGTAGCGCGCGACCAGGCCGGCGTGGTAGCTGGTGCCGCAGGCGAGCACGAGCACGCGGCGCACGCCGTCGAAGACTTCGCCCGCGCGCGCGCCGAAGTGCTGCGGGGTGATGCCGGCGCCGCCGGCGATCAGCTCCAGCGTCTGCGCCAGGGCCTGCGGCTGCTCGAAGATCTCCTTCTGCATGTAGTGGCGGAACTTGCCGAGTTCGACCGCGTCGGCCGACAGGCTGGAGATGTGCACCTCGCGCTCGACCGGGCTGCCGTCGGAGCGGATGACGATGTAGCTGTCGCGGCGCAGCTCGGCGAGGTCGCCGTCTTCCAGATAGACGATCTTGCGCGTGACCTGCAGCAGCGCGGCGGTGTCGGAGGCGGCGTACATGCCGTCCTCGCCGATGCCGAGCAGCAGCGGCGAGCCGCGGCGCGCGACGATGACGCGGAAGGGGTCGGCCTCGGCGACCACGCCGATGGCGTAGGCGCCGACGAGCTCGTTGGTGGCCTGGCGCACGGCCTCGAAGAGGTCGGTGTTGGCCTGCAGCTTGTAGTGGACGAGGTGGGCGATGGCCTCGGTGTCGGTCTCGGACTCGAAGACGTAGCCCTTGCCCTGCAGGTCGGCCTTGATGGATTCGAAGTTCTCGATGATGCCGTTATGCACCACGGCGAGGCCGCCCGAGATGTGCGGGTGGGCGTTGCGCTCGGAGGGCACGCCGTGGGTGGCCCAGCGCGTGTGCGCGATGCCGATGTGGGCGGAGAGCTGGCGCGCATCGGCGAGCGCAGCGAGCTCGGCCACGCGGCCGCAGGAGCGCAGGCGGGTGAGCTCGCCGGCGAGCACGGCGAGGCCGGCCGAGTCGTAGCCGCGGTACTCGAGCTTGCGCAGGCCCTCGAGCAGGACCGGGACGACGTTGTTGGTTGCGATTGCGGTGACGATGCCACACATGGCGGGGCTTCCTTGTCGGTCTTTGGATTCGGTGCGGAGGGCGGGGCGGGCGAATCGGCTGGCGGAGGGGCTCAGCGCGGCTGCTTGACCGGGCGCTTCCAGTGTTCGAGGCTGATCTGCTTGCTGCGCGACACGGTGAGCTGGCCGGCGGGGGCGTCCTTGGTGAGCGTGGTGCCGGCGCCCAGGGTGGCGCCGCGGCCCACGCGCACCGGCGCGACGAGCTGGGTGTCGGAGCCGATGAAGACCTCGTCCTCGATGATGGTGCGGTGCTTGTTGGCGCCGTCGTAGTTGCAGGTGATGGTGCCGGCGCCGATGTTGACCTTGCTGCCGACGTCGGCGTCGCCCACGTAGGCCAGGTGGTTGGCCTTGGAGTGGTCGGCGATGACGCTGTTTTTGACCTCGACGAAGTTGCCCAGATGCACGTCGGCGCCGAGCACGGTGCCCGGGCGGGTGCGGGCGTAGGGCCCGATCACGCAGGCCTGGCCCATGGTGGTGCTGTCGACGTGGCTGAAGGGCTCGAGCCGGGTACCGGCGCCGATGCGGGCGTCGCGGACGACGCAGTTGGCACCGATGCGTACGCCGTCGCCGAGCTCGACCTCGCCTTCGAAGACGCAATTGACGTCGATCTCGACGTCGCGCCCGACCGTGAGCGTGCCGCGCACGTCGATGCGCGCCGGGTCGATCAGCGTGACGCCCTCTTCCATCAGGCGGCGGGCGATGTTGCCCTGGTGGATGCGCTCGAGCTCGGCGAGCTGCATCTTGTTGTTGACGCCCAGCGTCTCGGCGAAGGCGTCGGGCTGCACGGTCGTCACCTCGACGCCGTCGGCCACGGCCAACCCGATGATGTCGGTGAGGTAGTACTCGCCCTGGGCGTTGTCGTTGCCGATGCGGCCGAGCCAGGCGCGCAGGTGGCGGACCGGGGCGACCAGGATGCCGGTGTTCACCTCGCGCACCTTGCGCTCCTCGTCGGAGGCGTCCTTCTCCTCGACGATGCGCACCACCTTGCCGGCGGCGTCGCGCAGGATGCGGCCGTAGCCGGTCGGGTTGTCCATCTCGACGGTGAGCAGCGCCAGGCGCGCGTCGCCGGCGGCGGCGACCAGGCGGCGCAGCGTGGGCACGCCGATCAGCGGCACGTCGCCGTACAGCACCAGGGCCACGTGCTCGTCGTCGAGGTGGGGCAGCGCCTGCTGCACCGCATGACCGGTACCGAGCTGCGGCTCCTGCCGCGCCCAGGCCAGGTCGACGGCATCGAGGCGCTCGCGCACCACTTCACCCCCATGGCCGTACACCACGCAGACGCGCTGGGCGTCGAGCGTGCGGGCGGCATCGAGCACGTGGGCCAGCATCGGCTTGCCGGCGATGGGTTGGAGGACCTTGGGCAGGACCGAGCGCATGCGCTTGCCCTGGCCGGCAGCGAGAACGACGACTTGCATGGTTGATTCCGTGGCGAAATGAGGATTCGACAGGTTTCGGGCGCACAACCGACCCCATCCGCGCCCGCAGATCGTAAAAACGCGCGGAGTCTAGCACGCGACCCGCGCAGCCAATCGTGAGCAATCGCATGGTGCGGGCATGAAAAACATCCGCGCCGCAAGGAAACGTGCGTGTGATTGACGCATTGCACAATTCGATCGTTTTAGCGCATGTGGCAGTCACATACAAGGTCTAGAATCGCGTGTTGCAATGCATCCAAGAACGAGAGTTGCCATGAAAGCTCCTGCCGCACAACAGATGATCCAGAACCGCACCTTCGACGAGATCCAGGTGGGCGACTTCGCCCAGCTCGTCCGCACGCTGCGCCCCGAGGACATCCACCTGTTCGCCGCCATGTCGGGCGACGTCAACCCGACCCACGTCGATCTCGAATACGCACGCTCCAGCCAGTTCCGCGAGGTCGTCGGCCACAGCATGTGGGGCAGCACGCTGATCTCCACCGTGCTCGGCACCGAGTTCCCCGGCCCCGGCACGGTGTACGTGTCGCAGGGGCTGAACTTCTGGCGCCCGATCACGATCGGCGACACGCTGACGATCACGGTCACCTGCAAGGAAAAGTTCGAGCACAACCACCACATCATCTTCGACTGCCTGGCGGTGAACCAGGACGGTCTCAAGGTGATCGACGGCATCGCCGAGGTGATGGCGCCGACCGAGAAGATCTCGCGCGCGCGCGTCGTGCTGCCCGAGGTCACCGTGTCCGACCGCGAGCTGCGCTACCGCCACCTGCTGTCGGTGTCGGCCGGCCTGTCGCCGATCCCGATCGCGGTGGCCCACCCCTGCGACCGCGAATCCCTGCTCGGCCCGGTCCAGGCGGCACGCGCCGGCCTGGTCGAGCCGATCCTGGTCGGCCCCGAGTCGCGCATCCGCGCCGTGGCCGAAGAACACGAGATCGACATCAAGGGCCTGCGCATCGTCGACACCGAACACAGCCACGCCTCGGCCGAGGTGGCCGTCGCCCTGTGCCGCGACGGCGGCGCCGAGGCGCTGATGAAGGGCTCGCTGCACACCGACGAGATGATGAGCCAGGTGATCAAGCACCTGCGCACCGGCCGCCGCATCAGCCACGTCTTCCTCGCCGACGTGCCGACCTACCCGCACCCGCTGATGATCACCGACGCGGCGATCATGATCGAGCCCACGCTCGAGGATAAGGTCGACATCATCCAGAACGCGATCGAGCTCGCCCACATCCTCGGCCTGCCCGAACCCAAGGTGGCGATCCTGTCGGCGGTCGAGACCGTGACCTCGAAGATCCGCTCGACGATCGACGCCGCCGCGCTGTGCAAGATGGCCGACCGCGGCCAGATCAAGGGTGGCCTGCTCGACGGCCCGCTCGCCTTCGACAACGCGGTGTCGCTGGTCGCCGCGAAGACCAAGGGCATCAAGTCGGTGGTGGCCGGCAACGCCGACATCCTGGTGGTGCCCGACCTCGAGTCCGGCAACATGGTCGCCAAGCAGCTCGAATATCTCGCCAACGCGCTGATGGCCGGCGTGGTGCTGGGCGCGCGCGTGCCGATCGTGCTGACCAGCCGTGCCGACACCGCCGAGACGCGCACCGCGTCGTGCGCGGTCGTGCAGCTGATGGCCCACAAGAAGCGCGAGGCCCTGAAGGCATGAAGGCCGTCCTCGTTCTCAATGCGGGCTCGTCGAGCCTGAAGTTCGCGCTCTACCCGGTCGACGGTGACGTGGCCGCCGCGCCGGCGGTGTCCGGCCAGGTCGAAGGCATCGGCGCCAGACCCGAGGTCACCTTCAAGACCGCCGCGGGCGAACGCATCCAGGAGCCGGTGGTGACCGGCGGCAGCCAGGGCGAACAGCATCGCGACGCGCTCGAGCACGTCTTCGCGCTGCTCGTCCGCCACAACCCGGCGCTCGACATCGTCGCCGCCGGCCACCGCATCGTGCACGGCGGCGAGCACTACAGCGCGCCGACCCGGCTGGACGAGGCGGTGCTGCGCACGCTCGACACCTTCGTGCCGCTCGCCCCGCTGCACCAGCCGCACAACCTGCGCGCGGTGCGCGCGGTCGCCACGCTGATGCCGCAGGTGCCGCAGGTGGGCTGCTTCGACACCGCCTTCCACCGCACCCAGCCGGCGGTCGCGCAGGCCTTCGCGCTGCCGCGCAGGCTGTCGGCCGAGGGCATCAAGCGCTACGGCTTCCACGGCCTGTCCTACGACTACGTCGCGCGCCAGCTGCCGGCAGTGGTCGGCGAGCGCGCCCGCGGCGCGGTGGTGATCGCCCACCTCGGCAACGGCGCGTCGATGTGCGCGCTGCGCGACGGTCGCAGCGTCGCGTCGACGATGGGCTTCACCGCGGTCGAGGGCCTGATGATGGGCACCCGCACCGGCAGCCTCGACCCCGGCGTGATGCTCTACCTGATGGAGCAGAAGGGCATGGACGCCAAGGCGCTCACCAGCCTGCTCTACAAGGAATCGGGCCTGCTCGGCGTGTCGGGCATCAGCCAGGACATGCGCACCCTGCTCGCCTCCGACGCCCCCGAGGCCAAGGAAGCGGTGGGCCTGTTCTGCTACCGCATCGCGCGCGAGCTCGGCTCGCTGGCTGCGGCGGCGGGCGGGCTGGACGCGCTGGTGTTCACCGGCGGCATCGGCGAGCACGCCGCGCCGGTGCGCGAGAAGGTGGCCGCGCTGGCGGCGTGGATGGGCATCGAGGTCGACCCCGCCGCCAACGCCGACCACGCCCGCCGCATCGACACCGCGGCCAGCCGCGTCGCGGTCGCCGTGGTGCCGACCAACGAAGAGCGCATGATCGCGCGCTACACGGCGGAGACGCTGGGGCTGTAGGCGGCGCGGGCGGCGCGCATCGGCCAGCGCCGGCGCGCCGCGCTTCATCCATCGGCCGGATCGCGACTTGCGTCGCTCCTACAAGACCCCCGCCGGATCGCGACTCGCGTCGCTCCCACAAGACCCCGCCGGATCGCGACTTGCGTCGCTCCTACGCCCCGCATGCGGGCACGGGGGTCGGGGGCGCTGTGGGAGCGACGCAAGTCGCGATCGCGGCCTCTCGACCCGCGCAGTCCGCCCTCCCCGCGCGATCCTTTCGCCCCAATCCACCCGGGTATTCCCGCCTTGGGCATACCCTGCGGCCGGTGCTACCGTCATGCTCCCCAGCACGACGGAGCACACCATGAAAAGGCAAACCCTCCTCGCCACCGCGCTCATGATGGCGGCGTTCGGCGCCCTGGCGAAGCAGCCGGTCGACACCGGCCACGGCGGCGCGGTCGCCACCATCTCGCACGAGGCCAGCCTGGCCGCGATGCAGATCCTCGATGCCGGCGGCAACGCCATCGACGCCGCGGTGGCCGCGGCGGCCGCGCTCGGCGTCACCGACCCGTTCAGCTGCGGCATCGGCGGCGGCGGCTTCATGCTGATCTACTCCGCGAAAGACCGGCGCGTGATCTCCATCGACCACCGCGAGGTCGCCCCGGCGAGCTTCCACCCCGGCGTCTTCCTCGACGCCGAGGGCAAGGAGATGGACTGGAAGGCCACGGTGCCCAACGGCATCTCGGTCGGGGTGCCCGGCACGGTGCGCGGCTGGCACGAGGCGCTGACGCGCTACGGCACGATGGGCTTCGACAAGGTGCTCGCGCCCGCCATCCGCGTGGCCGAAGAAGGCTTCGCGGTCGGCCCCAACTTCCACCGCATCAACAAGATCAACGAGGCCAAGTTCGCGCGCTTCTCCACCGCGTCGGCGCTCTACCTGCAGGACGGCAAGGCGCTGCCGGTGGGCACGCGTTTCCGCAACCCCGAGCTCGCGCAGACCTACCGCGATATCGCGCGCGGCGGGGTGAAGGCCTTCTACGAGGGCCCGATCGCGGCGAGCATGGTGGCGGCGGTGAACCACCCGCCGGTCACGCCCGGCACGAGCGTGATCGCCGGCGGCCTCACCATGGCCGACCTGAAGGACTACGAGGCGCGCATCCGTCCGCCGATACGTTCGACCTATCGTGGCTACGAGATCCACGGCATGCCTGCGCCCTCGAGCGGCGGCATCGCGATCGCGCAGGCGCTCAACCTGCTTGAGACCTTCGACCTCGCCGGCAAGCCGCGCGCCGAGATCGAGCACCTCTACCTCGAGGCCTCGCGCCTGGCCTTCGCCGACCGCAACGCCTACGTGGCCGACGAGGAGTTCGTGGATGTGCCCAGGGACGGCCTGCTGTCGAAGGCCTACGCGCGCGAGCGCGCGCGGCAGATTGGCGCCGGCGCGGCGCCGGGCAAGGTCGCGGCGGGCGATCCCTACCCCTTCGAGGACGACCGCTCGGTGCCGCTGCGCCCGCAGCCGAAGCCGCTCGCGCAGGAGTCGATGCATACCACCCACCTCACGGTGTCCGACCGCGAGGGCAACGTGGTCGCCTACACCTTCACCATCGAGGACTGGGGCGGCAGCGGCATCGTGGTGCCGGGGCGCGGCTTCCTGCTCAACAACGAGCTCACCGACTTCGACTTCAGCGGCCCCCACCCCAACCTGCCCGAGGCCTTCAAGCGCCCGCGCTCGAGCATGAGCCCGACCATCGTGCTGAAGGACGGTGCGCCCGCGTTCACGATCGGCTCGCCCGGCGGCTCGACCATCATCACCACCGCGCTGCAGACCATCGTCAATCACGTCGACCTGGGCATGAGCCTGGCCGACGCGCTCGCCGCCCCGCGCATGAGCCAGCGCAACGGCGAGACGACCCTGGTCGAGACCCTGCTTGGCTTCCCGGGCAGCGAGCAGGCCAAGGCGCTGGAGGCGAAGGGCCACAAGTGGCGCGAGACCGACCAGATCGGCGCCGCCAACGCCATCCGCTTCAACCCCGACGGCACGGTGACCGCGGTCAGCGAGCCGCTGCGCCACGGCGGCGGCAGCGCGATCGTGCAGAAGCAGTGAGGCGGCACCAGCCCGGGCGCGAAGACCGGGCCGCGCGGCGCGAATCGCGGCCGCGGCCTGCCGGGGGCGCCTGCAGGGCCGGCGTCCTTGTCGAAACCGAACCTTCAGGCCGGCTCGCCGTGGAAGCGGAAGCCGCCGCGGCCATCGTGCTTGACGGCATAGAGCGCGGCGTCCGCGCGGCGCTGCAGTTCCCCGGCGTCGGCGTCGTCCTGCGGACCGAGGGCGATGCCGACCGAGGCGCCGATGTGCGCGACGCCCTCGCCGAGCTCGAAGGGCAAGGCCATGGCGGCGCAGATGCGCTCGGCCACCTCGGCGGCATCCTCGCGGCCGCCGACCTCGCCGAGGATCACCGCGAACTCGTCGCCGCCCAGGCGCGCCACCGTGTCGGAGGCGCGCACGCACAGTTCCAGGCGGCGGCCGACCTCGACCAGCAGCGCGTCGCCGGCGAGGTGGCCGAAGCGGTCATTGACGCCCTTGAAGTGGTCGAGGTCGACCAGCATCAGCGCGAAACGCTCGCCATGGCGTAGCGCGCTGGCGATCGCCGACTGCAGCCGATCCTCGAACAGGCGGCGGTTGGGCAGGCCGGTGAGCGCATCGTGGTTGGCGCGGAAGCGCAGCTTCTCCTCGGTCTGCTTGCGCGAGGTGATGTCGGTCATCGTGGCGACGAAGCCCTCGGGCGCGTCGGCCTCGCCGATCCGCACCGCCGACATCCACTGCACGTACAGGTCGCCGTCCTTGCGCCGGTTCCACACCTCGCCCTGCCAGCGTCCGGCGGCGGCCAGCGTGGCGAGGAGCTCGCGGAAGAAGGCCCGGTCGTGGCGCCCCGAGCCGAGCATGGACGGCTTGCGGCCAAGGACTTCTTCGGCCGCGTAGCCGGTGATTTCGCAGAAGGCGGGGTTCACCTGGACGATGCGCAGCGCGGCGTCGAGCAGCATGATGCCCTCGGCGGCACTGTCGAAGATCGCGCGGTAGCGCGACTCGCTCGCCGCCAGGCGCTGCTCGCTGCGCCGGTGCAGGTCGACCTCGCCGGCGAGGCGGCGGTTGGCCTCGGCGAGTTCGACGGTGCGCCGCTCGATCAGACGCTCCTGCTCGGCGTTGATCCGCCGCACCTGGACGACATGGCGCCGGTTGGCACGCAGCAGGCCGTGCATCAGGCCGGCGGCGAGCAGCCCGGCGAGCAGATAGACGAAGACCGCGCGCATGCGCAGCTGATCGCGCCGGGCGATCAGCACCTCGGCAGGCATCGTCACCGAGATGCCGCCGCGGATGTCGCCCACCTGGTAACCCTGCTCTGCATGACACTGCAGGCAGGGCTCGCGCACCAGCAAGGGTGCCATGTAGCGATGCGCCGGGCCGCTTCCGCCCTCGCCGCCGCCCTCCACCAGCGCCAGCACCTCGGTCTCGCCGGCCTCGAACCGCGCGAGCGCCATCGCCTCCCAGGCGTCGGGACGGTTCTCGGGTCGGATCGGCTTGAGGCTGGTGAGGTGCAGGCGCGCGCCCTCCGCGTGCAGGGCGAGGTCGGCGATCTGCCGCGTCATGTAGGCCGGGTTGACCATGGTCAGGCGCACGCCGTCGGTGGTCTGCAGGTCGCGCGCCGGGTGCTTCAGCCAAGGGTTCGGCTGGGTGCTCTCGTCCACCACGACATACACCCCGCCATGCCTGGCGTTCCACTCGCGGGTGGTCTGGATCAGCGAGAACAGCGCCGCACCGCGTTCGCGGGCGATCGCGACGACGCTGCGGTCGATCAGCCGCCATTCGAGCACCAGCAACGTTCCGAACAGCAGCGCGCCGCAGAGGTAGATGAGCGCGACGACGCGCAGGGGATGCGCATCGCCGGATGCGGACTCCGACGCCATGTCATCGCCTCCGGTGGTCATGCTTCATTCTATGGAGAAAGCGCGCATGGAAGCGTGACACCTTTCCTCACGCGGGGCAGGCGGGATGAAGCGGCGTGCCGTCCTCGGCCTCCTCGCCGAGGAAGCCGCCGCTCTGGTGCGCCCACAGCCGCGCATAGAGGCCGCCGCGGGCGAGCAGGCTGTGGTGGTCGCCCTCCTCCACGATGCGGCCCTTGTCCATCACCACCAGGCGATCCATCGCCGCGATGGTGGACAAGCGGTGCGCGATCGCCACCACGGTCTTGCCTTCCATCAGGCGATACAGGCTGGCCTGGATGGCGGCCTCGACCTCGGAGTCGAGCGCGCTGGTGGCCTCGTCGAGCAGCAGGATGGGCGCGTCCTTCAGCATCACGCGCGCGATCGCGATGCGCTGGCGCTGGCCGCCGGAGAGCTTCACGCCGCGCTCGCCGACGTGGGCGTCGTAGCCGCTGCGACCCTTGGGGTCGGTAAGGCCGAGGATGAACTCGTGCGCCTCGGCCCGCTTCGCGGCGGCGATCATGTCGGCGTCGGTGGCGTCGGGGCGGCCGTAGAGGATGTTGTCGCGCACCGAGCGGTGCAGCAGCGAGGTGTCCTGGGTGACCATGCCGATCTGCGCGCGCAGGCTGTCCTGCGTCACGCCGGCGATGTCCTGGCCGTCGATCAGGATGCGGCCCTGCTCGAGATCGTAGAAGCGCAGCAGCAGGTTCACCAGGGTCGACTTGCCCGCGCCCGAGCGCCCGACCACGCCGATCTTCTCGCCCGGACGGATGGTCAGCGTGAAGTCGTCGATCACCCGCCGCGCCTGCGGCCCGGTGGCGCCGTAGGCGAACACGAGCCGCTCGAAGCGCACCTCGCCGCGGCTCACCACCAGCGCCTTGGCGTCGCTGCGGTCGACCACCGCATGCGGGCGCGACAAGGTGTTGATGCCGTCCTGCACGGTGCCGACGTTCTCGAACAGCGAGGCCATCTCCCACATCACCCAGTGCGACATGCCGTTCAGGCGCAGCGCCATCGCGGTCGCCGCCGCCACCGCGCCGACCCCGACCTCGCCCTGGCTCCACAGCCACAGCGTCGTGCCGCCGGTGGCGAGGATCAGCCCCATCGACAGGCTGTGATTGACGATCTCGATGCCGCTCACCAGGCGCATCTGCGCATGCACGGTGCCGAGGAACTCCTGCATCGCGCCGCGCGCGTAGCCGGCCTCGCGGCCGGCGTGGGAGAACAGCTTGACGGTGGCGATGTTGGTGTAGGCGTCGGTGATGCGCCCGGTCATCAGCGCGCGCGCGTCGGCCTGGGCGCGCGACACCTTCGACAGGCGCGGCACGAACCAGCGCAGCGCCAGCACATAGAGCGCCAGCCAGCCGAGGAAGGGTGCGAGCAGCCAGGCGTCGAAGCTCGCCACCACCGCGGTCATGGTGAAGAAGTAGATGCTCACGAACACCAGGATGTCGGTAAGGATCAGGCAGGTGTCGCGCACCGCGAGCGCGGTCTGCATGACCTTGGCCGACACCCGGCCGGCGAACTCGTCCTGGTAGAAGCTCATGCTCTGGCCGAGCATCAGGCGGTGGAAGCGCCAGCGCAGCCGCATCGGGAAGTTGCCCGCCAGGCTCTGGTGCTTGAGCAGGGTCTGCACCGCCACCAGCACGATGCTGCCGAGGATGATGGCCGCGAGCAGCAGCAGGGTTCCGCCTTCGTCCGCCCACAGGCGCGCGGGCTCGACCGCGGCCAGCCAGTCGACCACGCGGCCGAGCATGGCGAACAGCAGGGCCTCGAAGGCGCCGATGGTCGCGGTGAGCAGCATCATGCCGAGGATGAAGGGCCGCATGCCCTCGGTGCCCGCCCACAGGAAGGCGAAGAAGCCGCGCGGCGCGGGGCCGGGGGCGGCTTCGGGATAGGGGTCGACGCGGCGTTCGAACCAGCTGAAAGGCACGGCGGCTCTCCGTGATGGGTCCGGCCTGTGACCGGCCGGATGGGCCGCGGGTGCCCGCGGCAAAGCAAAAAGCCCCGCGCGTGGCGGGGCGGGGTTCGCGGCTGCCGCCACCCGCGCAGGAGGGCGGCGGGCCGGGCTTACATGGTCGGCGCGCTGCTGCGGATCAGGTGGTCGAAGGCGGACAGCGAAGCCTTGGCACCTTCGCCCATGGCGATGATGATCTGCTTGTACGGCACCGTGGTGCAGTCGCCGGCGGCGAAGATGCCCGGCACCGAGGTCTGGCCCTTGGCGTCCACGATCACCTCGCCGAAGCGCGACAGTTCGAGCGTGCCCCTGAGGAAGTCGGTGTTGGGCAGCAGGCCGATCTGCACGAAGATGCCTTCGAGCTCGAGACGGTGCTCGGCGTTGGTCTTGCGATCCTTGTACACCAGGCCATTCACCTTGTCGGCACCGGTGACCTCGGTGGTCTGCGCGCTCTTGATCACGCTGACGTTGGGCAGGCTGTAGAGCTTCTTCTGCAGCACGGCGTCGGCGCGCAGGTCGTCGGCGAACTCCAGCAGGGTCACGTGGGCGACCACGCCGGCGAGGTCGATCGCGGCCTCGACGCCGGAGTTGCCGCCGCCGATCACCGCCACGCGCTTGCCCTTGAACAGCGGGCCGTCGCAGTGCGGGCAGTAGGCCACGCCCTTGCCGCGGAACTCCTTCTCGCCGGGCACGTTCATCTCGCGCCAGCGCGCACCGGTGGCGACGATCACGGTCTTGGCCTTGAGGCTGGCGCCGTTCTCCATCTTCACCTCGTGCTGGTTCTCGCCCGGCACCACGCCGGCAACGCGCTGCAGGTTCATGACGTCGACTTCGTATTCCTTGACGTGCTCCTCCAGGCTGGCGACCAGCTTGGGGCCTTCGGTGTACTTCACCGAGATGAAGTTCTCGATCGCCAGCGTGTCCATGACCTGGCCGCCGAAGCGCTCGGCCACCACGCCGGTGCGGATGCCCTTGCGCGCGGCGTAGATCGCCGCCGCCGCGCCGGCCGGTCCGCCCCCCACGACGAGCACGTCGAAGGCCGGCTTCTCGGAGAGCTTCCTGGCGTCGCGCGCCGCGGCGCCGGTGTCGACCTTGGCGAGGATCTGGCCGAGCTCGAGGCGGCCCTGGTCGAACTCCTCGCCGTTCAGGTACACCGTCGGCACCGCCATGATCTGGCGCTCCTCGACTTCCTTCTGGAACAGCGCGCCATCGATCATGGTGTGGCGGATCTTCGGGTTGAGCACCGCCATCAGGTTGAGCGCCTGCACCACGTCCGGGCAGTTGTGGCAGGACAGCGAGATGTAGGTCTCGAAGTTCAGCTCGACGTCGAGGTTCCTGATCTGCTCGATCACCTCGGCCTCGACCTTGGGCGGGTAGCCGCCGGCCTGCAGCAGGGCGAGGATCAGCGAGGTGAATTCGTGGCCCATGGGCAGGCCTGCGAAGCGCACGCGCGCCTCGCCGCCGCGCGGTCCGACCGAGAACGAGGGCTTGCGTTCGTCGTCATCGCGACGCTCGACCAGGGTGATCAGCTTCGACTGCTCGGTGACGTCGTGCAGCAGCTCGAGCAGTTCCTTCGACTTCGGACCATCATCCAGCGACGCCACGATCTCGATCGGCTGCGTCACCCGCTCCAGGTAGGCTTTCAGTTGAGTCTTGATGTTGGCGTCCAGCATGATGGTCACTCCCCTTCTGTTTTGCGACCGCCGCTGTTTACGGCAGTCCGGATACGACGCAGCCGGCGCGTGGCCGGCTGCGGAGCTTGCGCCCCGGACCACGGCGGTCCGGGGAAAGGTGCAGCACTGCCTTAGATCTTGCCGACCAGGTCGATCGACGGGGCCAGCGTGGCTTCGCCTTCCTTCCACTTCGCCGGGCACACTTCGTTCGGGTGCGAGGCGACGTACTGGGCGGCCTTGAGCTTGCGCACGGTCTCGGTCACGTCACGGGCGATGGCGTTGTCGTGCACTTCCATCGTCTTGATGACGCCTTCCGGGTCGATCACGAAGGTGCCGCGCAGGGCCAGGCCGGCTTCCTCGATATGCACGCCGAAGGCGCGGGTCAGCTGGTGGGTCGGATCGCCGACCAGCGGGAACTTGGCCTTGCCGACGGCCGGCGAAGTCTCGTGCCAGACCTTGTGCGAGAAGTGGGTGTCGGTGGTGACGATGTAGACCTCTGCGCCGGCCTTCTGGAACTCGGCGTAGTGCTCGGCCGCGTCCTCGATCTCGGTCGGGCAGTTGAAGGTGAAGGCGGCCGGCATGAAGATCACCACGGACCACTTGCCCTTCATGCTCGCATCGGAGACTTCGACGAACTTGCCGTTGTGGAAGGCCTGGGCTTTGAACGGTTGAACCTGGGTGTTGATCAGCGACATCTGTAATCCTCCAGAAGGGTTGTTGGAACGGTTCGGTGCAACTCGATGGAGCAAAGTTTAGACCGGTTCCTTGAATTGCTCTAATTGATTATGGAGATCCAGTCGATTGGAGGTCCCTATGGACTCGCGATTACCGGAGTGCATCGTCGATCGCGCCGCCACCGCCCGGGACAACGTCCGCGGGCAGCGTGCAAACGACGATCGAATGTAACTGGGGACGGATGACGAAAGTTCAAGTGCCGGCGAGATGCCGCCGCACCGAGATCGCCGCGCCCAGCCAGCCGAGGAAGGCCGCGAAGGCGACGATCGCCAGGCTGGCCTCGGGCTCGGGCCCGCTCAGCGCGAAGACGGCGCCGTAGGTCTCGGCGAGCCGCGCCACCGGGGCGGCGAGCGCCTCGATGCCGAGCGCCATGGTGCCGAGCGCGACGAGACCGCCGAGCGCGCCCTGCAGGCCGCCGAACCAGTAGAAGGGGCGGCGGATGAAGGGATCGGTGGCGCCGAGCAGCCGGCTCACCGCGATCTCCTGGCGCTGGGTGAGGATCTGCAGGCGAATGGTGTTGAAGGTGACCACCACCAGCGCGAAGCCGAGCAGGCCGGCGAGCATCAGCACCGCCGAACGTCCAAGCCCGAGCAGCGCATGCAGGCGCTCGACCCAGGCCGAGTCGAGCTGCACGTGCGCCACCTTGGGCCAGGAGCGCATGCGCTCGGCCATGCGCTCGAACAGCGCCGGATCCTCGCGGCGCGGCGCGAGCACGAAGGCGTCGGGCAGCGGGTTGGCCTTGAGCCCGCCGAGCACGTCGCCCAGGCCTGCAGCCTCGAGCTGGCGCAAGCCCTCGTCGCGTGGCACGAAGCGGTAGCTGGCGAGTTCGCTCTCGCCTTTCAGGCGCTGCTCGATCGCGGCGACCTCGGCCGCGCCGGCGTTCATGTCCAGGAACAGGCTGATCTCGGGCGTGCCGGAGACGCCGCGCGCCAGCGAGCCGAGGTTGTCGAGGAGCAGGTAGCCGCCGCCCGGCAGCGACAGCGCGATGCCGACCACCAGTGCCGACAGCAGGGTGCCTACGGGCTGCGACACCAGCCGGTGCAGTGCGTGACGGATCGCACGCAGGTGCAGGTAGAACCAGTTGATCACGCCGCAACCTCCTCCTGCGCCGGCCGTCCGCCCGGGCGCGAGTCCTCGACCAGCTGCCCCTTGGCCAGCACGAGCCGGCGCGGCCGGCTGGCGGCGAACAGGCTGGCGTCGTGGGTAGACACGAGCACGGTGACGCCGGCCTGGTTGAAGGAGCGGAACAGTGCCGCGATGTCGGCGGCGTAGGCGGGGTCGAGGTGGGCGGTGGGCTCGTCGGCGATGAGGATCGACGGCCGGTTGACGATCGCGCGCGCGATCGCCACGCGCTGCTGCTCGCCGCCCGACAGACCCGCCGGCATCTCCTTGCCACGCCCGTCCAGGCCCACGCGCTCGAGCGCGGCCGCCACCCGCTTCGCGGCGTCGGCCGCGGGGTGGCCGGTGATCACCAGCGGCAGCATCACGTTGTCGTAGACGTTGCGGTCGAACAGCAGCCGGCTCTCCTGCAGCACCAGGCCGAGGTTGCGGCGCAGGTAGGGGATGGCCGTGCGCGGCAGGTGCGACACGTCCTGACCGTTGATCAGCACACGACCGGCGGTCGGGCGCTCGATGACCGGGATGAGCTTGAACAGCGTGCTCTTGCCCGCGCCGGAATGGCCGGAGAGCACGACCAGCTCGCCATGGCGGATCTCGAAGCTGACGCCCGCCAGCGCCGTGTAGCCGCCCGCATAGCGCTTGGCCACGTCCTCGAAGACGATCATCTGCGCGCTTCCGCTCCCGCCTTGACCGCACCGGCACCCGGCTCGAAGAGCGCATCGACGAACTCGCGCGCCTTGAACGGCTGCAGGTCGTCGATGCCCTCGCCGACGCCGATGAAGCGCAGCGGCTTGGGGCACTGGCGCGCGATCGCCGCCAGCACGCCGCCCTTGGCGGTGCCGTCGAGCTTGGTGACCACCAGGCCGGTGACGCCGATCGCCTTGTCGAAGGCCTTCACCTGGGCGAGCGCGTTCTGGCCGATGTTGGCGTCGAGCACCAGCAGCACCTCGTGCGGCCCGCTCGGGTCGGCCTTGGCGATCACCCGGCGCACCTTGGCGATCTCTTCCATGAGGTGGAGCTGGGTGGGCAGGCGGCCGGCGGTGTCGGCGAGCACGACGTCGATCTTGCGCGCACGTGCGGCGTTGATGGCGTCGAAGATCACCGCCGCGGCGTCGCCGCTGTCCTGCGCCACCACGGTGACGTTGTTGCGCTCGCCCCAGGTCATCAGCTGCTCGCGCGCGGCGGCGCGGAAGGTGTCGCCCGCGGCGAGCAGCACGCTCTTGCCATGGGCCTGGAAGTACTTGGCCAGCTTGCCGATCGAGGTCGTCTTCCCGGAGCCGTTGACGCCCGCGATCATGATGATGAAGGGGCGATGACCTGCGACCTCGAGCGGCGCTTCGAGCGGCGCGATGATCTCGTGCAGGCCGTCGGCGAGCGCCTTCTGCAGCTGGTCGGCGGTCTCCAGGCGGTCGCGCTTCCAGCGCCGGCGCAGGTCGTCGATCAGGTGCTGGGTGGCGTCGACGCCGCAGTCGGCCATCAGCAGGGTGGATTCGAGCTCCTCGAGCAGGTCCTCGTCGATCTTGCGCAGGCCGAACAGGCTCGCCAGCCCTCCGCCGATCTGGTTTCGAGTGCGCGCGAGGCCGGCCTTGAGGCGCTCGGTCCACGACTTCTTCGCGACCGCGGCGGCGGCCGCGGACGGCTCCGGCTCCGGCTCCGGCTCCGGCTCCGGCTCCGGCTCCGGCTCCGGCTCCGGCTCCGGCTCCGGCTCCGGTTCGGCTTCGGGTTCGGGTTCGGCTTCGGGTTCGGACTCGGCTTCGGGTTCGGACTCGGCTTCGATCGCCGGCTCGACCGCGACGGGGGCTTCGGGCGTCGGCTCGCCCGGGGGTTCCGGCTGCGGCTCGGGCACGGCTTCGGCTGGCACCTGCGCAGCGGGCTCCGGCTCGGCAAGGGCCGCCGCCTCGGCGGCCGGCTGAGCAGGGGATTCGGGCAGCGCAGCGGGCTCGACCGGCGCTGCGGTCGCGTCGATCTCCGCCGCGTCGCGACGCGCAGCCTCGGCCGCCGAGGCCTCCGCGGGCGCTTGCGGCGCCGGCGCGCCGGCGAGGTCTTCGGCGCGGACCTCGGAGGCAGTCTGCTCCTCGGCAGCCTGCTCGGCGGGCCTGGCCTCGTCGACAGACTTGCCGAACTTCTTCTTCAGGAAACCAAACATGAAACGCTCGGGTCAGAGGGGACGTTTTGCGTCGGCGCACGCGGCCCGGCAAGCATGGGCGCGCACCGCCGATCACGCTAAGATGCGGCTCCCCGGCACTGGCTGCGCCATGCGCAGCGGGCCTCGCGGAGTGCCGCGGATTCTAACAGATGCAGGACAACTCCATGTTTCGCCTCCCCCCCGCCCTCCGCCTCGCCCGCCTGCCCGGAAGCCGCTTCGCACGCGGGCTCCTCCTCGGCGCGACGCTCTCCGCCGCGCTCGCCCCGCCCGTCCTCGCCAACCCCTTCGAGACCACGCTCGCCAACGGCATGAAGCTGATCGTCAAGGAGGACCGCCGCGCACCCTCGGTGGTGCACATGGTGTGGTACCGCACGGGTGCGATGGACGAGCCGGACGGCGTCTCGGGCGTGGCCCATGTGCTCGAGCACATGATGTTCAAGGGCACGAAGGAGGTCGGCCCGGGCGAGTTCAACCGCCGCGTGGCCGCCGTCGGCGGGCGCGACAACGCCTTCACCGGCAAGGACTACACGGCCTACTTCCAGCAGGTGCCGCCCGCCCACCTGCCGGCGATGATGGCGCTCGAGGCCGACCGCATGAAAAACCTCGTGCTCACCGACGAGGAGTTCGCGCGCGAGATCGAGGTGGTCAAGGAGGAGCGCCGCCTGCGCACCGACGACCAGCCGCGCGCGCTCGTGTTCGAGCAGCTGATGGCCACCGCCTACCAGGCCCACCCCTACCGCCGCCCGGTGATCGGCTGGATGCCCGACCTCGAGGCCATGCGGCCGGAAGACGCGCGCACCTGGTACCGGCGCTGGTACGCGCCCAACAACGCGTACCTGGTGGTCGTGGGCGACGTCGACCACCGCGAGGTGTTCCGCCACGCCGAGCAGACCTACGGCGCCCTCCCCGCCGGCGAGCTGCCCGCCCGCCGCATCTCCCCCGAACCGGCGCAACGCGGCCCGCGCGCCTCGACGGTGAAGGCCCCCGCCGAGCTGCCCTATCTCGCCATGGCCTGGCACGTGCCCGCGCTGCGCGATCCCGCCAACGACCGCGAGGCCTTCGCGCTCGACGTGCTCGCCGCCGTGCTCGACGGCTACGACGGCGCCCGCCTCACCCGCGGCCTGGTGCGCGACCAGCGCATCGCGGTCAGCGTCGGTGCCAGCTACGACACCGGCAACCGCGGCCCGGCGCTGTTCTACCTGCACGGCGTGCCCGCCGCCGGCACCAGCCCGGAGGCGCTCGCCGAGGCCTTGCGCGCCGAGCTGCGCCGTATCGCCGACGAAGGCATCAGCGCCGCGGAGCTCGCGCGCGTGAAGACGCAGGCGATCGCCGCCCAGGTATATAAGCGCGACTCGCTGATGGGCCAGGCGATGGAGATCGGCCACCTCGAATCCGCGGGCCTGTCCTGGCGCGACGAGGACAGGCTGCTCGATGGCCTGCGCGCGGTCACCGCCGAGGAGGTGCAGGCGGTAGCGAAGCGTTACTTCGACGACGCCAGCCTCAACACCGCCCGCCTCGATCCGCAGCCGCTCGGCGACAAGCGCCCGCGCTCGTCCTTCGCCGCCCCGCGCCACTGAAGCGCAACGCCCACGAAATGCCCGCCATGACCGCAGAAACCCCCAGCCTCGAGCGCTCCCCCACCCGCCCCCGCCGCCTCCATCTCCTGCGCACCGCCGCGTTCGTACTTGGTGCCGGCGCGGCGGCCGGCGCGCTCGCCGCCCCCGAGATCATCGAATGGACCGCGCCCACCGGCGCGCGGGTGCACTTCGTCGAGAGCCGCGCGCTGCCGCTGGTCGACATCCAGATCTCCTTCGCTGCCGGCGGCGCGCTCGACCCCGAGGGCAAGGCCGGGCTGGCTAGCATGACCCAGGCCCTGCTCGACGCCGGCGCCGGCGGGCTCGACGAGCAGACCATCGCCGACCGCAAGGCCGATCTCGGCATCGAGCTCTCCGGCGGCACCGACAACGACCGCGCCAGCATGGCGCTGCGCAGCCTGTCCTCGCCCGCCGAGCTCGACGCCGCAGTCGAGCTCGCCGCCACCCTGCTCGCCCGTCCCGACTTTCCCGCCGCGGTGCTCGAGCGCGAGCGCAGCCGCGCGATCGCCGGCCTGCGCGAGGCGCTGACCAAGCCCGCCACGCTCGCCGCGCGCCAGTTCAACGCCGCGCTCTACGCCGGCCACCCTTATGGCCACGACAGCACGCCGGAGTCGCTCGCCGCGATCGGGCGCGACGACCTGGTCGACTTCCATCGCCGCCACTACGGCGCCAACCGCGCCACGGTAGCGATCGTCGGCGACGTGGACCGCGCCGCCGCCGAGCGCATCGCGGTCCGCCTCACCGCGGGCCTGCCCGCGACGCAGGCCGCCATGCCGCTGCCGGCGCCCGCGCCCACCACGGCCCGGACCTTGCGCATCCCGCACCCCTCGGCGCAGGCCCACATCCTCGTCGGCCAGCCCGGCATGGCGCGCGAGGACGCCGACTACTTCCCCTTGCTGGTGGGCAACTACGTGCTCGGCGGTGGCGGCTTCGTGTCGCGGCTGACCGCCGAGGTACGCGAGAAGCGCGGTTTTGCCTACAGCGTGTACAGCGCGCTGTCGCCACAGCAGGTCGCCGGCCCCTTCCAGATCGGCCTGCAGACGCGCGGAAGCCAGGCCGAGGAAGCGCTCGCGGTGGTGCGGGCGACGCTCGCGGGCTTCCTCGCCGACGGCCCCAGCGCCGAGGAGTTGCAGGCCGCCAAGGACAACCTGATCAATGGCTTCGGCCTGCGTCTCGACTCCAACGCCAAGCTGCTCGACTACGTGTCGATGATCGGCTTCTACCGCCTGCCGCTCGACTGGCTGGAGCGCTACCCGCAGCAGGTCGCCGCGGTTGACGTCGCCGCGGTGCGCGCGGCCTGGCAACGCCGCATCCGCCCGGAACAGCTCGTCACCGTGATCGCCGGCGGCGACGGCGACCGTCCCGCGGCGGCGGGTGCGTCCACCACGCCCCCCGCGGAAGCCGCGCAGTGAGCCGGGTCCGCATCGTCGGCGGACAGTGGCGCTCGCGCCTGCTCGACGTGGCCTCGGTGCCAGGCCTGCGCCCGACGCCCGACCGCGTGCGCGAGACCCTGTTCAACTGGCTGGGCCAGGACCTCGACGGCCACGCCTGCCTGGACCTCTTCGCCGGCACCGGCATCCTCGGCTTCGAGGCCGCCTCACGCGGCGCCGCCCGCGTCGTCCTGGTCGAGCACGACGCGCGCGCGCTCGACGCACTGCACAAGGCGGCAAAGACCCTACAGGCGGCGCAAGTAGAGATCGTGCGCGGCGATGCGGTAAGATTCGCGCAATCCACGCCGCAGCGTTTCGACGGCGTGTTCCTCGATCCGCCCTACAAGCAGGGCTGGATCGAGCGGGTGTCGCCTTGGCTGGACCGGCTGGTCCGTCCCGAGGGATGGCTCTATGTCGAATCCGAAGTCGCCGTGGACAGCCTCGGCGCATGGCGCGCGGTCAAGCAGGGCCGCGCCGGGCAGGTCCATTTCCATCTCATGCGCAGGAGCGAGGAATGAAGGAAGCGATCGCGGTCTATCCGGGCACCTTCGACCCGTTCACCCGCGGCCACGAGGATCTCGTGCGGCGCGCCTCGATCCTGTTCGAGAAGGTCGTCGTCGCGGTCGCGCGCAGCAACAGCAAGAACCCGATCTTCGGACTGGAGGACCGGGTCGACATCGCACGCGATGCCGTCTCAGCCTTTCCCAACGTCGAAGTGGTCGGCTTCGACTGCCTGCTGATGGAATTCCTCCAGCAGCAGGATGCGCGCGTGATCATCCGCGGGCTGCGTGCGGTATCCGACTTCGAATACGAATTCCAGATGGCAGGGATGAACCGCAAGCTTTATCCGGACGTCGAGACGGTGTTCCTGACGCCCGGTGAAGAATTCATGTTCATCTCCGCCACGATGGTGCGGGAGATCGCCCGCCTCGGCGGCGACGTGAGCAAGTTCGTGCAGCCCAGGGTGCTCGCACGGCTGCAGGAAAGACTCAAATCAAAGTAAACGCAAGGAAGCGAAGACCATGGCTCTGATGATTACCGACGAATGCATCAACTGCGACGTCTGCGAACCGGAGTGCCCCAACGGCGCCATCTACCAGGGCGAAGAGATCTATGAGATCGACCCCAACAAGTGCACCGAGTGCGTCGGCCACTTCGACGAGCCGCAGTGCCAGCAGGTGTGCCCGGTGGACTGTATCCCGCTCGACCCCAAGCGCGAGGAGACCAAGGACCAGCTGATGGCCAAGTTCCTCAAGCTGACCGGCAAGGCCTGATCACACCCGGCGGGAGCCCATCCCGCCGCACGAGACGACGGGGGCGGCCATCGGCGCGCCCCCGTCCGCTTTATTGCATGCGCGCGCCGCTCAGGCGGCCGCACGCACGCCCGTCACAGGCGTGTTGGCGGGCACGTCGAGCGCGTCGGCGACCGCGGCCTCGAGGTTGTCGAGCTCGTCCAGCAGCGCGCGCAGCGCCTCCTCGCCCTGCATCAACTCCTCCACGCGGCTCTCCAGCGTGTCGGTGGCCTCGTGGATGCGCTTGACGCTCTCGAGCCGGCGCTTGAGCTGGATCTGGTACTCGCGCACCTGGGTCTCCAGCGGCGACATCACCGCGCGCAGCCACTGCTCGACGTCGCGGTTGGCGAGCTCGAAGGTCTGGCGCGCCTGCACCGCGACGGTCTCGAAGAACTTCTGCGTGAGCGCGTGCTTCTCGGTGGTGACCAGGGTCAGCGCGGTGTTGATCTGGCGGTTGAAGGCCGTCTCCAGGCGCTCGAGCTCCTTCTCGTAGCGCAGCGTCGAGAAGCCTTCGGGTGCGGTGAGCTTGAGGCCGTGCTCGACGCTGAAGCGCTTGTACATGGCGTCGAGCATGCGGGTGATCTCGCCGATCTCCTCGGTAGAGCGCTGCAGGTTGCCACGCAGGCTGCGGAAATAGCCCTGCATGGCGTTGCGCAGCCCGCGCGTGAAGCTGGATTCGAGCATCGCCTCGCGCGTGCGCCGCGTCTCGTCGCGCACCGCGTCCAGGCCCATGTGCGCGAACAGGTTGTTGGCGAGGTCGGTGAACACCGTACGCACCGCGTAGTACTTCTGCAGACCCTGCTCGAACTCCTCCTTCTCGCTGCGGATCTTGCGCATCATGTATTCGATGACGCTCTGGTTCTTGCCGCGCAGGTCGGTAAGTTCCTGGAGCTGTTCGCGCAAGCCGGCCAGGCGCGCCTCGAGCAGGCTGCGCGTGGCGGCGGCGACCTCGGCGGACTCGGCGAGGATGTCCTCGCGCACGATCTCCTGCTTGGCGGGCAGCAGCCCCTCGGCGAGCGCACGCTCGAGCTGTGGCACACGGCTGCGCGCGAGCAGGG
This sequence comes from Thauera sp. SWB20, assembly GCF_000831325.1. Lineage (NCBI taxonomy): Bacteria > Pseudomonadati > Pseudomonadota > Betaproteobacteria > Rhodocyclales > Zoogloeaceae > Thauera > Thauera sp. SWB20. The sequence goes on along the minus strand of NZ_JTDM01000016.1, from coordinate 68,482 downwards.
CCTCGTCGCCCTGGATGCGCGCCACCAGGCCCTTCTGCGCCGACACCGGGAACACTGCGGCGGGCTCGACGCCGAGGGTCGCGGCGACCGAGTCGACCTGGCGGCCGATCTCGGCTTCGATGCGCGCTTCGTCGCGCAGCCCGTCCCACAGCCCGTCGATCTTGTTGAGCACGACCAGGCGCCCGCGCTGGCGCTCGCTGCCAGCCTGCACGTAGTTGCGCCACACCGCGAGATCGCTCTGGGTGACGCCGGTGTCGGCGGCGAGGATGAACAGCACCGCGTGCGCATTCGGCAGCATCGACAGGGTGAGCTCGGGCTCGGCGCCGATCGCATTGAGGCCCGGCGTGTCGAGCACCACCAGGCCCTGCTCGAGCAGGGGATGCGGGAACTGGATGACGGCATGGCGCCAGCGCGGGATCTCGATGCGACCCTCGGCATCGGGACGGATGCCGTCGTCCCCTGCGGCATCGACGCGGAAGCCGAGCGCCTGCGCTTCGGCGACCTCGACCCGCTCGGTCTCGCCCACGCGCGCGAGCGCGGCCTGCAGGCCGGGGGCGTCGACCGCGTCAAGCGCGATCACGGTCCATTCTTCGGGATAGCGCTTGAGCTCGCTCACCGGCGTCTGTCGCGCGCGGCTGCGGATCGGCAGCAGACGCAGCTCGGGCTGCGCCCCCTTCTGCCACTGCAGCTCGGTCGGGCACATCGTGGTGCGGCCCGCGCTGGAGGGCAGGATGCGGTCGCCGTGGTCGGCGAAGAAAATCGCGTTGATGAGCTCGGATTTGCCACGCGAGAACTCGGCGACGAAGGCCACCGTGAGCTTGTCGTCGCGCAGGCGGTCGAGCAGGTATTGCAGGCGCATGTCCGCCTGGGCGTTGCCCACGTCGTTGCGCGCCAGCCACGCGCGCAGGCGGGCCACCGCGTCGCTGGCGTGGCCGCGCCAGCGGCTGTAGGCGGAAAACTGTTCGGTGAGATCGGTCATCGGCGTGCTCGTCCGGCAGGCGGGGGGGCGTCGGGCGCGCGCGAGGGCAAGGCCTCGCCGGCCCGCAGCGCAGAACATTATTCACCATAACCCGCTTCGCGGTTCGCGAGCGTGCCAAATTGCACGCCGCCTGCATGCCCCCCACCGGGGCATCGCCGTCCTTTCAGCTGCGGCGCTGGCAGCGCGGACAGAAGAAGCTCGCGCGTTGGGCGCTGACGATGCGCCGCACCGGCGTGCCGCACACCCGGCAGGACTCGCCGTCGCGACCATAGACGAAGTACTGCTGCTGGAAATAGCCTGGCCGGCCGTCGCCGCCGACAAAGTCGCGCAGCGTGCTGCCGCCGGCCGCGATCGCGGCGGCGAGCGTCTCGCGCACACAATCGACCAGGCGCGCGCAGCGTCGCGGCCCGAGCCGGCCGGCGGGCTCGAGCGGATGGATGCGGGCGCGGAAGAGGCTCTCGGAGGCGTAGATGTTGCCCACGCCGACGAGCTTGCGGCTGTCCATCAGCACATGCTTGATCGGCGCGCGCAGACCGCGCGTGATGCGCAGCAGCCAGTCGGCGTCGAAGCCGTCGCCGAGCGGCTCCGGCCCCAGGCCGGCGAGCAGCGGATGCGCCGCCACGTCGCCGGGCTGCCATACCACCATGCCGAAGCGGCGTGGGTCGCGCAGACGCAGCGCGCACTCGCCGAAGACAAAATCGACGTGGTCGTGCGCGCCCGCCGGCTCGGCCGCCGCGACCACGCGCAGGCTGCCCGACATCCCGAGATGCACGATCACCGTGCCCGCGGGAAAACGCAGCAGCAGGTACTTGGCACGCCGGTCGACCGCCTCGAGCCTGGCGCCCTCGATGTGCGCGGGCAGGTCGGCGGGCACCGCCACGCGCAGGCGCGGATTGCGCACCACCAGCCGGCTCAGGCTGCGGCCCTGGACGTGCGGCCGGATTCCACGGCAGGTGGTCTCGACTTCGGGCAGTTCGGGCATCGGGAAAGGAATCCGTGGGCTGCCCGCGCGCGGGCGCACACGGGGAACGGGTTGCGGCAGGGGCGGCGATCTGCCTACCATGGCATGAACCGAATTGTAGCCGAGCACTCGAAGCTTTCGCGGCACCCCCCGGCGGGTGCCAGGCGTTTCTTGCGCCGCGGCTCTGGCGCAACCCATCGAAGGTCCCGGAATTCCTCCCATGAAAACCCAGCTCGCCCGCATCGCCCGCTCCCTCTGCCTGGCCTTCGCGCTCGGCGCCGGCGGGGTCGCGACGGCGGCCAGCGGCGAGGCCGGCGAGGGCAACCTGCCCGCGCAGGAACTCACGCCGCGCACGCTGTACCACTTCCTGCTCGCCGAGATCGCCGGCGCGCGCGGCCAGATCGGCCTGTCGGCACAGCTCTATCTCGACCTCGCGCGCAGCACGCGCGACCCGCGCATCGCCCGCCGCGCCACCGAGATCGCGATGTACTCGCGCAACCTCGTGATGGCGCGCGGCGCCGCGGAGATCTGGACCGAGGTCGCCCCCGACTCGGACGAGGCGCGCCGGGTACTCGCCGGGCTGAGCGGCGCCGGCCGCGGCGAGGACATCAACCTCGAGGCCATCCAGTTCCAGCTCGCGCGCGTGCTCGCGCAATCGAACGGCCGCCTCGCGCAGAACCTGCTGAGCCTCGGCCATACCCTCGCCCGCGTACCCGACAAACAGGCGGTGCGCGGCATCGTGATGCGCCTGACCGAACCCTACGTCGAGATGCCCGAGGCGCACATCGCCCGCGCGCAGGCGGCACAGGCGGTCGAGGACAGGATGGGCGCGCTCGCTGCGGTGGATCGCGCCCTCGAGCTGCGCAGCGGCTGGGAACCCGCGGTGCTGCTGAAGGTGCAGATCCTCCAGCAGGCAGGCGCGCACACGGAGGCCCTGCGCGTGCTCGAGGCCGAGGCCGCGCGCGCGCCGGCGAGCCGGTCGCTGCGCCTGGCGAAGGCGCGTGCGCTGGTGAGCGCGCAGCGCTTCGGCGAGGCACGCGCGGCCTTCAACCAGTTGCTCGAAGCCTCGCCGCAGGATCCCGAACTGCTCTATGCGGTGGGCCTGCTGTCGATGCAGCTCGAGGACTTCGCCGCGGCCGAGCTGCACTTCGCACGCGCGCTCGCCGCGGAGCACCCGCAACCCGACCTCATCCGCCTTCACCTGGGCCAGATCGCCGCCGACCGCGGCGAGGGCGAGCGCGCACGCAAGTGGTTCGGCGAGATCGAGAGCGAGGACCTCCGTCCCGAGGCGGACATCCGCAGCGCCCTGAGCCTCGCGCACGAAGGACGCATCGAAGAGGCGCGCGCCCTGTTACGCAACGACGTCGAGGATCCCGACCTCGCCCGCCGCTACCTGCTCGCCGAGGCGCAGATCCTGCGCGACGCCGAGCGTCCGACCGAGGCCCTCGCGCTGCTCGATGCCGCCCTGCGCGAGAACCCCGAAGACACCGGCCTGCTCTACGAGGCCGCCATGCTCGCCGAGCGCATCGGTCGCATGGACCTGCTCGAAGCGCGCCTGCGCCGCGTGCTCGAGCTGCAGCCCGATCATGCGCATGCGCTCAACGCGCTCGGTTATTCGCTCGCCGACCGCGGCCTGCGCCTGGACGAAGCCGAGGCGCTGATCGCACGCGCGCATGCGCTCATGCCGCAAGACCCCTTCATTCTCGACAGCCTCGGCTGGGTGCGCTTCCGCCGCGGCGATCAGGTCGGCGCGCTCGTCCACCTGGAGCGCGCCTATGGCATGCGCAAGGACGCCGAGATCGCCGCCCACCTCGGCGAGGTGCTATGGACACTCGGCCGTCGGGACGAGGCCCGACGGATCTTCGCCGAGGCGCTCGCAGCCCACCCCGACAACCGTCTGCTGACGGACACCGGCCGCCGACTGGGCATCCAGTGAGCCGACGCCCCCCGCATCGCTCGCAAGGCCTGCGCCGGACCCTGCTGGGCGGCGCCTGCGCACTGCTGCTTGCGGCATGCACGCCGACGCTGGTGCGCGACGGCGCTCAGCCCGCCGCGCGTCCCTTCCTGCCCGCGTTCGCGGTCGAGGGGCGGCTGTCGGCCACCGACGGCCGTAATGCGGCGAGCGGGCGCTTCGAATGGGTGCATGACGACGAGCAGGACCGCCTCACCTTGTTCAGCCCCCTCGGCCAGGTCGTCGCCCTGCTCGAGGGCGATCCTGCGGGCGCCAGCCTGGAGGCTGCAGACGGCAGCCGGCGCGAGGCCGCCGACGTGGACGCGCTGCTGCCCGAGGCGCTCGGCGTCGACCTGCCCGCCGCGCGCCTGCCGCGCTGGATCCAGGCCGCCCCGGCGGCCGACGCCGAGGTGCGCATCCTCGACGCCGCCGGTCGTCCGCAGCTCGTCTTCGACCAGGGCTGGCGCATCGACTACGCCGGCTATGCCGACGACACCGCCGCGGCCGCACCGCAACGCCTCGAAATCTCGCGCGGCGATGCCCGCGTGCGTCTGATCATCGATTCATGGACCGCCCTGCCCTGAACACCCTGCACACCCCCGACTGCAGCGATCCCGCGCGACTGGCCGCCTGCCCCGCGCCGGCCAAGCTCAACCTCTTCCTCCACGTCGTCGGCCGCCGCGCCGACGGCTACCACCTGCTGCAGACCGCATTCCGCCTGCTCGACTGGGGCGACACGATCGACTTCGCCGTACGCACGGACGGCGCGATCCACCGCCGCAACGAGGTGCCCGGCGTACCCGAGGCCGCGGACCTGGTGGTGCGCGCCGCCCGCCTGCTGCAGGCGCACACCGGCTGCGCGCTCGGCGCCGACATCACGGTGCACAAGGTGCTGCCGATGGGCGGCGGGATCGGGGGCGGCAGTTCGGACGCGGCGACCACGCTGATCGCGCTCAACCGCCTTTGGGGCACCGGGCTGTCACGCGCGCAACTCCAGGCGCTCGGGCTGCAGCTCGGCGCCGACGTGCCGGTGTTCGTCTACGGCCGCGACGCCTTCGCCGAAGGCGTGGGCGAGGCGCTGCAGGCGCTCGAACTGGCGCCGGCCTGGTACGTGGTGATCTCGCCCGGGGTCCAGGTGCCGACCGCCGAAATTTTTTCGGCGGGGGACTTGACGAGAAATACGCCCCCCATCAGAATGGCGGACTTCGCAGCAAGCACTACGCGAAACGACCTGCAGCCGGTTGCGTGCAGTCGCTACCCCGAAGTCTTGCGTGTGATCGAGTGGCTGGATGTGCATGCACCGGCCCGCATGACAGGCTCGGGCGCCTGCGTGTTCGCGGAAGTCTCCTCGGAAGAAGAGGCCGACCGCATCACGAAAGATTGTCCGCCACGCTGGAAGGCTTGGAAGGCGCGCAGCATCGCTCGCCATCCGCTTTACGAGTGGTTACAATAGTGCCCGCGCAGCACTCGACGCGCAGCGAAAAAGGTTTCTTGGGGAGTCGCCAAGTCGGTTAAGGCACCGGATTTTGATTCCGGCATTCGAGGGTTCGAATCCTTCCTCCCCAGCCATACAACGACGGGCAGACCATGGGTCTGCCCGAGTCGTTTTTACGCGCCGAATATTCGCTCGTCGTTCCTTACGGCACTCGGAGTAGCAGAAATGCCCCACGGCAGCCTGATGGTCTTCACCGGCAACGCCAACCCCAAGCTTGGCGCCGACGTGACGCGACGCCTGGGGATCTCCCTCGGCTCGGCCACCGTCGGCCGCTTCTCGGACGGCGAGGTCAATGTCGAACTGCTCGAGAACGTGCGCGGCAAGGACGTCTTCGTCCTGCAGCCCACCTGCTCCCCGACCAACGACAACCTGATGGAACTGCTGGTGCTGGTCGACGCCCTCAAGCGCGCCTCCGCCGGCCGCATCACCGCCGCCATCCCCTATTTCGGCTACGCCCGCCAGGATCGCCGCCCGCGCTCGGCGCGCGTGCCGATCACCGCCAAGGTGGTCGCCAACATGCTGCAGGCGGTGGGCGTCCAGCGCCTGCTGACCATGGACCTGCACGCCGACCAGATCCAGGGCTTCTTCGACATCGCGGTCGACAACGTGTACGCCGCGCCGGTGCTGCTCGCCGACCTCGACAAGCAGAAGTACGACGACCTGCTCGTCGTCTCGCCCGACGTCGGCGGCGTGGTGCGCGCGCGCGCCTTCGCCAAGCGCATGGAGTGCGACCTGGCGATCATCGACAAGCGCCGCCCCAAGGCCAACGTCTCCGAGGTGATGAACATCATCGGCGAGGTCGAGGGCCGCACCTGCGTGATCATGGACGACATCGTCGACACCGCCGGCACCCTGTGCAAGGCTGCCGCCGCGCTCAAGAAGCACGGCGCCAAGCGTGTGCTGTCCTACTGCACCCACGCGGTGCTGTCGGGCGCGGCGGTCTCGCGCATCAACGAGTCCGAGCTCGACGAGCTGGTCGTCACCGACACCATCCCGCTGCGCGACGACGCCAAGGCGTGCCCGCGCATCCGCCAGATCTCGGTGGCCTCGCTGCTCGCCGACACCATCCTGCGCATCAGCAACGAGGAGTCGGTCTCCTCGCTGTTCATGGAATAAGGCTTTCGCCCTTCCGGCCCCGCGTCGGACGGGCATCCACCGTCTCCGCCTGGTCGCGGGCGGGGACAACCCACTCAGGAGCATCACATGCAAATCGAATTCAAGGCCACCAAGCGTGACGCGCAGGGTACGGGTGCGAGCCGCCGCCTGCGTCGCGCCGGCCGGATCCCGGGCATCCTCTACGGCGGTGCGGGCGAAACCCAGCCGGTGTCGATGGACCACAACGAGCTCTACCACCTGCTGCGCAAGGAAGCCTTCCACGCTTCCGTGCTCTCGATCGAGGTCGATGGCGCCAAGCAGAACGCCGTGCTGCGCGACGTGCAATGGCACCCGTTCAAGCAGCAGGTGCTGCACCTCGACTTCCAGCGCATCGCCGCGGGCGAGAAGATGCACCTGAAGGTGCCGCTGCACTTCGTCGGCGCCGACGTCGCCCCCGCCGTCAAGCTCGGCGGCTGCATGATCTCGCACACCATCAACGAACTCGACGTGCAGTGCCTGCCCACGGACCTGCCCGAGTTCATCGAGGTCGACCTGTCGGCGCTGGAAGCCGGCCAGTCGGTGCACGTCTCGCAGATCAAGCTGCCGGCCGGCGTCGAGCTGGTGCAGCACGGCGAAGGCGACCCGGTGGTCGCGACCGCGCTGCAGGTGAAGGGTGCCGCCGAAGCCGAAGGCGAAGGCGAGCAGGCCTGATCGCCCGGCCCGGATGCAGGAGACCGACGACCGATGAGCAACGCCGCCGCGCGTCCGCCCCGTCTGATCGTCGGCCTCGGCAATCCGGGCGCCGAATACTCCGAAACCCGGCACAACGCCGGGTTTTGGTTTTGCGAGCGGCTCGCCGACCAGCTCGGCGCGCGCTACTCGTTCGAGTCGCGGTTCCATGGCCTGGTGGCCAACGCGCGTGAAGCGGGCATGTGGCTGCTGATGCCGCAGACCTTCATGAACCGCTCCGGCCAGGCGATCGGTGCGCTCGCGCGCTTCTACCGCATCGAACCGGCCGAGATCCTCGTCGTGCACGACGAGCTCGACATCCCCCCCGGCCAGCTGCGCCTCAAGTTCGGTGGCGGCCTCGGCGGCCACAACGGCCTCAAGGACACCTCCGCCCACCTCGGCACCAACGACTACTGGCGCCTGCGCATCGGCATCGGCCATCCGGGCGACCGCAACGAGGTGGTGAACTTCGTGCTCAAGCCCGCGCGGCGCGAAGAACAGCAGCAGATCGACGAAGCGCTCGACAAGGCGCTCGCGGTCTGGCCGCAGATCGTGCGCGGCGAGCTCAATGCCGCGGCGACCCGGCTCAACGTACGTCCCGCGCCGCCCAAGCCCCCGAAGCCTCCCAAGACCCCCAGGCCCGCGCAACCCGACGCCGGCACGGAACCGCCCGCGACGGACGGCTCCGCCGCCTGATCCCGCTCAGCAGCCCACCGCCGCCAGCGCGCGCAGCGGCCCGACCGCGCGGATCGCCTCGATCTGCTCGCGATGGCGTGTGTACAGCGTGCCACCGAAGCACACCGCGCTCATCGAGATCCCCTCGAAGTGCTCCCGGCTGCGCGGAATCGCCAGCAGCCAGCCATCGCCCGCGAGCAGGTTGAAGGGTGGCAGCAGCCCGTCCTCCCCCACTCCCAGGCCGAGCTCGGCACACGCACGCTCGAAGCCGGCCTGCAGGCTGTCGGCCGCCGTCTCCACCGCCTCGCCGCGACCGCAGCGCACGCGCACGAAGCAATGCCGCATCGGCAGCGCCGGATGCGTCGCCATCCCCTGCTCCGCCAGCCCTGCGGGCAGCCCGGGCGCGAACAGCCGCAGGCTGGCGTTGCCGGCATCGTCGGGCATCCACTGCACGTGCTTGTGGCGCTGGCTCGCCCCCGCAGCGGTGCCGCCGTTGTAGAGCCCGATCCCGCCCGCCTCGCCCATCAGCTCGGCGAGCGCGGCAAAGTCGCTGCGCGCGAGCGGCCGCAGCTGCTCCTCGAACTCCCGCCGCGCCAGCACCAGGTGGCGCGCGCACAGGGGGAACTTGTTCAGGATCGCCACATGGGCATCACCCACCCGTCCGACGGTGAGCGCCGGGTCGGGATTCAGGAAAGGATTGAAGTTCGGATCGCGCGGCCCGCCGGGGATCGCCACCGTCCTGTCGTCCTTGGTCACCTTGTCATTGACCACCCCACCTTGCACGCCTTCGGCCTTGCCCGCCCTGTCGCCAGCGGCGTCGGCCTGCGCCGGCGCGGCGCTCCTGCTCGCATCCTTGGCCGCGAGCGAGGACACCCAGCGCACGATGAAGCGCATGCCCGCGTCTTCCATTTCGACCTGCTCGGCCTGCACCGGCACCAGCGCCCCCGACGCCAGCGCCGCGTTGCTGCACGCATCGATCGCCTCGATCCAGTTGATGCTCATCCCTTCTCCTCCGGTGTGTTTTTGGGCAAATGCAGGATGGGCGATTGTAGGCCGGCAGCGAACCGAATGGCTCCTGGCCGGAAATGGCGAGGATGGCCGCAGGAGCCGCGACGACGCGGTCGGCCAGGCCACGGTGGATGCGGAGGTGGCGATCGCGACTCGCGTCGCTCCTACGGAAACCGGCACGGCTGCGGAAATGCACGAAGAGATCGTGCCCCGCCCCGGCCCCGCGGTCGGATCGAAGCCGCACCCAACCACGGCACCCCACCGCCTCCCTACCCCGCAGTCCGCGCACGGCGCGACCCCGCGCCCGCTTTGGAGCCCTACCCCGCGACACGGTACAATCCCCGGCTTTCCATACCGGATCAAGGCCGTAGCCCCCGATGCGGCGACGCAGCCCCCGGAACGATCAAGGATTCACATGAGCCTGAAATGCGGAATCGTCGGCCTGCCCAACGTCGGCAAGTCGACCCTCTTCAACGCGCTGACCAAGGCCGGCATCCAGGCCGAGAACTACCCCTTCTGCACCATCGAGCCCAACGTCGGCATCGTCGAGGTGCCGGATCCGCGCCTGGCCGCGCTGTCCGAGATCGTCAAGCCGCAGAAGATCCAGCCCGCCATCGTCGAGTTCGTCGACATCGCCGGCCTGGTTGCCGGCGCCTCCAAGGGAGAAGGCCTGGGCAACCAGTTCCTCGCCAACATCCGCGAGACCGACGCCATCGTGCACGTCGTGCGCTGCTTCGCGGACGACAACGTGATCCACGTCTCCGGCAGTGTCGACCCGATCCGCGACATCGAGGTCATCGACACCGAGCTCGCCCTCGCCGACATGGCCACCGTGGAGAAGGCGCTCAACCGCTACAAGCGCCCTGCCGCCTCGGGTGACAAGGAGGCCAAGATCCTCGTCGCCGTGCTCGAGAAGTGCTTCGCCCAGCTCGACCAGGGCAAGGCCGTGCGCGCGCTCGACCTGTCGAAGGAAGAATGGGCCAGCCTCAAGCCCTTCTGCCTGATCACCGCCAAGCCGGTGCTCTACGCCGCCAACGTCGCCGAGGACGGCTTCGACAACAACCCGCACCTCGACGCCGTGCGCGCCCACGCCGCCGCCGAGGGCGCCGAAGTGGTCGCGCTGTGCGCCGCGATCGAGGCCGAGATCGCCGACCTCGAGGACGCCGACAAGAAGGAATTCCTCGAGACCATGGGCCTGGAAGAACCCGGCCTCGACCGCCTGATCCGCGCCGGCTACACGCTGCTCGGCCTGCAGACCTACTTCACCGCCGGCGTCAAGGAAGTGCGCGCGTGGACCATCCACGTCGGCGACACCGCGCCGCAGGCCGCCGGCGTCATCCACACCGACTTCGAGCGCGGCTTCATCCGCGCCCAGACCATCGCCTACGACGACTTCATCCAGTACAAGGGTGAGGCCGGCGCCAAGGAAGCGGGCAAGATGCGCGCGGAAGGCAAGGAATACGTGGTCAAGGACGGCGACGTGCTGAACTTCCTGTTCAACGTCTGACCCTAGAGAGCCATTTCTCAGCATTTCACAAGATTGCTTAGAACCCAGAAAGAAGCGCTAGAACCCCGGAAATTCCGGGGTTTTTCGTTTCTATGGATTGCATGAGATTGCCCGACCTTGCTCGCGTAAAGTGACTACGCTGGTGTATACGGAGATTGGACGAGGCGACAGATGGTGTATATGATCCTTCTGTCGTTCCTCATTGCCGATCTCGTGACACCGTGCTGACAGATGCCCGCTGCCGTGCTGCCAAACCGAAGGAGCAGCTCTACCGCCTGAATGACCTTCGCGGCCTTTACCTCGAAGTGAAGCCCAATGGGGTGAAGGCTTGGCGCTACCGCTTCAAGCTGGGCGGTAAGGGGTCGTGGTTTGCGCTGGGCGACTACCCCACCGTCAGCCTTGCCGAAGCGCGGGACAAGTGCGAGGAAGCGCGGAAGCTGGTCAAGCAAGGCATCAACCCCGTCCAGCATCGGCAGCTTGAGCGCCTCAAGCGCGAACAGGATTCCGCCAATACCTTTGAGACCGTTGCCAAAGAGTGGCTGGCTCTGCGGGACTGGGAAGACATCACCAAGAAACGCCGCCTGGACATGCTGGAGCGGGTGGTCTTCCCCAGCATCGGCAAGCTCCCGGTGCGCGACATCACCTCGGCGCACGTTCTCGACATCCTCACCAAGACCGTGAAGCGCGGTGCGCCGACCGTTGCCGCCGAAGCCAAACGCACCATGTCCGGCATCTTCGAATTGGCGGTCGCCACCTTGCGGGCAGACAACGATCCTGTCTGGCCCGTCCGCAAGGCGCTGCCCGCCAACAAGACGCAGCACAAGACGGCGCTGACCACCGCGCAGATCGGCAAGCTGCTCAACGACTTCGACAACCACCGCTGCGGCTATCAGGTCAATTTCTGCATCCAGTTGATGTGGTGGACACTGGCACGCCCGAGCGAGACAGCAGAGGCGGAATGGGCTGAATTTGATCTCGATGCGGCGCTTTGGACGATCCCAGCCCGGCGCATGAAAGCCCGCCGCGAGCATGTTGTGCCGCTGCCGTCGCAAGCCGTAGACATGCTGCGCCGCCTGCACGCCATCAGCGGCGACCGGACGCACCTCTTTCCCGGCAGGGATGACCGCAACAGGCCGATGTCGGTGCATTCGATCCGGCAGGCGCTCAAGGTGCTGGGCTGGAGCGGCACCTACAGCCCACACGGCACCAGAACCACAGGCAGCACCCGTCTGAACGAGATGGGCTACCGCGCCGACGCCATCGAAGCGCAGCTTGCCCATTCAGAACCAAACTCGGTACGCCGTACCTATAACCATGCCACCTACCTCGAAGAGCGGCGGGACATGATGCAGGCATGGGCAGACAAGCTCGAAATCTGGAAGCGGGAGAGCACAGGTGAAGTCAGTAGAACATAGTGAGTACCTGCCCGACACGGAGGCAGGACGCTCACTATTCAGGGAGCGCCTGATTGCAAAAATTCAGCAACATCGCGATTTCAAGGCGCTGCCACACGAAATTCAGTCGAACTTCTTTGAGAAGTTAGCTGAACTCACCCTCTTCGGCACCAACAACTGTTCGGTGGAGACACACAGCCCAAGGACACGCAAGCTTGAAAAATTGGCCGACAGTTATCGCCGGGTTGCCAATAGCATTGCGCTGCTTTCGGAAATAGATGAGCTGCTGCTCGATGATGCCTTTCAACACAGCATGCCTTTGCAACAGCAAAAGAAACTGATGCGACAGCTGGCTGCCCAAGTTGATGAGCTGATAGGCGGGATGCGGCAGACGTCTACCAGCACATCTGAGCGGCTTTTGCTAGGTCTGCAGGGTGCGAGCTTGCTGAATCAACTGGGCAAGTTGGGAGTTGCCTGCAAAATCAATAATGACTTTCAGACAATCACCAAAGATGCTGCAGAGCAGCGCGACGCAAGCAAGCAAACACAGCGCTTGATGCCAGATTTGTCGCAGAGCATGACACTTGCCATGCTCTGCGCCATGCTCATTCTCTTCAACAACGGGCAGCTCGTTGAATGGAGCTACTGCCGCAGACTGTTGCTGGAAGGGAAAAGGGTTTCCAGGTAAGCGGCAGACTGAACCAATCTTCCAGCATCAGTATTTGGCTCAAGGCAACAGTGGCAACCCCAACTCAGCCAGATACTGATTGTGGCGCGCCTTGGCATCTGCAATCTTCTTCTCGGTGGCAACCAGGTCGGCATGAACCGCTGCCAGGTCGATCTCTTCCTCAGTTTGCGCGGTGCTCACATAGCGCGAGATGTTCAGGTTGTAATCGTTCTTCTCGATTTCTTCCATGCTCACCCGGCGCGAGTAACGCGGCGCTTCCTTGCGGTAGCGGTAGGTGTCGATAATTTGGTCAATGTGCTCCGGCAAGAGCTGGTTCTGGCGTTTGCCCTTCTCATAATGCTCGGCGGCATTGATGAACAGCACGTCGTCCGGCTTCTTGCACTTTTTCAGCACCAGGATGCACACCGGTATGCCAGTGGAGAAGAACAGGTTCGCCGGAAGGCCGATCACGGTGTCGATATGCCCATCCTTGAGCAGTTTGGTGCGAATGCGAGCCTCGGCACCGCCACGGAACAGCACACCGTGGGGCAGGATGATCGCCATCACACCATCTTGCTTGAGGAAGTGGAAGCCATGCAGCAGGAAGGCAAAGTCAGCAGCAGACTTCGGTGCCAGGCCGTAATTCTTGAAGCGCACGTCTTCGCCCAGCGCCTCGCTCGGCTCCCAGCGATAGCTGAACGGCGGGTTGGCCACCACCGCGTCGAACTTCGGCATCTTCGCTGGGTTGGTTTCGCGCAACATATCCCACTCGTTGAGCAGGGTATCGCCATGGAAAATCTCGAACTCCGAGTCCTTCACCCCGTGCAGCAGCATGTTCATGCGAGCTAGGTTGTAGGTGGTGATGTTCTTTTCCTGGCCGTAAATCTTACCAATGCCATGCGGCCCCATCAGACGGCGCACATTGAGCAGCAAGGAGCCCGAGCCGCAGGCAAAGTCGAAGACGCTATCCAGATGCGGGCGCTTGCCGGTGGCTGGCTCCTGGCTGTCCAGCGTGACGATGGCCGACAGGATGTCTGAAATGCGCTGCGGCGTGTAGAACTCGCCGGCCTTCTTGCCCGAGCCTGCCGCAAACTGGCCGATCAGGTACTCGTAGGCATCACCCAGCGTGTCGCTATCGGTAGAGAACTGCCCCAGCCCCTTGGCGATCTCGGCGATGATCTTGCACAGGCGGCCATTGCGCTCGCTGTAGGTCTTGCCCAGCTTGTCCGACGCCAGATTGATCTCCGAGAACAGGCCCCGGAAGGTGCTGGCGAAGGACTCTTCCTCGATGTACTTGAAGCCCTTCTGCAAGGTATGCAGCAGCTCGGCATCCTGCGTGCGCGCCATCTCGGCGATGTTGCCCCACAGGTATTGCGGCTCAATCACGTAATGCACCTTGCGGCGCATCTGTTTCTCGAATTCGGGTACGTCGTCCAGATTTTCCTCGTACCACGCTTGAAGTGGCGTATTCACGCCGGTCTGCCTCAACACATCGGAAGGAAGCTCTGGATAGTCCGCCCCCAGCTCCTTTTGCGCGGCGGCCTCGTAGTTGTCCGACAGATAGCGCAGGAAGAGAAAAGCCAGCATATAGTCGCGGAAGTCGTCCGCATTCATCGCGCCACGCAGCTGGTCGGCGATGGCCCAGAGGGTCTTGCCCAGTTTTTGTTTTTCGAACTCAGTCATGGTGTACCTGCTGTTGCGACCTCAGAAACTTGAGGGAACAAATCGGGATTGAAGGGGTAGCAATTCAGGAAGTCGTTCAGAATCTTCTTGAAGTAAGCCTTGTTCTCATCGAGCATCTGCTGCGGCTCATACAGCGAGTAGTTGCCGTGACTGAGGATGTTGATCAGGCGCGCGTGCAAAATGCCGTCGGGGTCATCATCTTCTTGCTTGATGCAGGCCGAGAAGTTCTTGTGTCCGTGGAAGCTCGCCGTCTTCTCCAGAATCGTGCGCAGCATGTTGAAATGGTGCGTGAACAAGCGATCTTCCTGTGCAGCCTGATAGAGTTCCGCCAAGGCCGCAACGTGGTGGAAGAAGGGCGTATCGCCCTCTTCGGGCCGTAGCAGATAGCCGCCGCTGGGCGGGTGCTTGTTGATCACATAGCGGCGCGCCTTGCCCAGCTCGTTACAGAGCACATTGAAAAACAAGGTGTGGTGCGTGGAGAGCACTGTCTTGAGCCGATTGTCCTGCCGCTTGAGCAACTGCGCCAAGTGATTGGCGACGGCAATGGCGTTGTGTTCATCCAGCGACGAGATCGGGTCGTCGATATACAGGTACTTCACCCATTGGTACGCCTCGATATCGGCGTCCATCGCCAGTTCGACCACAGCCAGAAAAAAACACCAGATGAAGATGTTTTCCTCGCCACGTGACACCTTAATGTTGTCAGCGGTCTGGCCATCCGCCAAGCGCGAAAAGCGCACCGCCCACTCTGGGCCCTCGGTGTCGATCCGGAAGTCGAAATCCGCGTAACGCCGCAGCAATGGGCGGATGCGGTTGTCCATCTCCAGATCGAACAGCCCCTGAAAGAAGCGCGAATCCCTGTTGAGCAGCAAGCGCCGGTCCGCATCGCCTGCCAGATCATTGTTCCAGTGGAACAGGTCTTCAGTGAATGCGTTGAAATACAGGGTATCGCGAGCGTCGTCCTGCTTGCCCCTGTCCTTGAAGGCCATGGACAGCCGCGTCTTGCCGGTGCCGTTGTAGGCATAGAGCAGGATGGTCTTCTTGTTCTCCAGCTCGCTGCGCAGATGAGCGGCCAGCGCGGGCAAGTCGGCGAAGGATTGGGCGGGCTTCATGCGCCTACCTCATCCAGCACAGGGAATAACTGCTGCATCAGGCCCTTTTTGTGGGTCTTGAGGGCGTCGATTTTCTGGGTTTGGGCGGTAATGAGATCGTCGAGGGAGGATAGGCAGTCGGCGATATGTTCTTGCTCACTTGGATTTGGAAAAAACAAACTGATTGCCTTAATGATTTCTCCAGAAAGATTTCCTTGCCCACCTTGAATAAAGGTTGCAATGATCCATTCCTTCTTGTGCGACAAGTATTGATAAACAAATCTGTCACTGGTTTCGTGCCTTAGGCAAAGAATGGCTTGATTTATAGCGCCGTTGATCTTCGATAGCGCCACATCACCGCTGTTAGCCCCATACAAAGCGACTAGAATGTCGCCCGCCCTAACCAGCTTGGCTGCTGAATTCTCTAGTCCTTCGTTGGTTAAAAAAAGCTCCGTCTTAACTTTGTCGATTTCAGCCGATCGAATAAATGGAATCTCGCCACCATAAAAACTCTTATTTGTTGTACTTGGTGTGCCGCCACTAAACGACTCGCATGAATTACCGATAGTCTTAGGTTTCCACTCCCCCGCCTCCCGAAACTCCGGGAACCGCAGCCGTGGCACGGTTTCGCCTTCGCGGGGGAAAAGCTGCTGCATCAGGCCCTTTTTGTGGGTCTTGAGGGTGTCGAGCTTGTAAGTTTCCGCCGCGATCAGATCATCCAGCGAAGACAGGCAGTCAGCGATTTTTTGTTGTTCTGCATGGCTTGGCACTGGAATTGCCACGCCATAAAAAGCCTCCTTACTGATATTGAGCAGTCCATTGCTCCTTGCTCCGCTTGTAATGTGCTTTCTCAGCTGGATGCCATGCACATTCCGTTCAAAGCATTGACGATAAAAGCCATTCTCGTATCCATTTTTCAAGCGAAAGCAGATAAAAACATTAGGTGCTGCAACTTCACCCCAACCTTGAAGATCGTATACGCAACCTTGTGGGAACTTGAGAGAGTTCCCCTTGTTATAAACAAAGTCACCATCACGCACTACGGTGTATAGCTTGTATTGGCTCCCGGAAATATCCCGTCCAAATTTCTCTGCCTGTGGTACAAAACCAATTCCGGCAGAGATACTCACCGGCGTGAGTTTTCGCTCGCCCACCCGTTCTTCAACCGGTTCAGATACTTCGCCCAATGTAGGACTTTGCCACTCGGCTGTATTCTTGAACTCAGGAAACCGTAACCGAGGCACCAAGGGCTGTTTTTTATTGCCACTCATGCCGCTTGCTCCTGCGGCCGTTTCACGATGGCCTTGAACAGATTCCCCGCCCGGTCGTCGATCAGTTCAATCTGCGGCCAGGCCCGCAAGGCGCGCAGCAGGCCGCTGCCCAGTCCGCGATAGGGCAGCAGCTTGGCGGCAAAGGACGCCAGGATTGGGTTGCGCATATTGGAGTTGCCTGCCTTGATGTTTTCGATGGTCAGGTTATTGGGCAGATGACCGGGACTGATGATCTCGACCCGATCGGCAAACACCAGCACGCGCACCGGCGCGCTGATGAAGTAGTCGCGGTGGATGAGCGCGTTGGCGACCAGCTCTTCCCAGACGATGCGCGGAATCTCCGATTGGCCTTGGGAGTTGAAGCCCTGTTCACCCTGAGTGGCACGGGTGTTAGCGACGATGAAGCCGAGCGTCTGCTGGAATACATCGGCCAGCTTACCGGTGATGTCGCGGCTGTCGATGTAGCGCTGGTCTTCGATCTCATTGCCGACAAAAGCCACCGCCTTGACGATGAAGGCAGGCAGTGCGTACTGCGGCGCTTTGGCAAACAGCAGACTGCCCGCCACATTGAGCTGCCCGTGGTTCATCAGGTTCATGTTGGTCAAGAGCTGCGGCAGCGGTTGCTTGTGCTGGGCGAGCGGCTCGCCAAATTGCTGTTCGAAAAAGGTTGCGAAATAGGGCAGGTCCACATCGCCCGCGCTCAAGCCCGCCACAGGCGTCTCATCCGCATGCACCAGACCCGCCTGCTGGAACAGGCGCTGGATTTCTTCACGCGAGGTGGCTCGGCGCTTGTCCGAGCCGTTCTTTACCCAGATGGCGCCGTTCTTGTCCATGTAGGGTTTGCTGACGCCTTCCACAACGGTGACCACCATTACGGTGCCGTTGGGGTGCGGCACATTTTCGGTGAGCGGGTTCACCGCAGGCCGCACGTTTTGTGAGGCACTGTTGGAGATGAGCTGGTTCAGGCGGTCAATGTCCGCGTGAGACAAGCCCAGCACCGTGCCGTCGTTTTGCACGCCAATGAAAATCTGCCCGCCAGCGGTGTTGGCGAAGGCCACGATCTCCGCCGCCAGCGCGTCGGCATTGGTGAAGTTCTCTTTGAACTGATGGCGGCTGTCTTCGCCACGGCTCAAGCAGTCGATCAGTTCTGTGGTTTCCATAGGTTGTAAACCTCTTTGCGTCGGTTGAAGGCTTCCTGGCCTCCTTCCATGATGTTGATGATGGCGTCCTGCACCGGACGAGCGTCGATGCTGCCGCTTTGTACGGTGACTTGCTCATCCTGATAGCGGCAGGCATGCACTTGCTCCGCATCACCCAGCACCGGAAAGTTGGCGTTGTGGGTAGCGAAGATGAATTGGGCGTGAGGCTTCATCTCGCGCAGCAGCTTGATCACGTCGTCGTAGATGGTCTGGTTGTCCAGATCGTCTTCCGGCTGGTCAATGATGATCACGTCGTTCTGGCGCTGGCTGAGCACATATAGCAGCAACGCGGAAGCACGCTGCCCGAGCGAGTGGTGCTTGAGTTCCTTGCCGCGATAGCGAATGACGAAACGGTTGGGCACCTGCCAGGTGACGAACTCCGTCAGGTTCTGCATAAAGGTCTTTTCGAACACCTCCGGCGTGCTGCCCGCTTTTTTCAAGGCGTTTGGCAAATCACGCAGCAGGCCGCCGAAATCGGCATAGTCCTCCATCACGGCGCGCAGGGTGGTTTCGCGGATGTTGCTGCCCTTGAAGAGCTGCTGCATGAAGCCGATGGCGGCTTCCTTGTCGCCTTTGAAGTCGGCTTCGATCTGCAAGGCGGTATGGCCAGCGTTCACCCGATCCAGTTCGGCCTTGATGGCGTTGAACTCGCGCAGCCACAGGCCGTTGAGCTTGTCGATCTCGGCAAACAGTGCGTCGCGGATACTGCTTTGCTGGCTTTCCTGCTTGGCGAGCGCCTCCAGCATTTGCTCCGCCTTGGTTTTACGCTGCTGTTGGGTCAGGAAGTCATCCGGCTGGATGGCCGTCATGCCGGTCTGCTTGAGTTCCTGAGCCAGCTGACGTTCGACCTGGGCAAACTCTTCCTGAAGACTCTGGCGCGCGGCATCGAACTCGCCTTGTTTGAATTGAAGCCGGGAGGTAACAGCGCGGGCCTCTTGCTCGATTTGCTTGAGCTGATCGACTTTGGCAACGAGATTGGCAAATTCGGCGTAATAAGCCGTGAAGAAATCGGGGTTCTGCTTGGAGACGTAGCTCGTGGCATTACGCAGATCGTCTTCGTGCTCGGCGATCAATTGCCCGAGGGCGAGCACAAAGCTGTCTGCCCGCTCCTTCATGCGTGCCAGTGCACTGGCATCCTGCTGGAAGCCAAGGCGCTTTTGCAGCTTGTCGGCAACCCCGTACTCTTCAAATTTCTTCAGCCGGAAGTTGGCATCGGTGAGCTGGGACTGGTAATCACGCCTGAGTTCGGCAGTATTGTTGAGCTTGAGCCAGCGACTTGCTGCATCACGCACATGCTGGCGTTGGGTTTCGATTTCGTCTCGCAGTGTGCGGAGCTTTTCGCCCACCAGCTTTTCCACTAGATCGGTCTCGAAACCTTCGCCGGTGCTGGAAAGGTCTTTCTGCCCGAAGTAGATCGGACGGCGCAGTACGGTTTCCCGGATCGATACACCGGGCTGCAATTTGCCGTCCAGATAGACGTTCGGCGCTTCGCGAAAAATGCGGGAGATGGTGAATTCCTGTCCGTATACGTCACAGGCCGTCAGCGTCACCTTGCCGCCGCTGCCCAGAGTGTGGCGGATCAGTTCATCCTTGTACTTGGTGTCCTGCGCCTTCTCCCCGCGAGGAATATCGAGGGCGTAGCGCACTGCTTCCAGAATGGAAGACTTGCCGCTGCCCCGGATGCCGATCAACGTGTTCAGTTCAGGCGAGAAATGCAGCGTTTTCCCGTCAAGGATGCCCCCGTCAAAGTGAATGCTGCGGATGTGCGATGCGAGATGCTTGGGCGGCTCCGTGGCGACCCGCGAAGCAGAATCGCTCAGAGCAAACTTGACCGCCTCAAAGGACAGTTCACCCAATTTGAGGTAACAGGCTTTGCCCTGACCAATCTCTTCGATGCATTTGGCGTCGCAGCCTTCCAGTTCGGCGGGGTACCAGCCACCTAGATGCTGCTGCGTTTTAGTCCGGCAGGGTTTGCTTTTCTCTTGCAGCTTGTTGTACGTGCGTACCTTTTGGAAGCCCAACGTGCGACGGCGGAAGAATTCGTTCTGGCCCAGTTCGGCAAGACGCCCCCCGTCCAATTCGGCCCACAGTCCGCTCGGTGCTTCGACATGGGCAAAGACAAGGAAAAAGTCGCGGTGATAGCTTTCCAGCTTCTTGATGGTTTCCAACAGTGACAGAGAGGAACGCCCGTTTTCCTGCTCGTACTGGGCAGGGATTTTTCCTTCAAACGCAACGCCCAGGAAGGGGTTGATATGGTCATGACCATCGGCCAACCAGTCGTCGGAAAAAACAACCAAGGTGTGGATGCCATTGGCCCCGTCATTGACCGACAGCTCGACGCCGGGCAACAGCGCAATATCCTTCTTCTGCGCTGTCTTGCGCAGCGCTTTGAACTCCTCAAAATCGAACTTGTTGTGATTGGTGATGACGCCCAGCTGGATACCTGCTTTCTCCAGCGCGTTCACATAATTGCTGTTGTAGAAGTTGTCATCGCCTGTGTACTTGAACTCACGATCTGCGCGGGTGTGCAGATGGAAGTCCGCACGAACCCACTGCGCCCCCTGTGTAAAGACGGTTCCCATCATCGCCCCTCCTCATAGGCAGCCAAACCAGCAATCTCTCGACCCTGGGCGAGCTTGTGCAGCAGTGGTGTCAGCTCTTCCATCAGGGCCAACTCTTTCTGCGTGCGGGCTTTCCAGCCAAGTTCCAGCGGGGCCATCAACTCGGAGAGGCGTTCGCCATCGAAAATGCGGCGGCGCAAAATGTCATCGACAAAGGCTTGCAGCGCTGATGCGTCCAGTGTGTGGCGGTTGGCGAGATCGGTGAGTTCCCGTGTTTTTTTCTCTGCCTTGAAGCGGTCGAATCCGCTGCGGATTTGCTTTTCATCCAATGCTTCGTTGACCGGTAAGCCCCGGATGTACTCGGCAATGTCCTCACGCTCGTCGATGAACTTGGCATCGGACTGGATCAGGCCGATGAGCTGCTCACGGTTCATGGTGAGCTTGCCGGGCTTCTGCTGGGTCAGCTTGGCGATGAGGCTCATGATGTAGTCGTAGTCGATCACGCTTGAGGCGAAGAGCACGAATTCGAAATCAAGCTGCTGCACTTCTGGCGGAGCCTGATCGCCTTCCTTGCTCTGTATTTCTTTCAGACGCTTGGCGGTTTCCAGGTAGGTACTGCGGAAACTCTGCAACTGGTCGGGCGGCAGGACGGTGTCAATGTGCGCTTTCTGCTCGGGTGCCAAATCAGTGTACTGATCGAGCTGGGTTTTCAACCGCTGCACTTCCTTGAAACGGTTGACAAACTCGATGCGGGCGGTATCGCCCTTGAGGTTGTATACCGCCTCGGGTTCGCACACGAGGTTTTTGTCGGCCATGAAGCGCGACATGCCCGCCACGGCAGCTTCGTACTTGCGGATGACTTCTGCTGCGGATTCCACCAGCCAGATTTCACGCGGGTTGTCGATCTTCTCGCCGGAAAACAGTGCTATCGCGTCTTCGACCGACTTTTGCTGCTGACGGAAGTCGAGGATGTTGCCATAGGGCTTGCTGTCGTTCAGCACGCGATTGGTGCGCGAAAACGCCTGGATCAAGCCGTGATGCTTGAGGTTCTTATCCACGTATAGGGTATTGAGGTACTTGGAGTCGAAACCGGTGAGCAGCATGTCCACCACGATGGTGATGTCGATCTTTTGCGCGGCGGGGAGATCGCTGTTGGGATACTGCTGATCCTTGATGCGCTTTTGCACATCCTGGTAGTACAGGTCGAACTCGCTGATGCGATGGTTGGTGCCAAAGCGCGCGTTGTAATCGGTCACGATGCGCGTGAGCGCCGCCTTCTTGCCTTCGGGGTCTTGCTGGTTATCTTCTTTCTCTTGCGGCAGGTCTTCCTGAATCTGTTGTACGTCCTTGTTGCCCTCGGCAGGTGGAGAGAATACGCAGGCAATGTTCAGCGGACGGAACTCAGGGTCTTGCTCGGTCTTTTGTTTTTGAATCTCCGCGAACAGTTCGAAATACTCGATGGCATCGTTGATGCTGGCCGTTGCCAACACCGCGTTGAACTTGCGGCCATTGGTCGCTGCATCGTGCTTGGCGAGAATGGTTTCAATGACCTTGGGCTTGGCCACACCTTCACCAGGCTTGGGAGGATTCTTGCCTTCGGGCTTGAAGTAATCCACGTGAAAGCGCAGGACGTTGCGATCTTCGATGGCGTGGGTGATGGTGTATTGATGCAGGCAACGCTGGAAGAGGTCGTCGGTCGTGCGGTAACTGGCCTGCTGACCTTCGATCTGCTGGTAGCTGGCGTTCTTCTCGAAGATGGGTGTGCCGGTAAAGCCAAAAAGCTGGGCGTTGGGGAAGAACTCCTTGATGGCTTTGTGGTTGTCGCCAAATTGTGAGCGGTGGCATTCATCAAAGATAAACACCATGCGCTGGTTGCGTAATGGCTCCAGCCGCTCCTTGTAGTTGCGTCTGTTGGCCCCATCCAGAGCCAGGCCCAGCTTCTGAATGGTGGTGACGATGACTTTATCGGCGTAGTCATCCGACAGTAGGCGGCGCACCAGTGTCTCGGTGTTGGTGTTCTCTTCGACGCAGCCCTCCTGAAAGCGGTTGAATTCCTCGCGAGTCTGGCGATCCAGGTCTTTGCGATCCACCACAAACAGACACTTGTCGATGTCCGGATTGTCTTTGAGCAGGGTGGACGCCTTGAACGAAGTCAGCGTCTTGCCTGAGCCGGTGGTGTGCCAGATGTAGCCGTTGCCGCAATTCTGGTGGATGCACTCCACGATGGCTTTGACGGCATAGATTTGGTATGGCCGCATCATCAGCAGCTTCTGCTCGCTGGCCACCAGCACCATGTAGCGGCTGATCATTTGCCCTAGAGTGCACTTGGCTAGGAACTTCTCGGCAAAACTATCGAGCAGCGTGATTTTCTTGTTGTCTTCGCTGGCAAACTGGTAAACCGGCAAGAAGCGCTCATCTGCGTTGAAGCTGAAGTGCCGTGCGTTGTTGTTGGCGAAATACCAAGTGTCAGTGCGGTTGCTGACGATGAAGAGCTGCAGGAAGCACAGCAGTGTCTTGCTATAGCCA
This sequence comes from Thauera sp. SWB20, assembly GCF_000831325.1. NCBI lineage: Bacteria > Pseudomonadati > Pseudomonadota > Betaproteobacteria > Rhodocyclales > Zoogloeaceae > Thauera > Thauera sp. SWB20. The sequence goes on along the minus strand of NZ_JTDM01000016.1, from coordinate 45,690 downwards.
TTGCCGGGGTCAGTCTTGTAATCAACGATCTGCTGCATGGCCCGGCGCGGGCTGACCGCCAAGGTCTTCAGCTCGATTTGCACCACCGGTACGCCGTTGATGAGCAGCATCACGTCGTAGCGGTGATGGCTGTTGTCAGTGTTCATGCGCAACTGGTTGACGACCTCAAAGTCGTTCTTGCACCAGTCCCGGATGTTCACCAAGGTGTAGTTCAGCGGCGTACCATCGTCGCGCTCGAAGCTGTTGATGTTGCGAAGCCGCTGGGCAGCGGCGTAGACATCGGGTGTGATAATGCCGTCGAGCAAGCGTTGAAACTCGCTGTCAGTCAGGTGCACGCGGTTCAGCGCCTCGAACTTGGCTCGGAAGTTGGCTTCGAGCGCGGCACGGTCGCGAATGTCGGGGCGATAGGTGTACTTGAGGTCGCCGAGCTTGGCGATCAGATCGAGTTCGATTTGTTGTTCTGTGGTCGTCATGAACCTTGCCTCAAAGACCCAAACGGTTTGCTACCGCCGTTGTTCTGGCGGGGGAATGCCATGGAGCTCATGTATGCCGACTCCCCGGCTCACCGACATCTTCATCTGCGCCGCCTGCACGCACCCATTCATCCACCTCGGAGAGCTGGAACTTCCACAGCCGCCCCACGCGGTGTGCGGGCAGACCCTTGCGCTCGCGCCAGCGGTACACGGTGTCCTTGGCCACGCCCAAGTGCTGGGCGACGTGATCGGCGGTAACCCACGGTTCTGTGCTCATGTCGATGGCGCTCGAAGGTTGCAGTTGAAAGTCGTCTTAAGTCGTTTGGAGTCTATCATTTGAATGCTGCGGAAGCAGCAAGATTGTTCTTGGCTACTGCCCTTGTGAGTTGAATGTGGTAACAAGGGGCGCAGTGCCGCACTGTCACCACCATGGCTACACACTGTCGCCATAGGGTGACCACATTGTCGCCACCATCCTTGCCACCCATTCAACACATTGTTCGCACAAGGTTGCCACGTTGTTGCCAGCATGCCGCCACACTGTTTACACAGTTAGCCGGCAGCCCGATCTGATCGCACAGATAATTTTTGCTGGTCACAAAGACCCATGCCCCGTTACTCACTAACCTGGGCACAAGATAAGCAATAACAGTCGAGGGATTTGGAATGTACGTTGTACAACTTTGGAATGTACGTGGCCGGAAATTAGCTTTTCGCTGCCTGATCATGTGCCCGAACAACAGAGCATTGGAAAGAACGTTGCGCCTTGTTGGAAACAACGTAGTGCCAGATAGGGAGTAACGGGGCATGTGACCAGCCAACGGTTATTGCGATCAGCGCAGTTCGATTTGAAAGCCCAGAGGCTGGAAGCAGCGTATTTTTTTGCCTACTGAGCTGGCGGCATGTCCGCGTTGCCGCCGCTGCGGAAATGGCTATCAACCAGCTTGGCGATGTCGCCAGGCTGGGCTCCTGCGTTGAATGCAAAGCGCAGCGCCTGCTCCAGTTGTTGCCAGCCCTGCGCTGAAGTGACATTACTGCCTAATGTTTCGGTCAGACGGAACATCAGCCCTTCCAGCAGCTCTTCGTCACCCACGTCCGATGCGGTCTGCTCCGCCAGGGCCAAGAGGACGTTGCGCGCAGATGCCAACGAGTCGATTGGTACCCCGGCCAATGCTGTAGGGGTGCTGATGACACGATCCACCCTGACGACTGTCGCCAAATCAAGGGCTTGATCGACGCCCGGCTCGATCTCCATGCGGATCAGCACATCGCCAGCCAACAGAAAGCGGGTCTTGATAAGCCCCGGCTGCTCATCCTGAAACAACCACACCGACTGCTTGTCGGCCAGCAGCTTGCCTAGCACGAGCTTGCTGTCATCCAGTGCCCCACGATCCTGCCACTGGTGCAACACGTCGCTACGCAGGCGCCCGCCTTCCACACCGAGGTGGTGCAACAGGCCGACTAGTCGTTTGGCGGAGATCACCTGCTCTTTGCCACGTAGCCAGACCGAGAGGTTGGCAGTGCGGATACCGGTGGCTTCAGCGATCCGCCCCAGCGTTTCCCCGCGCAGTCGTATCAAGGCGGCGGCAAAGCCTGGCAATTGTTCGTTGGCAAGGGTTGGCATGTCGGGATCTCTAAATTCACTGTAAATCACTATAAGACTTATTGGCTGACAAGACGAGAGTACGGAGCTTGGCGATTCGCGTAAATCGCACTTATAGTAAATTATAGTTAGGCAATCTGAGAGGCCATCATGCGCAAACCAAAGCAAGCCCGCCCGTTGCGCCTGCGGGAATACGAAGCCGCCATTGCTGCGCTCAAGGCGCGACACCCCTGGCTTGCCCGGCAAATCGTCGAACCCGCGCCGGGGCATTTGGCCGTGGTGGCACATCTGTTTGCCCAGGTGGAATGTCTGCTGCCGCCCACAGTGGTCGCACGCAAGGGCTCACTGTCGGTGAGTTGCAACCGGGATCGCCTGGCCATTCATTACCAGCCGCCGCGACGCCACAGCGAACGTGCAGCAGCCGTGTTCGATCTGATTGCCCAGACCAAGCACCTTTCGCTGCAAAAATGCCCCGTTTGCGGTGTACAGGTTGTCGGGGACGGCATCCGTCCGAAACGCTGCCCGCAACACGACGGCATCCAAGGATTGTTTGCCGAAGAAGTGCGCCGCAGCCGCCAGCTCATCGTCGAACAGGGTGTACAGCAGGTGGTGCTCGATCTGGGCAAGGTGACGACCGAAGATGTACGCGCCGCCATAGCGGTTGAAGATGAGCCCGTCCCGAGTGAAGCCAAACCGGAACAGGTTCAGGAGCAGCCGACAGAAACCGCTAAATCAATGCCCTTGCCGAGCATCGTCTTTCTCGATGAAGCCGGGCTGGAGACGTTCGTGGATCGCCACCGACCGAAAGGCGACGACAAGTTCAAGCGCGCACAGGCGATGGCGGAGCGGATCAAGCGGGCGGGCCATGGTAGCCGCCAACTGGGCCTGCTGCCCCCGGACTGGAAAGCCCTTCTGGATGAGTTCGCGCAGGCCTTTCCAAACTTCCATGAACTGGCCGAGCTGATGCGTGATCACTTCGCCTTGTCCAGTCTGGGCGATGGCCGGGTGTCCTGGCCTGCCGTGTTGCTGGTCGGCCCGGCGGGCATCGGCAAAACCGAGGCGGCACGCTGGCTTGCCGATCAGCTCGTGCTACGTAACCGTCCGAGCAACCCCGTAGTTCCCGGTCAGCGCTGAATCGCCGATCGTTGCGGCTCCCGAATTCACTTCAGGAGAGCGACGATGATGGAGCAGGACAGACTGATGGCGCTGGAAGAACCACCGGCTCAGGACCGTGGCGAAGCGGGCGTTCAGCGGCGCGTGCATCGCGACGATGCATTCTGGCGCTCGCATGAGCAGCAGCGGCGCCGGCAAGGCTTGAGCATTCCGCAGTATTGCCAGGCCACCGGCCTGGCGCTGTCGACGTTCCGGCACCGCATCAACCGCCTGGCCGCTGTCGAGGCAGGGTCGGCAGTCGGCGAAGCCGGCGGCCGGTTCATCGCGCTCGTGCAGCCAGCCTCCTCGGGGCAGGTCGATGCGATGCAGATCGAAGTCGTGCTGCCCGAATCGATGACGCTGCGCCTGCACGGGGCGGCTGCGCGGCAGGTGCTCGATCGCGTGCTGGCGCGGCTGCCGTGATCCTGTCCTCGGCGATCCGCGCCCACGTCTATAGCGAAGCGGTGGACATGAGGAAGTCGATCGATGGGCTCGCGCAGATCGTGTCGCGCTGCATGGGCATGAACCCGCTCTCGGGTCAGGTGTTCGTGTTCATCGGTCGGCGCCGCGACAAGGCCAAGCTGCTGGTGTGGGACCGCCATGGGTTCTGGGTGCTGTACAAGCGCCTGGAGCGCGGGCGTTTCACCGACCCCGCGCGGCTGTCGGCTGAGGGCCTGGCGATGAGCGAGTTGCTGGCCTGGCTCGATGGTATCGATCTGTCGCGGACACGCCGCCTGGCGCCGGTGGCGGCCAGCGTCGTGGGGTAAGTCGCGGCCGCGTGGGCAATCGGTGATTCACCGCATTCACCCGAGGTGCCGGTGCTGGCATGCTCATGGCCCATGAACCTGCCTGCCCCGATCGATCGCGCCAGCCTGCCCACGGAGGTTGCTCCGCTGCAGGATCTGGTGCTCGAGCTGGGGCAGCAGATGCAGGCGATGCGTGCGCAGTTCGACGCCCAGCTCGATACCCTGCGTCACCAGTTGGTCGAGCTGCGGCGGCGCCTGTTCGGGCCGCGCAGCGAGGTGATCCACCTCGGGCAGGCAGAACTGTGGTCCGACCCAGTACAGTTCCCTGTGCCGGCCGAGGAGCGGCGCGAGGTCGGCGCTCACACCCGGCGCAAGGGCGGGCGGCCGGCGATCAGCCCGGATCTGCCGCGCCGGCGCGTCGAGCACGACCTCTCCGATGCCGAGAAGGCCGGCTACGCCTCGCTCGAGCGCATCGGCGAGGAGGTCTCGGAGTTGCTCGAGTACATCCCCGCCCGGCTCGAAGTGATCCAGAACGTGCGCCTGAAGTACCGCTGCGAGAGCGCCGACGGCCGCAGTACCGTGCGCACTGCTACGGCCCAGGGCTCGCCGCTGCTCAGGAGCAACGCCGGCGCCGGGCTGCTCGCCCACGTGATGGTGTCGAAATACCTCGATCACTGCCCGCTGGCGCGACAGTCGCGGATCTTTGCGCGCCAAGGCGTTGCCCTGTCACGTCAGACGCTGTGCGACTGGGTGCTCGATGCGACCGAGTTGCTCGCCGTGTTGATGCCGGCCCTGCAGCGCCACGTACTCTCGAGCCCGGTGATCTTCACCGACGACACCACGCTGGCCCTTCAGGCCCCCGGCAAGACGATCACCGCCCGGATGTGGGTCTATCTGGCCGGCGGGCAACAGAAGGACGATGAGGGTCAGTGGCACAAGGTGGCTCCGGCCGCCCTCTACGACTTCACGGCCGATCGATCCGGGACGCATCCGCGCCGGATCCTGGGCGCGTGGCGCGGCTACCTGCAGGCCGACGACTACAGCGGCTACCACGCCAGCTTCCGCGAGGGCGTCACCCATGTGGCGTGCTGGGCGCATGTGCGGCGCAAGTTCTTCGATGTGATCAAGGCCGCCCCCAAGGGGGCGCCGCCCGGGCTGGCCGATGACGCGTTGCGCTTCATCGGGCTGATCTACCGCATCGAGCGTCGCCTGGCCGAGGCCGACCCGGACGTACGCCTGCGCGTGCGCCAAGGGCGCACCCGGCGGGTGCTGACCGCGTTCCACCGTTGGCTCGCCCATCACCAGCCGACGCTGCTGCCGCGCTCGCCGCTGGGACGTGCGTTTGCCTACGCGCTGTCGAACTGGACAGCGCTCACCGTGTTTGCCGACAGTGGCCTGCTCGCGCCGGACAACAATACCGCCGAGCGGGCGATGCGGCCGGTGGCGATCTCGAGGAAGAACTGGCTGTTTGCCGGAAGTCCACGTGGCGGACGGGCCGCCGCCGTGGCACTCTCGCTGATCGAGACGGCGCGGTTGAACGGCATTGAGCCCTACGCCTACCTGAAGGATGTGCTCACGCGCCTGCCCGGCCACCGCATGGACCGGCTCGACGAACTGCTGCCGATGAACTGGAAGCCCGCGCCCTGATGGATCCCGCCACCCTCGAAGCCCTCAACCGCGCAAGCTCGCTCGAACTGTTCCACCTGTCGCGCGTGATCGAGCGTCTGATGTCGGATCCGTCGCGGATCGTGCAGATCCGGCTGCATCTGAACCTGGGGAAACGGGTGCGTTTCGTGGACGGGAAAGCCCCGGGTGCCGCACTGCAACTGCGAAGCGGCACCGTGGTGGCGATGAAGGACACTCAAGTCACGGTGCAGGACGACGCCACCCGTGCGACCTGGACGCTGCCCTATGCAGCGATCGAACTCCCTGCCGACAGCCGCGCCGCGCCTCAGGTGCCAACCGCCAAGCCCGCCCAACGTCCCACCCGCGAGGACTTCCGCGTCGGCGATCGCGTCAGCTTCGAGGATCGCCATCTGCAGACGCGCATCGGCACCATCGTGCGCATCAATCAGAAGACGGCCAGCGTCGACTGCGAGAACGAGCCCGGCTGGCGCGTGTCGTTCGGACTGCTCAGGCACGTCGTCGACCTCTGAAGCCCTCGGCACCGCCGGGGAACGGGGTCGCTCGGACGGTTACCGTGCTACCGTTCCGGGTCTTCGACATGGCGAGTACGCAATCAAGTTCGCCGCTCGCCGGTTCCGAATCATTTTGGAGCAATTCCGAGCCAGGCCAGCTCTTTGAGCTGCTGGCCTACCAGCCACTGGCCAACCCGGTGGTGGCGCTCGATGAGCTGGATAAGGCCAGCAACGGGCGACCGCAATACGACCCGCTGGCCGCGCTCTATACCTTGCTGGAACCGCGCAGTGCGCGAGATTTCATCGACCTGTCGATCCGCGACTTTGCCATCGACGCCAGTCATGTGAATTGGATGGCGACCGCGAATGAGCTGGAGGCGATTCCGGGGCCGCTACGCTCACGGCTGACGGTGTTGCACATTCAACCGCCCAGGCCGGAGCAGGTCAGAAGCATTGCGCAGTCGATTTACAACCGACTCCGCGACGAGTCGAGCTGGGGTAACGCCTTTGCCGAGCGACTGGATGATGATGTCCTGTCCCGTCTGCAAGCCTTGCCACCGCGCAGTGTGCGTCTGGTTCTGCAGCGGGCTTTGGGTTCGGCAGCTCGTGATGACCGAGGAATCGTCCAGGTGCAAGACATCAGACCGCTGGTCGAGATCAGCCGCCGTGGCGTTGGCTTTGTCAGCGAGGGATGGAATTGAGGTTGCTCAGCGTTGTCCGGATAGCCAGGCCGCACCGGCGGCCAGTGCATCGGCCTCGCAGGGGTAAGTGGTCGATGGGCCGCTGATGATGCAGGGTTCGGTTTCGCCGTCGCCTTCCACCGTCCACAGCTCCCAGGTTCCATCGTTTTTCCAGCTGGGGATGGCGGTGTAAGGTTTGTCTTTCAGCGCAGCCAGCGCGGCATCCACTTCGGGGCGAATCTGCAACTCACCCGAGTAGATATAGGGTGTCGCGCAGCGGGCATCAGATCGGCTCATGTTCCTTGCTCCAGAAAAGCTCCAGTAGCGCGCTCGCCTGCAGGTAAATACCGGGGTTGCGCGCTTCACTCGGGCCAGCAATGTTGAGAATAGTGACGGGATGGCTAAGCAACCAGTCTTGCCATGCAGCCAACAGCTCTTCTGTAGGGGCATGCAAATCGCACAGTAGCAGCGGCTTGCCGTGTCCCGTCGCCAGATCGCGAGTGAGCAAGCTGCCACCTTCCAGTCTGCCTCGGTAAATGATCAGCGTAGCATCCGCATCCAGCACATTGCACTTGGTGCGCTGACGATAGCCGCTGGATTCGGTTTCCTGCAGCTGGTAGCGCGCATCCAGGACGCCATCAGCGGCCCGTCGGCCTGCCGGGCACCAGCCGCCGTGCGGAATTTGCCGGGCAATGGCGAAATCCAGCGCTGCCCGGTCTACGCCGGTTTGGCCGCCGGAGAGGATGCGCTGAATGCTCACCCTTGCTCCGTTGCGGCGACCGTGCAGACCAGCTGTACTTCATCATTGGGCTGATCTGCCGAGAGCTGGCCTATGCGCTCGCGCGCGCTGATGAGGTTGAGCTGCTTGCGCGCCTGCTGCAGGCTGCGCTTTTCAATCACCGCTGTATAGCTTGCACCCAGCTCACCATCCGGGTCGATGAACAGCTCGATGCGCTGCACCGGCAACCCGAACACCGTGAAGCTGCGCGTCGGCACCAGCGACCAACTGCCGGGAGCATTGGGTGCAATACCGTCCAGCATGTGCAGCGGCAAGGTTTGACGGCATTCCACGGCGGCGGCGATGGCCGGCTCAATGCGCAACCAGTGATCGATATCTGGTGCTTGGCCGTCCATCAGCACAAGCGGCAGGGCGGCAAGTAGCAGTGCGTTCATCCCTTGATGTTCCTGATCCAGAAGCGACGGTCATCGATCGTGAAATTGGAGTCATAGCCGACCAGCGTCAATAGCGAACCCACATAGTAAAGGCCGAACTGATTCATCAACCAGCGTTCCATCGCCGGGTCACTGGGCAACTTGCTGTACGGCGGGGTTGGGCCGTCGGTGCGAACCTGGCCGCTGGTTTTTCCGGAGATGGAAAAGCTCTTCCAGGTGAGCACGAAATTGTTCGACTGTTTCGGCAACTCCGGTGCACATAGCGACAGATTGCTGAAGCGCTCGGAACGCTTGGCGTCGTGCCACAGCACGGCGTCAAAGCGAATGCAATCACTGGCTTTGAGCGTAAGGCTACGGGTCAGCGTCATCTGATCAGCCGGAATTTGCAGATTGCTGATCACTACCTTGGGCCACTCCGGGGCGCGACCGTCGGTAGACAGATTCTGGCGCAAGGCGTTATGCAGTGGAGTCCCCAGCACGCTGTTGCGGTTTGCCGCGCCTGCAGGCGTAGCCGCTTGCGCCAGACTGGTTCCAATGGAGTGTCCTAGTCCGTTCAGGGAATCCAGCGCCCCCTGCATGTCGGTTGTGGCACAACCCGTCAATACAAAAGGCAGAAGCAGCAAGCTCCGGTAGTGTTTCATCGCAGTTCCTCGCGAGGTTATCCGTTGAAGAGGGCGTTGAGCCTGGCACACCAGGTTTCCGCCGCCCGACGGCTCATGGGAAAGCTGAGCAGTGGTTGTTGCGGATCGGCGGTTTGCAGCTCGACGGCGAAGTCCTTGGCGCGTACCGTGCGCTCGAAGGTCGGCACGCTCATGCCGCTGGCGTTGACCTGACGGCTGCCGCCGTTCATCTCCATGCTCTCGACCTCGCGCCAGGTCATCTGCCAGCCGAGCAGCCAGGAGAAGTCGTGCAGTTTGTATGCGTCATTGACCACATCGCAGGCCGCGATCTTGCGATTCTGGGAGTCAAAAACAAGGAATGCCGGCGCGGGATAACCCAGGAGATGTCCAGCATCGAATGACAGCCCATGCTGGGTGTTGATTCTGGTGACAAGGGCCTGGCAGCGGGCCTGCAGACGCGCCAGAAATCGGAAGGACAGCGCGAAGAGTGCCAGCGAAATCAGCAGATAGAGCATCAGCTCACTGGTCAACAGCCCCCAAAGCGATGTCTGTGACAGGCGCGCAGGCCCCACGCCGAACATCGCCAGTACAAGAATCAGCGTAAGACCAGCGGCAGCGAGACCTGAAAGCCCAGCCACAGGAACTGCCAGCGCCGCCGCTCCCATCCCCGCAGTCTTCCAGACGCTTGCCATACGTCATTTCCTCCATTTTGTTACTTATAGAGGCCATTTTATGGCGCCTGCATTCAATTGTCACTCATAGTGCGGGTACTTATCGGGCGTAGCCCTATAGAGGGGGTACTCATAGAGTCATTTCTCTTTAAGAAGAGAGAAATATGGCCCTTGATCCCCGACTACGCTTCGGCCTGAAGCTGATAGAAATCAGAAAGACCAGAGGGTGGTCGCAAGAACGCCTAGCACTGGAAAGTGGCTTGGCACGCAGCTATCTGGGGGGGGTTGAGCGTGGGCAGCGCAACATCGCATTGCTCAACATCTTCAAGCTGGCCGAGGCGCTGGGGGTGGAGCCTTCTGTTCTGCTGGAAGCACCGGCTGCCGGGCAGGAGCCTGCACCGTAACATCGTAACGCTACGTTATCGTAACGTTACGATGTCATCTGAAAGGGACGGGTGGGCTCCGGCCAGGCCCACCGAAGGCATATTGGAAACAGCCGACCCCAAGTAGCCCATCAGGCATTTGAAAAATGCGAGTAGCCCCAGCAAGGGAGCCGGTGGGGAACTCGCTTGCGAGTTATCCACGGGCGGACGCGCAGCGACCGGAGGGAGCGAAGGCTTCTTTTGGTTAAAGAAATGGTTAAAAAGAAGGTTAGCGGCTTTGCTGGTGAAGTTAAATTTTCATTTAAAACAGTAGGTTACGATGGAATTTGATCTGTGTGAGATGGGCCATCTGTCACGTTTTCATGGGTCATTTGTCACGCTTTTATGGGTCATCTGTCACGCTTTTGAGTTTCAAAATTTATGCCGGCCCAAAATTTCATGGGTCATCTGTCACGAAAATCCACGTTTTTTCAGACATGCTGATGGCGGTCGAGCAGTTATCCACAGACGACCTATCAAGAGCCGCAAGATCGCTGGGTAAGCAGCTCGAAACCGTGACAGATGACCCATAAACTGCAAAACCAACATGGGTCATCTGTCACGCTGCATGGGTCATCTGTCACGAGAAATGGCATCCAAACGTTGTTTCTGTGGATAACTTCGAGTCGCCACTCCGAGGAAAATTTCCGGACTCAATAAAGCCCGCAATTGCGGGCCTAGAAGAAAAGTGTCAAGCTGCTTTTTTCGGATTACCCGTCCCCACAGCAGATGTAGTCATCGCTGGATAGAAAAGCTATCTTGGCAATCTGGGCGGCTTGCACCTCAGCGCATGCCTTTCTTACGGTTCGTCGCCAATCGGCTATGTCTTTGTTGTTTGACCCGCACATGGCGCGAAACCTTGTTAGAGCCAAGGGGTACGGATGCCTGTGGCTTTCAATGTAGTCTGCCAAGCGCCTCGCGACCGGCGACAAGCCCCGGTAGGCAGTCCAAGAATGGCTGGTAAACGTATTGCCAGCAAACAAATAAATTAAGTTGGGATTCATCCAGACTCGATAGTGGGTTGGCTTACCATGCTCGTCGTTGAGCACTATGTAGTTCTGGATGAGTGAAATCGCACCGCTCCTTCCATACGCTTTACTGTTGAGCGCCAGAACTTCACTGGCCTTCAGACGGCTGATGCACTCACGGGCCTTATCGTAATAGCGGCCATTTTTGTGCCAACCGACGTCCGCCACCAAGTTTTTGACGGAAAATTCGAACGGCTCACCGAGCGCCACCTTTTGGGCATAGTTCAGGATTTGCAGCCACACGAGTTCGTCATCTTCTGCGCGGAGTTCGATGCCTGTGTAGAGAATTGAAATGTGCTCGTTGTAATGGAATAGTGTTTCGTGCATGAACGCCCGGCGCGGCACTCGCTTGTTGCCAACAGTAAACAGAGATGATCTTGCGTAGTCATTGGGGATGTGCCGCAGGTCATCTCTGTTTTCCATTGAGTTCGGAAAGATCAGGTCGAGCTGGAACTGCCCGGTTGGAGAGATGCCTCTACTGCTGAGGTAAGCCGAACGTCGCAGTCGATCAATCTGTCCATCAAGAGCTGCGGCTTTTCCTAGGCTGCGCATCATCGACCCCTGCCTTCTGGCCTGCGGAATCGCGGCGATCAGGGATAGACAGCGTTGTTGCTGACAGCGCGGGCGGCAGCGGCCTTCTGTTCGAGCCACGCATCAATCTCGTGCTCAAGCCAGCCGACGACTCTTTTGTTAAGCTGGACGGATACTGGGAATGTCGGATCATCGCGAGTGATCCGCCAGAGCGTTACGTCATTGATGCCGCCAAGCTTTTCGCAGACGGCCTTGCGGCGTAGAATTTTCACTGTCCTTACCTCCTGCACATTGAAAGTCAGTGCAGGAAGTTTCAGGTAGTGACCCAGGAGCGGTCACGGACTCCCAGAAGGGAATTTTTGCGACAAAAAATCCGAAGGTGACGAAGCGGCCTGAACAAACGATAAAGAGGCCTCGCTTCGTACAGCAACGATCAAAGTGTATATATAAGTGACTACAAAGTGAGGCAAAGCAAGGGTAATACCACATCTAGCAACGCTTTGCGGCCGCATTTTTTGTTTAACGTCTGACCGGCGCCCCCTTCGGCGTCGAGGAAGTCGGCGGAGGCTGGCGGCTGTGCGCCCGCCGTCGGCGGCAGCGCAATGGTGACCGGCGCCACCATGCCGGCACGGATGAGCAAACTCGAACGCATGGGGGGCAGCGAAGGCGCCGCTCAGGGCAGCAGGTTCTTGTAGATGCGCCCGTTCTTCATGATGAGGACGAAGCTCGACTCGGGACGCTTGATGAGCGACAGGTCCGCCGTCGGGTCGCCATCGACAAGCAACAGGTCGGCGAGCGCGCCCTCGGCGACGACCCCGAGCGGCTTGCGATACGGGTTGCGCTCGCCGGTAAGCTCGAGCAGGGCGCCGTTGTGGCCGGTCGCGATCTGCAGGACCTCGCCGGGGGGATACCAGCGCTCGAGCGAGACCAGGCGTGCGTTCTGCACCTCTCCGTTGTCCCCCGAGAACAGGATGTCGGTGCCGAAGGCCACCTTCACCGCGTGCTTGCGCGCCAGCGCGTAGGCGCGATCGGTGCCGGCCGCCACCATCAGTTGCTTGACCCGGTTGGCCCCGGCCTGCGGGTTGGCGAGCTCGTTGTCGAGGAAGGGCTGGAGCGACCACCAGATCCCCTTCTGCGCCATCAGCCTGACCGTCTCCTCATCGACCAGCTGGCCGTGCTCCACCGCCTTGACCCCGGCCTCGATGGCGACCTGAACCGCACGGCTGGTGTAGGCGTGCACCGTAACGTAAGTGCCCCAGTTCTCTGCCGCAGCCACTGCGGCGCGGATCTCGTCCTGGGTGTATTGGGTGGCGTCGATCGGGTCGTAGATCGACGTCACCCCACCGCCAGCCATCAGCTTGATCTGCGTCGCGCCGAGCATCAGCTGTTCGCGGGTGCGCCGCAGCACCTCGTCGGCGCCATCGGCAATGGCGGCGGTGCGGGTAAGTTCGGTATGACTGAGACCCTGGCTGGCGGCGCGCGGCACCTCGTGCGGCAGACGGAAATCGCCATGGCCGCCGGTCTGCGAGATCATCGCGCCCGACGGGAAGATGCGCGGCCCGGGGAAACGCCCCTCCTCGATCGCACGCCGCAGGCCCTGCACCGGCCCGCCCATGTCGCGCACCGTGGTGAAGCCGCGCATGAGCGTCGCCTCGGCGACCTGCGCCGCACGCAGATTGGTATAGCCGACGTCGCTGGTCATCGCATCGACCAGCTTCTGGCCGATCAGCATCGAGTGCCAGTGCGCATCGATCAGGCCGGGCATCAGCGTGCGGCCCCCGCCGGCGACACGCGTCAGGTCGGCGTCCGCGGGCGGCGCGATCGGCGCCGCCGAGATGGTCTGGATGGTGTCGCCCACCACCAGCACGTTGACCGGCGAGCGGCCCCGCTCGCTGCTCCTGCCGTCGAAGACGAAGACATTCTCGAACAGGACGGCCTTGTCCGCCGCATGCGCCAGCGACAGCCACAGCGATGCGAGCACGACGACCCCGCAACCGAGACAGGTTTTCAGCCTCATCGGACGACCCCTCTGGACGTGATCGAAACAATCATCAGGATAGCAGTCCGGGCCGCCACCCCCGTCCTGGGGATAAAGCCAGGCCTTGGCTATCCCTGCAGCTCCGGAAACAGCACGTCCGTAAACCCGAAGCGGCGGAAATCCCGCACCCGCATCGGATACAGCACGCCGGCGAGGTGGTCGCACTCGTGCTGCACCACGCGCGCATGGAAGCCCTCGGCGAAGCGCTCGATCGGCTCGCCCGCGGGCGTGTAGCCGGTGTAGCGGATGCGTGTGGCGCGCGGCACCATGCCGCGCAGGCCGGGCACCGACAGGCAGCCCTCCCAGCCCTCCTCGCGCTCTTCCGTGAGAGGAACGATCACCGGGTTCAGCAGGATGGTGCGCGGCACCGGCGCGGCGTCCGGGTAGCGCTCGCTGCGCTCGAAGCCGAAGATCACCACCTGCAGGCCGACGCCGATCTGCGGCGCGGCCAGGCCCACACCGCCGTGCGCGGCCATGGTGTCGAACAGGTCCTCGATGAGCGCGGCGAGCGCAGGCGTGCCGAATTCGCCGACCGGCGCGGCCGGCTGCAGAAGGCGCGCATCACCCATGCGCAGAAGGGTACGGACAGCCATGGAATCTCTCTCCCCGATCGTTCAGCCGCGCCCGCCGAAGAGGCCGCGGATCCACGCCCAGCGGCTCACCACGAGGGCAAGGAAGATCAGCCCGCAGCCGGCGAGTTGCAGCGTGCTCATGGTCTCGGCGAACCACCACGCCGCGGCGAGCGCGGTCCACACCGGCTCGAGCATCATGATCAGCGCCGCATGGCTGGGCGTGGTCAGGCTCTGGCCGTGGAGCTGGAGCAGGAAGCGCAGCGTGGTGGCGAGCAGCGCGCTCGCGAGCAGCCAGCCGAGCACCGGCGCGCTCCAGGCCTGCGGCCAGGTCTCGATCAGCAAGGCCGGCGGCAGCACCAGCACGCCGACGGCGAGCATCTGCACCACGCTGAGCGCGCGCACCGGCACGTTGCGCACGATGTGCGAATTGACGTTGAACATGAGCGCGAACACCAGCGCCGCGCCGAGGAAGAACCACTGCCCGAGCTCGACCTCGAAGCCGCCGTCGAGCGACAGGCAGGCGAAGCCGGCGAGTGCGAGCGGCAGCGCGAACCAGGTGCTCGCCGGCGGACGGTCGCCGAAGAACAGGCGCGCGAACACCGGCACCATGACGATGCCCATGCTGGAGATGAACGAGGCTTCGCCGAGGTGGCTGCTGTGCGACAGGCCGAGGATCCACAGCACCATGCCGCCGGCGAACAGCGCGCCGACGAGCAGGCTGTTGCGCAGTCCGCGCCGATCGAGCGCGCGCAGCTGCGGCAGCGAGAACAGTGCCAGCACCAGCCCGGCGATGGCGAAGCGCAGGCCGATGAAGATCAGCGGCGGCATGCCGGTGAGCGCCTCCTTGGAGAAGATCCAGCCCGCCGCGGCGATCAACGTGGTGAGCACGAGCAGGAGGTCGGCCTCGAGGCGATGCGGCGGCGTACCGGCGGGAGCCTGTGCGCTCATCGGCTCTCCGTGTCGCGCCGGCCGCGGCGGAAGGTCCACAGGGCGTTGCCGGCGTAGTGCCACAGCAGCAGCAGCGCGGTCGTCAGCACCTGGGCGAGCAGGTAGTGCAGGCCGAGCAGCTCCATGAAGAGACTCATCAGCAGCGTCGTCCACGCCAGCCCGGCCAGCGCCACGGCGAAGAAGCGCGGCAGGGCCTGGGCGTGGCTGCGCGTGGACGCGAACACCAGCCGGCGCGCGAGGGCGTAGTTGACCAGCGCGCCAAGCATGAATCCGGCGATGGCCCCCACCAGCGGCGGCGCATCCGCGCCCTCCACCAGCGCGAGCAACAGCGCGTAGTGGGCGAGCGTACCCACCACCCCCACCGCGGCAAAGCGCAGGAAGCGCGCGCATCCGCCGGACGGGCTCATCGGGGCCGCCGCTCCTCGCCAACCAGCGCGCGCCGATCCTTGACCACCGCCAGCACCAGCCCCGCACGCTCGACCTGCGCCACCACGCGGCCCCGCATGGCCTCGTCGCAACCCATGTGGGTGGGGGAGAGGTAGAAGTCCGCCCCCCACCAGTCGCGCGTCGCGCGCAACCCGGGCGCGAGCCACACCTGGGCTTGCAGCGGCTCGGCGCACACGGCCACGGAATAGTGTCGCCCTGCCCCCCCTCCACACGCGCGACCAGGGCGTTGAGGGCGTGCACCGCCTCGCGCAGGCTGCTCGCCCAGTAGTCCTGCTCCCAGCGCCCGACCGCCCCCTGCACGCCGCCCGCGAGGCGGTTGTAGGCGAGATACTCGTAGGGATGCAGGCGGGCGAGCTGGCCGAGTTGGCCGAGGACCGCCAGGGCGCACGCGCCCAGCACGGCGCGGCGCAGCAGCGGCGGACGGACGCTCAGGCCGTGCCATGCGCGCACGAGCCCCATGCCCGCCAGCACCGCCAGTGGCGGCAGCACGAAGCTGAAATGGCGCAGCCCGTTGTACAGCGGCGGCGCCGCAAGCAGGGTGTAGACGAGCGGGAACAGCGCTGCCAGCACCACCGGCAGCCACGGCAGGGCCGCGCGCAGGGCCTGCTCGCCAGCGAGCGCCGGCACGGCGCGCACGCCGAGCAGCAGCGCGAGCGCGAGCCCGGCGAGGAAAAGCTCCGGCAGGCGCACCAGCAGGTAGGCCGCGAGGTAATGCCCCGGGACCTCGCCGACGTTCATCACGCGCCCGGCCAGCACGGTGTCGAGCTCGAAGCTGAAATGCGAGAACGCGCGCATCGCCGTGAGCACGTTACCCGGCTCCATCGCCGCCCACGGCCAGAACAGCGCGCCCAGCGCCAGCGCGATCGCCGCCGCCGGCAGCAGCGCCAGCACGCCGCGAAGCAGGAAACGCACCCGCCCGCCCGGCTGCAAGGCCGTCGCCGCGAGCACGCCGACGCCAAGGTAGAACACCGCGAACACCGCACCGATGCGCAGGCCGAAGGCGCAGCCGAGCGCCACACCCAGCCCCGCGAGCACGCGCCACGGCGGCGCGGGAAGCGTGTCGAGCACGCGCACGCTGAAGTACAGCGCCCACAGCATCGTGGTGGCGAAGGGGATGTCCTTGGTGTGGGTGAACATCGCGCCCGACCACGAGCCGGTGATCGACAACAGCACGAGCGCCGCCAGCCCCGCCCACTCGCCCGCGAGCCGGCGCGCGAGCAGCCAGGTGCCGGCCAGCCCGAGGAGACCGAAGACGGCCGAGATCAGGTGGCGCAGGTCCCACAGCGCCGGCCCTTCGGCCACCCCGGCGCGGTCGAAGGCCGCCGCGAGGAGGTCGAAGAAGCCCCCGTAAAGATAGAGGTTCTTGTATTCGAAGGCCTGGCGGTCGGCGAAGCCGGAGGCGTAGAAGTCGAGCAGCAGGCGGCCGTAGACATGCTGGACCTCCTCGTCGTTGCTGATGCCGTGCTGGTCGAAGGTGAGCAGCACGAACACCCCGGCCAGCGCCAGCACGGCGAGGGCGAGCCCGCGCGCGATCGCGCCATGCGCCCCGACGGATGCCGCCGCGGCCGGCGCACCCGCCGTCCCGCCTGGCGGGATCATCGATCGCGCTCCGGCCTGCGTTCGAAGCCGAGCCGTTCCGACACCAGGAACAGCGGCCGGCCCTTGACCTCGGTGAAGATGCGCCCCACGTACTCGCCGAGCACCCCCAGGCTGATGAGCTGGATGCCGGACATGAACAGCCCCGACACCATCAGCGACACGTAGCCGGGCAGGTCGATGCCGAACAGCATCGTGCGCAGCACGAGGAAAAGTCCGTACAAGCCCGAGAGCCCCGCCATCATCAGGCCGATCACCGACCAGACCCGCAGCGGCAGGGTGCTGAAGGCGGACAGGCCGTCGATCGCATAGCGCAGCAGGCGCAGCATCGACCACCCGGAGACGCCGCCGGCGCGCTGCGCGGGCTCGAACTCGACCACCTCCTGGCGGAAGCCCACCCAGCTGGTGATCCCCTTCATGAAGCGGGTGCGCTCGGGCAGGCTGTTGATCGCGTCGACCACCGCGCGATCGAAGACGCGGAAGTCGCCCCCGCCCTCGGCGAGCTCGACCTCGGAGACCTTGCTGAAGAAGGCGTAGAAGCCGCGAGTCAGCTTGCGCCGCAGCCAGGGATCGGTGACGCGCGAGCGCCGCACTGCGGTGACCATCATCGCCCCGCCACGCCAGCGCGCAAGCATCTCGGGGATCAGCTCGGGCGGATGCTGCAGGTCGCCGTCCATCAGCACGATCACGTCGCCCCCAGCCGCCTGCAGCCCGGCGGCCATCGCCGCCTCCTTGCCGAAGTTGCGCGCGAAGCGGATCGCCTTGAGGTGGGGGTCACCCGCGCACAGGGCGGCCACGCGGGCATAGGTGTCGTCGCGGCTGCCGTCATCGACGCAGACGATCTCCCAGTCGGACAGCTCCAGCGCCGCAAGCACCTGCGACAGGCGCCGATGCAGCGCCTCCACCGTTTCGCCCTCGTTGTAGAGCGGGACCACGACCGAGAGTCGGGGGTGTGCCGAGGAGGCGGGCGGCACATGGGGGTGGGCATCGAGCGAGTCGGAGTGCGACACGATGGAACAACCGGCGAGTGGGCTCCGCAGCCGGAGCGAAGGCGTCCACGATAAACCATTCGCGCCCTGCCCGGCGCGCCCGGAGCACGGCTGGCTCGCAGGGACGGGCAACGCCGCACGGACTGCACCGCGGGAGGACCGGGTGCGGGATACTGCGGGCTTTCCGCCCGCAGCGCCGATCACATGCAAGCCCCCTCCCGCCCTGCCGCTCCAGGCACCCGTCCGATCGTGGTGTGCGCCGACGACTACGGCCTCGCCCCCGGTGTCAGCGAAGCCATCGCCGCGCTCGTCGAGACCGGCCGGCTGTCGGCCACGAGCTGCATGAGCGCGCTGCCCGACTGGCGCCGCGCCGCGCCGCCGTTGCGCGCACTGATGACACGCGCGCCGGCCGACGTCGGCCTGCACCTGACCCTGACCGACCAGCCTCCGCTCAGCGCCGCGGCACGGCGGGCCTGGGGCGAGCGCCTGCCGCCGCTCGGCCGCCTGCTCGCCGCCGCCCTCGCCCGCCGCCTGCCGGCGGACGCCGTGGCGGACGAGATCCGCGCCCAGTTCGACGCCTTCGAGGACGCCTGGGGCGACGCACCCGACCATGTGGACGGCCACCAGCACGTGCATGTGCTGCCTGGCGTGCGCGAAGCGCTGATCGCCGAGCTGCTGCGCCGCCACCCGCGCGGCCGCGTGTGGGTGCGCGACTGCGTCGAGCCGCCGCTGCGCTGCCTGCGACGCCGCGAGGCGGTGGACAAGGCCTGGTTCATCTCCGCCCTCGGGCGCGGGCTCCACCGCCGCCTGCGCGAGGCCGGCCTGCCCTGCAACGCGGGCTTCAGCGGCCTGCATGATTTTTCCACGGAGCGCCCGTTCGCGCCGAAGATGCGCCGCTTCCTCGCCGCCACCGGCCCGCGCCCGCTGGTGCACGTACACCCCGGCCGGGTGGACGCCGCGCTGCGCGCCTGCGATCCGCTCACCACCCCGCGCGAGGCCGAGCTCGCCTACCTCGCCTCCACCGAGTACCTCGCCGACCTCGCCGCCGCCGGCCTGCATCCTGCGCGCTTCGCGGCGTTCGATGCACTCGATGGCGGGACGACCACTCCGCCCCCCTGACGCAATCCACCGCAGCCGGGGCTTAGGCTCCGGATACCGCGCCGCAGCCACCCTTGGCGCGAGACGCCGCCGAACGGGTCGGCGGCCTCGAATGTCGGTCCCGCGAATCTGGCCGCCGCGCGTTGCACAAGCGCCCGCCCGGTCGATACGATCCTCGCCATGCAGCAGCCCCTCCCTTCCCCCTGCCCCGGTACAGGCCACCCCGCCGCCCCCTGCGTCGGTCGCTACGTCGGCCGCTTCGCCCCCTCGCCCAGCGGCGCGCTGCACTTCGGCTCGCTGGTCGCCGCGGTCGGCAGCATCCTGGATGCGCGCGCCCACGGCGGACGCTGGCTGCTGCGCATCGAGGATGTCGATACCCCGCGCACGGTCCCCGGCGCTGCCGAGGGCATCCTCGCCACGCTGGAACGCTTCGGCTTCGACTGGGACGGCGCGGTCGTGCGCCAGAGCGAACGCGGCGACGCCTACGCGGCCGCGCTCGCGCGCCTGTGCGCCGCCGGCCTCGCCTATCCCTGCGCCTGCACCCGACGCGAACTCGCCGACCAGCCGCTCGCGCGCGACGGCTCGCGCCGCTACCCGGGCACCTGCCGCGGCGGCCTGCCGCCGGGGCGCGCGGGCCGCGCCTGGCGCGTGCGTGCGGAAGGGGTGGTGCGTTTTTGCGACGCGGTACAGGGCGAGCAGGAGATCGACCTCGCCGCCGACGCCGGCGACTACGTGGTCAAGCGCGCCGACGGGCTCTTCGCCTATCAGCTCGCCGTGGTGGTGGACGACGCCGAGGCGGGCGTGACCCACGTCGTGCGCGGCGCCGACCTGCTCGATTCGACCGCGCGTCAGATCCACCTGCTCGGCCTCCTCGGCCAGCCGGTGCCCGCCTACGCCCACCTGCCGCTGGCCACCAACGCCGCGGGCGAGAAGCTCTCCAAGCAGACCCTGGCGCGCGCGATCGACGCGCATCCGCCGCAGGTCGCCCTGATGGCCGCGCTGCGCTTTCTCGGCCACAATCCACCCGACATGCTCGCCACCGCGCCGCTCGCCGAAACGTGGGCGTGGGCGCGGGCCCACTGGTCGCTCGCTGCCGTGCCGCGCCGCCGCCAGGCGGTGGCCGACGGCTTCTCCTGAGGAAACCCCATGCATCCGAACGACATCAGCACGCAACCCGAGGCCATCCGCGGCCTGCTGCAGCAGGCGCGCACGATCGCCGTGGTCGGCATCTCGGCCAAGCCGGATCGCCCCAGTCACGAGGTCGCGCACTACCTGCAGCGCGCCGGTTACACCATCGTCCCGGTCAACCCGGCCTACGGGGAGGTGCTTGGTCAGAAGTGCTATCCCAGCCTGCACGAGGTGCCGGGCAAGATCGACATCGTCGACGTGTTCCGCAAGCCGGCAGACGTGATGGCGGTGGTGGACGAGGCCATCGCCGTGGGCGCCGGCAGCGTGTGGCTGCAGCTCGGGGTGATCGCGCCCGCAGCCGCGGAAAAGGCTGCCGCTGCCGGATTGAAAGTGGTGAGCGACCGCTGCACCAAGATCGAGCACCGCCGCCTGATCGGCTGAAGCCGAGCACGCCGCGCCCGACATTCGCGCCGGCGTCGTCGCGAACTCAGTGTGCGCCGCCGTAGCCGGCGATGCCGATCGCCAGGCGCACGAGCTGGTAGGCGAGCCAGCTCAGCCCGCGGCGCAGCAAGGGCAGGCGCCGCCAGTCCGAACGCCGGAGTTCACGCGCGCCGGCGCACAGCGCCGTCTCCAGGCTCGCGCGCAGTTCCGCCGCGAAACCGCGATCGTCCACGAAGACGTTGGCCTCGCGCGCAAGGAGCAGGCTGAAGGCGTCGATGTTGCTCGAACCGACGGTGGCCCACTGGTGGTCGATGACCGCCACCTTGGCGTGCAGATGGCTGCGGTGGTATTCGAACAGGCGGATGCCGGCGTCGAGGAAGATCGGATACAGCGCGCGCGTCGCATACACCTGCATCGGGTGATCGGACACGCCCTGCAGCAGCAGGGTCACCCGCACGCCGCGCCGCGCAGAGTCGATCAGCGCCTGGCGGAAGCGCCGCCCCGGGAAGAAGTACGCATTGGCGAGCACGATCTCCTCGCGCGCGCCGGCAATCGCATCGAGATAGGCCTCCTCGATCGCATGGCGGTGGCGCAGGTTGTCGCGCACTACGAAAGCGGCGCGGATCGAGCCCGCCGCGTCGGTCAGCGGCGGCGCCAGCAGCGGCTGGGCGGCGCGCCTGCGAAAGCTCGCCCACGCCACCAGCCGCCACAGGCGCTGCGCCGAGGCCACCACCGGCGCGAGCACCGGCCCCTCGACGCGCACCGCGTAGTCGTAGCGCGGGTGCGGCAGCGCGCCCGCATCGAAGTCGTCCACCACGTTGATGCCACCGACGAAGGCCACGCGGCCGTCGATCGCCACCACCTTGCGGTGCAGCCGGCGCAGGCGATGGCGGCGCAGCGACAGGGTACGCAGCTCGCGGCGGTAGATCAGCACCTGCACGCCGGCCTCGCGCAGGCGCGGCATCAGCCGCGAGACGAAGCTGCGCCCGCCGAAGCCGTCCACCATCACCCGCACCGCGACCCCGCGGCCCGCCGCGCGTGCGAGTGCAGCGGCGATGCGCGCGCCGGTACCGTCGTCCTCGAAGATGTAGCTCTGCAGGAAGATCTCGCGCTCGGCACGGTCGATCTCGGCTTCCAGCGCCGGGAAGTACTGCTCGCCGTTCTCCAGCAACGCGACCGCGTTGCCCGCGAGGAACTGCATCAGCCCACCGGCTCCAGGTCGGCGGTCAGTGCCGCATGGTCGGAGATGCGCGCCCACGGCGCGCCGTAATGCACCTGCGCCTGGCGCACGCGGAAGCCGCGCACGTAGATGCGGTCGAGGCGGAAGAAGGGCAGCGTGCTCGGGTAGCTGCGCGCCGGTCGCCCGCGTCCGCTGCCGAAGGCCTCGGCAAGCCCGAGCCGGCGCCCGAGCAGGTCGTCGGCGCGGTTGCGCCAGTCGTTGAAGTCGCCGGCGATGATCAGCGGCGCGTTGCCCGGGGCGAGCTCTTCCATGCGCTCGGCGAGCGCCTCCATCTGGCGCCGCCGGCTGCCCGCCATCAGGCCCAGATGCACGCACACGCAATGCACCGGCACGTCGAACTCGGGCAGCTGCACCTCGCAGTGAAGCAGGCCGCGGCGCTCGAAGCGATGGTCGGAGACGTCCTGGTTGGCAGTGCTGAGGATGAGGTGGCGACTCAGGATCGCGTTGCCGTGGTGGCCATGGTCGTAGATCGCGTTGCCGCCATAGGCGATCTGCTGCCAGGCGTCCTCGGCGAGGAACTCGTGCTGAGGCAGCGCGGGCCAGTCGGGGTGGCGTGCCGGATGGCCAAGGTGCAGGCCCTGCACCTCCTGCAGAAAGACGAGGTCGGCATCCAGGCTGCGCAGGCGGTCGCGCAGCTCATGCACCACCATGCGGCGGTTGAACTGCGAGAAACCTTTGTGGATGTTGTAGGAGCAGATACGCAGGGGCATGAGCGGAGGCGACTCCGGCCGGGGTGAAGGCCACGCGACATCATATGCGGGCGGGAAGCGGATGTTAAAGCCTCCGGCGCACGATCGACGGCACGGCTTCGTCGGCCGCCCGCCCCGGCTCGCCACCTTTCGCCGAGGCTTTCACCGCCTGTCTCACCCGCCCACACCCGCGGCGCAGGCCCACGACGGCAGCGGCTGCAGCCGCTGCTGCAACGCATCCATGAAGACGCGCACCTTGGATACCCCCACCCTGCCCGGCGTGTAGCAGGCGTACAGGTCGCGGCCGGCGTCGAACGCGGGCTCCCAGCCGTCGAGCACGGTGCGCAGGCTGCCGGCCTGCAGCGCCGGCTCGCACAGGTAGGCGGGCAGGATGGCGATGCCGTGGCCGGCGAGGACCGCGTCGAGCGTGCAATCGAGGCTGTCGAAACGGACGCGGCTGCGCACCGCAACGCGGGCCTGCGCGCCAGCCGCGGCGACCAATCCCCAGGGGGCGGCGCCGATCGCGGGGTGGCCGATGCACGCATGCTGCGCCAGCTCGGCCGGCTCGCGCGGGCTGCCGTGGCGCTCGACATAGGCGCTCGCCGCGCAGAGCACCCAGCGCAGGCGCAGCAGGTGGCGCGCGACCGCATCCTCCGGCGGCCGCGCGGTCATGCGCAGCGCGAGGTCGATGCGGTCGTCCACCAGGTCGACCAGGCGGTCGGTGAGCACCAGCTCGATCTCCAGCCCGGGGTTCGCCGCCGTGACGACGGGCAGCAGGGGCGCGACGAAGTGACGCCCGAAGGCGAGCGTCGCGCTCACCCGCAGCGTGCCGCTCGGGCGCTCGCCGAGGTTGCGCACCGCGATCTCGCTGCTGTCCACGGCCTCCAGTGCGCGCGCCGCGTGGCGCAGGAACACCTCCCCGGCGGGGGTGAGGACGAGCCGCCGGGTGGAGCGCTCGAAGAGGGCGGCGCCGAGGCGGCGTTCGAGCTCGGCGACCTGCTTGCTGACCTGGGCGCGCGTGCAGCCGAGCGTGCGCGCAGCGGCCGCCATGCTGCCGCCCTCGACCACGCGGACGAAGCTCTCCCAGGCCGGTAACCAGTTCATGTCAATGATCCGTTGACGCAACGAACAAGATTATCGACTTATCCGGAAGCAATAAGAAGACTATCCTCATCAACGCTTTCCATTGCGAGTCTTCATGAAGGAGCCCCAGATGAGCGCACTGCGTCCCGAAGTCAGCATCCACACCCTGAACGAGGCCGGCGGCGAGTACCTGCCCGGCTACCTCGGCATCGAGATGCTGGCGCTCGACGAGCGCCGGCTGAACAGCCGGATGCCGGTAAAGAAGCTGCACGCGGCACCGAACGAGTTCCTCCACGCCGCAAGCGTCGTCGCGCTGGCCGACACCACCTGCGGCTACGCGACCATCGCCCACCTGCCCGCGGGCGCGGACTCCTTCACCACCATCGAGCTCAAGAGCAACCACCTGGGGACGGTGCGCGAGGGCGCGATCGCATGCAGCGCGACCGCCCAGCACCTCGGACGCACCACCCAGGTGTGGGACGCGACCGTCACCGACGAGGCCAGCGGGCGGGTGATCGCGCTCTTCCGCTGCACGCAGATGGTCCTCTGGCCGCGCGGCTGAGGCGGCTACGGCGCCCGGTGGACGCAACGGGGGCGCCCCCTCGCGGGAGACGCCCCCGGTTCTTGCGAGCGCGGATCGCGTGTTCAGGACACCGCGAGCATGCGGTCGAGCGCGATGCGCGCGAGCTCGGCCTCGTGCGCGGGCACCTTGATCTGATTCACCACCTTGCCCTCGGCGAGGTTCTCCAGCGTCCACGCCAGGTGTTGCGGGTCGATGCGCTGCATGGTCGAGCACATGCACACCGTGGGCGCCATGAACTGCACCACCTTGCCCTGCGGCTTCATCTCCTCGGCGAGGCGGCTCACCAGGTTGAGCTCGGTGCCCACCAGCCAGTGCGTGCCGGGCGGCGCCTGGGTGATGGTGTTGAGGATGAACTCGGTGGAGCCGACGTAATCGGACTTCTGACACACCTCGAGCATGCTCTCGGGGTGGGAGATGACGAAGCCGTGCGGGTGCTTCTCGCGCCAGCGGTCGATGTGCACCGGCTGGAACATCTGGTGCACCGAACAGTGCCCCTTCCACAGCAGGATCTTCGCCTTGCGGATCTGCTCGGGGGTGAGGCCGCCGTACTCGAGGTCGGGGTCCCACACCACCATCTCGTCGAGCGGGATGCCCTTCTTGAAGCCGGTCCAGCGCCCGAGGTGCTGGTCGGGGAAGAACAGCACCTTCTCGCGCTTGGAGAAGGCCCAGTCGAGGATGGTCGGCGCGTTGGTCGAGGTGCACACGATGCCGCCGTGCTCGCCGCAGAAGGCCTTGAGGTCGGCCGCCGAGTTGATGTAGGTGACCGGGGTGATGAGCTCGTCGGGCTTTCCGAGCACCTCGGCGAGCTCGCGCCAGCAGCGCTCGACCTTGGCCAGGCTCGCCATGTCGGCCATCGAGCAGCCGGCGGCGAGGTCGGGCAGGATGGCGATCTGGCTGGGCTTGGACAGGATGTCGGCGACCTCGGCCATGAAGTGCACGCCGCAGAACACGATGTACTCGGCATCGGTCTGCGAGGCCAGGCGCGCGAGCTTGAGCGAGTCGCCGGTGAGGTCGGCGTGCTGGTACACGTCGGCGCGCTGGTAGTGGTGGCAGAGCAGCACCGCCCGCTCGCCGAGGCGTGCGCGGGCGGCGCGGATGCGCTCCTGCGCCTCGTTGTCGGCGAGCACGTTGAAGCGGTCGAAGCTGATGGTGGAGACTTGCATTGTTTCGGTATCCGGATCCGTTGGGAGGGGGCAATCCCGGGGTTGCGGGCGTCGGACCCCGCATGCCGCCGCGGGTTCGACCGCGGCGGGCGGGGCCGGGTAAGGATTTGTTGCCGCTCAGCCCTGGTACCAGGGCAGGCCGGCGAGGCGCCAGCCGCCAATGCGGTTGCGCTGGTTGTTGGCGTCCTTGTCGCCTTCGAAGCCTTCGAGCACGTTGTAGCAGTTGGCGTAGCCGTTGGCGCCGGCGAGCCGCGCGGCGGAGTCCGAGCGCACGGCGGAACGGCACAGGAACAGCACCAGCGCCTCGGGGTCGACCTGGTGCTTCAACTGGGCGAGGAAGTTGGGGTTCTCCTGCATCGAGGGATAGCTCTTCCACTCGATCTCGATCGCGCCGGGCACGCGCCCCACCCAGTCGAGCTCGGCGCGCGTGCGCACATCGACCAGCTTGGCACCGGGGGCGAGCTGCATCACCTGCCAGGTTTCGGCGGGGGTGAGCGCGCCCTGGTAGGGCAGCCCGAGGCTTTCGGCGCGCTCGTGGGCGAGCGTCAACAGTTCCGACAGGGTTCCCATGCGAACATCCGTCTAAAATGAGGGCGGTCGAAGTATAGCGCGTCCGCCGCGCCCCCCTCATGCACTCCCGCCAAGCCTCCTCCCCGGTTGCGCGTCCCTCTGCGGGCGCGGACGACCTCGCCCGCAGCCGTGGCATCCAGCGTGCCACCCTGGTGGCCATCGTGACCAACACGGTGCTCACCATGGGCCAGGTCGTCATCGGCCTGTTCGCCGGCGCGTTCAGCCTGGTGGCCGACGCCGCCCACACCCTCTCCGACCTGATCACCGACCTGCTGGTGCTGCTCGCCGGCCGCCACAGCGCCGATCCGGCCGACACCAACCATCCATACGGACACGGCCGCATCGAGACCGTCACCACGCTGGTGCTCGGCTCCGTCCTGGCGGCGGTGGGCGTCGGCTTCCTGTGGAGTTCGGGGATCCGCCTGCAGAACATCGGGGCCTTGCCGGTACTGCATCCGGCGGCCCTGGGAATGGCACTGCTGACCCTCGCCGCGAAGGAAGGCCTGTTCCGCTTCTCGCTCGCCGCCGCACGCCGCCTCAACGCGCCGATGCTCGAGGCCAACGCCTGGCATGCACGCTCGGACGCGGCGTCCTCGCTGGTCGTGGCCGCCGGCATCGGCGGCAGCCTGGCCGGCTACCCCTTCCTGGAGCCGCTCGCCGCGGCGGTGGTCGGCTTCCTGATCCTGCACATGGGCATCCGCCTGGCGTTGAAGTCGGTGCGCGAACTGATCGACACCGGCCTGCCGGAGGAGGAGCTCGAGCGCCTGCGCACGACGATCCGCGAGACGCCGGGCGTGATCGGCCTGCACGAAATGCGTACCCGGCGGATGGCCGACCGCGTGCTGTGCGACGCCCACGTCCAGGTCGATCCACGGCTGACCGTCTCCGAGGGGCACCGCGTGTCCGACGCGGTGTACCTGCGCGTGCGCGCCGCCCACCCCGAGGTGCGCGACGTGCTGGTGCATATCGACCCCGAGGACGATGGCGAGCTGCAGGCGGTGCCGCCCGGCCCCCTGCCCGAGCGCGACGAAATCCTCGCGCACATGCGCAAGCTCCTCGGCCCCGGCTTCGCCGACCCTCGGCGGGTGCAGATCCACTACCTCGGCCAGCGCGTGGAAGTGGAAATCATCCTGCCCTCCCTCCCCGATGCGGACGCGCTCGATGCACTGCGATCGCACCGCCAGACTTGGCTCGCGGAACATCCGCACTACCGCAACATCCGCGTCTTCGTGGAGCTCGCACCATAGTAGTGCATTCAGGGAGCACATCCGCACCATTGAAGTGCATCCGCACCGGGCCGAGGCACCGATTTCGGGCTCGCAGCCTTGTGGCACAATGCCCTGCGCGCTGACATAGGGCTGGCACGCTAAGTGCTTAGCCCTGCTCACACGAATCCGGCGCATCGACCCCAGGCCGCTGCACCACCCGCTCAACGCAACAACGCCTCATCTCACCAGGAGTCAAAATGAACGCCCAAGACGTCATGAAGATGATCCAGGAAAACGAAGTGCGCTTCGTGGACCTGCGCTTCACGGATATTCGCGGCAAGGAGCATCACGTCGGCCTGCCGGTGTCGGCCTTCGAGGAAGAGCACTTCGAGCACGGCCACCCCTTCGACGGCTCCTCGCTGGCCGGCTGGAAGGGCATCCAGGCCTCGGACATGATCCTCATGCCGGAGCCGTCGACCGCATACATCGACCCCTTCTTCGACGAGACCACGCTGGTCATCACCTGCGACGTCATCGAGCCCTCCGACGGCAAGGGCTACGACCGCGACCCGCGCTCGATCGCCAAGCGCGCCGAGGCCTACCTGAAGAGCACCGGCATCGGCGACACCGCCTTCTTCGGCCCCGAGCCCGAGTTCTTCATCTTCGACTCGGTCGAGTGGTCGGTCGACATGTCGGGCGTGTATAGCAAGATCATCTCGGAAGAGGCCGCCTGGTCGACCGCCGACAAGTTCGAAGGCGGCAACACCGGCCACCGTCCGCGCGTCAAGGGCGGCTACTTCCCGGTTCCGCCGGTCGACAGCCTCAACGACGTGCGCGCCGCCATGGTGCTCGCGCTCGAGGCCTGCGGCGTGCCGGTCGAGGTGCACCACCACGAAGTGGCCAACGCCGGCCAGTGCGAGATCGGCACCAAGTTCAGCACGCTGACCCAGCGCGCCGACTGGACCCAGGTGCTCAAGTACATCGTGCACAACGTCGCCCACCAGTACGGCAAGACCGCCACCTTCATGCCCAAGCCCATCGTCGGCGACAACGGCTCCGGCATGCACGTGCACCAGTCGATCTGGAAGGACGGCAAGAACCTGTTCGCGGGCAACGGCTACGCCGGCCTGTCCGAGACCGCGCTGTACTACATCGGCGGCATCATCAAGCACGCCCGCGCGCTCAACGCGATCACCAACCCGGGCACCAACTCGTACAAGCGCCTGGTGCCGCACTACGAGGCCCCGACCAAGCTCGCCTACTCGGCGCGCAACCGCTCGGCCTCGATCCGCATCCCCTACGTCGCCAACCCGAAGGGCCGCCGCATCGAGTCGCGCTTCCCGGATCCCCTGGCCAACCCGTACATGTGCTTCGCCGCGCTGATGATGGCGGGCCTGGACGGCATCCAGAACAAGATCCACCCGGGCGACCCGGCCGACAAGAACCTGTACGACCTGCCGCCGGAAGAGGACGCGCTGATCCCGACCGTGTGCACCAGCCTCGAGCAGGCGCTGGAGTACCTGGACAAGGATCGCGAGTTCCTGACCCGCGGCGGCGTGTTCTCGAACGACTTCATCGACGCCTACATCGCGCTCAAGATGGAAGAGGTCGATCGCATGCGCATCACCACCCACCCGGTGGAATTCGACATGTACTACAGCCTGTAAGCCGGGAAATCCTGCGCAGGACGGAAGGGACGGGCGTTGCCCGTCCCTTTTTTCTGGGGTCTAATCGGGCCTGACCCGCAAGGATGACGGCATTGCAGCCCGTTACTGCCGTCCCCGCGCCCCTCCGGACCTGCGCATGCGACCGTATCGAATCCTCCCGCTGCTCCTGCTCGCCGGCCTTGCCGCGCCGGCCCATGCCGAAATCTACAAGTGCACCGATGCCGACGGCAGGGTGACCTACACCAACGATCGCGCACTCGCGCGCGGTTGCGTGCGCCTGCAGTCCGACCAGCCGGTGTCCTCGGTGCCCGCCCCCGTGCGCCGTCCCGCCGCTCCGGCGGCACGCGAGACGCCCACGGGCGGCGACTTCCCGCGCGTGAGCCCCAACGAGCAGCGCGGCCGTGACGACGCCCGCCGCCAGGTGCTGCAGGAAGAACTGCGCACCGAGGAGCAGAAGCTGGCCGAGGCCGAGAAGGCGCTCGCCGAGCAGGAATCCATCCGTCTCGGCGACGAGCGCAACTACCAGAAGGTGCTCGACCGCGTGCGACCCTTCAAGGACCGCGTCGAATTGCACAAGCGCAATGTCGATGCACTGCGCCGGGAGATCTCCGGCCTGCGATGACCCGGACCTGGCGCGCTTCTTGCATGTCCTCGACCGAACAACAGGACGCGCCCATGCCATCGCACCCCACCCACGCCGCCAGCAGCCCCAGCAGCCCGTTCGCCGGACTCGACCTGCTGTCTTCGGCGGTCGTGCTCGTCGACGCCGGGCTGGTGATCCGCTACCTCAACGCGGGCGCGGAGAACCTGTTCGCGATCAGCCGGCGCAAGCTGCTCGGCCAACCGCTCGAACGCCTGCTCGGCAGCCCGCCCGGCCTGGCCGCGGCGCTCGACAACGCGCTGCGCACCAACTGGAGCTACACCGGCCAGGACATCAGCGTGCAGCGCGGCGACGCCGAGCCGCTGCGGCTCGACTGCACGGTGACGCCGGTCGACACCGCAAGCGTGCGCCTGCTGCTCGAATTCCGCCCGATCGACGCGCAGCTGCGCGTCGCGCGCGAGGAGCAGCTGCTGCACCAGCAGCAGGCCAACCGCGAGCTCATCCGCAACCTCGCGCACGAGATCAAGAACCCGCTCGGCGGCATCCGCGGCTCGGCCCAGCTGCTGCAGCACGAACTCGACGACCCGCAGCTGCGCGAATTCACCGACGTCATCATCGCCGAGGCCGACCGCCTGCAGGACCTGATGAACCGCCTGCTGAGTTCGCATTGCATGATGCGCCCGGCCTCGATCAACCTCCACGACGTGCTCGAACGCGTGCGCCGCCTGATCCTCGCCGAGTTTCCTTCGATCGGCATCGTCCCCGACTACGACCTCAGCCTGCCCGAGCTCACCGCCGATCGCGAGCAGCTCATCCAGGCCGTGCTCAACATCGTGCGCAACGCCGCACAGGCGCTGGGCGGCCACGGCGAGATCCTGCTGCGCACCCGCATCGCGCGCCAGGTCACGCTCGCCAAGCGCCGTCACAAACTGGCACTCAAATTGCAAGTAATCGACGACGGCCCCGGCATCCCCGAGGAGATCCGCGATCGCATCTTCTATCCGCTGGTTTCGGGGCGGGAGGGCGGCAGTGGTCTGGGCCTGTCGCTCGCACAGAGCTTCATCGAGCAACACCAGGGCATGATCGAGGTGGATAGCCGTCCCGGGCGCACCTGCTTCACGATCCTGCTGCCGATTACCGAGCGTGCCTGAGCGCGCACCAGAATAGTGCATACGATATGAACACCGTCTGGATCATCGACGACGACCGCTCGATCCGCTGGGTGCTGGAAAAGGCGCTCGGCCGCGAGGGCATCGACCACGCCAGCTTCAGCTCCGCCGGCGACGCGCTCGCCGAGCTCGAGCGCGCACCGCAGCCGCCGGCCGCGCTGCTATCCGACATCCGCATGCCCGGCGAGTCCGGGCTGGACCTGCTGCAGAAGGTGAAGGAGCGCCACCCGCAGCTGCCGGTCATCATCATGACCGCCTACTCCGACCTCGACAGCGCAGTCGCGGCCTTCCAGGGCGGCGCCTTCGAGTATCTGCCCAAGCCCTTCGACGTCGACCAGGCGGTCGCGCTCGTCCGTCGTGCGCTGGAGCAGACCGCGCACCAGAACGGTGCGAGCGAAGAGGCCACCCTGGCCCCCGAGATCCTCGGCCAGGCCCCGGCGATGCAGGAGGTTTTCCGCGCCATCGGGCGGCTCGCCCACTCGCACGCCACCGTGCTGATCAACGGCGAGTCGGGCAGCGGCAAGGAACTGGTCGCGCGCGCCCTGCACCGCCACAGCCCGCGCCGCGACGCGCCCTTCATCGCCATCAACACCGCGGCCATCCCGCGCGACCTGCTCGAATCCGAACTCTTCGGCCACGAGCGCGGCGCCTTCACCGGCGCCGCCACCCAGCGCCGCGGCCGCTTCGAGCAGGCCGACGGCGGCACGCTGTTCCTCGACGAGATCGGCGACATGCCGGCCGAGCTGCAGACACGGCTGCTGCGCGTGCTCTCCGACGGCCACTTCTACCGCGTCGGCGGCCAGCAACCGATCCGCGCCAACGTGCGCGTGATCGCCGCCACCCACCAGGACCTGGAGGAGCGCGTGCGCCAGGGCCTGTTCCGCGAGGACCTCTTCCACCGCCTAAACGTCATCCGCCTGCGCCTGCCGCCGCTGCGCGAGCGCCATGAGGACATCCCCTTGCTGGTGCGGCACTTCCTGCAGAAGAGCGCGCAGGAGCTCGGCGTCGAGCGCAAGCGCATCTCGGAGGCCACGCTCGAATACCTGCAGGCTCAGCCTTTCCCGGGCAACGTGCGCCAGCTCGAGAACCTGTGCCACTGGCTCACCGTGATGGCGCCGGCGCAGGTGGTGGAGGTCGCCGACCTGCCACCCGAGATGCGCGAGCAACCCGGCCGCGAGTCGCCATCGAACTGGATGGAGGGCCTGGGCAGCGAGGCCGACCGCCTGATCGCCTCGCGCCCCGGAGAGGTGTTCGACCGCCTCACGCGCGATTTCGAGCGCACCCTGATCCGTCGTGCGCTGGCCGCCACCGGCGGCCGCCGCATCGAGGCCGCGCAGCTGCTCGGCATCGGCCGCAACACCATCAGCCGCAAGATCCAGGAGCTGGGCATGGACGAGGAGCGCGCGCCGGAGACGGAGGAAAGCGGGCGCTGATCGCCCCGGTCGCCTCGATGCGGGGGCGCGTTGGCGCGGCCGGCGCACGGGGCGCAGCGCATCCATGCCGCGGGAAGCGCATCCCCCACGGTCTTGGCGGATAATGCGGTTTTCGATCCGCCGCTTCCGCACTTGTCCTCCATCCGTCCATCCACGCCTTCGGCGCGCGCCTGCGCGACCGAACTGGCCTCCCTCCTCGGCGCGCGTGCGCGCGACTTCGCCCTCGAATGGGTGGAGTGCTGCGACTCGACCAACGCCCGTCTCGTGGATGCGCCGCCCGCCGACGACGGTCGTGTGCATGTGCTCGTGGCCGACCGCCAGACCGCCGGGCGCGGGCGGCGCGGGCGGCAATGGCTGTCCTGGGAGGGCGCCAGCCTCACCTTCTCGCTGCTGTGGCGCTTCGCGCCGGGTACCCCGGCGCCGGCCGGACTCTCGCTCGCCGCCGGGCTGGCGCTCGCGCGCGCGCTCGAGCAGCTCGGCGTCGAGGGGGTGCAGCTGAAATGGCCCAACGACGTGCTGGTGCACGGAGAGAAGCTCGCCGGCATCCTGGTCGAACTCCTCCCCGTGCGCGGTCGCCCGCCCGCGGCGGTGATCGGCATCGGTCTCAACCTGCGCCTGCCGGCCGACGCCGCCATTCCCGACCAGGCCGGCGTCACCGACCTCGCCGCTGCGCTCGGCGGCGAACCGCCCTCGCGTCCGGTCCTGCTGGCGGCCATCCTCGGCGAGTTCCACCGCCTCTTCGACACCTACGCGGCCGCGGGCTTCCCCGCCCTGCGCGGCGCCTGGGAGCAGCGCAACGCCTTCGCCGAGTTACCGGTGGCGGTCCGCGGGGAGTCCGCCACGCTGCAGGGTACCTGCGCCGGGGTGGACGACGACGGCGCCCTGCTGCTGCGCACCGGGGACGGCGTGCAGCGGGTGCTCGCCGGCGACGTGTCGCTGCGTCCGCTGCTGGACGGCTCGCGATGATCCTGCTCGTGGATGCCGGCAACACCCGGGTGAAATGGCGCGTGATCGCAGCGGACGCCCCCGCGCGAGCCCTCGCCGAGGGGGCAGTCGGCCACGCCGAGATCGACATGCTCGCCGCCGCCTGCCGCGCCTGGCCGGGACTCGCGCGCGTGTTCGGCTGTAACGTCGCCGGCACCAGCGTCGCCGCGCGCATCGCCACGGCCTGCGCACCGCTGCGGGTCGATTGGCTGCTGCCCACCGCCGCGCGCGCCGGCGTGCGCAACCTGTACGAGAACCCCGAGCGTCTCGGCGCCGACCGCTGGGCGGCGCTGATCGGTGCCCGCCACAGCCATGCCGGCCCCTGCCTGGTCGTCACCGCCGGCACCGCGACCACGGTGGACCTGCTCTCCGCGGCGGGCGACTTCCTCGGCGGCCTGATCCTGCCCGGGGTCGAGCTGATGCAGCAGGCGCTCGCCCGCGGCACGGCTCAGCTGCCGCTCGCCGAGGGTCGCTTCGCGTGGCAACCGCGACGCACGGTAGACGCGATCCGCTCCGGCTGCCTGCAAGCCCAGACCGGCGCAGTCGAGCGCATGTTCCGCCAGATCGCGGAGCACCCCGGCGCGCTCTGCCTGCTCGGCGGCGGCGCCGCCGACAGCTTCGCCGACCTGCTCGAGATTCCGCTGCGACGAACCGACAATCTGGTGCTGACCGGCCTGGGCACGGTCGCCACCCTGCCCGCCCCGCCCACCCACTGACAAGAATCGAAAGGGAGAAAACAACGATGGAAGCCACCCGCATCCTGCTCGACGCCGCCGACATCCCGACGCACTGGTACAACGTCGCCGCCGATCTGCCGACGCCGCTCGCGCCGCCGCTCGGCCCCGACGGCCATCCGGCCACGCCGGAGCAGATGGGGGTCATCTTCCCGCCGGCGATCCTCGAACAGGAGATGAGCACCGAGCGCTGGATCGCCATCCCGCAGGAGGTGCGCGAGATCTACCGCCTGTGGCGGCCGAGCCCGCTGTGTCGCGCGGTGCGCCTGGAGCAGGCGCTCGGCACCCCGGCGAAGATCTTCTTCAAGTACGAGGGCGTCTCGCCCGCCGGCTCGCACAAGCCCAACTCCGCGGTGCCGCAGGCCTTCTACAACAAGCAGGCCGGCATCACCCGCCTGACCACCGAGACCGGCGCCGGGCAGTGGGGCTCGTCGATCGCCTTCGCCGGGCAGATGTTCGGGCTGGAGGTGCGCATCTACATGGTCAAGGTCAGCTACGACCAGAAGCCCTACCGCCGCCTGATGATGCAGACCTGGGGCGGCGAGGTCTTCGCCAGCCCCTCGCCGCACACCGAGACCGGCCGCCGCCTGCTCGCCGAGAACCCGGACAACCCCGGCTCGCTCGGCATCGCCATCTCCGAGGCGGTGGAAGAGGCCGCCGGCCGCGCCGACACCAACTACACCCTGGGTTCGGTGCTCAACCACGTGGTGCTGCACCAGAGCATCATCGGCCTGGAGGCGAAGAAGCAGCTCGACAAGGTCGGCCTCTATCCCGACGTCGTCATCGGCCCCTGCGGCGGCGGCTCGAGCTTCGCCGGCATCGCCTTCCCCTTCCTCGCCGACAAGGCCGCGGGCGACAAGCGCGCCGCCACGCTGCGCTGCGTGGCGGTGGAGCCGACCTCCTGCCCGACCCTGACCAAGGGCCAGTACGCCTACGACTTCGGCGACGCCTCCGGCTTCACCCCGCTGATGAAGATGTATACGCTGGGCCACGATTTCATGCCGCCCGGAATCCATGCCGGCGGCCTGCGCTACCATGGCGACTCGCCGCTGGTGTCGAACCTGCTGCACGCCGGCCTCATCGAGGCCGCCGCGGTGCCGCAGCTGGCGACCTTCGAGGCGGGGGTGCAGTTCGCACGCGCCGAGGGCATCATCCCGGCGCCCGAGTCCTGCCACGCCATCCGTCAGGCCATCGACGAGGCGCTCGCCTGCAAGGCGACCGGCGAGGCGAAGACCATTCTGTTCAACCTGACCGGCCACGGCCACTTCGACATGAGCTCGTACGAGCGCTACTTCTCGGGCAAGCTCGAGGACTTCGACTACCCGGCCGAGGCGGTGGCAACTTCGCTCGCCCACCTGCCCAAGGTCGGCTGAACGAGCTGGCGGTCGCGCTCGGCCGGCAAGGCCGGCGGAGCGCCCCGCCTTCCCCGCCCCCCCTGCGACACCAAGGCATGACGACCCTGCGCTTCCTGCTCATCCTGCTGCTCATCCTCAACGCCCTCGCCTTCGCGGCGATCGGCGGCTGGCTGGGTGGCGAGCCGCCGGCGGGCGAGGCGGGGCGCATCGCCGCGCAGTTGCATCCCGAGCGTATCCGGCTGGCAAACGAGACCGGCGCCACCGGCCTCGCGCCCGTCGCCGCCGAACCGCCCCCGCCCGCCGCGGTCGTCGCCCGCGCGCCTTCCGCGCCGGAGGCCACCGCAGCCGCGCCACCCGACACCACGACCGGCAACGCCCCGGCGCGAGCCGCCACGGACGACGCCACGCTCCCCGCAGCGCAGGTCGCACCCGAGCCGGCCCATCCCCCGGCAGCCGAGATCGCCCCCGCGGCAGAGCCCCCGCCCGCCGAGCCTGCCCTGGTCCCCGCCCCCTCGCCGGCGCCGCCCGCCCTCTGCCACGTCTGGGCCGACCTCGGCGCGAGCGAGGCCGATCGCCTCGCCCAGCGCCTGCGCCGCATCGGCATCACCGCGGCGCGCAGCCGCAGCGAGACGCCGGAGGCCTGGTGGGTGCGCATCCCGCCGCAGCGCAACCGCAGCGAGGCCGAGCGCCGCGTCGTCGAGCTCAACCTGCTCGGCGTCAGCGACACCTTCATCGTGCAGGAGTCCGGCCCCAACCAGAACGCGGTCTCGCTCGGCCTCTTCAAGACCGAGAACCGCGCCCGCATCCTGCTCGGCCAACTGCGTGCCAAGGGCGTCGAGAACGCCGGCATCGAGCCGCGCATGGGCACCAGCTACCGCATCCAGGCCAACGTCCCGGCCAACGAGCTGCGCATCGTCGAATCGGCCGCGCCCGGCCTGCGCGCCCGGCGCCAGGCCTGCACGCGCTGATTCGGAGAAGGAGATGAGCGCGAAGCGCCCCTACATCGTCGGCCTCACCGGCGGCATCGGCAGCGGCAAGAGCGCCGCCACCGACCGCTTCGCCGCCCTCGGCGCGAGCGTGGTCGACACCGACCGTATCGCCCACGAGCTCACCGCCCCCGGCGGCGGCGCGATCGAGGCCATCCACGTCGCCTTCGGCGACGCCATGATCGCGCCCGATGGCCGCCTCGACCGCGCCGCCATGCGCGCGCTCGCCTTCCGCGAGCCCGATGCCCGCCGCCGCCTCGAGGCCATCCTGCACCCGCTGATCCGCGCCGAGAGCGCCCGCCAGTGCCTGGCGGCCAGCGGCCCCTACGTGATCCTCGCAGTGCCGCTGCTGGTCGAGTCTGGCGGCTACCGCGAGCGCTGCGACCGCATCTGCGTGGTCGACTGTCCCGAGGCGCTGCAGGTCGCGCGCGTGCGTGCGCGCAGCGGGCTCGTCGATGAACAGATCCGCGCCATCATGGCCGCGCAGGCCAGTCGGGCGCAACGTCTGGCCGCCGCCGACGACGTGCTCGACAACGCCGGCACGCTCGCATCCCTGCACGCACAGGTCGATCGCCTGCACGCCGCCTACCTCGCCGCGGCGACGCACTGAAACCGTGCCTCGCCATGGTGGGAAGGGGGCCTGTGCTATCATCGGCGCGACTCTGAACAGGTGCGATACAGGCGGACACGCTGCGGTGATTAGCTACGAATATCCTCTCAACGAGCGCATCCGCACCTTGCTGCGCCTGGAGGACCTGCTCCTCAAGATTGCCCATTTCACCGCGGGCACGGCGCCGCAAGACCACCATGTCGCGCTGCTGACCATCTTCGAGACGCTCGAAGTGGCGAGCCGCGCAGACCTGAAGGTCGACCTGGTGCAGGAACTCGAGCGCCAGCGCCAGATCCTGATGTCCTTCCGCAACAACCCCGAGATCTCCGAGGAAGCGCTTGCCGGCGCGCTCTACGAGATCGAGCAGGCCTCCACCGGGCTGCTCGCGATGGCAGGCAAGATCGGCCAGTACCTGCGCGAGAACGAGTGGCTGATGAGCATCCGCAGCCGCGCGGCGATCCCGGGCGGAGTCTGCCAGTTCGACCTGCCGTCCTACCACTACTGGCTCAATCGCGACCCGGCCGTGCGCCGCGGCGACCTCGGCACCTGGATCCAGCCGATAGCGCCGATCCGCGATGGCATCGAGATCGTGCTGCGCCTGCTGCGCGCCAGCGGCCACCCCGAGCCGCTGCACGCACGTGCCGGCGCCTTCCAGCTCACCATGGCGGGGCGCACCGCACAGATGCTGCGCGTGCGTCTGGCGCAGTCCGAGACCGTGGTGCCCGAAATCAGCGCCAACAAGTACGCACTCAACGTGCGCTTCATGCTGCCCGAGACCGTCGCACGCCCACGCGTGGCCGAGCGCGACGTCGCCTTCGAACTGACCTTCTGCAGCCTGTGAACATGGACACCCGGGCCCGCACCGTGCGCTGCCCCACCTGCGGCAAGGACGTCGAATGGAAGCCGGAGAGTCGCTGGCGCCCGTTCTGCTCGGCGCGCTGCAAGCAGATCGACCTCGGCGAGTGGGCCTCGGAAGGCTACCGTGTGCCGAGTTCGCCGCCCGATGCGCCGCTCGACGAGATCGACTACCAGCCGCCCGGCGCGGGCGAGATGCCGCAGCGCTGAACGCCGCCGGCGCGGGCGGATTCGCCACCGCCTCGCGGCGCGTGCGCCTTCAATCCCGGACGGGCCTCCAGATCGCGCGGATCGCGGCGATGCCGTGCGCGCCGGCATCGCGCGCACGCTCCATGTCATCCGCTGCCAGCCCGCCGAGGGCGAACACCGGCAGCGGCAGGCCCGCCGCCGTGCTCGCGAACCCTTCCCAGCCCATCCCCGCCTGGCCGGGATGGGTCAGGGTCGGCTGCACCGGTCCGAGCAAGGCGTAGTCGAGCTCCAGCGCCGCGGCGCGCTCGAGCTCCGCGCGGTCGTGGCAGGACGTCCCCACCCAGGGGAAATCCAGTCGCGCCTGCACCGCCATCAGCCGGCGCGCCGGCAGATGCACGCCGTCGGCGCCGATGCGGCGCGCGAGCACCTCGTCCTCATTCACCACCAGCAGCCCGCCATGCGCCCGCACGCGCGCCAGCGCCGCGCGCGCGAAGGCCTCGCGTGCAGCATCGGGCAGCGTCGCCTCGCGCACCTGCACCAGGCGCAGACCGCCGGCGAGCGCACGCTCGAGCGCGTCGAGCTGGACCTCTACGCCGATCTCCGCCGCCTGGGTGATGCCCATCGTGCGCGGCAGGCGCAGGGCCTTCAGGATCGGTCCGTTGGCGGGCAGCATCGGCTCGCGCGCGGGGCCCTCGGGACGGACCCAGGCGAGGGCGCTGTGCACCCGGTCGGCGAGCTCGCCCTCCCAGGCCGCAACCTCGTGGAAGTGCAGGCGGACGTGGGCATGCTCGTAGAGGTGCTCGCGGCACAGCCAGGGCCGCAGCCGCGTGACGCGGATGCCGAGTTCCTCGTCGAGCTCGCGGACCAGAGCCTGCGCCGGGCTCTCGCCAGGCTCGACCTTGCCGCCGGGAAACTCCCAGTAGCCCGCATA
This sequence comes from Thauera sp. SWB20, assembly GCF_000831325.1. Classification (NCBI taxonomy): domain Bacteria; kingdom Pseudomonadati; phylum Pseudomonadota; class Betaproteobacteria; order Rhodocyclales; family Zoogloeaceae; genus Thauera; species Thauera sp. SWB20. The sequence continues at coordinate 7,146 of NZ_JTDM01000016.1, read as the reverse complement.
CACCGCATCCGGCGCGCGCTGGCCGAGCAGGTAACAACCGTCCTCGCGCAGCAGCACGCCGGCGGCGACCTCCACCCGCTTGCGCGTCATCGCGCGTCGTCCTGCAGGCGACCGGCATGGTCGCGGGCGAACTGCCAGGCGACGCGGCCCGAACGCGAGCCGCGCATCAGCGCCCACTGCAGCGCCTCCTGGCGGGCGGCGGAGATTTCGTCATCGCTCGCCCCGAAGCTGCGCAGCCAGTGCGCGACGATGTCGAGGTACTCGTCCTGGCTGAAGGGGTAGAAGGAGATCCACAGGCCGAAGCGCTCGGAGAGCGAGATCTTCTCTTCGACCGCCTCGCCCGGGTGCACCTCGCCATCGACATGGCGGGCCTGCAGATTCTCGTCGTGGTACTCCGGCATCAGGTGGCGGCGGTTGGAGGTGGCGTAGATCAGCACGTTGTCCGACATCGCCGACACCGAGCCGTCGAGCACGCTCTTCAAGGCCTTGTAGGCGTCCTCGCCCTCCTCGAAGGAAAGGTCGTCGCAGAAGAGGATGAAGCGCTCCGGCCGGCCGGCGACCAGTTCGACGATCTCGGGCAGGTCGACCAGGTCGGTCTTGTCCACCTCGATCAGGCGCAAGCCGCGCGCGGCGTATTCGTTGAGCAGGGCCTTGATCAGCGAGGACTTGCCGGTGCCGCGCGCGCCCGTGAGGAGCACGTTGTTGGCGCGCCGGCCGGCGAGGAACTGGCGGGTGTTGCGGTCGATGCGCGCCTTCTGCTCGTCCACGTCCTGGATGTCGGCGAGCATGATGCGGTGCGGCGCACGCACCGGGCGCAGCGCGGTACGGCCGTGGCGGCGCTGCCAGCGGAAGGCGACCGCGGCGTCCCAGTCGGGCGCGGCGGCAGGGCCGGGCAGCAGGGTTTCGAGGCGCGCCAGCACGCCTTCGGCGCGGGCGAGCAGCTCAGCGAGTTCCTTGGTCATCGGGGTTTCCGCAATCGTCCCGGTCGCGCGCGTGCGCGGACGACTGGCGCAGGGCGAGCCCTACGACCAGCAGCAGCGCGAGCGCGACACCGAGTTCGAGAAAGATCAGCCACACCTTCCGTCTCCGGCAGCCTGTGGGGGCCCGGTATACTGGCGGCAAAGACAGCCGAGTTCAACCAATGCCCCGCAAGATGCTCTGCCGCACCCGCAACGCCCTCTTCCCTTCCCTCTCCGCCCTGCTGGTGGCCGCTTGCGCCGCCCTGCCCGGCACGCCCGAACCCTCCGGAGAGCGCCCCTGCGTACCCTGTCCGAGCTGCGCGCCCTGCCCCGGCGCCGCACCAGCCGCCACGCCGGGCGCTCCGGCTGCCCCGGCCGCCCCAGCCGCAGCCGCGCTGCAGGCGAGCGACTGGGGCGCGATCGAAGGCTGGCAGCGCGACGAGCTGTCGGCGGCCTGGCCGGCGTTGCGCGCCTCCTGCAGCACCCTGGTGCGCCAGGCACCGTGGAAGGCAGCTTGCGAGGAGGCCGCCCGCCTGGGCGGAGCACCCGACGGCGGCACTGTGCGTCGCTTCCTCGAGAGCCGCTTCACGCCCTGGCAGGTGGTGAATCCCGACGGCAGCGCGAACGGGCTGGTGACCGGCTACTACGAGCCGCTGATCCGTGGCAGTCGCACGCGCGGCGGACGCAGCACCTGGCCGATCCATGGCGTGCCGCAGGACATGCTGACGATCGAGCTCGCCGACGTGTATCCGGAACTGAAGAGCCTGCGCCTGCGCGGCCGCCTCGTCGGCAACAAGGTGCTGCCGTACTGGAACCGCCAGCAGCTCTCCGAACGCCAGGTCCCGGCACCGGTGCTGCTGTGGGCGGACGATCCGATCGAACTCTTCTTCCTGCAGGTGCAGGGCTCGGGGCGGGTGCAGCTGCCCGACGGCAGCCTGGTGCGGGTCGGCTATGCCGACCAGAACGGCCATCCCTACCAGTCGATCGGACGCTGGCTGGTCGCCCAGGGCGAGCTGACGCTGGACAAGGCCTCGATGGATGGGATCAAGCGCTGGGCGCAGGACAACCCGCGGCGCCTGCAGGAACTGCTCAATGCAAACCCGAGCTACGTCTTCTTCCGCGAGTTGCCCGCCTCTGGCGGCGGGCCGGTGGGCGCGCTCGGCGTGCCGCTCTCCGAGGGCCGCAGCATCGCGGTGGATCCGCGCTACGTGCCGCTGGGCGCACCGGTGTTCCTCTCGACCACGCAGCCGCTCAGCGAGCGCCCGCTCGAGCGCCTGGTCATGGCGCAGGACACCGGGGGCGCGATCAAGGGCGCAGTGCGTGCCGATTTCTTTTGGGGATTCGGTGCCGAGGCTGGCCGCGAGGCCGGGAAGATGCGTCAGCAGGGGCGGATGTGGGTGCTGCTGCCGAGGGGGATGAAGCCGCCCATGCCGCACTGACCCGATCCGCGGCGCGGGCGTGACCGTCCGCCCGCGCCCTGCGAGGGATCAGCGCTTGGCGGCGTCCATCGCCTTTTCGAGTTCGGCGCGCGGCAGGTAGCCGCCGATGCGCGAGCCGTCGGCGAGGAAGATCGTCGGCGTGCCGCTGATGCGGAGGCTCTGGCCGAGTTCGACGTTACGCGTGATGGTCGCGGTATCGCAGCTCGCCTTGGCGGGCTCCTTGCCATCGACCACCCAGTCGGTCCACGCCCTCCCCTTGTCCTTCGCGCACCAGATGTTGTCCGACTTGACACGCGAGTCCTCGCTCAGGATCGGATACAGGAAGGTGTACACGGTGACGTCGTCCATCTGCGCGAGCTCCTTGCCCAGGCGCTTGCAGTAGCCGCAGTTGGGATCCTCGAAGGTGGCGATCACGCGCGTGCCCTTGCCTTTCACGACCTTCACCGCGTGGTCGAGCGGCAGGGTGGAGAAGTCGATCGCGGAGAGCTGATTGAGGCGCGCCTGGGTCACGTCGCGGCGCGTGGCGGTATCGATGATGCTGCCGTCGATGATGAAGCTGTTCTTCGCATCGGTATACACGAGCTGGCCGTTCTTGAGCACGACCTCGTACAGCCCGGCATAGTCGGTACGAGTCACCCTCTCCACCGCCGGCGAGCCGATGAAGGCCTCCATGCTCTTCTTGACCCCGGCTTCGTCGGCGTGTGCGAACGTGGTCGCACCGAGCGCCAGGGCGAGGCCGAGGGGCCGGATCAGGGACGGGACGGAAAGGGCTTTCATCAAGTTCTCCACAGGGTTCAGAAGCGACCGTTGGCAGCGTAGCGCACCAGCGCATTTTTTAAGACCGGGACCCGCCCGGTCAGGTTCATCCCGAGATTGCGCAGGGTCGCCGAGAGGGGATCCTGGCGCCCGAACAAGCGACTCAGGGCATGCGTCGTGTACTGCAGCAGGAAGGGCTCTTCCGCACGCATGCGCGCATAGCGCCGCAGCACCGAAAGATCGCCTGCGTCCTGCCAGGACGGTAGCGCGTCGAGCACCTCCGCCAGCGCCTTCGCATCCTGAAAGCCGAGGTTGATGCCATGTCCCGAGAGCGGGTGGATCGCATGCGCGGCATCTCCGATCAGCGCCACCCTTGGGCGCACCGTCTCTTCCACGCGCATCAGACGCAGCGGAAAAGCGGCGCGCTGGCCGGCGAGCTCGAGCTTGCCGAGCGCGCGGCCGCCAGCCCCCTCCACGCGCGCGCAGAACTCCTCGGCCTCGAGCCCGAGCAGCTCGTCAGCGAACGCGTCGGGCGCGGACCACACCATGGACATGTGACGCCCGGGCAGGGGCAGCCAAGCCAACACGCCGTCGGCGCGGAACCACTGGTAAGCGACACCGCGACTGGGGCGCTCGCAGACGAAGTTGGCCACCACGCCGCGCTCGCCGTAGGGCGTGATCGTCGCGGCGATTCCGGCGCGTTCGCGTACCCAGGAGTCGCGTCCGTCCGCACCGACGACCAACGCGGCTTTCAGGCTGCGACCGTCGCCCAGGCGCAACGTCGCCGCATCTTCGTCGATCTCGAGCGCCTCCGGCGCCGCTGGACAGAACAGCGTGACGTTGTGCTGGCGCTTGAGGCTCTCCCAGATTTCGACATGAACCAAGCTGGACTCGCCGATCCAGGCAAGCTCCTCGAGTCCGCTGTCGTAGGCCGAAAATACGAGCTCGCCGCCCGCATCGCCGTGGATACGCATCTCGGCGACTTCAGCGAGGCGTTGGTGGTCCAGATGGGCCCACACGCCAAGCTGGTCCAGGAAGCGTGCGCTCACCGGGCTGTAGGCGTAGACGCGGGCGTCCCAGCCTTCGGGGCGGCGCGGCACAGCATGTTCGATCACGGCGATCCGCAGTGCGCTACGGCGCAGCGCTACCGCAAGCGCGGCCCCGGCGAGACCGCCGCCGACGATGATGAGGTCGAATTTCATCGCGATCCCCGGAAACTCGGTACAGCTTTGGATTGTGCCCGAGGGCGCGCCTTGCCGCCACGTACGCACTCGCGGAGTGCGGGGGGATCCGGCAGCTGTAAAGCACGACGCCCCAGGCACGGATGTGTGCGTGGGGCGTTGTGTTGGTGTGGTTAGTCTGACGATGACCTACTTTCACGAGGGCGGACCTCACTATCATCGGCGCATGTGCGTTTCACGGTCCTGTTCGGGAAGGGAAGGGGTGGTTCCACACAGCTATGGTCGTCAGACTTTGACTTGTTGCCTGCGTGGTTTGCAGGCCAAAGTTAGGAAGAAGTGTTGTGTGATTGTCTGGTTGCGTTGTTTTGGCAACCAGGGGGTTGAGTTCGTTTTGTTTTGAAGGTTATAGGATCAAGCCACACGGGCAATTAGTACCGGTTAGCTGAACGTGTTGCCACGCTTACACACCCGGCCTATCAACGTTGTGGTCTTCAACGACCCTTCAGGGGGCTCGAGGCCCCGGGGAAGTCTCATCTTGAGGCGAGTTTCCCGCTTAGATGCTTTCAGCGGTTATCTCTTCCGCACATAGCTACCCGGCGATGCGACTGGCGTCACAACCGGTACACCAGGGGTGCGTCCACTCCGGTCCTCTCGTACTAGGAGCAGGCCCTCTCAAACTTCCAGCGCCCACGGCAGATAGGGACCAAACTGTCTCACGACGTTTTAAACCCAGCTCACGTACCACTTTAAATGGCGAACAGCCATACCCTTGGGACCGGCTACAGCCCCAGGATGTGATGAGCCGACATCGAGGTGCCAAACTCCGCCGTCGATGTGAACTCTTGGGCGGAATCAGCCTGTTATCCCCAGAGTACCTTTTATCCGTTGAGCGATGGCCCTTCCATACAGAACCACCGGATCACTATGACCTGCTTTCGCACCTGCTCGACTTGTGGGTCTCGCAGTCAAGCCACCTTTTGCCATTGCACTATCAGTACGATGTCCGACCGTACCTAGGTGACCTTCGTACTCCTCCGTTACCTTTTGGGAGGAGACCGCCCCAGTCAAACTGCCCACCATGCACGGTCCCCGACCTGGATTCACAGGCCTGGGTTAGAACCTCGACGACACCAGGGTGGTATTTCAAGGTTGGCTCCACCGGAACTGGCGTCCCGGTTTCAAAGCCTCCCACCTATCCTACACAAGTCCCGTCAAAGTCCAATGCAAAGCTACAGTAAAGGTTCATGGGGTCTTTCCGTCTAGCCGCGGGGAGATTGCATCTTCACAAACATTTCAACTTCGCTGAGTCTCAGGAGGAGACAGTGTGGCCATCGTTACGCCATTCGTGCAGGTCGGAACTTACCCGACAAGGAATTTCGCTACCTTAGGACCGTTATAGTTACGGCCGCCGTTTACCGGGGCTTCGATCAAGAGCTTGCACCCCATCACTTAACCTTCCGGCACCGGGCAGGCGTCACACCCTATACGTCCACTTTCGTGTTTGCAGAGTGCTGTGTTTTTAATAAACAGTCGCAGCCACCGATTCTCTGCGACCCCGTTCCGCTCCGGCCGCGAGGGCCTTCACGTACCAGGGGCATACCTTCTCCCGAAGTTACGGTATCAATTTGCCGAGTTCCTTCTCCTGAGTTCTCTCAAGCGCCTTGGTATTCTCTACCAGCCCACCTGTGTCGGTTTGCGGTACGGTCACTCTTAGACTGAAGCTTAGAGGCTTTTCCTGGAAGCTGGGTATCACTCGCTTCGGATCCGAGGATCCTCGTCATCACGCCTCATCTAAGCCACGCGGATTTGCCTACGCGGCACGACTACACGCTTAAACCACCTATTCCAACAGATGGCCGAGCTAACCTTCTCCGTCCCCCCATCGCATCTAAGAGCGGTACAGGAATATTGACCTGTTTCCCATCGACTACGCATTTCTGCCTCGCCTTAGGGGCCGACTCACCCTGCGCCGATGAACGTTGCGCAGGAAACCTTGGGCTTACGGCGAGGGTGCTTTTCACACCCTTTATCGCTACTCATGTCAGCATTCGCACTTCCGATACCTCCAGCATCCCTTACGAGACACCTTCGCAGGCTTACGGAACGCTCCCCTACCACGTGTCAAAGACACATCCGCAGCTTCGGTTCATGGCTTGAGCCCCGTTACATCTTCCGCGCAGGACGACTCGACTAGTGAGCTATTACGCTTTCTTTAAAGGATGGCTGCTTCTAAGCCAACCTCCTAGCTGTCTATGCCTTCCCACCTCGTTTGCCACTTAGCCATGCATTTGGGACCTTAGCTGGCGGTCTGGGTTGTTTCCCTCTTGACACCGGACGTTAGCACCCGATGTCTGTCTGCCGTATATCACTTTGCGGTATTCGGAGTTTGCTATCGCGGGGTAGATCGCAATGACCCCCCCAACGATTACAGTGCTCTACCCCCGCAAGTGTCCGTACGACGCACTACCTAAATAGTTTTCGGGGAGAACCAGCTATTTCCGGATTTGTTTAGCCTTTCACCCCTATCCACAGCTCATCCCCTAACTTTTCAACGTTAGTGGGTTCGGACCTCCAGTACCTGTTACGGCACCTTCATCCTGGCCATGGATAGATCATCCGGTTTCGGGTCTACGCCCAGCTACTCTGACGCCCTTATCAGACTCGCTTTCGCTACGCCTCCCCTATTCGGTTAAGCTCGCAACTGAACGTAAGTCGCTGACCCATTATACAAAAGGTACGCAGTCACCCCTTTCGAGGCTCCCACTGTTTGTATGCATGCGGTTTCAGGATCTATTTCACTCCCCTCCCGGG
>NZ_JTDM01000015.1:0-320305 GCF_000831325.1 Thauera sp. SWB20 | reverse complement strand
AGCATCTGCTGCTGCGGGCAATAGGACAGATAGCTCGTCATCTCGACAGTCTACCGGCCCCGAAACGCCCGCGAGGACTTAACTCACCGACGCTTGGCTTCTGCCGCGCAGACTCCTAGGCCGGCGGGGTCTCCACCCCGGCTGCAGCTTCCGGCGCGAACATCACCCAGCGGTTGCGCCCGGCGCGCTTGGCGCGGTAGAGCGCCTGGTCGGCCTCGCGCAGCAGCTGTGCGCCATCCTCGACGCCGTGCCGGTACGCGCTCGCGCCGATGCTCGCGGTGACGCGGGCGAAGCGCCCGCCGGAGAGCGCCACCGGCGCGCGCGTCACCTCGAGCACGCGCTCGAGTGCCGGGCGGAAGTCGCCGTCTACCAGCAGCAGGACGAACTCGTCGCCGCCGAGGCGGGCCAAGGTCTCGCCCGCGCGCAGGATGTGCTGCATGCGCTGCGCGAGCTCGACCAGCAGGCGGTCGCCCTCGGCGTGGCCGACGCTGTCGTTGACCGGCTTGAAGCCGTCGAGGTCGAGCATGCACACGACCAGCGGCTTGCCGCGGCGCGCATTGCCCACCGCTTGCTGCAGGCGGTCGTCGAGCAGGCGGCGGTTGGGCAGGCCGGTGAGGGCGTCGAAGTTGGCGAGCGAGCTGAAGTGGTCGCGCTGCGCCATCAGCGTGCTGATGTCGGTGAACACGCCGACGTAATGCTCGATGCGGCCGGACTCGTCGAGCACGGTGGACATCGACGCCTTCACCACGTAGATCTCGCCCGATGAATGGCGGTTCCAGATCTCGCCCTGCCAGCGCCCGTCGCGCGCCAGGCTGGCGTACATCTCGGCGAAGAAGGCCGCGTCGTGTCGGCCCGAGCCGAGCTCGCGCGGGTTGCGCCCGAGCAGGGACGCCTTGGCATGCCCGCTGAGCGCCTCCATCGCCGGATTCATATCCACGATGCGCACCGCGGCGTCGGTGACCAGGATGCCCTCCTCGCTGGCGTCGAAGACGCGTGCGCCCAGGCGCAGGCGCTCCTGGTCGCGGTGCGTCCCGGTCTCGTCCCGGAGATAGCCGAACCACTCGCCGACGCCGTCGGTCCGCGGCTGGCAGCGCGCCTCGCCGCGCATCCGGCGTTCGCCGTACAGCGGGTGCACCACGCGGAAGGAGGCGTTCCAGTCGTGCATGCCGTGGCGCGCATGGCGGATCTCGTCCCGCACCCGTGCGCCGTCGTCGGGATGCAGGCGGGCGTAGAAGGCTGCGGCGTCATGCTCCACCTCTTCTGCGCGGCAGCCGATCAGCGCCTCGATCTGGCGGCCGACGTAGGGGAAGCTCACCTTGCCGTCGTCTTCCACGCGACACTCGAAGAGCACGCCGGGCACGCTCTCCGAGAGCTGACGCAGGCGCTTCAGCGCCCCGGCGCGCTCCTGCTCGGCGCGGTAGCGGTCGGTGATGTCGATATGCGTGCCGAACATCCACTCCGGCGCGCCGTCGGCGGTGTGGGTGCGCAGCACGCCGCGATCCTGCACGTGGATCCAGTGCCCGGCGCGGTGGCGCATGCGGGTCTCGTGCTCGTAATACGGCGTCTCGCCGCGCAGGTGACGGCGCACCGCGGCATCCGAGTCGGCGAGGTCGTCCGGGTGGGCGAAGCGCCGCCAGGTGTCGATCGACAGCGGTTCGAGCTCGTCGAGGCGATAGCCGAGCATCTCCGCCCAGCGCGCGTTGAAGATCGTCGCCCCGGTCTGCACGTTCCATTCCCAGGTGCCGGCGCGCGTGCCCGCGAGGATGGACTCCAGGCGCTGGCGTTCGTCGGCGAGGCGCGCGGAGTTGTCCGCGAGTTCGTGCCGCGAGCGTTCGAGCGCGGCATAGGGGCGGCGGATGCCGTCCACCACCAGCGCGCGGAAGAGGAGGGCGTGCGCGGCGATCTTGTAGAGATGGCCGGCGAGGTTGTACAGGTCGGTGACCTGCGCGTACATCGTGAAGAAGAGCTCGCTCAGCGCCATCAGCCCGGCCGCACCGAACAGGGCGGGGGCGTCGAAGCCGCAGGGCGCGCGCATGCGGCGCAGCAGCAAGGCGGCGGATGCGGCGAACAGCAGCACCAGGCCGATCTCGATGCCGATCTTCAGCCCCGTCAGCCCCTGGCCCGGGATGAAGGTGCGCGGCGCCCACTCGGGCCGCGGCAGGAAGAGCGCGTGCGCCAGGCAGAGCGCGTGCGCCAGGCCCACGTAGGCGCCCACCGCGAGCAGCAGCAGGCCGGGAGACAGGCCGGGGCGCACCCGCCACGGCAGCAGCACCGCCGTCAGCATGCCGAGCGCAGCCAGCAGGCGCGCGGCGATCCAGAAATCGATCGCCTTCTCGGGGCTGCTCGGCGTGATGAAGTCCGGCATGCCGAGGTAGGACAGCATGTGGGTGAAATCCAGCACCGCCACACCGAGGAAGCAGCACCCCAGGATGCGCGTGTTGGCCGCCGCGCTGCGCTCGGGCGTCAGCCATGCGACCGCGAACACCAGCACGGCGGCGACGATCGAGGCGGTCTCCAGCGCCAGGTGCAGCGGCAGGTAGTGCGCCAGCCCGGCGGCCCAGCGCGTGGGCAGCCACCACAGCGCGAGCACGCCGGCGAGGCCGACGCCGAGCACGCCGAGGCTGCGCGGCGCGGCGCGGGCGTGGGTCGGGTGGACGTACGCCATCTCAGCCTGCCTTCCAGTCCTCGATCGGAACCGGCCGGCCGAACAGATAGCCCTGGAACAGCTCGCAGCCGCGCGTCAGCAGCAGCTCGTGCTGGGCGGCGGTCTCGACACCCTCGGCCACCACCTTCAGGTCGAGCGAGCGGCTGAGCGCGAGGATCGCGCGCACGATCGCCTCGCTGCTGGTGTCCTTCTCCATGTCGCGCACGAACATCTGGTCGATCTTGAGCTGGTCGAAGGGCAGGCGCTTGAGATAGGACAGCGAGGAATAGCCGGTGCCGAAGTCGTCGAGTGCGAACCTCACCCCCAGGGCCTTGATCTGGCGCATGCGCAGCACCGTGGTCTCGATGTCGCCGATCACCACGCTCTCGGTGAGCTCGATCTCGAGGCCGCCGGGGCGGATGCGGTGGCGCTCGATCGCCGCCGCCACCTTGCCGACGAAGTCGGGCTGGTGGAACTGGCGCGCGCTGACGTTGATCGACAGGCTCAGCCCGGCCGTGGAGGGCGTGCGCTGCCATGCACGCAGTTGCGCACAGGCGGTCTCCAGCACCCACTCGCCGATCGGCACGATGAGGCCGGTCTCCTCGGCGAGCGGGATGAAGGCGGCGGGCGAGATCATCTCGCCCTCGGCGTCGAAGCAGCGGATCAGCGCCTCGGCGCCGATCACGCGGCCGTTGCGGTCGAGCTGCGGCTGGTAGTACAGGCGGAAGCCGTTGCAGGCCAGCGCCGCGCGCAGCTTCAGCTCCAGCTCGGCGCGCGCGGCCACCACCGCCTGCATCGCCTCGCTGAAGAAGCGGATCAGGTTGCGGCCGTCGTCCTTGGCGCGCGCCACCGCCACCTCGGCCTGCTTGAGCACCGCGTCGGCCGCCGCGTTGCGGCCGCGGAACAGGGTCAGGCCCAGGCTCGCGCCGACGTGGTAGGGGCCGCTCGCGAGGCCGAGCTCGCAGGGCGCGGTCACGCAGCGGTGCAGGTGCTCGGCGATCTTCTCGGCGCGGCCGATCGCTTCGTCGCGGTCCGCGCCCAGGTTCTCGACCACGATCGCGAAGTCGTCGTCGCCCACCCGCGCCACCGTGTCCTCCTCGCGCAGCGCGCCGCGCAGGCGCTGCGCCACCTCGCGCAGCAGGGCATCGCCCACCTCGTGGCCCTGGGTGTCGTTGAGCAGCTTGAAGTGGTCGATGTCGAGCAGCATCAGCATGCCGCTCGCGCCGCTGCGCGCGCTCGCCGCGATGGCGTGGCGCAGGCGGTCCCACATCAGGCTGCGGTTGGGCAGGCCGGTGAGGGTGTCGTAGTAGGCGAGCTGGCGGATGCGCGCCTCGGCCTCGCGGCGCCCGGTGATGTCCTCCTTGATCGCCACATAGTGGCTGACGCTGCCGTCGGCCTGCTTGATCGGCGCGATCGTGGCGAGCTCGGTGTAGGTGCCGCCGTCCTTGCGGGTGTTGATGAACTCGCCGCGCCACACCTCGCCGCGGCCGAGCGTGGCCCACAGGTCGGCATAGGTGGCGGCGGAGGTCTTGCCGGCGTTGAGCAGGCGCGGGTTCTGGCCGATCGCCTCTGCGGCGGTGTAGCCGGTGGTGCGCACGAAGGCCTCGTTGACATACTCGATGCGACCATCGGTGTCGGTGATCACGATCGTGTTCGGGCTCTGCTCCACGGCCAGTGCGAGCTGGCGCAGGCGCAGCTCGACCTCCTTCTGCGCGGTGATGTCCTGGCCGATCGAGTGCACTTCGACGCAGCGCCCCTCCTCGTCGAGCACCGGCAGGTCGAGCCAGCGCAGCCAGCGCGTGCGGCCGTCGGCCTGGCGGAGGCGGCGATCGGTGGTGAGCGTGCCGGCGCCCTGCAGCATCCGCGCGATGGCGGCGTGGACCTCCGCGCGCTTCGCCTCCGGCACGTTGTCGATCCAGCGCGTGCCCGGCAGGGACGCGGCCTCGGTGCCGAGCAGTTCGGCGTAGCGCTCGTTGCAGGTCAGCAGCGTGGTATCGGGCCGCCAGGCGCAGGTCGCCTCCCGGCGGCTGTCGATGAGGGCGTCGAAGCTGCGCTTGCTGCGCGCGAGCTGGCGGCGGCTGCGGTGCAGGGCAGCCTGCAGCGCCAGCAGCAGGCCCAGGGTGGCCAAGGCGATGATCGTGGCGACGGTCGCGGTCTGCCGCCAGGGCGCGAATTGCTCGGAGATCGCGCGGCCGATCACCACGTAGAAGGGGTAGTCGCGCAGCGCCTGGAAGGCGAAGCTGCGCTCGACTTCGTCCGCGATGCCGACGTAGCGCGCGCTGCCGGACGTCTCGCCGCGGCGGATGGCCAGGAAAGGCTCGGTGCTGGTGATGTCGGCGACCCGGCTGGCGCCGTGGTCCGGCAAGCGCAGCACCAGGCGGCCGTCGTCGCTGCGCCGGATGCTGACCATGCCCTGGCGACCGGCGTCCACCCCGAGCAGCAGGTCCTGCAGGCGCTGCAGGTCGAGCGCGACCGCGACCACGCCGACGAAATCGCCCGCCGGGTTGCGGATCGCTTCGTAGGCCACCACGACCTCGCGCGGGCCGGCCTTGTAGATCACGGGCTCGGAGAAAGCGAGCGCGTCCTGGCGGTGTTCGCGGGCGTGGCGGAAATATTCGCGGTCGCCGATGTCCCATTGCGGCGGCGTGTCGAGGGTGCTGGCCAGGATCTTGCCCTGCGCGTCGGTCACCAGGATGGCGACGGCTTCCGGAAAGCCGCGCGCCAGATGCTGCAACTCCAGCTGCAGCTGCACCAGCGAGGCCTCCCACGCGGGGGTGCCCGCGTTCTCGTGCAGGCCGATGCGGATGTACTTGTCGCGCATGAACCCGATGCTCATCTCGATGCGGCGCAGCGCGCCCTCGATCTGCGTGGCCAGCACGCGCACCTCGTTGCGCGAGGCGGTGGTGGTGATCGTCTCGGCCGAGCGGTGGGAGAACAGCAGGAAGGCGGCGAGCAGCCCGAACACCAGCAGCACCGCCACCGCCGCCTGGACCAGCGGACGCTCGAAGACGCCGCCGCGCGGGGCGCTCATCGGACCCCCTGCGCACGCGTGCTGCGCGTCGGCGCCCGGTGCGGGACGAGGAAGCGGCGCGCGGAATCGGACATGGGGAGCAATCGGACAGGGAACAAGCCGCAATTATCCGGACAGCAGCAGACAGGTCACTGCACTATGTCACGACGGGCGACGCAAATCCGCCCGGCATGCGAGCGGGACACGCACGGCGCGGTCCGCGATTCATGGAAAATGGCGGCCTCTTCGATCCTCCGCGGAAGCCACCATGACCCCCACCTTCGCCCCCGTCGCCCTCGAACACGCCAGCCGGCTCCTCAACCACGGACCCACGGTGCTCGTCACCAGCGCCCAGGGGGGTCGGCGCAACGTGATGGCGGCGGCGTGGTCGATGCCGGTCGAGTTCTCTCCGCCGCGCATCGCCATCGTGATCGACAAGCGCACCTTCACCCGCGAACTGATCGCCGCCAGTGGCTGTTTCGGAGTGTGCATCCCGGGCGCGGCGCTCGCCGACCTGACGTTTGCGGTGGGCAGTTGCAGTGGCCGCGAGGGCGACAAGTTCGCGCGCTTCGGCATCGCGGCGCTCGCGGGGCCCGTGCTGGGCGTGCCGCTGATCGAGGCCGGCTGCGCGGCGTGGATGGAGTGCCGCCTGATCCCCGAGCGCCACACCGAGGACGCCTACGACACCTGCTTCGCCGAGGTCGTGGCCGCGGCCGCCGACGCGCGGGTGTTCTCGTCCGGGCGTTGGGACCTGCGCGCCGACAACGCCGAACTGCATACGCTCCACCACCTCGGCGCCGGCAACTTCGCCCGCGCCGCCGACGTCGTCCGCGCACGCCCTCTGTAGGCGCGCCGGCAGGCGCGATCGGCCGGACGAAACCGGTCTTTACCCGCCGGAAGGGGGCGGTCCCTTGGGCGGTGCGGCGATCGCCATGCGCAGTCCCCACAGGCCCAGCAAGGCGAGGCCGAGGAGCGCGAGCACGCCGGGCTCCGGCACGGGCCTGCCGACGGTGGCCGCCGGTGCGCTCGCATCGGGGTGGGTCACGAAGCCGATCGTGAAGGGCGGATCGTCCGCCACGCAGCCTTGTGCGGACGCACAAACACCCAGCAGGTAGTTGCCCGGCGCCAGCATGTCGACGGAGAAGTCCAGCCAGCCCTCGGAGATGCACGGGTTGGGCGGATACTCGGCGCTGCCCACAAAGCAGGCCTCGTCGGGCAGGCCGCTCTCTCGCACCAGGCGGATCGGCAGGGCTTCGTCGTCGAAGCCGTCGAGGCGGGCGAGGATCGCAAGCGGGCCGCCGGCGAAGTGGAAGCGGAACACGTCGATGCTGTCGTCGCCGCCGATGCTGCCCTGGATGCGTTCGATGGAGGTTCCGACCACGTCCTGCGGCGAGGCGAAATCACCGGCGTCGCCGCGTTCCTGGAACACCGCGCCGGCGTGCGCGGCGAACGGGATGCAGCACAACAGCAGGCTGCAGAGGATGCGCGCGATCATGCTGGCCTCCTTGCTCCGGAGTGTCGGGTACTGCCCTCCCTTGGGGTGAAGCATTCGCCGTGCCCGACGATCAGGCCATTGATTATCTGCGCCTATTTTTGAAGGTTCGGCACCGGGTGTAAAAAATTCCGACACTTCCATGCCGGCCAGCGGCCGGTTTCAGCTGTGCCGCCGTGCCTTGCCTTCGGCCTTGTCGCGGTACATCGCGGCATCGGCGTGGCGGGCGAGGGTGGTGGAGTCGCTGCCGTCCTGCGGGTAGTGGGCGAGGCCCATGCTCACCGAAACCGCGAGCTCTCCACCGTCGATCATGAACGGGCGGTCGATCGCCGCGCGGATCTTGTCCGCGACCACTCTGGCGTCTTCGGCCGACGCGATCCCGGGCAGCAGCACGACGAACTCGTCGCCGCCGATGCGCGCCGCGGTGTCGGACTCGCGGATGCTCTGGCGGATGCGTGCCGCCACGCCTTCGAGCACGCGGTCGCCGACGACGTGGCCGAGGCGGTCGTTGATCGGCTTGAAATCATCGATATCGACGAACAGCAAGGCCAGCCCGCCGTCGTCGCGGCGGGCGGACGCGAGCGCCACCGCCATGCGGTCGTCGAAGAGCGCGCGGTTGGGCAGCCCGGTGAGCGCGTCGTGGCGGGCGAGGTGCTCGAGCTCGCGGCGGCGGTGCTCGAGCTCGGCCAACTGCTGCCCGATCTGGGTGCGCAGCTCGGCGAAGCGGCGGGCGAGGGCGCCGATCTCGTCCTGACGCTCGACCGGCAGCGCCGGGGCCTGGTCGTTGTCGTAGAAGTTCTGCACCGCGGCACCCAGCACCTCGATCGGATGGGTGATCGCGCGGGCGAGGATGGCCGCGAGCAGGATGCCGGTGAGGCTCATGCCGATGACGATCTGCAGCATGATCCCGCGCAGCGGATCGAGCTCGGCGAGCACGGCGGCGCGTGGGCGCGCGAGGCCGAGGATGAAGGCGCCCTCTTCGGTGCGCAGCTGCACCCGCGCGGCGATGAAGGCGGCGACCAGCGGCGCCTGCGCGTGCTCGCCGGCATCGCTGTCGATCATCGACTCGCCGCTGCGGCCGTCGATCACGGCCTGCGTGGCGGGGAACTCGTCCTGCACCCGTACCCGGCGTCCCTTGTCGAAGCCGAAGGTGCGCGCGGGGTCGGGGTGGATCAGGTAGTCGCCCGCGCTGTTGGCGAGGTAGAGCAGGAAGTCGGCGGGCAGGTCGGCGGCGAGCAGGGCGAACACGCCGTTGAGGTCGATGCTGCCCACGATCACCCCGCGTGGCCGGCCCGATTCGTCGACGACCGGGGTGGCGAGCTGCACCGCGGGCCGGCCGAGGGCGGCGTGCGAGCCACGCTCGCGATTGATGCTCACGCGCGACATGTAAACCTCGCCCGCTGCCAGCGCGAGGGCGTCGAAGACGTAGGGGTAGTGGCCCTTTTCCTGCAGCGCGTCGCCGTCCACGCGCAGCAGTGCGTCGCCGTCGCGGTCGATCCGCACGCGCTCGAGGCCGTGGTCGGCGGCGCCGATCAGGCGGAGCTGGAAGTAGGCGCGGTTGGCCGCCATCGGCAGGGCGAGCAGGGTCGCGAGCTGCGTCGCAGCCTGCGGGTCGTCGCTCTCCAGCGCCGCGAGCGCGGCCGGGTGGCGGGCGAGCGCGAGCAGGGTGCGCGAGATGTCCTCGCGCACCTGCGTGATGCGCTGCGCGAGCACCCGGGTGGAGGTGAGCAGCTCGGTACGCGCGCTGTCCACCAGCACGGTCTCGCTGGCGCGCTGGGCCTGGAAGGCGGTGATGCCGGCGGAGAGCATGCCGGACAGGGCGAGTACGATGCCAAGACGGGCGGCGATGCCGAATCTCATGGCGCGAGCACCCTTGCGCCGCGGTCGCCGGAGAGGATGCGCTCCCACAGCAGGTTGCGGCGTTCGACGTCCTCGACCGGTTCGAGCCAGACCAGGCGGTCGGTTTCGGCCTGGTGCGGCGCCGGGTCGCGGGTGTTGTCGAGGCCGTGGCGCGCGCTCAGCACGTGCGCCGGGCCGGTGCCGAGCAGGTGGTCGATCCACGCCAGCGCGAGCGCCTGGTTACGTGCGCCGCGCGTCACCACCCAGCAGTCGAGCCAGGCGAGCGCGCCTTCGCGCGGGATCGCATAGCCCACGTCCGCCCCCGCTGCGCGCAGGAGCTGCAGCTGCTGGGTGCCGTAATTGGCGTACATCAGCGCCGCGCCGCGGCTGACGAACAGATGCGCGGATTCTTCCGGCTGGGCGTAGAAGGTCAGCAGGTTGCGGCGCAACTCGACCAGACGCTCGACCGCCGGCGCCCAGTCGGCGGCGTCGAGGCGGAAGGGCGATGCCTTGCCCAGCATCTGTGCGGCGAGCGAGAAGTTGTGCGAGCCGCTGTTGTACACCAGCACCTTGCCGCGGTAGCGGGCGTCCCACAGCGCGGCGATGGACTGGGGTGGCGCGTCGAACTGGCGCCGATCGTAGATCAGGCCCATTTCGGCCCAGGCATAGGGGATGGCGTACAGCTTGCCATCGCGAGTCGTGCCGGGCAGCGTTGCCGGGTTGCGGAAGCGCGGCAATTGCGCACCGAGGTTGGGCAGCGCGGCCGGATCGATCGCCACGGCCACGCCGCGGTCGATGTAGCGCTGCAGCTCGGCGGTATTGACCGCGAACACGTCGTAGTCGGTCGCGTCGTTCGTGCTGAGCTTCTGCCACAGCGTTTCGTCGGAATCGACCTGGGTGACTTCGACCCGGGCGCCGGTGCGGGCCTCGAAGGCCTGCACCACGTCGGCGTCGGCATAGCCCGGCCAGCTCAGCACGCGCAACACCTCGGTCGCGCAGGCCGTGCCGGAGAGTGCGAGCGCGAGCACAAGCCAGGGGAGGCGATGCAGGCTCAAGCGACGAAGCATGACGGATCGGCTCCTGGATCTGGCGGCGGGGAAGGATCTTGGGGGGTGCGAGGCAGTTTAAGCGCGCCGAGCCTGCCGCGGAAGCGCGCCCGACGGCTGGCCGCCAGCCGCCGCCGGGCGGTGGACGGGCCGCCCATGCTGGAGCGCCGCAAGTCGCGATCGCGGCCTTGGGGCACTCCGCTGCCGCTCATCGTGCCCGGTGCCGCTCGATCCTGCGGGCCGCCTCGTCGATCTGTTATCTTCGATCCCATGGACCCCATCATCTCGATCTCCGCTCTGTCCAAGACCTACGCCTCCGGCTTCTCCGCGCTGAAGGGTGTCGACCTCGACATCCGCCGCGGCGAGATCTTCGCGCTGCTCGGGCCCAACGGCGCGGGCAAGACCACGCTGATCAGCATCGTGTGCGGCCTGGTCAATGCCAGCTCGGGCAGCGTGCGGGTGGATGGTCACGACATCGTGCGCGACTACCGCGCCGCGCGCGCCCTCGTCGGCCTGGTGCCGCAGGAACTCACCACCGACGCCTTCGAGACGGTGTGGAACACGGTGAGCTTCACGCGCGGCCTGTTCGGCAAGCCGCCCGACCCGGCCTACATCGAGCAGCTGCTGAAGGACTTGTCGCTGTGGGCGAAGAAGGATGCCAGGCTGATGATGCTCTCGGGCGGCATGAAGCGCCGCGTGCTGATCGCCAAGGCGCTCTCGCACGAGCCGCGCATCCTCTTCCTCGACGAGCCCACCGCCGGGGTGGACGTGGAGCTGCGCCGCGACATGTGGCAGCTCGTGCGCCGCTTGCGCGACAGCGGCGTCACCGTGATCCTGACCACGCACTACATCGAGGAGGCGGAGGAGATGGCCGACCGCATCGGCGTGATCGCCAAGGGTGCGCTGATCCTGGTCGAGGACAAGGCCGTGCTGATGACGAAGCTCGGCGGCAAGCAGCTCACGCTGCAACTGGCGGCGCCGCTCGCCGAGGTCCCGCCCGCGCTCGCGCGCTACGGGCTGGTGCTGGGCAAGGGCGGCAAAACGCTGGTCTATCGCTACGAGCTCGGCAGGGGCGAAGGCGGGGAAGGGGGCGAGGGCAGCGATCCGGCAGGCGATGGCGCGATCGCAGGCTTGCTGCAGGACCTCGCCGCCGCGGGGATCATGTTCACCGACCTGCACACCACCCAGCGTTCGCTCGAAGAGATCTTCGTCAGCCTGGTGAGCGAGCGCGAAGCGCCGGGTACGGACGAGCGGGGCAACCGGGCCGAGGCCGCAGGGGAGGGCGCACGATGAACTGGCACGCGGTCCGCGCGATCTACCTGTTCGAGGTGGCGCGCACGAAGCGCACGCTGCTGCAGAGCGTGCTGGCGCCGGTGATCACCACCTCGCTGTATTTCGTCGTCTTCGGCTCGGCGATCGGCGCGCGCATCCCCGAGATCGAGGGCGTGAGCTACGGCGCCTTCATCGTGCCCGGCCTGATCATGCTCAACCTGCTCACCCAGAGCGTGTCGAACGCCTCCTTCGGCATCTTCTTCCCGAAGTTCTCGCGCACGATCTACGAGATCCTGTCGGCGCCGGTGTCGCACTTCGAGATCGTGCTGAGCTACGTGGGCGCGGCGGCGACCAAGGCGGTGATCCTGAGCCTGATCATCCTCGCCACCGCCACCTTCTTCGTGCCGCTGCGCATCGAGCATCCGCTGTGGATGATCGCCTTCCTGCTGCTCACCGCGATGAGCTTCAGCCTGCTCGGCTTCATCCTCGGCATCTGGGCGGACAACTTCGAGAAGCTGCAACTCGTGCCGCTGCTGATCATCACCCCGCTGACCTTCCTCGGTGGCAGCTTCTACTCGATCGACATGCTGCCGGCGGCGTGGCGCACGGTGTCGCTGTTCAACCCCGTGGTTTACCTGGTGAGCGGCTTCCGCTGGAGCTTCTACGGCAGCGCGGATGTGGCGGTGGGGGTGAGCCTGGCGATGACGCTGCTGTTCCTGGCGGTGTTCGTGGGGGTGGCGACCTGGATGTTGAGGACGGGGTATCGGCTGAAGCCTTGAGGGGCGCAGGCCCGCCGACGGGCGTCGCATCCGGGGTGCCGCATCCCGGGCGTCGGAATCGCGACTTGCGTCGCTCCCACGGGAGATTCCGGACCGGTGCGTTTTCCGGTCACCGCGGCGATTCCGTCTACCGCCGCGGGTCCGTGCTTCTCCCGTGGGAGCGACGCAAGTCGCGATTGCAGCGGTGACGGATCGCCACCACTGCAATCGCTTGCGACGGAGGTGCCGCGGCGCAAGGCCCGGCGCCTCGCCCCTTACGGGTACAGCCCGCGCTCCGCGCGCGCCTCCAGCACCCGCGCGCAGGCGATGATGAAGGCGGCGGTGCGCAGCGACACCTGCTTCTCCTGGGCCACCTTCCAGATCGCGGTGAAGGCGGCGACCATGATGCGCTCGAGGCGCTCGTTGATTTCGTCCTCGGTCCAGAAGAAGCTGGAGAAGTCCTGCACCCATTCGAAGTACGACACGGTGACGCCACCGGCGTTGGCGAGCACGTCGGGCACGACCAGGATGCCGCGCTCGTGGAGGATGTCGTCCGCGGCCGGGGTGGTCGGGCCGTTGGCGCCCTCGACGACGATGCGTGCACGCGCGCCGGCAGCCCGCTCGACGGTGAGCTGGCCTTCGAGCGCGGCAGGGACGAGAAACTCGCACTCGAGGCGCCAGAACGCCTCGGGGTCGATCGGCGCGGCGCCGGCGAAGCCCTTCAGGCCGCCGTTCGCGGCGGTGTGCTCGAGCGCGGCGGGGATGTCGATGCCGGCCTCGTTCACCAGGATGGCGGTATGGTCGGCGATCGCGATCACGCGCGCGCCGGCGTCGTGGAACATGCGCGCGCCGATGCCGCCGACGTTGCCGAAGCCCTGCACGACCACGCGCGCGCCCTCGATCGGCAGGCGCAGGTGGCGGGCGGCCTCGCGCGCGGCGATGAAGACGCCGCGGCCGGTGGCTTCCTGGCGGCCCAGGCTGCCGCCGAGCGCGATCGGCTTGCCGGTGACGACGCCGGTGGCGGTGCCGCCGCGGTTCATCGAGAAGGTGTCCATCATGATCGCCATCGTCATCGCGTTGGTGCCGACGTCGGGCGCGGGGATGTCCTTGTCCGGGCCGATGATGATGCCGATCTCGGAGGTGTAGCGGCGGGTGATGCGCTGCAGCTCGCCCTTGCTGACGCTCGCCGGATCGACGCGGATGCCGCCCTTGGCGCCGCCGAAGGGGAGCCCGACCGCGGCGTTCTTGATCGTCATCCAGCCGGCCAGCGCCATCACCTCGTTGAGGGTGACGTCGGGGTGGAAGCGCACGCCGCCCTTGCCCGGGCCACGCGACAGGTTGTGCTGCACGCGGTAGCCCTCGTAGTGGGCGACGGTGCCGTCGTCGCGCTCGATCGGCACATCCACGATCAGCGCGCGCTTGGGATGCTTGAGGGTCTCGATCCAGCGTTCGAGCGCGCCGAGATGGGGGCGCACGCGCTCGATCTGCTCGACGAAGCTCGCCCACGGCTCGGGGGCGGCCGGGTTCAGGTAGGAAAGGCCGCCGACGTGGTCGAGGGCCGCCTTGTCTTGTGGTGTCGCACTCATCTGTCTGCCTCGTGTGGTGTGAGAAGGTGCGCGCATTGTGTGGATTGCCCTGGCCCGAAGGCATGCCGTTGCTACATCGGGTCATGCGTCTTGCGCATAGGGTGGCCGGAGGGGCCGGTGAGTCGGTGTGCAGCCGCGTGCCTCGGCTACCCGCGGCGCTCGGGTTCTGGCGCAGGAGCGACGCGAGTCGCGATTGCGGCGAGTCGGATCCCGCAGGATGTTGATCGCGGGCGGGCCGCCGCAATCGCGACTTGCGTCGCTCCTGCAGCGGTTCCTACAGAGGCTTTGCGGCGAGGTGCTGCCACAGGCGCAGCAGCTCGGGCTTGGTGTTGGCGCGGTCGCGGTAGAGGCGGACCTCCATCTCCAGGCTCCACTCCGGGCCGCCGGCGACCACCACCTCGCCGCGTTCCACCTCGCGCGCGACCGCGCTCGCGGGCAGGAAGGCGAGGCCGTGACCGGCGAGCAGCATGGCCTTGAGGCTCTCGGCCATGTCGGACTCGTACTGCAGGGCGAGGTGGGCCGGATGGGCGGCGCGGTCGAGGATGGTGTCGACCATGCGGCGCAGGTAGGTGTTGGGTCCGTAGCGCAGGAAGGGGATGGGCGCCTCGGCCGAACCGGGCAGCTGCCAGCCCGCGCTGCGCGCGAGCCGGCGCGGCAGGTAGGGGCGCACGCGCTCGACCGCGAGCTGGATGCCTTCGAAGCGCGCGGGATCGAGCCACACCGGGTGGGTCGGATGGTGGTAGCACAGCAGCAGATCGCAGCCGCCTTCCACCAGCATGGTCACCACGTCATGCACGTTGCCCGCGATCAGCCGGGTGGGGACCTCGCCGAACTCGGCCTTGAGCCGCCCCAGCCAGGTCGGGAAGAAGGCGAAGGCGAGCGTGTGCGGGACGGCGAACACGAGCGCGTCGCCCGCGGTCGTCTGGTGGCCGCGCACCAGCGCGCGCGCCGCATGCAGGCGGTGGATGAGATCCGCCGCCGGTCCCTTGAAGGCCTCGCCCGCTTCGGTGAGCCGGGTCGGGAAGGTGCTGCGGTCGACCAGCGCCACCCCCAGCCAGGCCTCGAGCGCGCGGATCCGGCGCGAGAAGGCGGGCTGCGAGACGTGGCGCTGCTCGGCCGAGCGCGAGAAGCTCCCGCTGTCGGCGAGGCTGAGGAAATCTTCCAGCCATTTGAGTTCCATGGGCGGGCCCTGCAGGGGGAGAGACCCCATTGTATGCAGGAAATCCGCCGGCGTTCCCCGCGTACCGCCGCTCGGCGCCCGTCGCCCATCGGGCCCGGTGCTCGCCGGGCCGGGGCAGGACGCGCGCGGCCGAAATGCCCGGGCATGCATTCGGGATTCGCAGGCCCCATAATGGGGCGTTTCGTGAACTGGTTCGCATGATTCAGGTAACCGGGCGCGACTGCGCCGCAAAATTGCGGCAGAGTTCGCGCACTGTCCCAATCCCCCATGCGCCGGAGAGCCCCCGTCGACGCCCGTCGCGGGACGACCGATGATCCGTACCTCGCTCAATTTCCGCCTGTGGCTGACGATCGCGATCGCGGTACTTCCGGTGCTGCTGTTCGTCTTTTTCGACTTCCACGAGCGCCGTGAACAGGCGGTGGCCGAGACCCGCGCCGAGATCGCGCTGCGCCTGGCGGATGCGAACCGCGAGGCGCAGGCCGCGCATCGCGCGGTCGCGTTGGTGTTGCGGATCATGGCGCGCTCCAACGACCTGCAGGCTCTGGATTCCGCGCAATGCTCGGGCATCGCCGGGCGCCTGCTCGAGTCGCTGGACGGTTTCGCAAACATCGGCGCCGCGCTGCCCGACGGGGAGATCTTCTGCAGCGGGAGGCCGATGAGCGCCCCGGTGACGGTGATCGATCGCGCCTGGTTCCGCACTTCTCTCGACAGTGATGAAATTTCCCCCGGGGAGTTCGTCATCGGCAGGGTGTCGGGAACGCCGGGCATGGCTTTCGGCTACCCGCTGCGTGCGGCGGACGGCACGCTGCGTGCGGTGATCTTCGCCACCATCACGGTGGCGTGGTTCGATCGCCTGATCGAAGGGTTCCGCCTGCCTGAGGGTTGGGAGGCGAGCGTGATCAGCAATTCCGGCCTGGTGCTCGCGCACCAGCCCGAGCGTGCGCCCGAGGGCTGGCGCGCGCACAAGGTCCCCGCGACGACGCTCGCGCGCATGGCCGCCGTCGTGCGCGAAGAAGGCGGCGTCGCCGAACTCGCCGGCATCGATGGCGTGCAGCGCCTGTACGGCATCGGCGTGCCGGATTTTGCCCCTGGCAGCGGCTTTTTCGCGATCGGTGCGCCGCTGGAGCGCTCGCTGGAGGCGGTGGGGCAGCGCCTGCTGATGTACCTGGCCCTGGTCGCGGCCATCGCGCTGGCCTCCGCGCTGATCGCGCGCTTGTACATCTACCGGCTGATCGAGGTGTGGGCGACGCGGGTGCGCGGTGCGATTGCCGAGATCGCCGCCGGGCGGCGCGATGCGCGCATCGGGCAGGCCACCGGCGTTGCCGAGCTCGACGCGCTCTCCGAGGGCATCGACCAGATGGCGTTGGAGATCGGCAGGCGCGAGGGCGAGCTGCAACGCCTGTCTATGGTGATCGAGCAGAGCCCGGAGTCGATCGTCATCACCGACACCGCGGGGTGCATCCTGTATGTGAACGAGGCCTTCCAGCGCATCACGGGCTATGCGCGCGACGAGGTGCTCGGACGCAACCCGCGCATCCTCAACGGCGGGTTGACGCCGCGCGCGACCTACGAGCAGATGTGGGCGACCTTGCTTGCAGGCGAGGTGTGGCGCGGCGAGTTCCACAACGTCCGCAAGGACGGCTCCGCCTATCTCGAGCTGGCGACGATCGCGCCGATCAAGGACGCGGGCGGCACGGTCACCCACTACGTGGCGGTCAAGGAGGACATCACGCAGCGCAAGCAATCCGAGGCGCTGCTGCACCGGCTGGCCTACTTCGATGCGCTGACCGGGCTGCCCAACCGCGCGCTGCTGCACGACCGCATCGCCCAGGCCATCCGCAGCGGTGTGCGCCGCGAGAGCTTCGGCATGCTGATGCTGGTCGACATCGATCGCTTCCGCCAGCTCAACGACACCCTCGGTCACGCCGCCGGAGACCGCCTGCTGTGCGAGGTCGCGGCGCGCCTGCGCGCGGGCGTGCGCGAGGAGGACACGGTCGCGCGCCATGGCGACGACGACTTCGCCGTGCTCGTCGAGCGCATCGGCGAAACCGAGGCCGATGCGCTGAGCCACGCCGAGCACGTCGCACGCAAGCTCCAGCGCGCGCTGCAACAACCCTATGCGCTCGGTGGCACGGAGGGCGACCGCCACTTCGCGACGCTGAGCTTCGGCATCAGCCTGTTCCACGACGGCGTGAGCTCGCTCGAGAGCCTGCTCAAGCAGGCCGAGGTGGCCTTGTACCGGGCCAAGCAGGACGGGCGCGACATCGTGCGCTTCTTCAACCCCGAGATGCAGGCGGTGGTCGATGCCCACGCCCGTCTCGAGGCCCGCATGCACGAGGCGCTGGAAGCGAATGCCTTCCGGCTCTTCTTCCAGCCCCAGGTCAACCGGCGCGGCGTGGTGATCGGCGCCGAGGCCCTGCTGCGCTGGCCGCTCGACGGTGGCGCCATGGTGTCGCCGGCCGAGTTCATCCCGCTCGCCGAGGACACCGGCCACATCGTCCGTCTCGGCTTGTGGGTGCTGCGCAGCGCCTGCGCCCAGCTCGCGCGCTGGCAGATGAACGAGACCACCCGCCACCTCAAGATCGCGGTCAACGTCAGCGCGCGCCAGTTCCACCAGCCCGACTTCGTCGCCAGCGTGAAGGACACCGTGCGCGCCGCGGGTGTCGACCCCTGCCGCCTGGAGCTGGAACTCACCGAGAGCGCCATCCTGTCGGACATGGACGAGACCATCCGGCGCATGAACGAGCTGCGCGCGCTCGGCATCCGCTTCGCGCTCGACGACTTCGGCACCGGCTACTCCTCGCTGTCCTACCTCAAGCGCCTGCCCTTGGACCAGTTGAAGATCGACCAGTCCTTCGTGCGCGACATGGCCGAGGACGAGGGCAGCGAGGCGATCGTGCTGGCGATCCTGTCGCTGAGCCACGCGCTCGGCCTGGAGGTGGTGGCCGAAGGAGTGGAGATGCCGGAGCAGCGCGACTTCCTGCGCCACCACGGATGCGACTGCTTCCAGGGCTACCTGTTCGGCAAGCCGCTGCCGATGGAGGCCTGGGGCGACTTCCTCGAGATGATCTGAGGCCGGCCGCGCGCGGGCCTCAGGCCGGCACGCCCATCAAGTGCGTGGCCGCCACCGCGCGGTCGTCGCCGAGCATCATCAGCACGAAGAGGCGCTCTTCCAACGTCGCGCAGGCGGCGCTGCGGCGCTCGAGCAACGGGGTGGCGCGCGGGTCGAGGACGACGAAGTCGGCCTCCTTGCCGGGCGCGAGGTTGCCGATGCGGTCGTCGAGGTAGAGGCTGTGCGCGCCGCCCAGGGTGGCGAGGTGGAAAGCGCTCGCCGCCGACAGCGACTGGCCGGCGAGCTGCAGCACCTTGTAGGCCTCGTTCATGGTCTGCAGCATCGAGAAGCTGGTGCCGCCCCCCACGTCCGTGCCCAGTCCCACGCGCACGCCGAGCGCGCGCGCGCGCCGCAGGTCGAAGAGCCCCGAGCCGAGGAAGAGGTTGGAGGTGGGGCAGAAGCTGATCGCCGCGCCGGTCTCGGCCATGTGCCGGCGGTCGGCGTCGTCGAGCCAGATGCAGTGCGCGAACACCGCGCGCGTGCCGAGCTGGCCGGCGCGGGCATACACGTCGAGGTAGCTGCGCGCCTGCGGGTACAGCTGCGCCACCCAGGCCACCTCGGCGCGGTTCTCGGCGAGGTGCGACTGCAGGAAGACGCCCGGGTGCTCGTTGAAGAGGCGACCGGCGAGCGTCATCTGCGCGGGCGTGGAGGTGGGCGCGAAGCGCGGGGTGATGGCGTACAGCAGGCGGTCGCGGTTGTGCCAGCGCTCGATCAAGGCCTTCGACTCCGCGTAGCCGGTCTCCGCCGTGTCGCGCAGGAAGTCGGGGCAGTTGCGGTCCATCAGCACCTTGCCGGTGATCATGCGCATGCGGCGCGCGCGCGCGGCCTCGAAGAGCGCATCCACCGAGGCCGCGTGCACCGTGGCGAAGGCCGCCGCGGTGGTGGTGCCGTTGCGCAGCAGCTCGTCGCAGAAGAAGCCGGCGACCTCGGCGGCATGCGCGCGGTCGGCGAAGCGGCGCTCGGCGGGGAAGGTGTATTTCTCCAGCCATTCGAGCAGCTGCTCGCCGTGGCTGGCGATGATGTCGGTCTGCGGGTAGTGCACGTGGGTGTCGACGAAGCCGGGCAGGATCAGCTTGCCGCGGTGGTCGGCGAGCGGCGTGCCGGCGGGCAGCTTGGGCAACAGCGCGGCGGCGGGGCCGCATTCGGCGACGTGGCCGTCGCGCACGATCAGCACGCCGTCGGCGAAGTGCTCGAGCGCGCGCGGGTCGGCCGCGGGGTCGGCGAGGAAGTGGACGATCTCGCCGCGTACGGCGGAGAGCCGCGGGGAGGGTGGGGCGGAGGGCTTCATGTCTCGTGGCCGGATTCCGTGGGTTGCGTGGCCGGTGCGCCCGCTGCGGGCCGGCGCGGCGTGCTCGGGGGATGCGCTTGCGGGCGCAGGCGCATCACTTCGGCGGCGATCGCGAGCGCGATCACCTCGGCTTCCTTGCCCGGCAGGCCGGGCAGGCCGACCGGGCAGCGCAGGCGTGCGATGCGCGCTTCTTCGATTCCGCGCGCGTGCAGGCGGTGGGCGAAGCGCGCGCGCTTGGTCTGCGAGCCGATCAGGCCGCAAAAGCGGAAGTCGTCGCGCGCGAGGATGGCTTCGACCAGCTCGAAGTCGAGCGCGTGGCTGTGGGTGAGGACCAGGAAGACCGCGCCCGCGGGCGCCGCGCGCACCTCCGCCGTCGGCGTGTCGGTGCAGTGCGGTTCGACATTGGGCGCAAGCGCGGGCGGGAATTCCTGCGCGCGCGCGTCGACCCAGCGCACGCGCAGCGGCAGCCGCCCGAACAGCTCCGCAAGCGCCCGCCCTACATGGCCCGCGCCGAACATCACCACCTGCAGCGCCGGCGGCGGGCTCGCATCGAGCAGGATCGCCGTCCCGAGCGCCGCGGCGGATCCGGGCGCTGTCGCCGATCCGTCGGCCCGATCGCGACTTGCGTCGCTCCTACGAGGAGCGGCGAGGTCTTCCTGTAGGAGCGACGCAAGTCGCGATCCGGCGCCCGGGGCCGGGGTCGCGGTGGATCCCGGCGCCGTCGCCCCCTCGTCGGCCCGATCGCGACTCGCGTCGCTCCTACGAGGAGCGGCGAGGTCTTCCTGTAGGAGCGACGCAAGTCGCGATCCGGCGCTCGGGGCCGGGGGCGCGGTGGATCCCGGCGCCGTCGCCCCCTCGTCGGCCCGATCGCGACTCGCGTCGCTCCTGCAGCCGAGCATGAACAGGAGGAGGGCAGTGTCCTCGCCGGCGGCGAGGAGGTCGCGGGCGTGGGCGGAGAGGGCCGGGTCGGTGCAGGTGTGTCCCACCGATTCGCGGTCGAACACCGCGACCGCGCCGGCGTGCGGGCCGTCGATGAAGATCCGCCGCCCCCAGGCGCGGCCTGCGGCGGCGAGCGTGGCGGCGCGCCCGACCCACTCCCGCTGTGCCGGGCCGACGCGCTCGAAGGCCAGCACCACGACGCCGCCGCAGCACTGGCCGAGGCTGGCGCCGAGGGCGAAACGTTCGAGGCGCGGGGAAGGGGCGTCGGCGACGAGCAGCTCGCGCGCGATCCCGATGGCGCGCTGCTCCAGCCGGCCGCCGCCGACGCTGCCCTGCACCTGGGCGGCCGTCACCACCATGTGCGCACCCGCGGCGCGCGGTGCCGAACCTCGTGTGGCGGCGACCGTGACCAGGACCGCGCGGGCGTCGGTCTCGAGCAGACAGGAGAGGGTGGAGATCCAGGAGGGCAAGGGGAGGTGAGCTGCGAAGGGCGAAACGTCGGGTGTCAGGCGTCAGGCGTCAGATGGGAGGCGTCGGGCGTCGGGCGTCGGGCGTCGGGCGCCGGCGCACCGCGTCGAGCGCGTCGAGGATGGCCTCGGGGGTGGCGGGTGCGCGCAGGGGCGGGTTGCTGTGGCCGTCGCCGGCGGCGGCGATGGCGTCGCGCAGCGCGAAGAAGACCGAGAAACCGAGCAGCAGCGGCGGTTCGCCGACCGCCTTGGAGCGCAGGAGGGTGTCGGCGCGGTTGGGGTTGTGGAACAGGCGCACGCGCAGGTCCGCCGGGCAGTCGTGCGCGGCGGGGATCTTGTAGGTGGAAGGCGCGTGGGTCATCAGGCGGCCCTCGGCGTTCCACCACAGCTCTTCCATGGTGAGCCAGCCCATGCCCTGGATGAAGGCGCCCTCGACCTGGCCGCGGTCGATCGCCGGGTTGATCGAGCTGCCGGCGTCGTGCAGCAGGTCGGCGCGCAGCAGGCGCCATTCGCCGGTGAGCGTGTCGACCACCACCTCGGACACCGCCGCGCCGTAGGCGAAGTAATGGAAGGGGTGGCCGGTGAGCGTGGCCGCGTCCCAGTGCAGTCCGGGCGTGGCGTAGAAGCCGTCGGACCACAGCTGCACGCGGGCGCGGTAGGCCGCGCCGACGAGCTCGGCGAAGGGGATCGTGTGTGCACCGACGTACACCTGGCCGTCGGCGAAGCGCACCGCGGCCGGGTCGGCGGGCCGGCGGCCTGGGCGCGCATCGCCGCGGTCTTCGCCTTGGCCCCCCTCGCCCCCCTCGGCGAAGCGGCGCAGTGCGAACTCCGCCAGGCGCATGCGGATCGTGCGCGCGGCGGCGGCCGCGGCCTGGCCGTTGAGGTCGGCGCCGGTGGAGGCCGCGGTGGCCGAGGTGTTGGCCACCTTGCTGGTGTCGGTGGCGGTGGCGCGCACGCGCTCGAGCGCGATGCCGAGCTCGGCGGCGACCACCTGGCAGACCTTGGTGTGCAGGCCCTGGCCCATCTCGGTACCGCCGTGGTTTACCAGCACCGAGCCGTCGGCATACACATGCACCAGCGCGCCGGCCTGGTTCAGGTGGGTGAGGTTGAAGGAGATGCCGAACTTCACCGGGGTGAGTGCCAGCCCGCGCCGCAGCACCGGAGCGGCGGCGTTGAAGGCGGCGATCTCGGCGCGGCGGGCGCGGTAGTCGCTGCTCGCTTCGAGTTCGTCGACCAGCGCGTGCAGCACGTTGTCGGCGACCACCTGGCCGTAGGGCGTGGTGTCGCGCCCCGGGCCGCCGTAGAAGTTGGCGCGGCGCACGTCGAGCGGATCGCGCCCGAGCGTGCGCGCGATGCCGTCGATCACCCACTCGGCGAGGATCGCGCCCTGCGGTCCGCCGAAGCCGCGGAAGGCGGTGTTGGACTGGGTGTGGGTGCGCGCGAGCCGGGCACGGAGGTCGGCCGCCGGCAGGTGGTAGGCGTTGTCGACATGGCAGAGCGCGCGCGTGGCGACCGGGCCGCTGAGGTCGGCGGAGCAGCCCGCGCGCGCGACCATGTCGACGCGCAGCGCGAGGAGGCGGCCCTCTTCGTCGTGACCGACGGTGTAGTCGTAGTGGAAGTCGTGGCGCTTGCCGGTGATGGCGATGTCGTCGTCGCGATCGGGGCGCAGCTTGATCGCGCGGCGAAATCTCGCCGCCGCCAGCGCCGCCACGCAGGCGAACAGCGCCGACTGCGACTCCTTGCCGCCGAAGCCGCCGCCCATGCGGCGCATCTCCACGACCACGCGGTGGGCGGCGATGCCCAGGCAGTGCGCCACCACCTGCTGCATCTCGCTCGGGTGCTGGGTGGAACACCACACCTGCATGCAGCCGTCCTCGCGCGGCTGGGCGAGCGCGACCTGGCCTTCGAGGTAGAAGTGCTCCTGGCCGCCGACCTGCCATCGCCCCTCCACGCGATGCGGCGCCGCGGCCAGCGCCGCATCGACGTCGCCACGCATGAGGCGCATCGGCGGCAGCACGAGCTCGCCCGCGCATGCGGCCTCCAGCGGGTCGAGCCGCGCCGGCAGCGGTGCGTAGTCGATGCGGGCGAGGCGCGCGGCGCGGCGCGCGGCGTCGCGCTCGTCGGCGATCACCGCGAAGATCGGCTGGCCGACGTAGTGCACTTCGCCTGCGGCGAGGATGGGGTCGTCGTGCACGATCGGCCCGCAGTCGTTGCGTCCCGGAATGTCGGCGGCCACCAGCACGCCGAGCACGCCGGGCGCCGCGAGCACCGCGCCGAAGTCCATCGCCACGATGCGCGCGTGCGCCTGCGTCGACAGGCCGAGCGCCGCGTGTGCGGTGCCGGCGGGTTCGGGGAGGTCGTCGACGTAGGTGGCCTCGCCGGCCACGTGCAGGTGGGCGGACTCGTGCGGATGCGGCTGGCCGGCGGGGGGGGCGGATGCCGGCGGTGACGAGGTGGGCTCGATCGGCTCGTTCATCACGTTCTCCTCAGCGCCCGCCGCCGGCGAGATCTTCCGCGGCGAAGGCGCGCGTCTGCGCCGCGGCGAGCGGCGCGTCGGGGCGGGTCTCGAGGAAGAAGCGCGCGAGCAGGCCGGCGGCGGCGCGGCGGCGGTAGCCGGCGCTCGCGCGCAGGTCGTCGAGCGGGGCGAAGTCGTGTTCGAGCGCGCACTGTGCGGCGGCGAGCGCGGCTTCGTCCCAGGGCCGGCCGGCGAGCGCGGCCTCGGTGGCGGTGGCGCGCCTGGGCGTCGCCGCCATGCCGCCGAAGGCGATGCGCGGAGCGTGGATCCGGCCCGCGCGCAGCTCGAGCGCGAAGCCGGCGCATACCGCGGAGATGTCGGAGTCGAAGCGCTTGGCCAGCTTCCAGCTGCGCAAGCGTCGCGCGGGTGCGGGCGGCGGCAGTTCGATCGCCTCGACGATCTCGTCGGCGGCGAGGTCCTTCTTCATGTAGTCGAGATAGAAGTCCTCCAGCGCCAGGCTGCGCCGGCCGCGCACGCTCGCGAGCACCACGCGCGCGCCGAGCGCGATCAGCGCGGGCATCGAGTCGCCGATCGGCGAGCCGTTGGCGACGTTGCCGCCGAGCGTGCCGGCGTTGCGCACCGGCGGCGAGGCGAAGCGCTCCCGCAGCTCGGCCAGCTCCGGGTGCAGGCGGACGAGCGCGGCGAAGGCGGCCGTGAGCGAAGCCGCTGCGCCGATGCGCAGGCCGCCGGCGTGCGGCACGATCGCGCGCAGGGCGGCGACCTCGCCGGTGTGGATCAGGGTGTCGAGCCGGCGCAGGCCCTTGTTGACCCACAGGCCGATGTCGGTGCCGCCGGCGAGCAGGGTGGCCGCGGGGTGGCGGCTGCGCAGGGCGAGGAGTTCGTCCACGCTGCGCGGGGCGACGAAGCGGCCGCCCTCGTGGCCGAAATCGAGCGTGTCGTCGCGGCGCAGCGCGAGCAGGGCGGTGCGCAGGCGATCGCGGTCGAGCAGGCGCGACGGGGCGTCGAACATGCGCTCGCCGGCCTCCACGATCGGCCGATAGCCCGTGCAGCGGCACAGGTTGCCGGCGAGCGCGCTGCGGATGCGGGCGGGATCCGCGGCGGCCTCGCCCTGCGCGTGACGGTCCTCGTACAGCGCCCACAGCGACATCGTGAAGCCGGGGGTGCAGAAGCCGCATTGCGAGCCGTGGCAATCGACCATCGCCTGCTGCACCGGGTGCAGGGCGCCACCGGCGAGGCTGCGCAGGTGTTCGACGGTGAACACCGCCTTGCCGTCGAGCGTGGCCAGGAAGCGGATGCAGGCGTTGACCGCGTACAGGCGCGGCGCGTCCGCGGGGTCGTCGGCGAGCTCGCCCACCACCACGGTGCAGGCGCCGCAGTCGCCCTCGTTGCAGCCTTCCTTGGTGCCGACGAGGCCGCGCGCGCCGCGCAGCCAGGCGAGCAGGCTGGTGGTGGGGGCGAGGTCGGTGATCGACACCGCCTCGCCGTCGAGCAGGATGCGTATCGTCTGGCTGTCCATCTTCGGATCCCGGGGGCGCAGGCCCGAAGATGGTAGCGCGTTCGGCGCCGCCTCAGTGCGCCAGCGCCGGCTCGATCGCCTCGGCGCTGGCGCTGCGGCGGCCGCCGTTGAGGAAGAGGTTGAGCGTCACCGCGGTGATCGCCGCGAGCAGGATGCCGCTGTGCAGCAGGGGTTCGAGCGCGTGCGGCATCTGCTGGAAGAACTTCGGCGCCACCATCGGGATCATGCCGGCGCCCACCGACAGCGCGACGATGTAGAGGTTGAAGCGGTTGTTGCGCAGGTTGGCCGCGAGCAGGATCTTGATGCCGGTGGCGGCGACCATGCCGAACATCACCAGGCCGGCGCCGCCGAGCACGTACTGCGGCACCGAGGCGATGATCAGCGCCATCTTGGGGAAGAGGCCGAAGGCCATCAGGATCGCGCCGCCCGCCACGCACACCCAGCGGCTCTTGACGCCGGTGACGCCGACCAGGCCGACGTTCTGCGAGAAGCTGGTGTGCGGGAAGGTGTTCAGGAAGCCGCCGATCAGGGTGCCGAGGCCGTCGGTGCGCAGGCCGCGGGTGAGGTCGTCGCGCGACAGCCGGCGGCCGGTGAGCTCGCCGAGCGCGAGGAACATGCCGAGCGACTCGACCATCACGACCACCATCACCAGGCACATGGTGGCGATCGAGATCGGGTCGAAGATCGGCGCGCCGAAGTGCAGCGGCGTCACGATCGACACCCAGGGCGCGTCGGCGAGGCCGTCGAAGCCGACCTTGCCGAGCGCGATCGCGATCGCGAAGCCCACGCCCATGCCGACCAGCACCGCCACGTTGGACAGGAAGCCACGACCGTAGCGGGTGATCGCCAGCACCACGACCAGCACGATGGCGGCGATGGCGAGGTATTCCGGGGCACCGTAGGCGGGGTTGTCCACCATCAGTCCGGTCGCCGCGTCGCGGATGCGCGGCTGGCCGCCGGCCGACCAGTTGATCGCCACCGGCATCAGCGAGAGGCCGATCACCGCGATGATCGAGCCGGTGACCACGGGCGGGAACAGCGGCAGCGCGCGCGCCACCAGGGGCGCGAACAGGATGCCGAAGAGGCCGGCGGCGATGCCCGCGCCGAGGATGGCGTTGATGCCGAGCGCGGGGTTGCCCGCCATCGCCACCATCGGCCCGACCGCGGCGAAGGTGACGCCCATCATGATCGGCAGGCGGATGCCGAAGCGGCCGACTCCGAGCGCCTGGATGATGGTGACCAGGCCGCAACACAGCAGGTCGGCGTTGATGAGAAAGGCGATCTGGTCCTTGGGCAGCTTGAGCGCGCCGCCGACGATCAGCGGGACCGCGATCGCGCCGGCGTACATCACCAGCACGTGCTGCAGGGCGAGGGTGAACAGGCGCCCGCCGGGCGGGCACTGGTCTACCGGGTCGAGTTCGAGCGGCCGGCTCGTGCGGGTTTGATCGGACATCGTGGCGTCTCCTTGTCGTTATGGACCGATGAGTCCAGTCTAGGATCGCGCCGTGATATGGAAACCCTTATGGGCTTATAGGACGGATCAGGGGATCCGTATGGTGTGTGCGGGGAGGGGGAGGCGTGGTGGGGCAGGGGAAGGAGAGCGGGAGCCTGCGGCGGAAGGGCGAAGGCGGTCTCTCGGGCGCCGCATCGCGACTTGCGTCGCTCCCACGAAAACCCCCGCGTCTCGGGACACGCCGGATCGCGACTTGCGTCGCTCCCACACGAACCGCCGCGCCTCGGGAGGTGGTCGTAGGAGCGACGCAAGTCGCGATTCCCGCGCTTGCGCTGCGATCACCCCGCGGCGCTCACAGGGCTTCGATCACCCCGGGGCGGTCGAGCTGCACCTCGTCGCAGTTGTGTCCCGGGCCGCTGCGGTCCACAACGAGGAAGTCGCACACCCCTTCGAGCGCGAGCAGCGGGTGGTGCCACACGCCGGTGGCGTAGTTCACCCCCTGGTCGGCGCGGGCGAGGAAGACCTTCAGGTCCTCTGCCGCGGGCGGCGCGCCGGCGGGGGCGACGACGACGAGGTAGGGCTTGCCCGACATCGGGACGAAGGCCTGCGAGGCGAGCGGGTGGCGCTCCATCATCTGCACCGTGAAGGGCAGGCTGCGCGGCTGGCCGCGGAAGATGGAGACGATCACGCGCCCGTCGGGCCCGGGCTCGATGTTGGCGAGGTCGTGGTAGCGCTCGGTGTTGCCGGCGTTGATGGTGAAGTGGCGGACCGCGTCGCTGACCTCGACGACCTCGCCATAGGGGGCGAAGGCCTCGCGGGTGAGCGGATGGACGGCGAGCGGGAGGGGGGCAGCGGTGCGCATGACGGGGTCTCGGTGACGGTTGGGGGGCGTGTGTCCGCCGGAGGGGGCTGAGAGGGGGGATCGCGACTCGCGTCGCTCCTACGCGAACCGACGCGGCTCCGGCAGCACCGGTGGGATCGCGACTCGCGTCGCTCCTACGAGAACCGACGCGGCTCCGGCAGCACCGGTAGGAGCGACGCAAGTCGCGATTGGCGGTTTCGGCAGCACGGGCAGGAGCGACGCAAGTCGCGATGGTCGGCGCGGGCATCCGCGGCGGCGCGGGCGCGGCCGCCGCCGGTCTCACTTCGCCTCGACCTTGCCCCACAGGCGCAGGCGCGAGACGCCGCCGTCGGGGAAGATGTTGAAGCGGACGTGGGTGATCGGCCCCAGTTTCGCGACCTGCTCCGTAAAGGTATGGATCGCGTCCATCTCCAGCTTCTGCTCGGGCAGCAGGGTCTGCCAGAACATCGACTGGGTGGTGATCGAGCGGTCGGTGCCGCCGCTGACGTAGGCGGCCTGCACCGAGCAGCGGTCGGGGTAGTTGCCCTTGAAGAAGGCGGTGTCGACCTCGATGCGCTCGACCGTGCCGGGGGCGCCGAGCTCGAGCACGCACCAGTCGTTGCCGGGCTCGCGGCGGCGTCGGGTCTCCCAGCCGTCGCCCATGTTCATGCCGCGCCCGGGCAGCAGCAGGGCGGCGGCGGATGAGCCGAAGCTGGCGTCGTTCCACGACAGCGCGCGGCCGCCGTTCTCCATCGCTACCAGGTCGACCAGCTCGCCGCCGGCGGCCTTGGCCGCGAGTGTGCCCACCGGGCGGCCGTAGACGCGCAGGCGCGCGATGCCGCCATCGGGGTACATGTTCACGCGCAGGTGGGTCCACGCCGCGGTGCTGGCGCACTCGAGAAGGTGGTGGCTGTTGGGGCCCATCGGGCTGGCGGGGAGGATCTCGGTCCACTCGGCCGCCTGCAGGGCGGCGACGTCGTCGGTCTCGGACACGCAGGCCTCGATCGACACCGCGGGCGGGTAGTTGCCGGTGAAGTGGGAGGTGTCGACGTCGAAGCCGCGGATCACGCCCTTGACGCCGAGTTTCACGAGCGCCCAGTCGTGGCCGGCGACGCGCTTCCTGCGCGACTCCCAGCCGTCCATCCACTTGCCGTTGGTGTCGAACTTGCCGGGGACGAACTGCGCGGGTTCGGGGTTGAGCATGCGCGCGACCTCGGCGAAGAAGTCGTCGGAGGCGGCGATCGCCTTGGCGCCGAGGCGCGGGTTGGCGAGGTCGACCGAGCGCAGCGCCCAGTCGGGCAGCTCGGCAGCGGGGGCGAAGACGGGGGCGCCGGGGGTGTGGCTGGCCATGGGGGTTCTCCTTTGGGTTCGGGTCGTGAGGCAGGCGGGAAAGAGCCGGGAGTCGCTCGGGAAATCGTGGTCTGTCCCCGATTTCCCCCCGGCTTACTTCGCTTGGTAGGGGTGGCGCTCGATCCAGTGGCGGGCGACGTCGACGCGACGGCACACCCACACGCGGTCGTGCTTCTCGATGTGGTCGAGGAAGCGCTGCAGCGCGCGGAAGCGCCCGGGGCGGCCGAGCAGGCGGCAGTGCATGCCGACCGACATCATCGCCGGGCGCTCCTCGCCCTCGGCGTACATCACGTCGAAGGCGTCGCGCAGGTATTCGAAGAACTCGTCGCCGTGCGAGAAGCCCTGCGGCAGCGCGAAGCGCATGTCGTTGGTGTCGAGGGTGTAGGGCACGACCAGGTGCGGCACGGTCTCGCCGTTGGTCTTCTGCACCTCGGTCCACAACGGCAGGTCGTCGCCGTAGTAGTCCGAGTCGTACAGGAAGCCGCCGTGGTCGGCGACCAGGCGGCGGGTGTTCGGGGAGTCGCGGCCGGTGTACCAGCCCAGCGCGCGCGTGCCGGTGAGGCGCTCGATGATCTCCATGCCGATCTTCATGTGCTCGCGCTCGATCTCCTCGGGCACGTTCTGGTAGTGGATCCAGCGCCAGCCGTGGCAGGCGATCTCGTGGCCCAGTTCCTTGAAGGCGGCGGTGAGTTCGGGGTGGCGCTCGAGCGCCATCGACACGCCGAAGATGGTCAGCGGCAGGCCGCGGCGCTCGAACTCGCGCAGGAAGCGCCACACGCCCACGCGCGAGCCGTACTCGTAGATGCCCTCCATCGACAGGTGGCGGTCGGGGTAGCTCGCGGCATTGAAGAGCTCGGAGAGGAACTGCTCGCTGCCGGCGTCGCCGTGCAGCACGCAGTTCTCGCCGCCCTCCTCGTAGTTGAGGACGAACTGCACGGCGACGCGGGCGCGGCCTGGCCAGTCGGCGTGGGGCGGGTTGCGGCCGTAGCCGACGAGGTCGCGGGGGTAGGTCGGGTTCGAGGTCATGGTGTTCTGTCCAGACAGGCGATCAGGAATTCAACAGGCCAATCGGCCTTGGGGGGGCGTGTGGGAGCGACGCAAGTCGCGATCCGGGCGATGAGTTGGCGCCGAATGTCGGCTTCGCACGGGCGGGGGCGTTTGATCGCGACTGGCGTCGCTCCCACGAAACCGACCTCGCCTGCATCGCCGCGTGGTAGGAGCGACGCAAGCCGCGCTTCCCGCGCCGAGATGCCGACCACCCGCGCCCTCGCGGCGGCCGTTCAGCTGTTCGTCCCGAACATCGCATCCAGCCGGAAGCGGGCGATCTTGCCGATCTCGGCCAGGCAGGTGCGGAATTCGGCGTCGCGCGCGTTGGCCAGGCGGGCCTCGACGCGGTCCAGGATCTGGTGGCGGGTGAGGCCCTTGACCGCGACCACGAAGGGAAAGCCGAAGCGCGCGCGGTAGTCCTGGTTGAGCCGGCGCAGGCGCTGGAGCTCTTCCTTGCTGCACTGGTCGAGCCCGGCGCCGCGCTGCTCGCCGGTGGAGGCCGTGGTCAGCGTGCCTTCCTCGGCTTCCTTGCCGGCGAGCTCGGGGTGGGCGCAGATGAGGCCGAGCTGCTCGGCGGGGGCGGCGGTGTCGACCACCAGGCACATCGCGGCGTGCAGTGCGTCGATGCTGGCGAAGGGACCGGCGCTCCAGGCACGCTCGGCGATCCACGGCGAGTGCTCGAAGATGCCTTCGAGGCGGGCGACGAAGGCGTCCTGCGCCAGGCGGGAGAGTTCATCCAGGGCGGCGTCCAGCGCGGCGGCCGGGCGGTCGGGGGCGGTGGTTGGGGCGGTGGCGGGGGTGCTCATGGTGTCTCTTCCTGTCCTGTTCCTGTCGTTCAGTCCGCGGTGCGCGCGCCCTGGGCGAACCAGATGGCGATCTTCTCGCGCTCCTCTTCGGTGATGGCGGTGAGGTTGCCGAGCGGCATGTAGCCGCTGGCCACGGTCTGCGCGCTCATCACGGCGTGCGCGGCGATCTGCTCGGGCGTCTGCAGCATCACGCCCTTGGGCGCCTGGGCGAAGCCCTCGAAGGTCGGCTTGTCGGCGTGGCAGGCGATGCAGCGCTGGGCCATGATCGCCTTGACGGTGGCGAAGCTCACCTTCTCGCCGCCGGCGTCGACCTGCTTCGGTGCCATCAGCACCATCAGCAGCGCGATCAGCGCGACGCCGGCCGCCGGCAGCCACCACTTGACCTGGCCGCGGTGGCGCAGTACGAAGAACTGGCGGATCAGCACCCCGGCCAGCATCAGCACGCCCAGCACCAGCCAGCCCTTGGCGTTGGCGTAGGTCATCGGGTAGTGGTTGCTGATCATGATGAACAGCACCGGCAGCGTGAAGTAGGTGTTATGCACCGAGCGCTGCTTGCCGACGATGCCCGGCATCGGATCGACCTGCTCGCCGCGGCGGATCTGCTCGACCATCTTCTTCTGCCCGGGGATGATGTGGAAGAAGACGTTGGCCGCCATCATGGTGCCGAGCATGGCGCCGACGTGGATGTAGGCGCCGCGGGCAGAGAACACCTGGTGCAGCACGTAGTTCGCCACCATCACGAAGACGAACACGATCGCGGCGAGCACGCCGTCCTTGCCGATCATGTTGCGGCACAGCAGGTCGTAGAACACCCAGCCGGCGACCAGGAAGGTGATCGAGATGCCGACCGCGGTGGCAGGCGAGAGCGCCATCACGCTGCTGTCGATCAGGTAGCTCGAGGCGCCGATCCAGTAGATGACGGCCATCATGCCCATGCCCGACAGCCAGGTGGTGTAGGCCTCCCACTTCGACCAGTGCAGGTCCTGGGTGAGCGGCTCGCCCTTGGGGCCGGTGAGGTATTTCTGGCTGTGGTAGAAGCCGCCGCCATGCACCGCCCACAGCTCGCCGAACACGCCGCGCTTGGCGTCGTTCGGGTTCTTCGGCGGCTTCAGCGAGTTGTCCAGCATGACGAAGTAGAAGGACGCGCCGATCCAGGCGATGCCGGCGATCAGGTGCAGCCAGCGGACCAGCAGGTTGGCCCAGTCGAGCAGGTAGGCTTCCATGGTCTGTTCTCTTGTTCTCGATTCGGTTCGGTGTGGAGGTGGAAGCGCCGGGTTCAGCTGCCGCGGTAGGTGGAATAGCTCCACGGCGACACCAGCAGGGGCACGTGGTAGTGCTCGGCGACATCGGCGATGCCGAAGCGCAGCGCGACCTCGTCCACGAACGGCGGCTCGGGCAGGTTCAGGCCCAGCGCGCGGAAGTAGTCGCCGGCGGCGAAGACGATCTCGTACTTGCCGGCCTCGAGTGCGGCGCCTTCGAGCAGCGGCTTGTCGCAGCGGCCGTCGTGGTTGGTGACGCTGCGCGCGACTTCGCGGCGCTCGCCGTCGAGTCGGTACACGGTGACGGCGATGCCGGTGCCGGGCTTGCCGTGGGCGGTGTCGAGGACGTGGGT
Source organism: Thauera sp. SWB20 (assembly GCF_000831325.1). NCBI lineage: Bacteria > Pseudomonadati > Pseudomonadota > Betaproteobacteria > Rhodocyclales > Zoogloeaceae > Thauera > Thauera sp. SWB20. The sequence goes on along the minus strand of NZ_JTDM01000015.1, from coordinate 288,571 downwards.
GGTCAGGCGGCCCATGCGCTTGTCTCCTGGTCTGGTGCGGGGCTGGGGGAATCGTGTGAGACGCAGTGTAAGCCGGGTCCGTGTTAACGGAACGCATATGTCCTTATATGTGATATATGCTCTCGCGTATCTGTCTGCTGGCGGCCAGTCGCTCCCGCCCCGGATCCACACAAGAACGACGAGGAGACCCACCATGAGCCTGCGGCGCAGTGACGACCCGCTCGACACCTACCTGTTGCGCGTGTTCGTGCTCCTGATCAGCGAGCGCAGCGTGTCGCGCACCGCGCTGCGCCTGAACCAGTCGCAGCCCGCGGTGAGCGCGGCCTTGAAGCGTCTGCGCGAGATCCTCGGCGATCCGCTGCTGGTGCGGGAGAAGGGCGGCATGGTGCCGACCGAGCGCGCGCTCGCGCTGATGTCGCACGCCAAGGGCGCGCTCGCCGAGATCGACCGCATGACCGATGCGCCGGAGTCCTTCGAGCCGCACAGCACCCGCCACGAGTTCCGCGTCGGCTCGCCCGACTATCTCGCGCCGGTGTTCGTCGCCAGCGTGGCCGAGCGCTTCCGCCGCGAGGCGCCGCAGGCGCGCCTGAGCCTGCACGCGCTGGGGCCGAGCTTCGACTTCGAGCGCTCGCTCGCGGAAGGGGACCTGGACGTGGTGATCGGCAACTGGCCCGAGCCGCCGCACCGCATGCACCTGTCGATGCTGCTCGAGGACGAGATCGTGTGCCTGGTGGCGGCCAGCCACCCGTGCGCAAAGAAGGGGATGAGCGTCGACGACTACCTGCGCGCCGCGCACGTGGTGCCGATGCCGTATTCGATCAGCCAGCGCGGGGTCATCGACAGCGTGCTGGCGTCGATGCGCATCAGCCGCGACGAGCGCGTGGCGGTGCAGTCCTTCACCGCCGCGCCCTACCTGCTGCAGGGCACCGATCTGGTGTTCACCACCACCCGGCACTTCGCGCAGTTCTACGCCAACCTGCTGCCGCTGGCGATCATCCCCTCGCCGATCGCTTTTCCACCGATGCGCTTCTACCAGCTCTGGCACGAGCGCAACCACCATTCCACCGGCCACCGCTGGCTGCGCCGACTGTTGTCGGATTGCGGGCGCAGGATCGCGCCACCGCATGCGTGAGCGGGATGGGGGCTTGCGGTCCGCGTGGTGCCTGCGGAGGAGCGCGGTGTTTCTGGAAACGGTGGATCGCGACTTGCGTCGCTCCTACGGAAACCGTTGTGGCGCTGGAACGCGGCGCGCCCCGAACCGCCGCGGCTCCGGAGCCATGCCGCAGGAGCGACGCAAGTCGCGATTGCCGCGCTGGATCGGCCGCGGTGCGAATCCCATGCGCCGGATCGCGACTCGCGTCGCTCCCACGCAGAAAGCACAGCGCCCGGGGAGGGACGTAGGAGCGACGCAAGTCGCGATTGCCGCGCTGGATCGGCCGCGGTGCGAATTCCATGCGCCGGATCGTGACTTGCGTCGCTCCCACGCAGGAAGCACCGCAGCGCTCAGCGGTCGATCGGCACCAGCATCACCGGGATGTCGGCCTTCATGGTGACCTTGTGTGCCACCGAGCCGAGCAGCAGCTCGCCGATGGTGCTGTGGCCGCGCGAGCCCATGACGATCACGTCGGCGAGCACATGCTTGGCGACGTCGAGGATGCGGCGCGAGGGGTCGCCCTCGAGCGCGCGCACGCTGGCGAGCACGCTCTTCACGTCGAGCTCGGGGTTGGCCTCGGCGAAGACGTCGATGCGATGGCGCAGCAGGGCCTCGGCCTTCTTGTGGCCGGCGAGCTTGATCTCGTCCATCTTCTCCTCGCTGAGGAACTCCTCGTAGGGCAGGCTGCTCGATGGAAGGGTCACGGTGACGGCGTGCAGCTTGGCGTTGAACTTCATCGCCAGGCCCACGGCGTGGCGGAATACCGCGGGCGAGCGCGGGGTCAGGTCGGAGGCGTAAAGGATCGAGCGGATTTCGTAGCTCATCGAGGGAACTCCCGGTTGCGGTGGTGTGGTCGGTGCCGGAGCGCGGTGTCCCGGCGGGCGTCCTGCATTCTCGTGGCCGGTGGATCCGGCGATGCCTGCGCAGGCGTCCTGGACAAAGTGTAGAGGCGTGCGCCGCGCCGGCGCAGCCGCGCCGCCCGATAGCGCATATACGGAATGCGTGATGACGCTCACACGTGCGGCCTGCTTGCGGCCGGGCCGGCACGGGCGGGATGATGATGCAAGAACGGGCCGCGGCCCGCAGCCATGGAGAATCGCATGATCGATCTGTACACCGCCGCAACCCCCAACGGCCACAAGGTCTCGATCGCGCTCGAGGAGCTCGGCCTGGCGTACTCGCTGCGCGTGCTCGACCTGTCCGCCAACGAGCAGAAGGAGCCCTGGTTCCTCGCCATCAACCCCAACGGTCGCATCCCGGCGATCGTCGACCACGACGAGGGCGACTTCGCGGTCTTCGAGTCGGGCGCGATCCTGATCTACCTCGCCGAGAAGACCGGCCGGCTGATGCCGCAAGACGCCAGGGGGCGCTCGCGCGTGCTGCAGTGGCTGATGTTCCAGATGGGCGGCATCGGCCCGATGATGGGCCAGGCCAACGTCTTCTTCCGCTATTTCCCGGAGAAGATCCAGCCCGCGATCGACCGCTACCAGGGTGAGGTCAAGCGCCTGTTCCGCGTGCTCGACGGCCATCTGGCGAAGAACGAGTACCTCGCCGGCGACTATTCCATCGCCGACATCGCCAACTGGGCCTGGGTGCGCACGCACAACTGGTCGGGGGTGGCGATCGACGACCTGCCCGACCTCGCGCGCTGGCGCGACCAGATCCGCGCCCGCCCCGCCGTGCAGCGCGGCATCGAGATGCCGCCGTCCAGCTTCGACCGCGACGGTGACGGCGAGGAACAGGCCAAGGCGTTCTCGGCGAAGGTGCGCAACATGGTCGAGACCGGCCAGTCGCGCAGCGGTGGAGTCTGAGGGCCCCCGCGGCCCTGCCGGTTCAGGACATTCCAGGAGACCCCATGAAGCTCTATGTATCACCCCGGGCGCCCAATCCGCGCCGCGTGCAGATGTTCATCGCCGAGAAGGGCATCCGCGGCATCGAGGAGGTCGCGGTCGACCTCGTCAAGGGCGAGCACCGCAGCTCGGACCACCGCGCACGCAGCCCGCTCGCCAAGGTGCCGGTGCTGGAACTCGACGACGGCCGCTACCTCGGCGAGACGCGGGCGATCTGCAGCTACCTCGAAGGCCTCTACCCCGAGCCCAACCTGATGGGCGAAAGCTTCGAGGAGCGTGCCTTCGTCGAGATGACCGACCGCCGCGTCGAGCTCTACCTCTTCGGCGGCATCATGAACTGCGTCCGCCACACCCATCCCGGGCTGGCGCCGCTGGAGCAGCCGCAGTTCGAGGATTTCGGCCGCTCGCAGGGCGAGAAGGTGCGCGAGGTGGCGCGCTGGCTCGACGAGGAGCTCGGCCGCCAGCCCTTCGTCGCCGGCGAGCGCTTCACCATCGCCGACATCACGGCCTTTTGCGCGATCGAGTTCGCGCGCGGGCTGATGAGGTTCAGGCCCGGCGCCGAGGGCATGGCCAACCTGCAGGACTGGCGCGACCGCATCGCCGAGCGCCCGAGCGCGCGGGTCTAGGTGCGCGGCTGCGCGGGAAGGATCAGGAACCCGCGCGTTCGCGGCGGCTGCGGTCCAGCCAGTAGAGCAGCTTCGAGTACAGCACGGCGGGCATGATCGGCTTGGTCAGGAAGTCGTCCATGCCGGCCTCGAGGCAGCGGACCCGGTCCTCGGCGAAGGCATTGGCCGTCAGGGCGATGATCGGCACCTCGCGCCCCCAGTCCTGGGTCCGGATCCTGCGCGTCGCGGCGATCCCGTCGACAACCGGCATCTGCATGTCCATGAGGATCAGGGCCGGCTTGCAGCGTTCGGCGAGCGCCGCGGCCTCTTCTCCGTCGGCTGCGCATTCCGGCGCCAGCCCGCCGCGCGACAGCAGCACCCGGGCGATTTCCCGATTGACCTTGTCGTCGTCGGCCAGCAGCACGCATGCGCCGCCATGCCGCTCGGCGAGCGCGCCGCGGATCTCCAGGGGCGAACCCGTGGGCGCCACGACCTCGTCGGCCTTCACCTTGCGCAGGCGCGTGGTGAACCAGAATCGACTGCCGCGACCAGGCTCGCTCTCGGCGCCCGCCTGCCCGCCCATCAGCTCGGCGAGACGCGCGGTGATCGCCAGCCCGAGCCCGGTGCCGCCGTGCTCGCCCGTCGAGGTCGCCTCGGTCTGGGTGAAGGGCTTGAACAGACGCCGCAGTTCGGCGGCAGCGATGCCCGGCCCGGTGTCCTCGACCACGAAGCGGACGTCCACCGCGTCCGTGTCGACCGCGCTGGCGCTGCAGCGCACGGTGATGCCACCCCGCTCGGTGAATTTCAGCGCGTTGATGAGGTAGTTGACCAGCGCCTGGCGCAGACGCGTCGCGTCGCCGAGGAAGGTGCCCGGCGGCAGGTCGAACTCTGCACGCAGGCTCAGCCCCTTGGCCTCGGCCTGGTGGGCGAGCATCGCCATCGCCTCCTCGACCACGCCGCGCAGGTCGAGTGCGGCCTCGTCGAGCGTGAACTTCCCCGCTTCGATCTTCGACAGGTCGAGGATGCCGTTGATGATCGAGAGCAGGTGCCTGCCTGCGTTCTCGATCACGTCGAGCCGCTCCCGCTGGGACGCCGGCAACTCCTCCTGGTGCATCAGGTGCGACATGCCCAGGATTGCAGCGAGCGGTGTGCGGATCTCGTGGCTCATGCTGGCGAGGAAAGACGATTTCGCCTCGCTGACACTTTCCGCGTTCTCCTTGGCGCGCTTGAGCGCCTCGTGCGCCTTTTGCAGTTCGGCTTCCGCCTGGCGGCGACGGTTGATCTCCCGCGTCATCGCCATCGTGCGGTTGGCGAGCTTGTCGTACATCACCAGCACGGTCTCGACCAGGACGCGCATCGAACCCGACATGGTTTCGTCGGCTTGCGTCCTCGCCTGCTCGAGCGTCAATCCGCGCTGCACGCCGTGTACGACCAGGGCCATGCGGCGGTCCGCCTCGAGGATGTGCAGTGCCAGCCAGCGGGTCAGAAAGTTGACGATGTTCTCGATCACCGTCTCGAAGGGTTTGGTGGATTCCTCCGCCTTCAGACGCAGGACCTCGTCGATGAAACGGACGTGAGATTCATGGCGGCCCGCGACGCCGGCGTACTCGCCCAGATGCGCCTGCCAGAGCGCCTCCTCGGTGGTGAAATGGACCTCGACGTAATCGCGCAGCTGGTCGAACACCGAATTGAGCGTGGGGGCGTCGGATTGGAAGGCGAGATGCGTGACGAGACGGTTCAGCAGTGCCACGAGCTGCTGGTGCTGTGCATCGATGACCGCGATGCCGGTGGCGAAGTTGCTGTCCCACGGGAAGATCTCCATCTCGGTGATCATTGCTGCGGTGCTCGGGGCAGAGGATGGCATCTTGAAGGTGGCGAATCTTGTAAATATTCCAGATATGGCGACGATGGTTGATATTTCACGCGTCGACGCGAATTCTGCCGGCTGCCGGCCTTGCCCTCAAACGCCCTCCTCACGGGGCGAGGTGGCGAGCGAGCTTCTGCAGCAGGATCTCGCGGTCGAACGGCTTCACCAGGAAGTCCACCGCACCGGCCTTGAGGCTGGCTTCGAGAACCTGGCGTTCGCTGTGACCGGTGATCATCACCACCGGGATGGCCGCAAAACGCGGGATGGCCTTCAGGCGTCGGGTGAGTTCCACACCGTTGAAGTCGGGCAGCGCGACATCCATCAGGATGAGATCGGGGGGCTGGCGGCCGAGCACCGCAAGGGCTTCGGCACCCGAGTGCGCGATGATCGAACGGTAGCCGGAATTGCCGAGCAGGCGTTCGAGCAGCTTGCACTGGAAGGCGTCGTCGTCGACCACCACGATGAGGGGCGGTGTCCTGCCAGCGAGTTCGCCGAGTTGGCGAGCCGCATCGAGTTGCGGCTTGACGTCCGCCTTGAGCCCGCCGATCCATTCGGTGAGCGGCACCACCTTCTTTTTCGCCTCGTCCACACGCAGCTTCGCTTCCTGGATGACGTCTTCTTGCGGTGTCACGGCGAACTGGGTCGGCCGATCCAGGCCCGAGGGCACGTCGCCGACGTCGAGCTCGAAGCTGTCCGTGAATGCGGGCAGGACGTCGAGGCCTGCGTCCGGGATGGTGGCGCTGTCGCTGGAGGGCGCTGCGGGCGCCGCAGGGCGGGGCTGCGCGCTGGAGGCTTCGATTTCCGCTGCCTGAAGTGCGCGCTCGAGCGCGTCCGCATGCTGGCGACCGACCTCGATGCGATCGTCCAGCACGGTCTCCAGCTGGCTGATCGAGCGCGCGTGCGCGGCGACCTCGCGTGCGTTCGGCGTGTCCCGCTGGGCCTGCAACGAGCGGCCGGCGATGAGGACCGACATGGCCAGGCGTGGCGTGTCGAACACCATGGGCCAGTACAGGACGTAGTCGTCGAAGTACTCCTTGCGGCACAGCTCGAATGCGCGATGGACGTTGTCCTTGTCGCACAGCACGATGCTGCGGTGAGGCAGGGAGTGCACCACCTCGCTGTGACGATAGAGGCCGAGCGAGTAGCGCTCGGCGCGCTCGAGGCTGGTGAAGGCCAGCACCACGACGTCGGGCTGGACGCGCTCGAAATCGGCGATGAAGCGGCTCTCGATCGTCGACGTCTCGATGTGCTCGAAATGGTCCGCGAGCAGGCGCGCGATCTGGGCCGCATCGGCCGCGACGTCGGTAACGACCAAGACCTTGAGGGTCTCGAGGTTCATCGGTTCCGGCTCTGTCGGTGGGATCCGTATTCTAGCGGCTACCCAGGCCGGGGGGTATCGCCACGCGCAGGCGGAACTCCTGCGGCCTGTGTGCCTTGCATCGCGGTGAGCGTGGCTGCCAGGGCCGCCTCGAGCAGCCCGCCCTGGCGCTGCACTTGGTCGCCATCGTCGTCGCGACCGGCCTGTTCGAGCGCGGCGCAGATTTCGCCGAGCTGCATGGCGCCGACCGAGCGCGAGGAGGACTTCAGGCGGTGGGCGAGCTCGCCGGCCCGGCGCCAGTCGCCGTCCTCGCACGCCTTGCGGATGCTGCGCACGGTGTCGCATGCGGAGAGCCGGTATTCGCCGAGAAACTCCGCGATCAGCGCCGCATCGTTGCCGATCAGTCCCGGCAAGGCCTGCGGATCGAACACCGTAGGGGGCGCCGCCGGGGCTGCCGGCGCGGTGCCGGCGGGAGTCCGCTGCTCGGTGTCCGGTTGCAGCCAGCGCGCGAGCACCTCCTGCAGCGCCGCAACCTGTACCGGCTTGAGGATGAAGTCGTCCATGCCGGCGTCGATGCAGCGCTCCTTCTCTCCGCGCAGGGCGTTTGCGGTGACCGCCACGATCGGCGTACGCCGGCCCGGCGCTTCCTCGCTGCGGATCCTCGCCGTGAGTTCGTAGCCGTCCATCCCGGGCATGTGGAGATCGGTCAGCAGCAGGCTGTATTGACCCTGCCGCCAGCGCTCGAGTGCCTCGAAGCCATCCTCGGCGGTGTCGCATTGCAGCCCGAGGAGTGCGAGCTGTCGCGCGATGACGCGACGATTGATGTCGTTGTCCTCGGCGACGAGGATGCGGCGACCGGCCTCGCCGGCTCCGGGTGTCGCAAGCGGCGGGGTGGGCGAGGGGCGAGCGAGCGCCGTGCTGCGGGCTGGCTCGCTGCGCGTGGCCGAGCCGTTGGTCGCGGCAAGCGGGAGCGTGACCACGAAGCGGCTGCCACGCCCGGGAAGGCTGTTCACCTCCATCCGGCCCTTCATCATGCGCACGAGGCGCGTGCAGATCGACAGTCCGAGTCCGCTGCCGCCGAAGCGGCGGGTGGTGCTGGATTCGGCTTGCGAGAAGGGGTCGAAGATCTTTTCGATCGCCTCGGGGGCGATGCCGATGCCGTTGTCGGTGACCATGAAGCGGATCCGGCCTGCGCCGGCGGTCTCGACGCGAATCTCGACGCGGCCGGGGCGGTCGAGGCCGGAGGAGAACTTCACCGCGTTGCCGACGAGGTTGCACAGGATCTGCTGCAGGCGCAGCGCGTCGGTGCGTACGACCGCGGGCACGTCGGGGTCGATGCGGGTACTCAGCCGGACCGACTTGCGGTTCGCGACCGTCTGCAGGATGCCGACGACACGCGCGATCAGGTCGGGGATCGATGCGGGGCCGACGTCGAGCTCGAGATTGCCCGACTCGATCCTGGAAAAGTCGAGGATGTCGTCGATCAGCCGCAGCAGGGTCTCGGCGGATTCGCGCATGATGCCGACCATCTCGACCTGTTCCGTGGAGAGCTGCGAATGGCTCAGCACGTCGAGCAGGCCGATCACCCCGTTCATCGGCGTGCGGATCTCGTGGCTCATCGTGGTGAGGAACTCGCTCTTTGCGCGGCTGGCGATGTTGGCCGCATCGAGTGCGTGCTGCAGTTCGGCCGTCCGGCTCTCGACCAGGCCCTCGAGGTGTTCGTGGTAGCGCAGCAGTTCCTCTTCCATGCGCCGTTGCGCGGTGATGTCCTGCTTGACCGCGACGTAGTGGGTGATGTGCCCGCTTTCGTCGTGGATCGGCGTGATCGTCACGCGCTCGAGGTACTCGCTGCCGTCCTTGCGGCGGTTGAAGAACTCGCCCTGCCAGGAGCGGCCGTGGGTGAGCGTGTTCCACAGGTCCGCATAGGTGGCCGGGGTGGTGCGTCCGGACTGCAGCAGGCGCGGGTTCTGGCCGATGGCCTCGGCACGGGAATAGCCGGTCTTGTCGATGAAGGCCTGGTTGACGTACTCGATCTCGGCCCGGGTGTTGGTGATGACGATGCTCTCCGGGCTCTCCTCGACGGCGCGCGACAGCTTGCGCAGCTCATCCTCGGCCGCCTTGCGCGCGCTGATGTCGAGTCCGAATGCGAAGCGCGCGACGGCGCGGCCGCGGTCGTCGAGCAGGGCGGTCACTCCGATCACGAGCGGCAGCCGGCTGCCGTCCTTGCGCAGGTGAACGGTCTCGAAACTGGCGTTGCCGATGCGATCGGCCTCGGCGAGGTGAGCATGGAGTTGCTCGCGCTCGTCCTCGGGGTAAAGTTCGTCGATCCGCATGCCGCGCAGCTCCTCGATCGAGTAGCCGTGCTGGCTCGCATAGGTGGCATTGACGTCGATGATCGTGTTGTCGGACACGTCGTGCATCGCGAGGCCGAGGTTCGACAGGCGGAAGAAGCGCTCCCAGCGTCGCGACAACGCTTCGGCCTGCTTGCGCTCGGTGATGTCGTGCACGATCGAGAAGACCATGGAGCGGTTGCCGTCCTCGGTCGGTCCGCTGTGGACCTCGACGTCGCGGACGGAGCCGTCGGCGCGGCGATGGCGGAACTCGAAGTGCTTGCGCTCTTCCGCATGGGCCGCCTTCAGTTCGACGAGCAGCGCCTGCGGGGACAGGGTGTTGATGTCCCCGATCTGCATCGTCTGCAGCGTTTCCCTGGACCAGCCGTAGAACTCCTCCGCGGCGGGGTTGGCGTCGAGGATGCGACCGCTCTCCGGGTCGAGGATCAGCATCACCGCGTGGCTGTTGTTGAAGATGTGCGCGTAGCGGGCTTCGCTGAGGTCGCGCGCGCGCTCGGCCTCGAGCTGTCGGGTGAGGTCCTTCGCGAAAGAGAGCAGCGAGACGAGCCGGCCTTGCGGGTCGCGGTTCGCCCGGTTGTGCCATTCGCAATGCAGCAGGCGGCCGTCGCGCGTGAAGTTGCGGCCGATCACCGGCGGCGTGGGACCGTCCGCGGTGATGGCCTGGCCGATCGCGCGCTTGACCGCCGCCGCGTCGTCCGGATGGGTGAAGCTCCATTCGTTGGGGCGCCTGCCGAGCACCTCCGCAGCGGACCAGCCGAAAACCCGCTCGGCCTCGGGCGACCAGCGCAGGACGCGCATGTCGCGGCCCCACTCGATGACCGCGAACGGGCAGGCCTCGATGAAAAGCTCGATCGCTGCCGCGGAGGGGGGCAAGGCTGGCGTCGGGGCAGGGAGGCTCACGGTGGCGCGCTGTGCCGGGTGCGGATCGTTCATCGGTCGCGATCTGCCCCGCCCCGGGGCTGCGCGCCGCTCCCGTGCAAGGCGTCCGTCGCGGACATCCGTGCGCGGAAGCTCTCCACCGCCTCGGGGCGGGCGAACAGGAAGCCTTGGAAGGCGTCGCAGCCGTTGTCGAGCAGGCAGGCGTGCTGTGCGGAGGTTTCCACGCCCTCGGCGACGACGCGGATGCGCAGGGTGTCGGCGAGTGCCATGATGGTGCGCACGATCGCCAGGCTGCTGGCGTTGGCGGGCAGGTCGCGGACGAAGGTGCGGTCGATCTTGAGCTCGTCGAGCGGCAGGCGCTGCAGGTAGCCGAGCGAGGAGTAGCCGGTGCCGAAGTCGTCGATCGAGAAGCGGATGCCCATCTCGCGCAGGCGGGTCATGGCCTCGATGGCACGCTCGATGTCGGTGAGCAGCAGCGATTCGGTGAGCTCGAGCTTGAGCCGCTCGGCGGGGGCGCCGGTGCGCGCCAGCAGCGCGAGCACCTCCTCGACGAAACCGGGCTCGTAGAGCTGGGCGGCGCTGACGTTGACCGCCATCACCAGGCCGTCGGCGCCGGGGAGCGCGACCCAGCGTGCGAGTTCCTCGCAGGCGAGCGCCATCGCCTCGCGTCCGAGCGCAGGCATCAGGCCCGCCTGCTCGGCGATCGGGATGAACAGGGCGGGCGGGGTCGGTCCGTGCCCCTCGCGGTTCCAGCGCAGCAGGGCCTCGGCGCCGATCAGGCGTCCGCCGGCATCGAGCTGGGGCTGCAGGTGGAGCAGGAACGCGCCGGTGCCGATCGCGCCGCGCAGCTCGGTCTCCAGCGCGAGCCGGTCGGCCAGCTCGGTACGCATGTGCGGATCGAAGACGCGGGCCGTGTTCTTGCCCGAGCGCTTGGCCTCGTACATCGACAGGTCGGCGCGCTGCATCAGTTCGTCGGCCGTGTGCTCGTGGCCGTTGAAGATCACCAGGCCCAGGCTCGCAGTGCATTTGCGGTCTCGTCCGTCGAGACGGTAGGGATGGCCGAGCTGTTCGAGCAGTTTGTCCGCGACCTGACGCGCAGCGAGCAAGGCCTCGTCGGCAGATTCGGCGAGCAGCTCGAGCAGGACCACGAACTCGTCGCCGCCGAAGCGTGCCACCGTGTCGGATTCGCGCACCACGCCGCGCAGGCGTGCACCGGCCTCGCGCAGCAGCACGTCGCCGTTGTGGTGGCCGAGCAGGTCGTTGATGTCCTTGAAGTCGTCCAGGTCGATGAACATCAGCGCGCCGTGCAGGCCGGTGCGCGCATTGGTGGCGATCGCGTGGCCGAGGCGCTCGACGAGCAGGCGGCGGTTGGGCAGCGTGGTGAGCGGGTCGTAGTAGGCGAGCTTGCGGATGCGCTCCTCGGCGGCCACGTTGGGCGTGATGTCCTGCACCAGGATGGCCGCCGCGCGGCGCCCGCCGATCGGGGCGTCGATGGCCTGGATCCAGGCCTGGAATTCGCGGTGGCCGGCGGGCGTGTCGAGCGCATAGCGGGCGCAGGTCCGCTCCGGGCTGGCCAGGGCTTGCTCCAGCGCCTCGCGCAGCACGGCGGCCGGTCCCGCGGGCAGCACGTCCTCGGAGCGTCGACCGATCACCTGCTCGGGCGGTGCGGCGAGCAGGTTTTCCTGGCGGGTGATGACCTCGAGGTAGCGGCCGTCCTCGTCGACCACGAAGACCAGGTCGGGGATGGCCGCGGTGATCGCGCGCAGGCGCGCCTCGCTCGCCGCCAGCGCGCGTTCGGTCGCGCGGCGCTGCTCGAGGTCGCGCAGCAAGGCGCCGAGCAGCAGCGTGGCGGCCCCCATCAGCAGCAGGTAGGGCAGGCCGAGGTTGGCGAAGAGACCGGCGAGGGACTGGTTGGGGACCGTTGCGATCAGCAGCAGGCTGGTGGCGTGGGTGAATACGCCGAAGAGGAAGAGCTGCAGCGGCGCCGGCCGCAGCCAGCCGCGCGCGGCGCCGAGGCGGAAGGCGAGGCCGAGCAGCACCGCCAGCGTGATCGTCGTCACGCCGATGAAGACGCCGCTGCCGCCCAGCCAGATGCGATAGGCTGCGGCGGCCAGGCCGGCCACGGCGCCGGCGAGCGGACCGCCGAAGAGTGCGCCCACGCTCAGCACCACCGAGCGCGGATCCACGATGACGCCGGGCGCCAGCGTGATCGGCATCATCATGCCGGCGATGCAGGCCAGCCCGTAGATCAGCCCGGACCCGACCGCGAATGCCGGGCCGCCGTGCGCGCAGCGGCGTGCCAAACCGCCCTGCAGCAGGCAGAGGGCGAGCAGCAGGGCGGTGGCCTGGAGCAGGTCGAGGATCATCGGGCGGGTACGGGCAGGCGGACCTGCGCCGGAGCGTGTTCGGATGCCGCAGATGCTAGCCCGCGCTCCGCCCGGCTGCTGCCGACTGCGTCACGCGCGACCCGAGATGGGTTGTCCCGCGCTGGAGGGCTGCCGAGCCGCCGCGGTCGCGGCGAAAGGCGTCAGGCCTCGGGCCGGTAGGGCTTGCCGAGCGAGACCGGCGAGTTGAGCCGGATCGTGTTGCCGTTGCGCGAGATCGCCACCAGCACCACGATGGTCGCCCAGTAGGGCAGGGACGACAGCAGCTGCGAGGGGAAGTCGATCTGCAGCCCCGAGCCCTGGATGAAGAGCTGGGTGACCATCACGCCACCGAAGAGATAGGCCCCGACCATCACCCGCAGCGGCCGCCAGGTCGCGAACACCACCAGCGCGAGCGCGATCCAGCCACGCCCGGCGACCATGCCCTCGGCCCACATCGGCGTGTAGAACACCGACAGGAAGGCGCCGCCGATGCCGGCCATGGCGCCGCCGAACAGCACCGCCAGGTAACGGATGCGGATCACCGGGTAGCCGATCGCGTGCGCCGACGCGGGCGACTCGCCCACCGCGCGCAGCACCAGCCCGGCGCGGCTGCGGTGCAGGAACCACAGCAGGCCCCAGAACAGCGCCCAGGAGAAATACACCAGCGCCTGCTGGTTGTAGAGCGCTTCGCCGATCAGCGGCAGGTCGGCGATGAAGGGGATGCGGATCGGCGGCACCGCCTGCAGCGCCACCGCCTCGTAGGGCTTGCCGACGAAGGCCGCCAGGCCGACGCCGAAGATCGCCAGGGCCAGGCCGGAGGCGACCTGATTGGCCATCAGGGTGAGCACGAGCAGGCCGAAGAGCGCCGCCATCGCCATGCCCGCGCCCATGCCGGCGGCCACGCCCAGCCACGGGTTGCCGCTCTCGTGGGTGACGGCGAAGGCGGCGACCGCGCCCATCGCCATCATGCCCTCGGCGCCGAGGTTGAGCACCCCGGCCTTCTCGTTCACCAGCAGGCCGAGGGCGACGATGATCAGCGGCGTGCCCGCCACCACGGTGGCGAACAGCATCGACGTGAAGAGACTCGCGTCCATGGCGGCCTCCTCAAGTGCCACGCCGGCGCAGGCGCAGGCGGTAGTGGATGAAGACGTCGGCGCCGAGCAGGAAGAAGAGCAGCATGCCCTGGAACACCATCGAGATCGAGTTGGGCAGGTTCAGGTATTGCTGCGCCTGCTCGCCGCCGATGTAGAGCAGGGCCATGAGCAGGCTGGCGAGCAGGATGCCGAAGGCGTTGAGCCGCCCGACGAAGGCGACGATGATGGCGGCGAAGCCGTAGCCGCTGCCGACCTTGTCGGTGAGCTGGCCCATCGGCCCGGCCACCTCGCCCATGCCGGCCAGGCCAGCGGCGGCGCCGCCGAGGAGCAGGCCCACCCAGATCATGCGGGTGGCCGAGAAGCCGGCGTAGCGCGCGGCGTCGGCGGCCTCGCCGGCGACCCGCATGCGAAAGCCCGCGTGGCTGCGGTTTATGAAGGCGTAGCCGGCCACCAGGGCGGCGAGCGCGATCGCGAAGCCGAAATGCAGGCGGGTGCCCTCGATCACCATCGGCAGGGTCGCCGCCTCGGCGAACATCCGCGTCTGCGGGAAGTTGAAGCCGTCGGGGTCCTTCCATGGCCCGAACACCAGCCAGGACACGAAGAGCTGGGCCACATAGACCAGCATCAGCGACACCAGGATCTCGTTGGCGTTGAAGCGCGTGCGCAGCAGCGCCGGGATCGCCGCCCAAGCCGCCCCGCCCGCGGCGCCGGCGAGGACCATTGCCGGCAGCACCAGGGCGCTCTCGGCGTCGCCGAAGTACAGCGCCACGCCGGTGGCGGCCACCGCGCCGAGCATGAACTGGCCCTCGGCGCCGATGTTCCACACGTTGGCGCGGAAGCCGATCGCCAGGCCGATCGCGCACAGCATCAGCGGTGTGGCCTTGAGCAGCAGTTCGGAGAGCGCGTAGAGGTCCTTGACCGGGTTGAGGAAAAAGACGCGGAAGCCTTCGACCGGGTCCTTGCCGAGCGCGGCGAACACCGCCAGGCCGCCGACGAGCATCAGTGCCACCGCGAGCAGCGGCGAGGCCCAGGCCATCAGCCGCGAGGGTTCGGCACGGGCTTCGAGCTCAAGCATGCGGGGTCTCCGTCGCGAGGGGCGCGCCGGCAGTGTGCTCGGCGCCCGGCCACAGTCCGCTCATCCACACGCCGATGTCCTCGATGCTGGTGTCGCGCGCGGCGCGCACCGGCGACAGCCGGCCCTTGGCGATCACCGCGATGCGGTCGCAGATCTCGAACAGCTCGTCGAGCTCCTCCGAGATCACCAGCACCGCGCAGCCGCGGTTGCGCAGGTCGATGATCCGCTGGCGGATGAAGGCGGCGGCGCCGACGTCCACGCCCCAGGTGGGCTGCGCGCATACGAGCAGGCGCGGGGCCTGCAGGATCTCGCGGCCGACGATGAACTTCTGCAGGTTGCCGCCCGACAGCGCCTTGGCCGCGGCGGCCGTGCCGCCACAGCGGACGTCGAACTCGTCGATGCAGCGCCGTGCGAACGCGCGCGCACGCCCGAAGCGCAGGAAGCCGGCGGCCACCATGCCCTGGTTGTGCGCGGCGGTGAGGAGCGTGTTGTCGGCGAGCGACATCGTCGGCACCGCGCCGCGGCCGAGGCGCTCCTCGGGCACGAAGGCCATGCCGAGCCGCCGCCGCCGCCCCGGCGACAGCCGGCCGGCCTCGACACCGCAGATCTGCACGGGGAATTTCTCCGCCAGCGGCGCCTCGCCCGAGATCACGCGCAGCAGCTCCTGCTGGCCGTTGCCCGAGACTCCGGCAATGCCGACGATCTCGCCGGCATGGACGTCGAGGTGGAGGTCGCGCAGGTCGGTGCCGAAGGGGTCGTCCGCGGCGTGCGAGAGCCCGGCCAGGCGCAGGCGGACTTCGCTGCCGGCCTGCCGCGCGTCGTGCTCGCAGCGCGGCAGTTCCTTGCCGATCATCAGGCGCGCCATCGAGGCGGGGGTCTCCTGCGCCGGGATGCACTCGCCGGTGACCTTGCCGCCGCGCAGCACGGTGGCGGTGTGGCAGAGCGTGCGGATCTCGTCGAGCTTGTGGCTGATGTAGAGGATCGAGCAGCCTTCGTCGGCGAGCCGGCGCAGGGTCTCGAAGAGCTTGCGCACCGCCTGCGGCGTGAGCACCGAGGTGGGCTCGTCCATGATCAGCAGGCGCGGGTCCTGGAGCAGGCAGCGGATGATCTCGACGCGCTGGCGCTCGCCCACCGACAGGGCGTGGATGTGGCGGCGCGGATCGACCGGCAGGCCGTAGCGCTCCGAGACCTCGACGATGCGCCGCGCGAGCGCGTCGAGCGCGGGCTTGCCGGGCAGGGCCAGGGCGACGTTTTCCACCACGGTCAGCGTCTCGAACAGCGAGAAGTGCTGGAACACCATGCCGATGCCCAGGCTGCGCGCATGCGCCGGGCTGGCGACCGCGACCTCCTCGCCCTCCCAGAACATGCGCCCGCTGCTCGGCCGGGTGACGCCGTAGATGATCTTCATCAGCGTCGACTTGCCGGCGCCGTTCTCGCCGAGGATGGCGCGGATCTCGCCCGCGCGCACGACGAGGCCGATGTCGTGGTTGGCGACCACCGTCGGGTAGGCCTTGCTGATGCCCTGCAGGACCAGTCGGGCAGGGCCGGCGGCGGTGTCCGGCTGCGGGGGGGGATACGGGATGGGCACGTCGATTCGAAGCGGTGTGTCGTCGGTCGGAAAGCGGGCGCGTGCGGCGTCGTGGACGCCCGGGGGCTCAGCGGCTGCGCTCGGCCGCCTGCCGGGCGGCCTCTTCGGCCGCTTCGAGCGACAGGGCCTGCGCGCGCCGGAGCTCGTCCGCGTCGAGCTTGACCGCGATACTGTCGCGCTCCTGCACGCCGTCCATGTTGAGCAGGGCGGCTGCGCGATTGAACCACACATAGGCCTGTACCGCATCCCGTTCGACGCCGATCCCGCTGCGATGCAGGCGGCCGAACTCCACCATGCCCTCGGGATCGCCCGCATGCGCCGCCTGGTTCAGCCAGCGCGCGGCGAGCTCGTAGTTCTGCGGCATGCCGATGCCGCTGCGGTAGAGCTTGCCGAGCAGCACCATGGCACCGGTGTGGCCGCCTTCGGCAGCCTCGCGCAACTGGCTCACCGCGCTGGCGGACACTTCGCGGCCGCGCGCGGTGTCGAGCAGCGCGGCACGTGCGGCGCGGAAGCGGGCGTCGAGCGCGTCCGCCGGCGCCGAGGGCTCGGCCGCGGCGGATCGGGTCTCGCCCGGCGCATCGCCGGACTCGTCGAGGTTCAGCATGCGCACGCTCGCGATGCCGATGCCCAGGAGCAGCAGGGCCGACAGGATCCCCACCACCAGCGGCCATCTGCTGCGCGGCCGGAGCGCGTCGTCGGGAGCCAGGAAGCGCTGGTCGCAGGCCAGGCAGCGCCAGGGGTGCAGCCCGGGATGGCCGGCGTGTTCCTCGTGCGAGCGCCAGCGCGAACGCCGGCAGTCGGTGGATCCGCAGGCCGGGCAGGCCGGATGGGCGCGAGTGCTCATGCGCGCTCCCCGCTCAGCTCTTCCAGAACCACAGGATCGCGATGACGGCGATCGTCAGCAGCAGGGTGCTGCCGCCCACCGCGGCGACGATCGGGTTGTCGCGCAGCAGGCGGCGCGGCTCCGGGGCGTGGAAGCGGTGCACGCAGGACATGCAGCGCCATGCGCGCTCGCCCGGGTGGGCGAGGCGCTCGTCCGCGGATTTCCACGGGGACTCGCGGCAGTCGGTTCCGTCGCAACGCGGGCAGGTGGGCATGGTGATCGCTCGGGCGTGCCGTGGTCGCAGGGCGGGCTGCGCACCGTTTCTGAAGATTTTCTCGATTATATAGAGCGTCTGCGTCCAGGAAACGATCGACGGATCACACCGAGCGCAAAAAAGGGCAGCCCGCAGGGCTGCCCTTTTTTGCTGAATATGACGTTTGCGCGATGCCCGTGCGCGCGCTCAGCCGCAGGTCCCGACCGCGCCGCAGGCGGTGCAGAAGTCGCAGCCGTCCTTGCGGATCACGGTGTGGTTGCCGCATTCGTTGCACAGCGCGCCCTGCATCAGCTTGGGCTCGTTGTCGTCGCGCGGCGACTCCAGGATGCCCATCTCGCGCGTCGGGTAGCCGCGCTCGTCGAGCACGCCGAGCATGGCGTAGCGGTGGATGATGAGCTGCGCCAGGTAGGCCACGGTGCTCGGCCAGTTCTGCTGGCGGCGGGTGCCGGGGACGAAGGCCATGAAGTCGCCGAGCGGCTCGGGGTAGTCGAGCAGCTTGCGCAGCTTCATGCCGATCCAGGCCGGGTCCATGACGCGCATGTCGAGCGACAGGATGCGGGTCAGGCCGTCCAGCGCGCGCGGATAGTTGCCCGAGAGCCACACCGAGTACGGGCGGGTGACGCCGTCCGGCAGGGTGATCTCCTTGAGGCCGAGGACGAAGTCTTCGCCGGTGGCCGGGTTGTAGATGTCCACCGTCCACGACAGCGTGCCGTCGGTGCCGGTCTTGGGTTCTTCCAGGCTGAAGAGCGTGTCGAGGACGCCGTTGCTCTCGTCTTCCTTGTCGAACACGCCGAGCTTCTCGCAGCGGTAATTCACCACCTGGGCGAAGGCCGACACCACGCCGGGCACCAGCTTCTTCTCGCCGTGCGGCGGGAAGGGCATCTCGAAGGAGCGCTCGCCGACGGTGCGGGCCAGGGTGTCGAGCTTGAGCTTGAGCCAGCCGCGGTCGTTGGCGCGCATGTCCATCGACAGGGTCTTGGCCACCGCACCCAGGCCGCGCGGCTGGTCGGCGCCGTTAACCCACACCTCGAAGGGGAAGCTGCCGCCGTTGTTGCCCACCTGGCCGACGAAGAGCGCGAAGCCGCCGGTCGGGGTGTTGAGCATGTAGGTCCACGCCAGGTTGCCGTCGGGCAGGTCCGGGCGGCCGGGCCAGCGCAGGCTGGACAGCACCGGAGCGGGCAGGTTCTTGATCGACAGGCGCTTGTTGGCGTCGGCGATCTCGACGTCGTGCGGCTGCTTCTGCTCGGCGGTCGGGGTGACCGACAGCACCGAACCCAGCACCGAGTTGGGACGGTAGGTGGCGAGCCCCTTGAGGCCGGCTTTCCAGGCGGTGAGGTAAAGATCCTCGAACTCGGCGTAGGGGTAGTCCTCGGGCACGTTCACCGTCTTGGAGATGGACGTGTCGACGTAGGGCGCGACCGCGGCGACCATGTCCTTGTGGGCCTGCGCGGAGATCTCCAGCGCGGTGACGAAGGACTGCGGCAGCTTGTCGACGTTGCCGCCGAGGTGCTTGTACAGGCGCCAGGCGTAGTCCTCGACCGCGTACTCCTTGAAGGTGCCGTCGGCCATGCGCTTGCGCCGGGTGTACGTATAGGAGAAGGGCGGCTCGATGCCGTTGGAGGCGTTGTCGGCGAAGGCCAGGCTGATCGTGCCGGTGGGGGCGATCGACAGCAGGTGCGAGTTGCGGATGCCGTGCTTGCGGATCTTGTCCTTCACATCGGCCGGCAGGCGCGAGGCGAAGTTGCCGCCCGACAGGTAGAGGTCGGCGTTGAACAGCGGGAAGGCGCCGCGCTCGCGGGCGAGCTCGGACGAGGCCAGGTAGGCGCGGTTGCGCATGAACTCGGAGATCTTGCGCGCTTCCTCGCGCGCCTCGGCGGTGTCGTAGCGCTGGCCGAGCATGATCAGCGCGTCGCCCAGGCCGGTGAATCCGAGGCCCACGCGGCGCTTGGACTGCGCCTCGGCGTGCTGCTGCGCGAGCGGCCAGTGGGTGACCTCGAGCACGTTGTCGAGCATGCGGATGGAGACGTCGACCACCTTGCCGAAGCCGGCATAGTCGAACTCGGCCTTGTCGCCGAAGGGGTTCTTGACGAAGAGCGTGAGGTTGATCGAGCCCAGGCAGCAGCAGCCGTAGGGCGGCAGCGGCTGTTCGGCGCAGGGGTTGGTGGCCTCGATGGTCTCGCAGTAGTACAGGTTGTTGTCCGCGTTCATGCGGTCGAGGAACAGGATGCCCGGCTCGGCGTGGTCGTAGGTCGAGCGCATGACCTGGTCCCACAGCTCGCGCGCGCGCACCTTGCGGTACACCCACAGGCCGTCGTCGCGCTGGTAGGCGCCGGCGGCCTTCACCTCTGCGGTGGGCTCGGCCTTGTGCACCAGCTCCACGTCGCCGTCGGCCTCGACCGCCTGCATGAAGGGGTCGGTGACGCCCACCGAAATGTTGAAGTTGGTGAGGTCGCCTTCGTCCTTGGCGTGGATGAATTCCTCGATGTCCGGGTGGTCGCAGCGCAGCACGCCCATCTGCGCACCGCGGCGCGCACCGGCCGATTCCACCGTCTCGCACGAGCGGTCGAACACGCGCATGTAGGACACCGGGCCCGAGGCGTTGGAGGCCGTGCCCTTGACCAGCGCGCCCTTGGGACGGATGGAGGAGAAGTCGTAGCCGACGCCGCCACCGCGGCGCATGGTCTCGGCGGCCTGGGCGAGCGCGGTGTAGATGCCGGGGCGGCCATCGACCGCCTCGGTGACCGAGTCGCCGACCGGCTGCACGAAGCAGTTGATCAGGGTGGCGGCGAGCGTGGTGCCGGCGGCGCTGTTGATGCGACCGGCGGGCACGAAGCCTTTCTCCTGTGCCTCGAGGAACTTCGCCTCCCAGTGGGCACGCTTGTCCTCGGCTTCGACTGCAGCCAGCGCGCGCGCGACGCGGCGACGCACTTCGGCGACGGTCTGTTCGTCGCCCTTGGCGTACTTCTCGACGAGCACCTCGCCGGAGATTTCCTGCATCGGCAGGTTGGCGGCGGAGGCTTTGACGGTGTTCTGGGTGGACGCGCTGGTGGTCTCGCTCATGGTCTTTTTCTTCCTCCGTGGTGGGTCTTGGGACGGACGGAAGGATAGCGCGGAACGAGTGCTCGTGCAAAAAAATAAAACGTTTAAAAAACAAGTAGTTATACAATCTCTTTGTATTTCATGATTTTGCAGGGCACTACATGTAGTAGCTTCCGAAGTGGGGTTTTTGGGCTGGAATCCCAGTCTCCATGCGGGTTTGCGCCACGCTGCGGCCCCTACCTGCGTGGGAAGAACAGCGACAGGTAGGCGGCGAAATCGATCTCCGCACCTTCGCGCAGGCCCGCCAGGCGCTCCGCCTCGAGCCCGAGCAGGTCCCAGGTCTCGGGCGCGACGCGGGCGGCGGCGGCGCTGCTCGGGAGGTCCAGCTCGTCGGCCTCGGCGATGCGGCGGGCGAGGTTGATGGTTGCCGCCTCGGCGGCGTAGGCGCCGCCCAGGCGCGGCAGCATCTGCGCGCCCACCGCGGTGCCGAAGCGGTCGGGCAGTTGCCAGCGGTCGAGCAGGGCGGCGCCGAGTTCCGCGAAGTCGCAGCCGACCAGGCGACGCTCGGCGGCGTCGAGCGCCTCGTCGCCGGCTTGCGCCGCAAGGCGCGCGGCGGCGGCGAGCTCGGGCACGGTCTGGTACATCACCAGGTGGCCGGTGTCTGCGAGCACGCCGATCAGGAACAGGCGTTCGCCGGCGGTGAGGCCGGCGGCGATCCCGGCCGCGCGCGCGGCCAGTCCGGTGAGCAGGCTGTTGCGCCAGAAGCGCCGCATGTCGAGGCGGGCGGGGCGGACGCCGGCGAAGATGCCCTGCAGGGACATCGCCAGCACCAGATCGTGCACCTGCTGCAGGCCGAGCAGCGCGACCGCGCGCACGATGTCCTCGACGCGGCCGCGCTGGCCGAACAGGGGGCTGTTGACCAGGTGCAGCAGGCGGGCCGAGAGCGCGGGGTCGGCGGAGACCAGGCGGGCGACGGTGACGACCGAGCCGGCCGGCGACTCGAGTTGTTCGCGCACGCGCATGTAAACATCGGGCAGCGAGGTCAGCGCCTCGATCTGGCTGACCAGTTCCTGGGCGGAGTGCATTGTCGGGGTCCTGTGGATCGGGGGAGGGGCTCAGCCGGCATCGCGTGCGCGCGGCGTACGTGGGGTGAAGACCAGCGGCTGCGCCGGCGGCAGCTCGGGTTGCAGGGTGGCGTGCTCGATGCCGAAGCGGCTGCGCAGCAGGGCGCGCTCGGCCGCCAGCACCGTCGGCCAGCGCGCCGCGTCGGCGAGCACGACATGGGCGGAGAGCGCGCTGCGGTTTGAATCCAGGCTCCAGATGTGGAGGTCGTGCACCGAGCGCACGCCCTCGACGCCCGCCATCGCGTGACCGACTTCGGGCAGCGACAGGCCGTCGGGCACGCCCTCGAGCAGGGTGTGGACCACCTGGCGCAGCAGCGCCAGCGTGGAGTACAGGATCAGGCCGCAGATCAGCATGGTGAGCAGCGGGTCGATCGGCATCCAGCCGGTGTACAGGATCACGATGCCCGAGGCGAGCGCGGCGACCGAGCCGAGCAGGTCGCCGATCACGTGCAGCAGCGCGCCGCGGGTGTTGAGATCGCCCTCGCCGCGGGTCAGCAGCCAGGCCACGGCCAGGTTCAGCACCAGCCCGCCGAGCGCGACCAGGATCACCGCCTCGCCGGCCACCGCGCGCGGCTCGAGCAGGCGCTCGACCGCGTGCCACACCAGGCCGCCGACGATCACCAGCATGAAGAGCCCGTTGGCGAGCGCGGCGAGCGCCTCGACCCGGCGCAGGCCGTAGGAGTGGCGGGCGCTGGCCGGGCGCAGCGCGATGCGCGCGGCGAGCGCCGCCAGCCCGAGCGAGGCCGCGTCGGTGAGCATGTGGCCGGCGTCGCCGAGCAGGGCGAGCGAGCCCGACCACCACCCGGCGATCGCCTCGACCGCGGCGAAGCCGAGCGTGAGCACGAGCGCGAGCGGCAGGAAGCGGCTCGCGGAGTGGTCGTGCGCGTGATGAGGGGGGTGGGCGTGACCGGCTTGATGCGGGTATGCGTGGCCGTGTGCGGGGTCGCCGTGTTGGTGGTCGTGCTCGTTGTGGGCGTGGTGGTCGTGCTGATGACCGTGATGGGTGTGCATCGCAGCGCTTCCTCGAGGGCTTCAGCGGATTATGCCTGTGGCGCAGTCGGTCCCGACACCTCCGGCATCCGCGGCGGGCCGCGGCGCGCGTCCACACCCTTCGGGGATTCAGCGATGCAGCAGCCCCGAGAAGCGCTCCACCACCTCGACGACCTCGGTGGCGCCGTTGTGGATGCCGTCGATGACCTCGCCGGCCTCGCGTGCCAAGCCGATGCTCGCGGTGGCGGTCTCGTGCATGCCGTGCACCCGCGAGATCGCGAGGTGGGTGGCGTCCTGCACGGTGGAGATCATGGCGCTGATCTCGGTGGTGGCCTTGGAGGTGCGCTCGGCGAGTTTGCGCACCTCGTCGGCGACCACCGCGAAGCCGCGCCCGTGCTCGCCGGCGCGCGCGGCCTCGATCGCCGCGTTGAGCGCGAGCAGGTTGGTCTGGTCGGCGATCTCGCGGATGGTGTTGACGATGGTGGTGATGCGCCCGGTCTCGTCGCCGAGCTGGCCGAAGGTGTGCGCGGCATTCTCGGCGCTGCTCGAGATCGCCACCATCTGCGCGGTGGCGCGCGCGATCACGTCGGTGCCGCGCTCGGCGAGGTGGGCGTTGTCGCGGGCGCGTTCGAGCGCGGCGGCGGCGTTGGCGACCTCTTCCTCGAGCGCCTCGACGCGGGGGCTGATGTCGGCGGCGAGCTTGATGAACTTGCAGGGCCGACCGGACGCATCGAACACCGGGTTGTAGCTGGCCTCGAGCCAGACCGTGCGGCCGTTGCGCGCCACGCGGCGGAAGCGGCCGGAGAAATATTCGCCGTGGCGCAGGCGCTCCCAGAACTGCGCGTACTCGGGCGTCGCAGCGTCCTCGGCGGCGCAGAACAGGCGATGGTGGCGGCCAAGCACCTCGTGGCGGGCGTAGCCCATGGTGGCGAGGAAGTTGTCGTTGGCGGCGAGGACCTTGCCGTCGAGGTCGAATTCGATCATCGCCATCGAGCGCTCGATCGCCGACAGCATGGCGCGGTGCTCGGCGCCCTCGCGGACTTGGGCGGTGATGTCGGTGGCGAGCTTGACCACGCGCAGCACGCGGCCGTCGGGGCCGAATACGGGGTTGTAGGTGGCCTCGAGCCACACCGGCTCGCCAGTGGCGTCGCGGCGCTCGAAGCGCCCGCTCACCGGCTCGCCGCGGCGCAGGCGCTGCCAGTGCGCGAGGTAGTCCGACGAATTCGCGTAGGCCTCGTCGCAGAACATGCGGTGGTGCTGCCCGAGCACCTCTTCGCTGCGATACTTCATGGTCGCGAGGAAGAGCTCGTTGGCGAACAGCACGGTACCGTCGGGTGCGAACTCGATGCGGGCGGTGGCGCGGTCGATCGCCTCGATCACCGCCTGGCGTGCGGCGAGCTCGGCCTGTTGTTCCTGGAGGGTGCTCTTGAGCTTGCGGTTGAACATGGTCTGGTGGCCGTCGTCGGGAGTCGCGATGACGGGCGGCCGCAGGCCGCCTGTCCGGATGCGCGGCGTGTCGGGCTGGAAGGCGGCGGGGCGTCCGCGCCGGACACGGGGCGTGCCCGGTATAACGGCGCGCGGGGGTCTTTCTTTACATCATGTCGAAATGCGTATGAAGAAATCGATCGGGCAGCGACAACGAGGCATTCGCCTGCTGAGCTGGAACATCCAGTGGGGGCGCGGGGCGGACGGGCGGGTGGATCTGGCGCGTACGCGCGAGGCGATCCGCGCCGCCGGGCCGCTCGACCTGATCTGCCTGCAGGAGGTGGCGAGCAATTTTCCCGGCCTCGCCGGCGGTGCGCGCGAGGACGAGCCGGCCTTCTTCGCCGAGGCCTGTGCGGATTTCGAGCCGGTGTTCGGCGCGGGTATGGACGTGCCCGACGGCGACGGCGGGCGGGCGCGCTTCGGCAACCTGCTGCTGTCGCGCCTGCCGGTGGGGCAGGTGTTCCGCCACCTGCTGCCATCGCCCGCCGACCCCGCCTGTCCGGCGATGCAGCGGGTGTGCGTGGAGGCGGTGGTGGAGGCGCCCTGGGGGCCGCTGCGGGTGATGAGCACCCACCTCGAGTATTACTCCGCGCGCCAGCGCCGCGCCCAGATCGAGGCCTTGCGCGCGCTGCAGGCCCAGGTGGCGGACCTGGCGCGGTTGCCGGCGGCGGGCAAGGAGTCCAACCCCGCCTTCGCCGCGCGCCCGCGTCCGGCCTCGGCGGTGCTGTGTGGGGACTTCAATTGCGAACCGGGCTCGGCCGAATACCTCGCGCTGCAGCGTCCGCTACCCGCGTCCGAGCTCGCACCGGACGCCGAGCGCCCGCACTGGGTGGACGCGTGGGCGGTCGCGCACGGCGCGCGGGCGCATGCGCCCAGCGTCGGGCTGCACGGTGCGGAGTGGCCCGACCGCAGTTATTGCTGCGACTTCTTCTTCGTGACTGCCGACCTCGCGCCGCGGGTGCGCGCGGTCGAGGTGCTCGCGGACACCGCGGCTTCGGATCACCAGCCGGTGGTGCTGGAGCTGGGCGCGTAAGACGAGAGGAGCGCGGCAGGGGAGACGACCGCCCGGCCGGGCTCAGTCGGTCCCGAGCAGGGCCCGCACCACGGCGGTCGGGGCCTCTTCCTGCATCGCGTGGCCGCAGCCTGCCAGCTCCACCAGCCTCACTTCGCCGCCGCCGGCGCGCAGGGCCTCGTGCAGCGGGCCGATGGCCTTCACCGGGGTCATGCGGTCGAGCGCGCCGCACAGCAGCAGGGTGGGGCAGTCGCGGCGCGTGGCGGCGGCCAGCGCGTCCTGCCAGGCGTTGCAGGCCGCGAGGTCGCGCGCGAGCGTCTCGCTGCCGTTGCGTTCCATGCGCTCGCGGTTGCCGGCCTCGAGCGTGCGTCGGCGGTCCTCGCCGAGCACTTCGGCGGGGGCGAAGGAGAACTTGTTGATCAGCGCGTGGGCCTGCGCCGGGTCGCTGCGCGCGGCATCGAGCAGGAAGGGCGCGACCGGCATCGGCGCGAGGCTGCCGAGCAGGTGCAGGCGTGCGATGCGCCCCGGCGCGGCAGCCGCGGCGGCCAGTGCGACCAGCGAGCCCATGCTGTGCCCGGCGAGTTCGAAGCGTTCGAGGCCGAGCGCGTCGGCGAAGGCGAGCACCCACGCCGCCATGGCGTCGACCGCGCCGGGGGCCTCGCCTTCCGAGTCGCCGTGGCCGGGGAGGTCGGGGACGATCACCCGGCGGCCGGCGGCGGCAAGCCCGGCGGCGACCGCTTGCCAGACGCCGCGGTCGTGTCCGGCGCCGTGGATCAGAAGGATGACCGGCGCGGCGGCGGGGCCGGACTCGTCGAAGGCGGCGCGGCGGCCGTCGAGCTGGAGGGTCTGGGTCATGGGCGTGTTCTTGGAGGGTTCGGGACCGCGGACGGGCGCAGGCGTCCTGGAGGGGGCTCTGCGAAGCCGAGCCTGCCGCGTGCGGGTTCAGGCGGCCGGACGTTCAGCCGGCCGGATGGAGTGTCGAGCCGGCGGGTTGTTCAGGCACCGTGGCAGTCAGGCATATTCGTCGGGGTCGAGCAGGTGCTCGATCGCGACGATGCGGTCCTTGAGTGCGAGCTTGCGTTTCTTGAGCCGGCGCAGCATCAGCTCGTCCTCCACCGGGTTGTCGGCGAGGCGGGCGATCGCGTCGTCGAGGTCGCGGTGCTCGAGGCGCAACTCGTCCAGCCGCTGGCGCAGGCTGGTCACCTCGTCGAAGCTCTCCCCGGTCATGCTCGTTCCCCTCGCTTGCGTGCCGACCATGGGCGAAGTGCCGGGCAGCATCGTTTTGTCCCCAATGGTATGTGGCAGCGCGGGGGAAGACAACACGACCGCAGGCGCGCGCCGTCCCAGGGCGGGAAACGCCGCGACGCTTCCCCGGCGGGCGCCGATTTCTTACCATGCGCCCCTCGATACCGACCGGAATGCGCAAGTGAACAAGGCCTTCGTGAAGGAGAGCGACGGCGACGACGGGGACGAGGAGCTCGCCCCCGCGTTGCGGCTGCCGCCGGGAAGCAAGAACTACATGACGCGGCGCGGCTACGACGCGCTGCGCGTCGAGCTCGACCAGCTCGTGCGCGTCGAGCGCCCGAAGCTGGTCGAGACCGTGGCCTGGGCCGCGGGCAACGGCGATCGCTCGGAGAACGGCGACTACATCTACGGCAAGAAGCGCCTGCGCGAGATCGACCGCCGCATCCGCTTCCTGATCAAGCGCATCGAGAGCGCCGAGGTGGTCGATCCCGAGCGCCAGCAGGGCCTGGAGCAGGTCTTCTTCGGTGCGACGGTGAGCTTCAGCGATCTCGATACCGCGGAGGAGCAGACCCTGCAGATCGTCGGGGTCGACGAGGCCGACGCCTCGCAGGGGCGCATCAGCTGGATCTCGCCCCTGGCGCGTGCGGTGCTCAAGGCGCGCGTCGGCGACGTGGTGCGCTTCCACAGCCCGGCCGGCGTGCGCGAGATCGAGATCGGCGCGGTGGAATACCGCTGAACGGTGGAGTGGCATTCAGGCTGCAGGGTGCTCAAGTCGGGCCGAATGCTGCCGTTGACCGGACGAAGCGGTTGTACGCCCAGGCGACAGCCCTCCCGCAAAGTCTCCATTTCGTGGATGGTCCGGCAAGATGCGTTTCGAATCCCTCACCGTCGCCCGCCGCCTGGCGCTGATGCTGCTCGTCGCCCTCGCGGGCATGGTCCTGCTCGCGCTCGCGGCCTTGTACGAAAACCGCGACGACATGCGCGAGGGCTATGCGCGCAACGTGCGCAGCCAGATCGAACTGGCCACCGGGGTGCTCGCGCATTTCCACGCGCTGGAGCAGGCCGGCGTGCTCGACCGCGAGGCGGCGCAGAAGGCTGCGAAGGACACGCTGCGCGGGCTGCGCTACCAGAACAACGAGTACTTCTTCGTGCTCGATCTCGAGCTGAACATGCTGATGCACCCGCTGCGGCCCGCGCTCGAGGGCAAGCTCGCCGACCTGAAGGACAGCGCGGGCAAGCACTTCGTGCGCGAGATGGTGACGCTGGCGCGCGCGCAGGGGCAGGGCTTCGTGGACTACACCTGGCCGCGCTCGGGCGTCGCCACCGACCCGGCCCAGCCCAAGCTGAGCTACGTGAAGGCCTTCCCGTCCTGGGGCTGGGTGGTGGGCTCGGGCGTGTATGTGGATGACATCGATGCTGCCTTCAATGACGCGGCGCTGCGCTTCGGCGCCCTGGTCGCGGTTGTGCTCGTGCTGCTCGGGCTGATCGGCGTGTGGGTGATCCGCGGGGTCACCGGCGCGCTCGGTGGCGAGCCGGCCTACGCCGGCGCGATCATGAAGCGCGCCGCTGCCGGCGATCTGGCGGTGGACGTGGAGCAGCGCGGGCGGGGCGACAGCCTGCTCGGCAATCTCTCGAACATGCTCGCGCAGCTGCGCGCCATGATCGGCGCTATCGGCGGCAGCGCCTCGCGCCTGGGCGCGAGCGCGCGCGAGATCCACGCGGTGTCGCGCTCGGTGTCCGAGGCCTCGGTCTCGCAGACCGGCGCGACCGCGTCGATCGCCGCCGCCATCGAGGAGATGACCGTGAGCATCGAGCAGATCTCCGACAGTGCGCGCCTGGCCGAGCAGCATTCGAGCACCGCGGCCGGGCTCGCCGATGAGGGCGCCGGCAAGGCCGAGCGCGCGGCGCGCGAGATGCAGGCCATTGCCGCGCGCGTGGGCGACGCGGCGCAGAAGATCCAGCAGCTCGTGGCACGCGCCGACGAGGTCGGCACCATCGCCAACGTGATCAAGGAGATCGCCGGCCAGACCAACCTGCTCGCGCTCAATGCGGCCATCGAGGCCGCGCGCGCCGGCGAGCAGGGGCGCGGCTTCGCGGTGGTGGCCGACGAGGTGCGCGGCCTGGCCGAGCGCACCGCGGTGGCCACCGTGCAGATCGAGAAGGTGATCGAGGGCATCCAGAACGAGACACGCGCCACCGTGGGCGCGATGGCCGAGGTGTCGAGCCAGGTCGATGGCGGCGTGGCGCTGGTGGGCGACGCGACCGATTCGCTGCACCGCATCCGCAGCACCGCGGGCGAGGCGCTCGAGCGCATCCGCGAGGTGGCCTACGCCACCGGCGAGCAGAGCAGCGCCTCCACCGAGATCGCCCGCCAGGTGCAGACCATCACCGAGATGGCCGACGGCACCTCGGGCTCGATGCACAGCGTGGTGGTCGCGGCCGAGCAGCTGCAGGGCCTGGCCGCCGAGCTCGACGCCCTGGTCGGGCGCTTCCGCTGCTGATCCGCGGGGGGGGCGGTGGCGCTTGAAATCCGCCGCCGTGCCCCCAACTGCTGCTGCGTTTCGACAACCCCTCGACGGAGCAGCTTCCAATGTCCGAAGTCCACAACCCTTCGCAACCTTCCTCCCAGACGCTCGCCTTCCAGGCCGAGGTGAAGCAGCTGCTTCACCTGATGATCCACTCGCTGTATTCCAACCGCGAGATCTTCCTGCGCGAGCTCGTCTCCAACGCCTCGGATGCCTGCGACAAGCTGCGCTTCGAGGCGCTCGACAACGGCGCGCTGTATGAGGACGACAGCGAGCTGAAGATCCGCATCGGCTTCGACGCCGAGGCCAGGACGATCACCATCGCCGACAACGGCATCGGCATGAGCCGCGACGAGGCGATCGCCCACCTGGGCACCATCGCCAAGTCGGGTACCAAGGAGTTCTTCGGCAAGCTTACCGGCGACCAGAAGAAGGATGCCCACCTCATCGGCCAGTTCGGTGTCGGTTTCTACTCCGCCTTCATCGTCGCCGACAAGGTCACCGTGGTGTCGCGCCGCGCCGGGCTCCCTGCCGACCAGGGCGTGAAGTGGGAATGCTCGATGACGGGCGACGAAGCCGGCGCCTACACCGTGGCGCAGGTCGACAAGCCCGGGCGCGGCACGGAGATCACGCTGCACCTGCGCGAGGGCCAGGAAGACCTGCTGTCGTCGTGGAAGCTGAAGAGCCTGATCCGCAAGTACTCCGATCACATCGTGCAGCCGATCGTGATGAAGAAGGAGGAATGGAACGAGGAGCAGAAGAAGCAGGTCGTGACCGACGAGGACGAGACCGTCAACCAGGCCAACGCGCTGTGGACGCGCTCGAAGAACGACATCACGGACGACGAGTACTCCGCCTTCTACAAGCACGTCGCCCACGACTTCGAGGACCCGCTGGCGTGGACGCACTCGCGCGTCGAGGGCCGCCACGAATACACGAACCTGCTCTACATCCCGAAGAACGCGCCCTTCGACCTGTGGGACCGCAACGCCAAGCACGGCATCAAGCTCTATGTGAAGCGCGTCTTCATCATGGACGACGCCGAGAAGCTGATGCCGACCTACCTGCGCTTCGTGCGCGGGGTGGTCGATTCGGCCGACCTGCCGCTCAACGTGTCGCGCGAGATCCTGCAGGAATCCAAGGACATCGACACCATCCGCGCCGGCTGCACCAAGAAGGTGCTGACCCTGCTCGAGAGCCTGGCCAACAGCGACGAGGCCGCGGACAAGGACAAGTACGCCGAGTTCTGGAAGGCCTTCGGCAAGGTGCTCAAGGAAGGCGTGGGCCAGGACTTCGCCAACAAGGACAAGATCGCCGGCCTGCTGCGCTTCGCCTCGACCAAGCTGGATACGCCCGACGAGGTGGTGTCGCTCGCCGACTACATCGGCCGCATGAAGGAAGGCCAGGACAAGATCTACTTCGTCACCGCCGAGACCTTCAACGCGGCGAAGAACAGCCCGCATCTCGAGGTCTTCCGCAAGAAGGGCATCGAGGTGCTGCTGCTCACCGACCGCGTCGACGAGTGGGTGACCGGCAACCTCACCGAGTTCGACGGCAAGGCGATGGTGTCGGTCGCCAAGGGCGGGCTCGACCTGGGCGCGCTGGAGGACGAGGCCGAGAAGCAGGAGGTCGAGAAGGCCGCCGACGAGTACAAGGAGCTGGTCGACAAGATGAAGGCGAGCCTGGGCGAGCGCGTCAAGGACGTGAAGGTGACGCTGCGCCTGACCGACTCCCCGGCCTGCCTGGTCGCCGACGAGCACGACCTCGGCATGAACCTCGCGCGCATCCTCAAGGCTGCGGGCCAGAACGCGCCGGTCTCCAAGCCCATCCTCGAGATCAACCCCAACCACCCGGCGGTGCTGCGCCTGAAGTACGAGGACAAGCACTTCGACGACTGGGCGGCGGTGCTGTTCGACCAGGCCCTGCTGGCCGAGGGCGGCACGCTCGACGATCCGGCCACCTTCGTCAAGCGCATCAACCAGCTGATGATGGCGATGAGCGGGAACTGATCCGGCTGCGGCCGGGCACTGCAAGCGCAACGGGCGGCGCGCCGAAGGGCGGCCGCCCGTTCGTTTCAGCTCAGTCGTGCAGGCTCCGCACGGGCTGCGCGAGTGCGCAGGCGCGCGCGCTCACCGCTGCGCGGCGCGGCGGGAGCGCGCGCAACTCAATTTTCGGGTGCGAACCCGTAGTACGAGCCGTACGCCGAGGGTGCGGGTGCGTAGGCGGCGACCTTGATCGCATCGGGCAGGCACACCGTGTCGGTGAAGCCGTCGATGCCGCGTGCGTCCTCGTGCCACCGCGCCTCGATCTCGCTCTCCGACAGGCCGTCGAGATGCAGATTGTGGTCGAGGCGGGCCGAGCGATATTCGAAGCCGGTGTCGTGGGCGATGAACAAGGTATGCGGGCAGGCGGTGATGCGCGTCTCGTCGCTGGGGTCGGCGCCCATCACGCGCACGCCGCAGAAGGGGCAATGCACGGGTGTGTAGTAGTAGGTCTCGAGTTCGGTTCTCTGGATGAGCCGGGTCATCGGGCTGTCCTCCATTCGTAGGGGTGATCGGTCGCGCTGCCGCTTTTCGGCAGGCCGAAAAGCAAAAAGGCCCGACTCTCGTCGGGCCTCTCGAGGCGATTGGCGCCGCAGGCGCCGGTTCGCGATGCAGCTCAGGCGGCGCGGATGTTGGACGCCTGCAGGCCCTTGGGGCCGGTGGTCACGTCGAACGTGACGCGCTGGCCTTCGGCGAGGGTCTTGAAACCCTGGCCCTGGATGGCGGAAAAGTGGGCGAAGAGGTCGTCACCACCCGCTTCCGGGGTGATGAAGCCGAAGCCTTTGGAATCGTTGAACCACTTCACGGTGCCGTTTGCCATGTCTTGAATCTCCTGAAAATGGGGAAAGCCCCCTGGTTGGGGCGAGGTTCAAGACAGCGAGGTACGACTTGAGGAAATACGGCCCGAGGAACCGGATATGCCGACAAATGAACTACATGACTTGAATATCGCTGCGGCGCAGTATGCGCGAAAGCTGCCCATAAAGATAGATATATTTTATTTTTCTTGTCCGTGGTGCCCCGGCAGCGTGGCCCGAGGCACGTCGAGGCTCGGCCCGGCAGGGTTTGCCCATTGGGGCAAACGATAGGTTGACGCCTCTCCGGGCGGCCGGAACACTCCCCGCAACAAAAAACGAACCCGGGCAGGAGACAGCCTTGAGCGAGTTCATTCTCGAAACCCGTGGACTCACCAAGGAGTTCAAGGGCTTCGTCGCCGTATCCAATGTCGACCTGAAGGTGCGGACGGGGCACATCCATGCCCTGATCGGCCCCAACGGCGCGGGCAAGACCACGGTCTTCAACCTGCTGACCAAGTTCCTGCCGCCGACTGCAGGCTCCATCCTGTTCGACGGCAAGGACGTCACCCGCGAGGCGCCGGCGGTGACCGCGCGCCGCGGCATGGTGCGCTCCTTCCAGATCTCGGCGACCTTTCCCAACCTGACGGTGCTCGAGAACGTGCGCATCGGCCTGCAGCGCAGGCTGGGAACGGAATTCCACTTCTGGCGCTCGGCGAAGTCGCTGGATGTCCTGAACGACGAGGCGATGGCCCTGCTCGAGGCGGTGGATCTCACCCGGTTCGCCGACACCGTCACCGCCGAGATGCCCTATGGCCGCAAGCGCGCGCTCGAGATCGCCACCACGCTGGCGCTCGAGCCGCGCATGCTGTTGCTCGACGAACCCACCCAGGGCATGGGGGGCGAGGACATCGCGCGCGTGGTCGAACTCATCCGCAAGGTGTCCGCCAACCGCACCATCCTGATGGTGGAGCACAACCTCTCGGTGGTCGCCAACCTGTGCGACCGCATCACCGTGCTCACCCGCGGCAGCGTGCTCGCCGAAGGCAGCTACGCCGAGGTGTCGAAGAACCCCAAGGTGCTCGAGGCCTACGTCGGCTCCGACGACATCGGCGACGCCCACCACTGATCCCCGCCCCCGAAACGCCATGACCAGTGCCTTCACCCCTCATCCGGAGATGCTCCGGATCCACGACCTCCACGCCTTCTACGGCGAGTCGCACATCCTGCACGGCATCGACATCAAGGTGGCGCGCGGCGAATGCGTGACCTTGCTCGGGCGCAACGGCTCCGGACGCTCGACGACCTTGAAATCGGTGCTCGGCCTGGTCGGCAAGCGCACCGGGTCGATCATGGTCAACGGCCGCGAGGTGATCGCCGAGCCCACCCACCGCATGGCGCGCTACGGCATCGGCTACGTGCCCGAGGAGCGCGCGATCTTCGCCTCGCTCAGCACCGAGGAGAACCTGATGCTGCCGCCGCAGGTGGCGAGCGGGGCGCTGTCGGTGGAAGAGATCTACCAGATGTTTCCCAACCTGCAGGAACGCCGCAACAGCCCAGGCTCCAAGCTCTCGGGCGGCGAGCAGCAGATGCTGGCGATGGCGCGCGTGCTGCGCACCGGGGCCAAGCTGCTGCTGCTCGACGAGATCACCGAGGGGCTGGCGCCGGTGATCGTGAAGAAGCTCGGCGAGGTCATCGTCGAGCTGAAATCGCGCGGCTTCACCATCGTGCTGGTGGAGCAGAACTTCCGCTTCGCCGCCCCGCTGGCCGACCGCCACTACGTGCTCGAGCACGGCGAGATCATCGCCACCATCACCGCGGAGGAGCTCCCCGGGAAGATGGACTGGCTGCACCAGACGCTGGGGGTCTGAGCGGCTGCACCGCGCAGTCCCTGCGTAACAACCACACGAACGAGACGGAGACCCACGATGCAGATGAAGAAACTCACCACCCTGGCCTGCGCGGCCGCCTTCGCCATGCTGTCGGGCGCGGCGAGTGCGCAGATTTCGGGCAACACGGTCAAGATCGGCGTGCTCACCGACATGTCGGGCACCTATTCCGACCTTGCCGGCGCAGGCGCGGTGCTCGCCACCCAGATGGCGATCGAGGACTTCATCGCCGAGGCCAAACCGGCCTTCAAGGTCGAGATGGTCTCCGCCGACCACCAGAACAAGGCCGACATCGCTTCCAACAAGGCGCGCGAATGGTTCGAGCGCGAGGGCGTCGACACGGCTACCGAGCTCGTCACCACCTCGACCGCGCTCGCGGTGATGAAGATCGCCAAGGAGATGAACCGCGTCGCGCTGATGAGCGGCCCGGCCTCGACGCCGATCACCAACGAGCAGTGCAACGACGTGACGGTGCACTACACCTACGACACCTATGCGCTCGCCAACGGCACCGCCAAGGCGGTGACGCAGCAGGGCGGCAACACCTGGTTCTTCCTGACCGCCGACTATGCCTTCGGTCAGGCGCTGGAGAAGGATTCGTCCGCGGTGGTGACGGCCAACGGCGGCAAGGTGCTCGGCTCGGTACGCCATCCCTTCCCGGCGTCCGACTTCTCGTCCTTCCTGCTCCAGGCCCAGGCCTCGGGCGCCAAGATCATCGGTCTGGCCAACGCCGGCGCCGACACCACCAACGCGATCAAGCAGGCGGCCGAGTTCGGCGTCACGCCCAAGCAGTCGCTCGCCGGCCTGCTGATGTTCATCTCCGACGTGCACTCGCTCGGCCTGCAGGCCACCCAGGGCATGTACCTGACCACCGGCTTCTACTGGGATCTCGACGACCAGACCCGCGCCTGGTCCAAGCGCTTCTTCGAGAAGCAGAAGCGCATGCCGACCATGGTGCAGGCCGGCCAGTACTCCTCGGTGCTGCACTACCTGCGCGCGGTGCAGGCCACCGGTACGGACGAGGCGGGCAAGGTCATGGCGCAGATGAAGGCCACCCCGATCAAGGACTTCTTCGGCAAGAACGGCCGCATCCGCGAGGATGGGCGCATGGTGCACGACATGTACCTGGCGCAGGTGAAGACGCCCGCCGAGTCGAAGTACCCGTGGGACTACTACCACATCCGCCAGACCATCCCGGCGGAAGAGGCCTTCCAGCCGCTGGCGCAGTCGAAGTGCCCGCTGGTCAAGAAGTGAGCTGATCGCGGGGCGTCCCGCACTTCACGACGCAGCGGGGCGGCACGGCCGTCCCGCTGCGGGAGTCGCACATGGAAATCTTCGGCGTTCCGAGCGCGCTGCTCGGCAGCCAGCTGCTGGTCGGCCTCATCAACGGTTCGTTCTACGCGATCCTGAGCCTGGGCCTGGCCATCATCTTCGGCCTGCTCAACATCATCAACTTCACCCACGGCGCCCAGTACATGATGGGCGCCTTCGTGGCGTGGATCGCGCTCAACAAGCTCGGCATCAACTACTGGGTCGCGCTGCTGTTCGCGCCCATCGTCATCGGCGCGCTCGGCGTGCTGATCGAGCGCACGATGCTGCGCAAGCTCTACAAGCTCGACCACCTCTACGGCCTCTTGCTCACCTTCGGCCTGGCGCTGATCTTCGAGGGCATCTTCCGCGACCAGTACGGCATCTCCGGCCAGTCCTACCCGGTGCCCGAGCTGCTGCAGGGCGGGGTGAACCTCGGCTTCATGTTCCTGCCGATCTACCGCGGCTGGGTCGTGGTGGCCGCGCTGACGGTGTGCTTCGCCACCTGGTTCGTCATCGAGAAGACCAAGCTCGGCGCCTACCTGCGCGCCGGCACCGAGAACGCGCAGATGGTGCAGGCGCTCGGCATCAACGTGCCGCTGCTGATCACCTTCACTTACGGCTTCGGCGTCGCGCTCGCCGCCTTCGCCGGGGTGCTCGCGGCGCCGGTGTACCAGGTCAGTCCGCTGATGGGCTCCAACCTCATCATCGTGGTGTTCGCGGTGGTCGTGATCGGCGGCATGGGTTCGATCATGGGCTCCATCCTCACCGGCCTCGGCCTGGGGCTGATCGAGGGGCTGACGCGGGTGTTCTACCCGGAGGCTTCGGCAGTGGTGGTGTTCGTGATCATGGTAATCGTGCTGCTGGTGCGGCCCGCCGGCCTGTTCGGCAAGGCCTGAGCGCGGGCAAAGGAATCAGACTGATGAACAACCCCAATTCGATGTTCGCCCGCGCCATGCCGATCCTGTTCGGCGCGCTGTTCCTGATCGGGCTGGTGGCGCCGTTCGCGGTGTATCCCACCTTTCTGATGAAGGTCCTGTGCTTCGGGCTGTTCGCGTGCG
The DNA here is from genome assembly GCF_000831325.1 of Thauera sp. SWB20. Taxonomy (NCBI): domain Bacteria; kingdom Pseudomonadati; phylum Pseudomonadota; class Betaproteobacteria; order Rhodocyclales; family Zoogloeaceae; genus Thauera; species Thauera sp. SWB20. Next base: position 252,814 of record NZ_JTDM01000015.1, on the reverse strand, counting down.
CGTTCAACCTGCTGCTCGGCTTCGCCGGGCTGCTCTCCTTCGGCCATGCCGCCTTCCTCGGCAGCGCCGGTTACGTGTGCGGCATGCTGGTGCGCGACCTGGGGGTGACGCCCGAGCTCGGCATCCTCGGCGGCACGCTCGCCGCCGGCGCGCTCGGCTGGGTCTTCGGCGTGCTGGCGATCCGCCGTACCGGGATCTACTTCGCGATGATCACGCTGGCGCTGTCGCAGATGGTGTATTTCGTCGTGCTGCAGTGGAAGGCGACCGGTGGCGAGGACGGCTTGCAGGGCGTACCGCGCGGACATCTGTTCGGTGTCATCGACCTGTCGAACAACCTCGCGATGTACTACCTCGTGTTCGCGGTGTTCTGCATCGGCTTCTTCATCATCTACCGTGCGATCCATTCGCCCTTCGGGCAGATCCTCAAGGCGATCCGCGAGAACGAGCCGCGCGCGATGTCGCTCGGCTACGACGTGGCCAAGTTCAAGCTGCTCGCCTTCGTGCTCTCGGCCGCGCTCGCCGGCATGGCGGGGGCGACCAAGACCCTGGTGTTCCAGCTCGCCTCGCTCACCGACGTGCATTGGCACATGTCGGGCGAGGTGGTGCTGATGACGCTGCTCGGCGGCCTCGGCACCGTGCTCGGCCCGCTGGTCGGCGCCGCCACCATCGTGTCGCTGCAGACCGAGCTCGCCGACAGCGTGGGCTCCTGGGTCACGGTGATCATGGGCACGATCTTCGTGGTCTGCGTGCTGCTGTTCCGCCGCGGCATCGTCGGCGAGCTACAGGCGCTGATCCGGCGCGCCGGCATCCGCTGAGGACGGCGGTTCCACAGCCGGCTTCGCGGCGCCCGCGCCCTGCGCACCCACCGGGGGGTGCGCAGGGCGCGGGCGTTTTTCGTGCGCCCGCTTCTCGGCGCGCCGCAGCCAGGGGTGGGAGAGCGCGTGGTAGAGCGGTACCGGCGCCACCGAGCGCGCCACGCCGTGGGCCACCACCGCGGTGGCCATCAGCGGCAGCAGCATCTGGTGGTTGGCGGTCATCTCCATGACGATCACGAAGGAGGTGATCGGCGTCTGCGTCATCGCCGCGAGGAAGGCCACCATGCCCAGCACCAGGATCGCCGCGTCCTGCTCGCCCGGCAGCAGCAGGGCGAGGTCGGCGCCCAGGCCGGCGCCCACCGCGAGCGCGGGGGCGAAGATGCCGCCGGGGATCTTGGACGCGAAGACCAGCCAGATCACCGCCAGCTTCATCAGCGTGAAGGCCGCCGGCAAGGCCGCGCTGCCCTCGAGCGCGGCCTTGGATTCCGCATAGCCCGTGCCGTAGGTGACGCCGCCGCTAGCCAGTCCGATCAACGCGGTGAGCAGGCCGCACATCGCCGCGAAGGCGACCGGCTGGCCCTCGGCGATCCTGCCGAGGCGGCCGGGCAGGCCGCGTGCGGACGCCACCAGCACGCGCGTGAAGATGCCGCCGAGCAGGCCGCCGGCCACCCCGCAGGCGAGCACCGGCCAGATCCCGTCGGGCCAGCCCAGGCTCGCCAGGGTGCGGCCGAAGTAGGTGTAGTTGCCCAGCACGGCGAGCGACATCAGGCCGGCGAAGATCACCGCGGTGAGCGTGGTGCTGTTGGCCTGGAAGGCACGGTAGCGGCACATCTCCTCGATCGCGAACATGATGCCGCCGAGCGGGGTGTTGAAGGCCGCGGCGATGCCGGCGCCGCTGCCGGCGACGATGAGGTCGCGGCTGGAGGCGATGCGGCGGTGGCGCTTGCGGCTGGCGAGCAGGTGCAGCACCGAGGCGCCGATCTGCACCGAAGGGCCCTCGCGACCCACCGAGGCGCCGCTGAGCAGCCCGCCCAGGGTCAGGAAGACCTTGGCCAGCGCGATGCGCAGCGACAGCAGCTGGCGGCGCACGCGGCCGTCATCCGACATCGACGCCGCGATCGCCTGCGGGATGCCGCTGCCCTCGGTACCGGGGAAGAAGCGGCGCGAGATCCACGCCAGCGCGGCGAAGCCGGCGGGCGCGATCAGCAGGGTGAGCCAGGGGCGCTCGCGGATCAGCCCGGCGTGGGCGGCGATCGCCAGCTCGGCGCCGATCGCGAAGGCGATCGCGACCAGTCCGGCGAGCAAGGCCGCGCCCACCAGCAGCAGGCGCACCCGCCAGCGCCGCAGCGACAGCCAGGGCAGGGCATAGCGGCGCCCGCCGCGCAGCAGGCGGGCGAATGGGCGCCCGCGTGCGGCGGTGCGGGGCGCGACCGCTGATCCGGGCGGCTCGGGAGGCGGCGCAGCGGGGCGCGCGCCGTCGGCTTGTGCAGGAGCAGCGGGGTTCCGCTCGGGGCTCATCGGTGGCTGTGCTGCCATGCGGGATTCCTTCCCGGCGGAGTGGACGACAGCAGCATTTCCAGAGGCCTTTCTGCAATGCTGCACATGCGAAGAACGAACGATACCGCTACCATACGCAAGCGTGAGCGGAGTGATGTTTTTTTGACAATCATTGTTTGTGGAAATATAGTTCCAGCGAGACTCGAATGGCGGAAACGCAACAGAAAGTGAAGAAGCCGGCGGCTCAGGCGACCCCCTTGTCGGTCCTGCAGCGTTTCCGGATCCTGATCCGCACCGCGCAGCGCCACTCCCAGTGGATCGAGCGCCAGAGCGGCGTCACCGGCGCCCAGCTGTGGGCGCTGCAGGAGCTGCGCGAGGCGCCCGGCCTGCGCGTGGGCGAGCTCGCGAACCGGATGGCGCTTCACCAGTCCACCACCTCGAACATGGTGGACCGGCTCGAGACCTCGGGGCTGATCCGCAAGGAGCGCACGAGCGCCGACCAGCGCGTGGTGCGCCTCCACCTCACCGACGACGGGCTCGCGCTGCTGTCGAGGGCGCCTTCGCCGGCGCGGGGTGTGCTGCCCGAGGCCTTGCGGCTGATGGACGACGAGGGCCTCGCCAGCCTGCAGAGCGAGCTTGAGAAGCTGCTGCGCCAGATCAAGAATCTCGACGAAGGCTTCGGCATGCAGCCGCTTCCCTTCACCGAATGAACGGCGGTCCGCCCGGGGCGGTCCGCCTCGACCGTACTTCAGATGAAGTGACCGCCTCCGTGCGGACAGCAGATTCGGCGGCCCGCGAGGCCGCCATTTTTTTGTCGCCGCGCGGCCGTACGGGGCTCAGACGGCGGTCGGCGGGGGCGCGATCACCAGCCGGTTGCGACCGCTGCGCTTGGCCTCGTAGAGCGCGGCGTCGGCCTGCGCGACCACGGTCGCCAGCTCGCCGGTGCCGGGTGCGGCCATCGCCAGGCCGATCGAGATGGTGATCCTCCCGGCCACGGGATGCGCCGTCTCGGCGACGACGGTGCGCAGCTTCTCGGCGACGGTGCGCGCGCCCTCGAGGGCGGTATCGGGCAGCAGTACCAGGAACTCCTCGCCGCCGTAGCGCGACACGAAGTCAGCCTCGCGCACCGTGGCGGCGAGCAGGCCGGCGACGAGGGCCAGCACCGCGTCGCCGGTGGCGTGGCCGTAGGTGTCGTTGATCGGCTTGAACGAGTCGATGTCGATCATCAGCACAGCGCAGCCGGTGCCGCACGGTCCCGGCTGCCGGCGCGACTCCTCGTGCAGGCGTTCGTCGACGGCGAGTCGGTTGGGCAGTCCGGTGAGCGCGTCGCGGCGGGCGAGGCGGGCGAGCTCTTCGTTGGCGCGGGCGAGATCGGCGGTCCGTTCGGCCACCTTGCGCTCGAGCTCGGCGTTGGCGTGCGCGAGCGCGTCGGTCGCGAGCGCGAGCACGAACTCGTTGTGTTTTCTCGGGCTGACGTCGGTGACCGTGCCCGCCATGCGCAGCGGGCGGCCGTCGGGTGCGCGCTCGACGACACGCCCGCGGTCGAGGACCCACAGCACGCTGCCGTCGGGGCGACGCATGCGGTGCTCGTGCTCGTAGCTGCCCACGCCGGCGAGGGCCCGGTCGAGCAGGCCCATCACCTCGTCGCGATCGTCCGGGTGCAGCCTGTCCGCGAATGCGGCGATCGGGTGCACCAGGGTGTCGGCGGCGTAACCGAGCAGCTCGCACCAGCGCCGGTTGTGGGTGACCGTGCCGGCATCGATGTCCCAGTCCCAGATGCCTTCGCCGGCAGCCTCCATGGCATAGGCGTAGCTGCGCTCGCGCTCCTCGATGACGCGGTATGCACGTCGAAGGTCGGTGATGTCGTGCGCGATCACGAGGATGCGCGGCTCGCCCGCGGGACCGCGCAGCGGCTTCTTGATCGAGTGGAAGTAATGCACCTCGCCGGTCTCGGCATTGGTGGAGCTCTCCTCGACGATCTGCGTGCGACCACCGCGCATCACGGCGCGCACGTTCTCCAGGTAGAAATCCACCTGCTCGCGGTTCGGGTTGAAGGCGCCGTCGTCCTTGCCGACGAGTTGCTCCGGCGTGGTGTCGTACAGGCGTGCGAGCGCGGCGTTGCCGAGCAGGAAGCGGCCATCCCAGTCCTTGAGCAGGATGATGTCGGGCGACTCGTCGATCACCGTGCGCAGCAGCTCGCCGTCGCGCGTCGCCTGTTCCCAGCGCGCCAGCGCCGTGCGGGCGTCGGGCGCGATCGGGCCGCGTGCGCCGCAGTCGGCGCAGCACGCGCTCCAGAGCCCGTCGGGGAGCGCGATTGGCCGGGTGCTGTGGGCGTTGCAGAACGGGCAGGGGAGTTCGGTCTCTTCCATGACGGCTGGAGCGGGGGTGCGATGCCTCGATCAGTGGCGGCGGGACAGGGCCTGCATCGCGCGCGCCAGGCCGTCCAAGGTCATCGGGTACATGCGCTCGCCCATGATCTGGCCGAGGATGCCGATCGACTGGCGGTAGGGCCACAGGCGCTCCGGCTCGGGGTTGAGCCAGGCCGCGGCCGGGTAGGCGTCGAGGAGGCGGCGCAGCCAGGTGGCGCCGGCCTCGGCGTTCATGTGCTCGACCGAGCCGTGCGGATGCAGGATCTCGTAGGGGCTCATGGTGGCATCGCCGACGAAGATGAGCTTGTAGTCCGAGCCGTACTTGTGGATCACGTCGAGGAGCGGCGTACGCTCGGCGTGGCGGCGGCGGTTGTCGCGCCAAACGCCCTCGTACACGCAGTTGTGGAAGTAGAAGTACTCGAGGTGCTTGAACTCGAGCCGGCAGGCGGAGAAGAGCTCCTCGCAGACCTTGACGTGGTCGTCCATCGAGCCGCCGACGTCGAGGAAGAGCAGCACCTTGACCGCGTTGTGGCGTTCGGGGCGCATCATCAGGTCGAGCCAGCCGGCGTTGCGCGCGGTGGCGGCGATGGTGCCGTCGAGGTCGAGCTCCTCGGCCGCGCCCTGGCGGGCGAAGCGGCGCAGGCGACGCAGCGCGACCTTGATGTTGCGCGTGCCGAGCTCGACCGAATCGTCGAGGTTGCGGAACTCGCGCTTGTCCCACACCTTGACCGCCGTGCGGTTGCCGGCGGACTCGCCACCCACGCGGATGCCCTCGGGGTGGGTGCCGTTGTTGCCGAAGGGCGAGCTGCCGCCGGTGCCGATCCACTTGCTGCCGCCCTGGTGGCGTCCCTTCTGTTCCTGCAGGCGCTTGCGGAACTCCTCCATCAGCTTGTCCCAGCCGAGCTTCTCGAGCTTGGCGCGCTCCTCGGGCGAGAGGTGCTTCTTCACCATCGCGCGCAGCCAGTCCTCGGGCAGGTCGGCCTCCAGGCCGGGCAGGGCGGTGACGCCCTTGAAGTATTCGCCGAAGGCCTGGTCGAAGCGGTCGTAGAGCGACTCGTCCTTCACCAGGCACAGCCGCGCGTAGTAGTAGAAGTCGTCGAGCGAGGGCCCGCAGACGTGGTCGCGCAAGCCCTCGAGCACGGTGAGGAACTCGCGTGTGGACACCGGCAGCTTGCGTGCCTTGAGGTGCAGGAAGAAATCGATGAGCATGGGGTCTTCCCTTCGTGCGCGGTCAGTCCTGGATCTGCATCGCCCAGGACAGGGCCTGCAGGTGGCATTCGGAGGCCTGCTCGGGGGCGATGCCGCAGGCCGCGGCGGCGGCGCGGAGCGCGTCGCCCGCCGCACCCTCTCCGGCCTCTCCACGCTCGCACGCCACCGTGAGCGCGAGCAGGGCCTGGTAGGGGCCATGGTCGCCACGTACCGAGGCTTCGACCTCCGCTCCCAGCGCGAGCGGGGCGAGCGCCTTGTCGAGCGGCACCTGCAGGATCACGTCGATCAGCGACAGCAGGCCGACCAGGAAGAGCGCGTCGGACTCGGCCGCAGGGCGGCCGGCACCCAGCAGCTCCATCATGCGCCCGCGTACCAGCGCGGTCTCCAGCACCGCGCCGCCGCGTTCTCCCGCCTTGTCCGCGGTGCACGCGAGCAGGATCAGCCAGCGCTGCAGGCGCTCGCGGCCGAGCAGCGCGAGCGCATGTTCGATCGAGGACACCGGCTGCGGCAGCGCGTTCGCCGCGGAGTTGATGTAGCGCAGCAGGCGCAGCGACAACGCGGCGTCCTGCTTGAGCAGGTCGGCGAGCTCGCGGGTGTCGGCATCTGCGCGCAGGCGGGCGATCAGGGCGCCGATGCGTGCGGTGTTGGGGCCGGGGTCGCGCGCGCTCCAGTCCTCGCGGCTGGTGATGAAGGGGCCCTGGAAGAGGCTGGCGCCGAGCTTGCAGCAGAAGCGGAAGTCGTCGAGCGAGGGCAGGCCGCGCACCACCAGGCGCGCGTCGTGCGCCACCTCGAGGGCGATGTTGCCGAGCTTGAGGCCGCGGCGGGCGTCGAGGCCCTCGGCCTGGGCGACGATGAACTCGGCCTGCGGCAGCAGGTGGGCGAGCTCGCCGACCACGGTCGGATCGATCAGGCCGATGCGCATGCCGCGCGCGCGCAGCGCGGTCACGGCGGCGCGCAGCGCGGCGGGCTCGGGAGCGCCGGCATCGGGGAGCACGGTCGGCACGATCACCATGTTGCGCGCCGGGAGGGCGGCGAGGCTGGGGTGGGACAGGAAGGAATCGGGCAGGTCGATGAAGGCCAGGCGTTCGCCGAGCAGCTCGCCGATGTCCGCGTCGACCAGGCTGCGCACCAGCACTTCGGCGAAGACGTGGTGGATGTTGCGGCTGCTGTGGCGGATGTGCGCGCGCGTGCCCGCCTGCAGCATGAACTGGTAGCCGGTGATGCGCTGGTTGCGCCCGAGCACCGCTTCGCGGCACAGGAAGGTGGCGCCGGCCTCGACGGGGCTCGCGGGGGCCCCCTCGGCGCGCAGCGGCGCCGCGCGCTGGAGGCGGCGGAAACCCTCCGCCTCGCCCGCTGCGACGGAGGGGGCGGGGCGCTTGCGGCCGAAGAGCCGGCCGAGCAGGGCGCGGAGCATGGATGCGTGCGCCGGATCAGCGGTTGTGGCGGGCCATGAAGACCAGGCGCTCGAAGAGGTGCACGTCCTGCTCGTTCTTGAGCAGGGCGCCGTGCAGCGGCGGGATCGCCGCCTTGCCGTCGGCGCTGCGCAGCGCCTCGGGCGGGATGTCCTCGGCCACCAGCAGCTTGAGCCAGTCGATCAGCTCGGAGGTGGACGGCTTCTTCTTGAGGCCGGGGATGTCGCGCAGGCCGAAGAAGACCTCCATCGCCTCGGTCAGCAGCGCCTTCTTCAGCCCCGGGAAGTGGACATCGACGATGCGCTGCATCGTGTCGCGGTCGGGGAAGCGGATGTAGTGGAAGAAGCAGCGCCGCAGGAAGGCGTCGGGCAGCTCCTTCTCGTTGTTCGAGGTGATGAAGACGAGTGGGCGATGGCGCGCCTGGATGGTCTGGCGGGTCTCGTAGACATGGAACTCCATGCGGTCGAGCTCGCGCAGCAGGTCGTTGGGGAATTCGATGTCGGCCTTGTCGATCTCGTCGATCAGCACCACGGTCGGCTGCTCGGCCTCGAAGGCCTGCCACAGCACGCCCTTGACGATGTAGTTGGCGATGTCCTTGACGCGGTCGTCGCCGAGCTGCGAGTCGCGCAGGCGGGAGACCGCGTCGTACTCGTAGAGGCCCTGCTGCGCCTTGGTGGTCGACTTGATGTGCCACTGCAGCAGCGGCAGTCCGAGCGCGGCGGCGACCTGCTCGGCGAGCATGGTCTTGCCGGTGCCGGGCTCGCCTTTGATCAGCAGCGGGCGCTGCAGGCGGATCGCGGCGTTGACCGCGAGCATCAGGTCGGGGGTGGCGACGTAGTCCTGGGCGCCTTCGAAGCGTAGTGCGGTCATGCGGCATTCCTCGTGTCGGATGCGGGCGATTATAGGGCCGGGCATGGCAGGCGGGCAGCCGGACCGGTGTCGATCGCGGATGCTCTCGCCCTTTTCGGGTGCTAGCATCGCGCGCCATGGAAATCGAACAGCTCCGCCTGCGCCTGCGCGCGCTCGGCGCCCGCCCCAGCCACGAGGCCCGCCTGCTGCGCGCCTGGCTGCAGGGACACGCCCTCGACGCCGGTCCGCGCACCGAATCCAACCGCCTGCCCAAGGCCTTGCAGGCCGCGCTGCCCGAGCTCGAAGCGGAGCTCGGAGCGCTGGCCCGCGTGCGCTCCGAGCACCCCGGCGAGGATGGCACCCGCCTGCTGGTCGAGCTCGCCGACGCTCAGGCGGTGGAGAGCGTGCTGCTGCCGCGCGACGGCCTGTGCGTGTCCACCCAGGTCGGCTGCGCGGTGGGCTGCGTGTTCTGCATGACCGGCAAGGACGGCCTGCTGCGCCAGCTCGACAGCGGCGAAATCGTCGCCCAGGTCGCACTCGCGCGCCGCCTGCGCCGGGTGCACAAGGTGGTGTTCATGGGCATGGGCGAGCCCGCGCACAACCTCGATGCGGTGATCGAGGCGATCGAGCTGCTCGGCACCGAGGGCGCGCTGCCGCACAAGAACCTGGTGCTGTCGACCGTGGGCGACCTCCGCGTCTTCGAGCGTCTGCCGCAGATGCGGGTCAAGCCGGCGCTGGCGCTCTCGCTGCACAGCACGCGCGCCGCGCTGCGCGCCGCGCTGCTGCCGCGCGCCCCGCGCATCGACCCGGCCGAGCTGGTCGAGCTCGGCGAGGCCTGGGCGCGCGCGAGCGGCTATCCGATCCAGTACCAATGGACGCTGATCGAGGGCGTGAATGACGGCGAGGACGAGCTCGAGGGCATCGTGCGCCTGCTCGCCGGCAAGTACGCGGTGATGAACATGATCCCGTTCAACCGCGTCGACGGCCTCGACTACCGTCGTCCGGCGGCGGAGAGTGCGGCGGAGATCGCCCGCCGCCTGCACCGCGCCGGCATCCTCACCAAGCTGAGGCAGTCCGCCGGGCAGGACGTGGACGGCGGCTGCGGGCAGCTGCGCGCCCGCGAGGCCAAGCTCGCCTTCGTGCGTCGCGAAGAGCGGCGCGCGGCGCGGCCGCCTGCCTAGTGCTTCGAGAACACTGCGCTCCGCCCCTGCGCGTCGAAGCTCACCACGTCGTAGCGTTCGGCCGGGTAGGGACCTTCCATGCCGGGCGAGCCGAGTGGCATGCCGGGTGCGGAGAGGCCGCGGATCGCCGGCTTCTCCGCCAGCATGCGGCGCACGTCGGCCGCCGGCACGTGGCCCTCGACCACATAGCCGCCGACCTTCGCGGTGTGGCAGGAGCCCAGGGCCTCGGGCACGCCGGCTTCCTGCTTGACGAGATCCATGCGCGGGCTGGCGACCTCCTTCACGGGGAAGCCGGCACTGCGCATGTGCTCGGCCCATTTGCCGCAGCAGCCGCAGTTGGGATCCTTGTACATCACGACTTCGTCGGGGCTGGCGAGGGCGGGCGCGGCGAGGCCAAGCGCGGCGCCGCAGGCGAGCGCGGACAGGCAGCGACCGAGCTTGCGGAAGAGGGGGGAGCGGAGGGTGCGGTTCATGGTGCGGGGTTCCCGGAAGGTTTGACAGCGGATCGGACCGGTGTGCCGGGGACGGGGTTCCGGCGCCGGCGTGCCGGCGGGCGTCCGCCGCGGATCACGCTGACGACCATGGTGGCGATGAAGACCGCGAGGGTCAGCGCATTCGCGATCCCGCCCCAACTGCGCAACGCGGGAAGCTCGAGCAGGCTGCCCGCCACGCGCAGCGCGAGCGAGGCGTGCAGCAGCGCGAGCGGCATGTAGAAGGCCGGGTGGTAGGGGATCTTCACCTTCAGCACCGCCGGGAAGATGATCGCGGCGTGACCGAACACCATCGAGAACACGAAGCCGAGCGCGATCGCGTGCATGGTGATGTCGTGCAGTGGATGCGCGGGCGCGAGCCCGCCGCCGAGCGCGGCGAGCGCACCGAAGGCCAGCCAGACATAGCCCGACAGCAGGCAGACCGCGATGAAGCGGGTCAGCCCCTGCTGGCGGGCGTTGTGGCGGGCGATGTCGAACGTCAGCAGCCAGGCCGCCATCGCGAGCACGCCGGCGGCGAAGAGGCCGTGGCCGAGGTCTTCTTCCCATGCCGCGAGCACGGCGCCGGCGAGGATCAGCGCGCTGACCGCGACAAAGCTCGGCGCCGCGGCCGGGCGTGCGGGCAGGAAGCGGGTGAGCTCGAGGCGTTCGCCCGCGATCGTCAGCACCAGGAAGGCGAGCCACAGCGGCACCGCCGCGTGCACGTTGCCGGTGTTCCACCACACCAGGCTGCCCAGCAGCCAGCATGCCGCGCCCACCGCGAGCATCACGGTGAATAGCGCCAGCTGCCGGCGCACCACCACCACGCCGCCACCGAACAGGGTCGCCGCGGCAAGCAGGAAAAGGAGCTGCGCGGCGACCAGCGGACCACCCGCGAGCAGCAGCACGCCACCCGTCCCGGCGGCGGCCGGCCCGGCGTAGGGCCACAGGCCGCCGAGCGCGACCGCGCGCTCGAGGCTGATCACGGTGCCGAAGAAGGCGCAGATCATCAGCGCCGCGTGATTGCCCGCATGCACGGCGGCAAGCGCCGGCACCTCCACGCCCAGGCGGGCGAGGCCGGCGAAAACGCCGGTGAGCAGCGACAGCAGCCCGAGCACCAGCAGGGGGACACGGGCGAGCGGGGGCAGGGTGCTCATCCGTTCCAGCCGAAGTGCGCGCGTGCGCCCTCTTCCATCATCGCCGGGGACCAGGGCGGATCCCACACCAGCTCGACGCGGATGTCCACCTCGGGTGGCAACAGGGGGTCGAGCACCGCGTCGATGTTGTCGAGGATCATGTCGGAGAGCGGGCAGGCCGGCGTGGTCATCGTCATCTCGATGTAGAGCTCGCCGGGTGCGCAGTCGATGCGGTAGATCAGCCCGAGGTCGACGATGTTCATGCCGACCTCCGGATCCATGACCTGGCGCAGTGCGTGGCGGATCTCTTCGGCGTCGGGAGTGGGCGGTGTGCTCATGTGGGGGCGTCCAGGGTGCGGGTCGCGACCGTCGCCGGGACGGCTGCAAGCGGGTTTGCGGCGGTCGGCGGGCCCTGTGCAGCCCGCCGCGGTGCGTGGGGCATTGTCGGCCAGGTCGGCGAATCCTTCAATCCGTGATGTTTCCGGCGGGGGATCCGCCGGGCACGATCTCGCGGCTGCGCGTGCGACCGTTCTCGAGCACCTCCACGCGCGCGCCCAGGCGTCCGGGCACGAACCACCAGCGTGTGGTGCGCCGCGGCCCGGCGATCTCCGCACCCACCTCCGCGCCGGCTTCGAGCAGGCGCACGCGGGCCTGGGGCTGGTCGCCGGCGAGCGTGGGCAGCATCACGACGAGGAAGCGGTCTTCGACGGCCGCGGCGCGCGGCCGCAGCTCGATGCGCCAGGCGCCCGGCTCGGCGCGGCCGTGGCCGAGCTTCGCGATCGCCGCCTGCACCTTCCCGTCCTCGTCGTGGTTGCGCCCGTCCACGAAGAACTCGAAGCCGGGGCCGCCTACGGTGTCGAGCACCGCGTCGCGCGGCAGGAGGACGTAGCCGTGCAGGCTGCCGCCCCGCCGCCCCGGGCGGGTGTCGCCCGGGATGAACAGGTCGAAGCGGTCCCCGCGCACGAGCGGCGGCTCCACCGCATGCAGCAGCCAACGCTTGGCGAAGCCGGCACGGCTGGCGACGACGTCGTCGAACACCACCACCGCATCGTTGATCCGGTCATAGCCCAGCACCCGCCACATGCGCTCGACGCGGCGGGTGCGGTCGGCGAAGCTGCCGCGTCCGGAGTTGCGGTTGGTGTAGGCGGCGCCGACGTCGGCCACGGCGACGACCAGGTCGTCGTCGTCGAGGTGGGCCGCGATGCGGCCGGTGTGGTAGGTCTCGCTGCGCTCCTGCCATTGTGCGACGTCGAGCGGCGCCGCATCCACGCCCCAGCCCGAGCCGATGCGGCGCTGGCCGCCGTCGTTGGGGTAGTGGCGCGGGTTGGCGGCGTCGAAGCCGGGGCCGGGCTGCTCGTCGGCGGGGTCGGTCACCGTGACCAGGTTGTGGGCGATGCTCTGGTAGGTGTAGTTCATGTGGTGATTCGACCCGTAGGCGGGACCGTACCAGCCGCTGTCGATCGCCAGCGGCCCCCCCTTGAAGATCGTGAACGCGCCCTGGTCGAGGTGGCTGTGCGACCAGAAGTTGTCGCCGGCCTTGAAACTGAGCCAGGTGGCGTCCTCCGACCAGTGGCTGCGCGCCACGAGCAGGCCGATGCCGTCGAACAGGCGCGCGAGCGGCATGCGGGTCTGCGCGGCGGGGTCGATCAGGCCGTCGTCCGACAGCGGTCCCCATGGCCACCCGGTGGGCACCGGGCCGACCCGACGGCCGTCGCGCGCGCGCGCCGCGTTGGGCGGTGCCAGCGTGTAGGCGGCGGCGTGGCGGTACTCGAGGGCGAGCGCCGCGGCGTCGCGCGGATGGCGGTCGAACCAGGCGCCGTCGCCCCAGCGCATATGGGTGCGATCGGGGCGGGTGCGATAGACGAGGAAGTCGAGGAAGCCGCGGATCCCCGCTTCGCTGGCGAACAGGTCCTCTCCGGTGGCGGTGCGCCACAGCGCGGGCAGGGTATGGATGGCCTGGCCGATGCCCACCGCCACGTATTCGCCGCCTTCGTGCCAGCCGCCGTGGCGCCCGAAGACCTGGCGCCAGACCGGCAGCACACGCTTCTTCCACAGCTCGTGGGTGAAGCGCATGAAGGCCTCGCCGCGCGGATGGTCGCCGTACAGCGCGATGCTGCACGCCATCAGGCCTTGCAGCGGGGTGTTGTAGAGGAAGGCGTTGTAGGGCGAGAGCTGTTCCTTGCGGATCACCTCGATCAGGAAGTCGCAGCCCTCGGCGAGGCGCTCGCGCAGGCTCTCGCGTTCCTGCGCGCTCCATTGGTCGTGCAGCCAGTCGTAGGCGAGCGCGAGCGGTTCGACCTGGCCGCTGCCGCGGTCGCTGAAGCGACTCGCCACCAGGCGCGCGTGCAGCGGGGCGAGATCGACGCTGCCGGGCTGGACGAAGGCCGCCAGCGTGATCGCGAAGAGGGCGTTCGGGTTGCTGCGCGCCGCGCTCGCCGTCTGCTGCAGGTAGGCGGGGTTGCCGGCGCGCAGCGCCGCGAGGTCGGCGGGGGAGGGGTGGGGCAGGCGGGGGTGGGCGGTGCGAAAGCCGGCGATGTCGGCCGGTGGCAGGGCCGAAGGAGGCGGGTACGTGGGCGCGGACGCCCCCACGGCGGGCGGCTCGGCCAGCGGCAGGCCGAGCAGCACCGTGGCGAGCAGCAGCGCCGCCGGCGCCACACCCACGGCGAGCAGCGTCGCGACTCTGCGCCGGGGCTGCGCAGCGGACGTCGGGGGTGTCGTGCGCGTGCCGTGGTGGTGCAGGATCGGCAGCAGGTGCGCGACGAGGCGGTGCGCGAGCCAGGCGGCCGCGACCGCGATCAACAGGTTGGTGGGGTCGGGATGCTTGCCCTCGGTGAACAGCTTGAGCAGCTCGACCGCCGCCGCGACGAGGGCGGCGACCAGCAGCGCGAGCAGGCTGGCGCCGAAGCGATGGTGCGGAAAGGCGAGGGCGGCGACCACCCCCACCGGTGCGAAGCTTCCCGCCACGAAGAGCAGGCTGCGCACGGCGGCCGTCTCGGTGCTGTAGTAGTGGTAGTAGAAGGGCAGGAAGCGCAGCGTCTCGAGTTTTTCCAGCGCAGCCCAGGAGGCCTGGAGCCGCAGCGGCAGCAAGCCGTTCGTCGCCAGCACCAGGGCGAGCCAGACGGACGAGAGCCACAGCGCCGCGCGCAGCAGGCGTTGTGGCGAGTACTCCAGCCAGCGCCGTATTCCGCTACGCGCGAGTACGAGTCCCCACAGGGTGCCGAGCGCGCGGGTGAGCACCGAGATGCCCTGTGTCGTTCCGGACGCGAGCACCACCTGCACCGCCTCGATCGCCACGCCGGCGAGGGCGCCCGCGGCGAGACCGGCCGCCATCCCCGGGAGGCGCCGCGCGGCGTGGTCGCGCACACCGAGCGCGAGCAGGATGCCGAAGGGAATCATCAGGACGGCCTCGACCAGCAGCTTGATGCCGCAGGCGAATGCGGGTCCGCAGGACAGGCCGGGCAACCACCCGAGGCTGTCGGGGCGGGCGAGCTTGGCGGCGAGCTCGTCCATGCTCACCAGGAAGTCGTAGGGAAACAGCGCGAGCCCGAGGTAGCCCAGTGCGTACAGACCCAGCACGGCGCGCAGGCTGTGCGTGCCGCCGTCGATGAAACGCCGCCACATCGCCGCGAGGCGAGGGCCGGCCGCGAACCAGAGCAGCGTGCCGATGCCGGTGCCGAGCGCCTCTGCGAGCAGGTCGTTGCGCGACACCGTTCGCGGCGGGAAGAACAGCTGCAGGTATTCGATTCCCACCGCGAGGGCGAGGATGGTGCCGAGCACGCCGACGAGCAGCGGCGTGCGCACCCAGGCGGAGAGGCGGCTGGTCCACACCGCCCCGGTAGCGAACCAGGCCAGCACCAGGTAAAGCAGCACGTTCGCCACCCAGTCGGCGCGCGAACCGACCCCGAGCGACAGCCAGGGCGTGTCCATGAATGCCTGCCAGGCGTCGGCGCGAGGGCGGAACTCGAGGGGCACCAGGCTGCCGTAGGCGATGAAAAGCGCCCACAGCAGGGCGATCGGGAGGTAGCTGCGAGGTGCTTGCGCCGCGGGGGGGCCGTAGGAATCGTGCATCGGAGAAATATTTCCTGCGGGAGCGAGCCCCGATTGTCGTACGGTGTGCGCCGAGCTGCTATGTTTAATCAAAGCCCGCGGTGGTCCGGTTCTGTCTGCCCGCCGCTTCCTCCATCGTTTCGATTGCGCCGGGTGCGAACATGAAGCCTTCTTTCCTTTTTGCCGGTCTGGTTCTGCTGTCGGGTGTCGCGGCGCCGGGTGTCGCGTTCGCCGGATGTGGTGATACGCAGGTGACCGGGGACCAGCTGGCCCTCCTGTTGCCCGGTCGCTACGCATGTGCGGCGGATGAGCGTCCGGAGTGGGGCTGGAAATATCAGGAGCTGCATCTGGCGTCCGGCACCTTGCGTGATTTCAAGCGCGGCTTGAGGGACAGCGTGGACCCGAGCAAGGACGTCGGCAACTGGAGGATCGTCGGGGATGCCGTGGAGTATTCCTACCTCGATGCGAGCGGCTCCTCCGGGCCTTTTTCCCACACCGTTCACGGCAACGGCCTCGGTGCCTACAGCATCTGCAAGGGTGGCAGCGAGGTCGCGAGCCTGCAGGACGACTCGGGAAACGGTTGTGTCGCGGGGGGCGCCACGACCATGGTCTTCCAGGGTCGGAGCACGAACACGGAGCAGCCGCGGACGAACAGGGGCGTGGCGGCCGGCCAGCGCTGAACGCCTTGTGGCCCTCAGGCGAGGATCTCGACCACTTGCGGGTGGCCGAGGAAGGCCTGCGGGCTCGCGCTCGCGCCATAGGCGCCGGACTGGAACACCACGACGAGGTCGCCGATCTGCGCGGCCGGTAGCGGCATTCGATCGGCGATCACGTCGAGCGGAGTGCAGAGCGGGCCGACCACCGATGCCGGCTCGCCGGCAGGTGGAGCGTCCATGCGATTGCCGATCGCAACCGGGTAGTTCTTGCGGATCACCTGGCCGAAGTTGCCGCTCGCCGACAAGTGGTGGTGCAGGCCGCCGTCGGTGACGAGATAGGTGTGGCCGCGCGAGACCTTGATGTCGGTGATCCGGCACACATACACGCCGGCCTCGCCGACCAGGTAGCGGCCGAGTTCCAGCACGATCCTGGCCTCGGGCAGGGCTTGTGCGGCCTCGGCGACGATGTCGGCGAGGCCGGCGGCGATCGGCGTCAGGTCGAGCGCCTGTTCGCCGGGGAAGTACGGGATGCCGAAGCCGCCGCCGAGGTTCAGCGTGCGCACCGGGGCGGGGGCGTGCGCGGCCAGGCGCAGGGCGAGTTCGAAGCTCTTGCGCTGGGCCTCGACGATGGCCTCGGCCTTGAGGTTCTGCGAGCCGGCGAAGAGGTGGAAGCCCTCGAAGGCGAGCCCGGCGCGGCTGATCTCGGCGAGCAAGCCGGGTACCTGCTCGGCGTCCACGCCGAAGGGCTTGGGGCCGCCGCCCATCTTCATGCCCGAGGACTTGAGCTCGAAGTCCGGATTCACCCGTACTGCGACCCGCGCCGGCACGCCGAGCGCGGCCGCGGCCTCGGCCAGCGGCGCGATCTCGCGGAAGGATTCCACATTGACCAGGATGCCGGCGGCCACCGCCTGGCGCAGCTCGGTGTCGCGCTTGCCGGGACCGGCGAAGCTGACGTGCTGGGGGTCGGCGCCGGCGTCGAGCGCGACCTGCAGCTCGCCGGCGGAGGCGACGTCGATGCCGTCGACCAGGCGCGCCAGGTGGCCCACCAGCGCCGGCATCGGGTTGGCCTTCATCGCGTAGTGCAGCTCGATGGCGGGCGGCAGTGCCGCGCGCAGCTCGGCCACCCGGCGTGCGATCGCGCCGCGATCGTAGGCGTAGAAGGGCGTCCGCCCGACACGCGCGGCGAGCCGGGAGAGTGGCTGGCCAGCGATCTGGAGTTCGCCGTCGGCGATCGCGAACACGGTCTGCGGCGCGTGCGTGGGCAGGCTGCGGGCGGGGGCGTTCATGCGGGCTCTCCGGCGGCGAGGGCGTCGGCGAGCGCCTTGCGGTCGATCTTGCCGTTGGCGTTGCGCGGCAGCGCGCCGCTGCGCGGCTCGAAGCGCGCCGGCACCATGTAGGCCGGCATGCGGCTGCGGCACTCCGCCAGCAGTGCGGCAGTGTCGAGCGTGGCGCCGGCGGGCGGGGTGACGACCGCGACGATGCTCTGGCCGAGGCTCGCGTGTGCGACGCCGAAGGCCGCGCATTCGCCGACCAGGCCGGTGGCGTAGAGGATCTCCTCGATCTCGGTGGGGCTGACGCGGTAGCCCGAGGTCTTGATCATCTCGTCGCGACGGCCGATGAAGTAGAGGTAGCCGTCCTCGTCGCGGCGCACCGTGTCGCCGGAGAACACCGCGATCTCGGGCAGCACCAGGCCGGGTTCGCGGCCGGGGGCGGCGGCGGGCAGCGGGCGGAAGCGCTCGGCGCTGCGCTCGGGGTCGTTCCAGTAGCCCATCGCCACCAAGGCGCCGCGCTGCACGAGCTCGCCCGGCTCGTTGGGCGCGCATTCGCTGCCGTCCTCGCGCAGCACCAGCACCTCGGCGTCGGGGATGGCCTTGCCGATCGAGTCGGGGCGGCGGTCGAGCTCCTCGGGCGGCAGGTAGGTCGCGCGGAAGGCCTCGGTGAGGCCGTACATCAGGAAGGGGCGGGTCTTCGGGAGCTGCGCGCGCAGGCGGGCGAGGACCTCGCCCGGCATGCGCCCGCCGGTGTTGGCGATGTAGCGCAGGTGCTCGTCGGTATCCGCGGACCAGGGCAATTGCGCGAGCTGGATCCACAGCGGCGGCACCGCGGTCAGCCCGCTCACGCGTTCGCGCTCGATCGCCTTGAGCACGTCGCGCGGCAGCAGCCAGTTGAGCAGCACGACGCGGGCGCCGGCCTGGAAGGCGGTGGTGAGCTGCGACAGCCCGGCGTCGAAGGACAGCGGCAGGGCGGCGAGCAGGGTGTCGTCGGGGTGGTTGCCGAGGTAGTGCGCCACGCTGCGCGCCCCCGCCATCATGTTGCGGTGGGACAACACCACGCCCTTCGGTCGCCCGGTGCTGCCCGAGGTGTACAGGATCGCCGCCATGTCGGCGTCGATGACGCGATGCCCGGCGCGTGCCGGGGCGGCGAGCAGGGCCTGCCAGGAATGCACGGCGACGGAACGGGTGGTCGCGCCGTCTGCGCCCACCAGCACCACGTGGCGCAGATCGTGGCAGTGGTCGAGCGCGTCGCCGAGCGCGGCGAGGCGTTCTGCGGTGGTGACGAGGACGCGGACCGCGCAGTCGCGCAGGATGTGGCCGACCTGCGCGGCCTTGAGCACGGGGTTGATCGGCACGAAGACGCCGCCCGCGGCGCTGGTGCCGAAGGCGGCGGCGACGAACTCGGGGCGCTTGTCGAGATAGATCCCGACGCGCTCGGCGCGGGCGAGGCCCAGCCCGGCCAGGCCGCCGGCGAAAGCGTGGAGCGCGGCCTCGAGCTCCTGGTAGCGCAGCTGCCGGTCGCCGGCAACCACGGCGATGCGTGCGGGATCGCGTGCGGCCGCGGACTCGACGAGGTGGTGGAGCAGGTGTTTGGCGTGCATCGGCTTCGCTTATCGGTGCAGACAGGAACGGGCTGGCAAGTATAATGCGCGCGTTTTGCGGGGCGGGCGGCGTGGATGCGCGTCGTGACCCGCTTCCGTCATGGAGAAGTGATGTCCGAACAGATTCTGAAGGAAGTGCTGTCGCTGCTGGACGAGGTGCTGAGCCTGGACGGTCGCGCGCTCGCATTCGCCGCAGACACGCCCTTGCTGGGAGATCTGCCCGAGCTCGATTCGATGGCGGTGATCGCCGTCATCCAGGAGATCGAGGCGCGTTTCGGCATCGAGGTGCCGGACGACGAGGTCGATGGCAACTCCTTCGCCACGGTCGGTACCGTGGTCGAGTTCGTCACCCGCCTGAGTGCTCGCCAGCCCGGCTGATTCCGTGCGCCGTGCTCAGCGGTGGAGCGGAAACACCAGCGGCACCAGCAGCAGCACCAGCGCCGAGTAGGTGAGGCTCACCGGCAGTCCGGCGCGCAGGAAATCCCGCATGCGGTAGCGGCCGGCCGAATACACCATCAGGTGGGTCTGGTAGCCGAAGGGGATCAGGAAGCCGGCGCTCGCGCCGTAGGCCACCACCATCACGAAGGGCATCGGATCGACCCCGAACGCGCGCGCGGTGCCGAGCGCGATCGGGAAGGCGAGCGCGGCGGCGGCGGTGTTGGTGATCACCTCGGTGAGCGTCAGCGTGATCAGGTAGACACCCGCGAGCGCGGCATGGACGCCGTGCCCGTCGAAGATCGCCCGCATCCAGCCCGCGACCAGCTCCGCCGCGCCCGAACGCTCGACCACGCCGGCGATCGCCAGCGCGGAGCCGATCACCACCAGCAGTTCGAAGGGAAAGCGCCGGCGCAGCTCGCCCAGGGTCAGCAGGCCGCTGCCGAGCAGGGCGGCGAGCAGCACGAGCAGGCCGCCGAACAGGGGCAGCCAGCCCAGGGCGGCGACCAGGATCACGAGTGCGAAGCCCGACAGCGCCGCGACGCTTTGCATGCGGCCGAGCTTGGGGCGCAGACCCGAGCCGTTGAGGATGTGGAAGTTGCGGTCGAGGTTGCGGTGCTGCAGGAAGTCCGGGCCCGCGGCCAGCAGCAGGCTGTCGCCGACGCGCAGCGGGATGCGTCCGAGCTGGCCGGTCAGGCGCCGGTCGCCGCGGCGGATGCCGACCACCCCGGCATCGAACATGGTGCGGAAGTCGACCTCGCGCAGGGTGCGGTTGGCCAGGTCCGAGCTGCTCGCGAGCACCACCTCGACCAGGTTGGACTTGAGCAGCGCGTCGGCGCCCGCGCCGAACACCTCCAGCCCGGGGAAGCGCTGCAGGGTCTGCACTCGCGCCACCTCGCCGGTGAACACCAGCACGTCGCCGGTGTGCAGGATCTCGGCCGGGCCGACCGGCGAGATCAGCCGGCCCTCGCGCTCGATCTCGAGCAGGAACAGGCCCTCGAGGTTGCGCAGGCGGTTGGTTTCGATGCTGCGTCCGATCATCGGCGAGCCCGCAGCCACGCGCGCCTCGAGGAAGTAGGTCGAGCGTGCCTCGGCCTCGCTCGAGGCGTTCGCGGGCAGCAGTCGCGAGCTCAGTGCCATCACCCCGATGCAGGCGAGCGCGACCGGAATCCCTACCCAGGCGAACTGGAACATCTGCAGCGGCGGCAGGCCCGCGTCGATGACGAAGGAGTTCACCACCAGGTTGGTCGAGGTGCCGACCAGTGTGGTGATGCCGCCGAGGATGGAGGCGTAGGAGAGCGGGATCAGCAGCTTCGAGGCGGGGTGTCGGCGTTGCGAGGTGACCGTGCCCAGCAGCGCGCCCACCACCGCGGTGTTGTTCATGAACGCCGAGATCAGGCAGGCGAAGACGGACAGGCGCAGGGTCGCCAGCCCGACGCGGCCCTTGAGCAGGAGTTCCGACAGATGGTCGAGCAGCGGCGAGCGTTCGAGCGCGAGCGAGACCAGCAGCAGCAGGATCAGGGTGGCGAGCGCGGGGTTGGAGAAGCTCGCCAGCAGTTCCTGCTGGCTGGCGAGGCCGAGCAGGTGGTAGCCGCCCGCCCAGGCCGCGAACAGCACCGCCGGGCCGACGCGGCCGTGGGCCAGCAGCGCTAGCAGCAGCGCGATCGAGGCGAGGACGAGGTGGGCGGTCGTCATCGGCACGCCCGGGCTCAGTCCAGTCCGCTGGCGACGAAGTGGGGGTTGTCCAGCCCCGGCTTGCCGTAGCGCAGCGGCGCCCCCGCCAGGGTTTGCACGCGGCCGCCGGCGGCGGTCAGCACCGCATGGCCGGCGGCGATGTCCCATTCCATGGTGCGGCCGAGGCGCGGATAGAGATCGGCCTCGCCCGCCGCGACCAGGCACAGCTTGAGCGAGGAGCCGGCGTTGGTGAGCGCGGCCACCTTGCGCCCGTCGAGGAAGGCGTCGAGCGCGGCCGCGTCGCCGTGCGAGCGGCTGGCCACCACGGTGAGGCCGGCGGGCGGGACGGTGCGGCAGCGGATCGGGCGGCGACGGCCGTCCTGCTCGACGAAGGCGCCGACCCCGCCCGCGCCGAGGAAGAGGCGCTCGAGCGCGGGTGCGAAGACGGTGCCGAGGACCGGCTCGCCATCCTCGACGAGGGCGATGTTGACGGTGAACTCGCCGTTGCGGCCGATGAACTCCTTGGTGCCGTCGAGGGGATCGACCAGCCAGAAGCGGCGCCCGAGTGCGGGCAGGCGGCCCGCCGCGACGGCCTCTTCGGCCACCACCGGCACGCCGGGCAGCAAGGCCTCGAGGGCGGGGACGATGAGCGCCTCGGCGCGCTCGTCGGCCTCGGTTACCGGCGAGGCGTCGTCCTTGCCGCGCACCGCGAAGTCGCTGCGGTAGATGTCCATCACCAGCGCGCCGGCCGCGCGCACGATCGGGAGCAGGGCTTCGAGGAGCCGTGAGGCGGTTGCGGTGTCCATCAGCGGGCTCCGGGGGAGTGGTCGACGCCGCAAGTGTACCCGGGCGGGCGTGGCGAGAGCCCCGTCTAGGGGTGGATTCGGGTGCAGAATGTCGCACCGCGAGAAATAGTTCCGCCCGCCGATCTTCGAAGACGCTGCGCGCGACGGCGCGCGGCCTCATCATTCATGCCTTGTCCCTTCGCATCCCGTCGCCCATGACCAGCGTGCCTACGACCAGCCTGACCCACCTCCAGCGCCTCGAAGCCGAGAGCATCCACATCCTGCGCGAGGTCGTCGCCGAGGCCGACAACCCGGTGATGCTCTACTCCATCGGCAAGGACAGCGCGGTGATGCTGCACCTGGCCCTGAAGGCCTTCCATCCGGCGGTGCCGCCCTTTCCGCTGCTGCACGTCGATACGCGCTGGAAGTTCCGCGACATGTACAGCTTTCGCGACCGCATGGCGGGCGAGACCGGCATGGACCTGCTGGTGCACATCAACCCCGAGGGCGTGGAGAAGGACATCAACCCCTTTACCCACGGCTCGGCGATCCACACCGACATCATGAAGACCGAGGGCCTCAAGCAGGCGCTCGACCAGTACGGCTTCGACGTGGCCTTCGGCGGCGCGCGCCGCGACGAGGAGAAATCGCGCGCCAAGGAGCGCGTGTTCTCCTTCCGCACCGCGCAGCACCGCTGGGACCCGAAGAACCAGCGCCCCGAGCTGTGGAAGCTCTACAACGCGAGGAAGCACAAGGGCGAGTCGATCCGCGTGTTCCCCCTGTCGAACTGGACCGAGCTCGACATCTGGCAGTACATCTACCTCGAGAACATCCCCATCGTGCCGCTCTACTACGCCGCGGTGCGCCCGGTGGTCGAGCGCGACGGCACGCTGATCATGGTCGACGACGAGCGCATGCCGCTGCGCCCGGGCGAGGTGCCGATGATGAAGAAGGTGCGCTTCCGCACCCTGGGCTGCTATCCGCTCACCGGCGCGATCGAGTCCGAGGCCGACACCCTGCCGGCGATCATCCAGGAGATGCTGCTGGCCAGGACCTCGGAGCGCCAGGGGCGGGTGATCGACCACGACTCGGCCGCCTCGATGGAAAAGAAAAAGCAGGAGGGCTATTTCTAAATGGCACACGTTTCCGACCTGATCGCGACCGACATCGAGCAGTACCTCAGGGCGCACGAGAACAAGAGCCTGCTGCGCTTCATCACCTGCGGCAGCGTGGACGACGGCAAGAGCACGCTGATCGGGCGCCTGCTCTACGAGTCGAAGATGCTCTTCGAGGACCAGCTCGCCGCGGTCGAGGCCGACTCGAAGAAGTACGGCACCCAGGGCGAGGCGATCGACTTCGCGCTGCTGGTCGATGGCCTGGCCGCCGAGCGCGAGCAGGGCATCACGATCGACGTGGCGTATCGCTTCTTCTCCACCGACAAGCGCAAGTTCATCGTCGCCGACACCCCCGGCCACGAGCAATACACCCGCAACATGGTCACCGGCGCCTCGACGGCCGACGCGGCCATCCTGATGGTCGATGCGCGCAAGGGCATCCTCACCCAGACGCGGCGTCACAGCTACCTGGTGAACCTCATCGGCATCCGCCACATCGTGGTGGCGATCAACAAGATGGACCTGGTCGATTACGCCGAGGGCGTGTTCCGCCGCATCGTCGAGGACTACACCGCCTTCTCCCGCCAGCTCGGCATCGAGCAGGTGACCTTCATCCCGATGTCGGCCTTCAGGGGCGACAACATCACCTCTCCGAGCGCTGCGATGCCCTGGTACCACGGCACCACGCTGATGGGCTACCTCGAGACGGTGGAGGTCGATGACGGCCTGATGCAGCGCGCGCCCTTCCGCCTGCCGGTGCAGTGGGTCAATCGCCCCAACCTGGATTTCCGCGGCTTTGCCGGCTCCATCGCCGGCGGCACCATCCGCCCGGGCGATCGTGTGCGCGTACAGCCCTCGGGGCGCGAGAGCACGGTGGTGCGCATCGTGACCCGCGACGGCGATCTCGACCGGGCCGTGGCCGGGCAGTCGGTCACGCTGACCCTCGCCGACGAGATCGACATCTCGCGCGGCGACGTCATCTCGACCGTCGAGGCGCCGGCCGAGGTCGCCGACCAGTTCGAGTGCACGGTGGTGTGGATGCACGACGAGCCCATGCTCGCCGGCCGCCCTTACCTGCTCAAGATCGGCGCGCGCACGGTCAGCGCGACGATCACCGAGATCAAGTACCAGGTGAATGTGAACACCCTCGAGCACGTCGCCGCCAAGCGGCTCGAGCTCAACGCGATCGGCGTGTGCAACCTGAGCCTGGATCGGCCGATCGCCTTCGATCCCTACCGGATCAACCGCGACACCGGCGGCTTCATCCTGATCGACCGCCTCTCCAACAACACCGTCGGCGCCGGCCTGTTGCACTTCGCGCTGCGTCGCGCGCACAACATCCACCTGCAGCACGTCGATGTGGACAAGCGCGCGCGGGCCGCGCTGAAGAACCAGCGCGGCTGCGTGCTGTGGTTCACCGGCCTGTCCGGCGCAGGGAAGTCCTCGATCGCCAACCTGGTCGAGAAGAAACTGCACGCGCTCGGCCACCACACCTACCTGCTCGACGGCGACAATGTGCGCCATGGCCTCAACAAGGACCTCGGCTTCACCGACGCCGATCGCGTGGAGAACATCCGTCGCGTCGCCGAGGTCGCGAAGCTGATGGTCGATGCAGGCCTGATCGTGCTCACCGCCTTCATCTCGCCTTTCCGCTCCGAGCGCCGCATGGCGCGCGGCCTGGTGGAGGAGGGCGAGTTCGTCGAGGTCTTCGTCGACACTCCGCTGGAGGTGGCCGAGGCGCGCGATCCCAAGGGCCTGTACAAGAAGGCCCGGCGCGGCGAGCTGAAGAACTTCACCGGCATCGATTCGCCTTACGAGGCGCCGGAGGACCCCGAACTGCGCCTCGATACCACCCGCCTCGACCTGGAGGCCGCGGCCGATGCGGTGCTTGCCTGGCTGGGCGAGCGCGGCATGCTGAGCCGGACGCCGGGGGGCTGAACCTGCGTCCCGTCGAGCGCGCGGGTCGCCGCCCGCCGCTCTGCTAGAATCGCCCGCCATGAGCTATCAGGTCCTCGCACGCAAGTGGCGGCCGAAATCCTTCGGCACGCTGGTCGGTCAGGAGCACGTCGTGCGTGCGCTGACGCACGCGCTCGCCACCGGGCGGCTGCACCACGCCTGGCTGTTCACCGGCACGCGCGGCGTGGGCAAGACCACCATCAGCCGCATCCTCGCCAAGGCACTCAACTGCGAGACCGGCATCACCGCCGAGCCCTGCGGCATTTGCGACGCCTGCCGCGCGATCGATGCCGACCGCTTCCCCGACTACGTCGAGATGGATGCGGCTTCGAACCGCGGCGTCGAGGAGATGGCCGCGCTGCTCGACAAGGCGGTGTATGCGCCGGTGCAGGGGCGCTTCAAGGTCTACATGATCGACGAAGTGCACATGCTCACCGGGCACGCCTTCAACGCCATGTTGAAGACGCTCGAGGAGCCGCCGGAGCATGTGAAATTCATCCTCGCCACCACCGACCCCCAGAAGATCCCGGTCACGGTGCTGTCGCGCTGCCTGCAGTTCAACCTCAAGCAGATGCCGCAGGGCCATATCGTCGATCACCTGACGCGCATCCTGCAGGCCGAGGAGGTGGCGTTCGAGCCGGGCGCGCTGCGTCACCTCGCCAAGGCGGCGTCGGGCTCGATGCGCGACGCGCTGTCGCTGCTCGACCAGGCGATCGCGCATGGCGCGGGCCGGGTGGAAGAGGAGCAGGTCAGCCACATGCTCGGCACGGTGGGGGACGACCACCTCTACGCGGTGCTCGACGCGCTCGCCGCGGGCGACGTGCCCGCGCTGCTCGCGGTGGCCGACGGCATGGAGGCGAGGAGCCTGTCCTTCGACGCCGCACTGCAGGCGCTGGCCACGCTGGTGCATCGCGTCGCGCTCGCCCAGTACGCACCTGCGGCGATCGCCGACGAGCTCGAGCGCGCGCGCATCCTCGGCTACGTCGAGCGCTTCGACGCCGAGTTCCTCCAGCTCGCCTACCAGGTCGCCGTCCACGGCCGCGACGAGCTGCCGCTGGCGCCGGACGACTACACAGGCTTCACGATGACCCTGCTGCGCCTGCATGCGTTCCGCCCGGAGCAGCCTGCTGCGCTTGGCGGGCCGGGCGTGCCATCCGGGCCGGATGCGGGGCGCGCGCGCGCGCCTGCACTGGCGGCCGGCGGCCCGGCGGAGTCCGGGCGTGCCGCGGAGTCGGGCGTTCCGGCCGAGGTGCCCGCGCGGACCGTCGCGTCGGCCGGGATCGCCGGTCCCGCACCGGCGGCCGTCCCCGCACCGGCGGCCGGCGCCGATGCGGCGATCCCCAGCGCGCAGCAGACCGTCCTCGAGGCTGCGGCGCCCGCATCCATGCAGCCCGGCTCCGTTCCGGCGGCGCAGCAGGCCGTCGCACCTGCGCCTGCGAGCGCGCCGCCGCGCAGATCCGCGCGCGAGGAGCACGCCGTGCAGCCGGCGCGTGCTGCCCCGGCAAGCGTGCAGGACGTTCCGCCCTGGGAGGATCTCCCGCCCGAGGCCTATGCCGATTCCGATCTGCCGCCGCCGCGCGAGGCGCGCAACGGCCACGACGAGGCCTACGCCGCCTCCGCGGGTGCGCACACGGGGGCGATCTCACGGGCACGCCCGGAGCCGCGTGGCGGTGGCGCGCGGCGGGCGGAGGAAGTCCCGTCGCGGTCCGCGCCCCTTCCCGCGGTGCGCGCGCCCGAGCCGGCGACGTCTCCGGCTGCGCCGACCCAGGATGCGCCCGCCGCCAGTGGCGATGCCGCGGCGCTGCTTGCGCTCGGCGACTGGCGCGGCCTGATCCGCGCGCTCGGGCTCGGCGGACTGGTGCGCGAGCTTGCCCAGCACTGCGAATGGGTCGAGTGTGGCGATGGCGTGCTGCAGCTGCGCCTGTCGACCGCGCACCGCCACCTGCTCGACATGAATCGCGGCGCGGTCGAGCGCCTGCAGGACGTGCTGTGCGCCGCGCTCGGACGCACGCTCGCGGTGCGCATCGCGATCGGCGACATCTCCGGACAGACCCCCGCGCAGCGCGACGCGATCGAGCGCCAGGTCCGCCATGCCGAGGCGGTCGCAGCGCTCGAGGCCGACCCCTTCGTGCGCGAGCTGATCGAACGTTTCGACGCCACGCTCGTCGAGAACACGGTGAAACCCCTTTGAACCCCTTCGATGCCGGGAGGCGCGCCCTCCCGATCGACCCCACCCGACAACCGATCCGACGGAGAACACCATCATGATGAAAGGCGGTATCGCGGGCCTGATGAAGCAGGCCCAGCAGATGCAGGAAAACATGAAGAAGATGCAGGACCAGCTCGGCTCGATCGAGGTCGAGGGGCAGTCCGGCGCCGGCATGGTCAAGGTGCAGATGACCTGCAAGTACGACGTGCGCCGGGTGTCCATCGACGAGTCGGTCATGGACGACCGCGAGATGCTCGAGGACCTCGTCGCCGCAGCGCTCAACGACGCCGTGCGCAAGGTCGAGGCGGCCACCCAGGAGAAGATGTCCAGCGTCACCGCCGGGCTGAACCTGCCGCCGGGCATGAAGCTGCCGTTCTGAGCGGCGCGCCGATGTCGCCTTCCAGCCTCGACGAACTGATCGAGGCACTGCGCTGCCTGCCCGGGGTCGGCCCCAAGTCGGCGCAGCGCATGGCCTATCATCTGCTGCAGCGTGATCAGCGCGGCGCGGCGCGGCTGGGCAATGCCCTGCTGCATGCGCTCGAGGTGCTGCGCCATTGCGCGCGCTGCAACAGCTTCACCGAGGACGAGGTGTGTCCGCGCTGCGCCAATCCGCGCCGCGACGCCGCGCTGCTGTGCGTGGTGGAGATGCCGGCCGATCTCGCCATGATCGAGCAGACGCAGTCCTACAACGGCCTCTACTACGTGCTGATGGGCCGGCTTTCGCCGCTCGATGGCGTCGGGCCGCGCGAACTGCGCCTGGACAAGCTGATCGCGCGCGCCACCGAGGAGGGGGTGCGCGAGGTCATCCTCGCCACCAACTTCACCAACGAGGGCGAGGCCACCGCGCACACCGTCGCGAGCCTGCTCGGCGCGCGCGGGGTCAAGGTCAGCCGGCTGTCGCGCGGCGTCCCGGTCGGCGGCGAGCTCGAGCATACCGACATCGGCACCATCGGCCAGGCTCTGATCGAGCGCCGCGCGGTCTGAATTTCCGTTGCTGCAATGCAGCAACGCATGCCCCGGGCGGTTCCTGATCGGTGTCGGTTTTCGTGCCGAAGGCCTTGTTCCGGCTGGCGATCGGCCCGTCGCGCTTTCTCTGCTGCAGCGTCTTCGATATAATCGGATGGTTATTTGTATCCAGGTCTTTCGTTTTCCTTTTTGGGAAGAGGCTCATGAGCGTTGATCAGAAAATGGACAGCAGCCGCCGCACCCTGCTGCTGGCGACGTCCGCCGCAGGTGGCGTCGCCGCAGTGGCGACCGCGGTGCCGTTCGTCGCCAGCCTGACGCCGTCCGAACGCGCGAAGGCGGCCGGTGCGCCGGTGGAGGCGGACGTCAGCAAGCTGAAGCCGGGCGAGATGATGACGGTGGAGTGGCGTGGCAAGCCGGTGTGGATCCTGCGCCGCACGCCCGAGATGCTCGCCTCGCTCGACAAGACGGACGAAAAGGTCAGCGACCCCAACTCCGTGAAGCCGCAGCAGCCCGAGTACGCCAAGAACAAGCACCGCTCGATCAAGCCGGAGTACCTGGTCACGGTCGGCATCTGCACCCACCTCGGCTGCTCGCCCTCCGAGAAGTTCAAGGTGGGCGCGGACAGCGGCATGGGCGCCGACTGGCCGGGTGGCTTCCTGTGCCCCTGTCACGGCTCGATCTTCGATCTGGCCGGCCGCGTGTATAGCAGCATGCCCGCGCCGGACAATCTCGAGGTGCCGCCGCACCAGTATCTCGCGGACACCAAAATCCTTGTTGGCGATGACGGGAAGGCATAAGCGATGACGACCAAATCCCAAGCCGTTCTCAACTGGATCGACGAGCGCTTCCCGCTCACGTCGACCTGGAAGGCGCACCTGTCCGAGTACTACGCGCCGAAGAACTTCAACTTCTGGTACTTCTTCGGCTCGCTGGCCCTGCTGGTGCTGGTGATCCAGATCCTCACCGGCATCTTCCTGGTGATGCACTACAAGCCGGACGCCTCGCTCAACGCGTCGGGCGTTCCGGTGGCGTTCGCCAGCGTCGAGTACATCATGCGCGAGGTGCCGGGCGGCTGGCTGATCCGCTACCTGCACTCGACCGGTGCGTCGGCCTTCTTCATCGTCGTGTATCTGCACATGTTCCGCGGCCTGCTCTATGGCTCTTATCGCAAGCCGCGCGAGTTGATCTGGGTCTTCGGCACGCTGATCTTCCTGGTGTTGATGGCCGAGGCGTTCATGGGCTATCTGCTGCCGTGGGGCCAGATGTCGTTCTGGGGCGCCCAGGTGATCGTGAACCTGTTCTCGGCGATCCCGGTGATCGGTCCGGACCTGTCGCTGGTGATCCGCGGCGACTACGTCGTCTCCGACGCCACGCTGAACCGCTTCTTCTCCTTCCACGTCATCGCCGTGCCGCTGGTGCTGATCGGCCTGGTGCTCGCGCACATCGTCGCGCTGCACGAAGTCGGCTCCAACAACCCCGATGGTGTCGAGATCAAGAAGAAGAAGGATGCGACCGGCAAGCCGCTCGACGGCATCCCCTTCCACCCGTACTACACGGTGAAGGACATCGTCGGCGTCGTCGTCTTCCTGTTCTTCTTCAGCGCGGTCGTGTTCTTCATGCCCGAGGGCGGTGGCTACTTCCTCGAGTTCAACAACTTCATCCCGGCCGATCCGCTGAAGACCCCGCCGCACATCGCGCCGGTGTGGTATTTCACCCCCTTCTATTCGATCCTGCGCGCCGTGACCTATCCGCTGTTCGGTCTCGATGCGAAGTTCTGGGGCGTGGTGGCCATGGGCGCGTCGGTGGTGATCATCGCCTTCCTGCCCTGGCTGGACCGCAGCCCCGTCAAGTCGATCCGCTACAAGGGGCCGATCTTCAAGATGGTGCTGGTCGTCTTCGTGATCGCCTTCTTCATCCTGGGTTACCTGGGTGTTCTGCCCCCGACCCCGGGTCGCACGCTGGTGTCGCAGATCTGCTCGGTGATCTACTTCGCCTTCTTCCTGCTGATGCCGTGGTACAGCAAGCTCGACAAGTGCAAACCCGAACCGGAAAGGGTGAACTTCAAATGAAAACGCGAGTGATCAACTTCATCAAGCGGTTCGCGGCCGTGGCGCTGTTCGCGCCGGCCGTGGCGATGGCCGCCGGTGCCAGCGTGCATCTGGACAAGGCGCCGGTGAGCAGCGAGCCGGCCGCGCTGCAGCACGGCGCCAAGCTGTTCGTCAATTACTGCATGAACTGCCATAGCGCCAGCTTCGTGCGCTACAACCAGCTGCAGAACATCGGCCTCTCCGAGGCGGAGATCCGCGACAACCTAATGTTCACCGGCGAGCGCGTCGGCGACCTGATGAAGATCGCGATGCGGCCGGCGGAGTCCAAGGGGTGGTTCGGCGTCGCGCCGCCCGACCTGACGCTGGTGGCGCGGCAGCGCGCCTCGGCGGACGGCAGCGGGGCCGACTGGCTGTATACCTATCTGCGCCAGTTCTACCGCGACCCGAGCCGCCCGACCGGCTGGAACAATGCCATCTTCGCCAACGTGGCCATGCCGCACGTGTTCTGGCAGCTGCAGGGCGAGCAGGTCGCCAAGATCACGCAGAATGCGGACGGCACGACGACGACGGCCCTCGAACTCGTCAAGCCGGGCAAGCTGTCGGTCCAGGAGTACGACAAGGCGGTCGCCGACCTCGTCTCCTTCCTGGTCTGGATGGGCGAGCCGGTGGCCGAGAAGCGCAAGTCGATCGGCGCCCTCGTGCTGATCTTCCTCGCCGGCATGTTCGTGCTCAGCTACGCGCTGAAGAAGAACTACTGGAAGGACATTCATTGATTCCTGTCGCCGCGGCCCTCCGGGCCGGCTAGTGCGGTCCTGACCCTGACGCACCACGCGGACCCGCGTGGTGCGCTTTTGCTTTTGAATTCCGGAGTCGTAACACCATGATGAACCTGTATTCCGGCACGACCGATCCCTTCAGTCATCGTTGCCGGATCGTGCTGTTCGAAAAAGGCATGGACTTCGAGGTCATCGACGTCGACCTCTACAACAAGCCCGAAGACATCGCCGTCATCAACCCGTACAACCGCGTGCCGGTGCTGGTCGATCGCGACCTCGTGCTCTACGAGGCCAACATCATCAACGAGTACATCGACGAGCGCTTCCCGCATCCGCAGCTGATGCCACCCGACCCGATCATGCGTGCGCGTGCCCGCCAGCTGTTGCACACTTTCGAGCAGGAGCTGTTCACCCACCTGGAGGCCCTGGAGGCCGCGCAGAAGGGCGTGGACAAGGTGCGCGCCCACGTGCGCGACCATCTCACCCAGCTCGCGCCGGTGTTTACCAAGCAGAAATACATGCTCGGCGAGGAGTTCTCCATGCTCGACGTCGCGATCGCCCCGCTGCTGTGGCGCCTCGAGCACTACGGCATCGAACTGCCCAAGGCTGCTGCGCCGCTGATGAAGTACGCCGAACGCATCTTCAGCCGTCAGGGATTCATCGACGCGCTGACCCCGTCCGAAAAGGTCATGCGGCGCTGAGCCGCACGACCGCAGTCAGGCCGTGCGGCGCCCGCAGGGGCGTGGCACGGCCACCGGAGAGCCGATGAGCACCGTCTCGACCAAGCCATACCTGTTGCGCGCCATCTGGGAATGGTGCGTGGATCAGGGTTTCACGCCCTATCTCGCCACGCTGGTGGACGAGGACACCCGGGTGCCGCCCGGTTACGCGCGCGACGGCCAGATCGTGCTGAACCTTTCGCCCGACGCCACCGGCCAGCTGCAAATGGCCAACGACTTCATCAGCTTCCAGGCCCGTTTCGGCGGTGCCGCGCATTCGCTGGTGATCCCGGTGGCCAACGTGGTCGCGATCTACGCACGCGAGAACGGGCAGGGCATGGCCTTCGAGCCCGAGCTCGAGGCGGTGGAGGATGCGTCCGTGGCGGTGCAGGATCCGTCCGCCGACGTCGTCCAGGACATGAGCGACACCACCGCCGAACTGCGTCGCGAGCGCTCCGCGGAGCCGCAGCCCCCCGCGCGCCCGCCGCGCGGCAGCCATCTCAAGATCGTCAAGTGAGGAACACCGATGCCTAGCCTTGCCTGGAGCGCCGATCTCGACAACAACCTCGCCCCGATGGACGAGACCCATCGCGAGTTCGTCGAGTGCTACAACGCCGCGGCCAACGCCGCGCCCGATGATTTCCTGCGTGCGCTCGACGCGCTCATCGAGCATGCGAAGGCCCACTTCGATCTCGAGAACGGCTGGATGGAAGCGGTCGACTTTCCCGGCTGCCATCGCGCCGAGCATGACCGCGTGCTCGCGGTGATGGCCGACATCCGCAAGCGCGCCGAGCGCGGCGACCACTTCCTTGGCCGCCGACTGATGGAAGAGCTGCCGGCCTGGTTCGTGAATCACGTGAACGGCATGGATGCCGCGCTCGCCTTTCATCTGGCGACGATCGGCTTCGACGTCGATTCGTGCACGCTGCGCCCACTCGCCGAAGGCGAGACGCGCGCCGCCGGCTGTGGCTGCGCCACGCTCGCTGCCGAGGATGCGGCAGCCGGCGAGGCCGCGCGCGCGGCCTGACGCGGCCTCCTCCGCGATGCGTTCGGCCCGCCGCAACGCGTCGCCGGGCGCACGCGGCGCTAGACCTCCGCCGCCGCGAGGAAAGGAAACGCCACCTCCGGCCTGCGCCCGCTCATCAGATCCGCCAGTGCGGCGGCCGAACCGCAGGCCAGCGTCCATCCCAGCGTGCCATGGCCGGTGTTGAGCCATAGCCCGGGGCGCGCGCTGCGTCCGATCAGTGGCACGTTTCCCGGCGTGGCGGGGCGCAACCCGGCCCAGGGTTCCGCGCGTTCGAGATCGATCGCGTGCGGGAAGCGCGCCTGCACCCACGCCATGATCGGCGCGATCCGCGCCGCGCGGATCGTGGTGTCGAAGCCGTCCAGTTCCGCCGTGCCGGCGACGCGCAGGCGGTCGCCCAGGCGCGAGCACACGATCCGGCGCGACTCGTCGGTCAGGCTCACGTAGGGTGCGAGCGCGGGCTCGAGTACCGGTGCGGTGATCGAGTAGCCCTTGACCGGGTAGATCGGCAGCCGCAAGCCGAGCGGCGCGGCGAGGCGCGGGCCGTGGCTGCCCAGGCAGAGCACGCAGGCGTCCGCGCGCAGGCTGTCGACGCTGCCGTCCGCGCGGCGCACGCGCGCGCCCACGACCCGGCCGCCGGATCCGGTCTCGAGCGCGCTCACCTCGGTCTCCCGGTGCAGGACCACACCACCTTCTTCCAGCCTGTGCGCGAGCGCGCGGGTGAACTTGTGCGCGTCGCCCGATTCGTCGCCCTGGGCGAAGATCCCGCCGGCCAGGCTGCCGGCGCACGTGGCCAGCGCGGGCTCGCGTTCCAGGCAGGCATCGCGGTCCAGCACCTCGGCCGCGATACCGAAGGCGCGCAGCTGCGCAGCGCGCGCGGGGGCCTTGGCGAACTCCCCGCGGCTGTAGAACAGGTGCAGGATGCCGCGCTCGAGCTGGTCGTATTCGAGGCCGAGTTCGGCGCGCAGCGCACGCAGTCGCTGCCCGCTGGCGAGCGCGAGCGCGGCGATCGCGACGGTGTTGCGGTGCGCCCGTGCGGGCAGGCATTCGAGCAGGAAACGCAGGCCCCAGGTCCACTGCGCAAGGGCGCGGTGCGGGCGGAACTTCAGCGGCGCGTCCGCGCGTCCGAGCCAGCGCAGCACCTGCGCGGGTGCGCCGGGGTTGGCCCAGGGCTCGGGATGGCTGATCGAGATCTGCCCGCCGTTGGCGAAGCTGGTCTCCAGTCCGGCGCCGGGCTGGCGGTCGACCAGGCTGACCTGGAAGCCGGCGCGGGTCAGGTACCAGGCGGTCGTGACGCCGGACAGGCCGGCGCCGAGAACCATGACGTGCATGAAGTGGAAAAGCGGGTTGGGGGTGCCGATGATAGCGCCTCGGCGGCTGCGGCAGCAGTCTCGCGGTTTCGGGCATCACGGCCCGTGCGCTCGTGGCGCGGAACCGCGATAATCCCGCCTTGTCCGTTTCGTTCAATGTCGTGGAGCCTTGTCATGCGCCGAGTCACCCTTACCCAGTTCCTCATCGAGCAGCAGCGCGCCGGCCGCATCACCGCCGACCTGCGCCTGCTGATCGAGGTCGTCGCTCGCGCGGTCAAGGCGATCAGCGTCAACGTCTCCAAGGGCGCGCTCGCCGGCGTGCTCGGCGAAGCCGGCACCGACAACGTCCAGGGCGAGGCGCAGAAGAAGCTCGACGTCATCGCCAACGAGATCCTGCTGCAGGCCAACGAGTGGGGCGGCCATCTCGCCGGCATGGCCTCGGAGGAAGTCGAGACCATCTGCCAGATCCCCTTCGACCTGCCCAAGGGCGGCTTCCTGCTGCTCTTCGATCCGCTCGACGGCTCGTCCAACATCGACGTCAACATCTCGGTCGGCACCATCTTCTCGGTGCTGCGCAACCCGCCGGGCGGCACGGAGCCCACCGAGGAGAGCTTCCTGCAACCCGGTCGCGAGCAGGTCGCGGCCGGCTACGCCGTGTATGGTCCTGCCACCCAGCTCGTGCTCACCGTGGGGCAGGGCGTGCACGGATTCACGCTCGACCGCGAGATGGGCAGCTTCATCTACACCCAGCCCTTCATGACCATCCCGGTCGATACCCAGGAATTTGCCATCAACGCATCCAATGCGCGCTTCTGGGAGGCGCCGGTCAAGCGCTACGTCGCCGAGATGGTGCAGGGCAAGGAAGGTCCGCTCGGCAAGGACTACAACATGCGCTGGGTGGCCTCGATGGTCGCAGACGTGCATCGCATCCTCACCCGCGGCGGCGTGTTCATGTACCCGATGGACGAGAAGTGTCGCAGCAAGGGCGGCAAGCTGCGCCTGATGTACGAGGCCAACCCGATGGCGATGCTGGTCGAGCAGGCTGGCGGCGCGGCCTCCACCGGGCGCGAGCGCATCCTCGACGTGATGCCGGACCGGCTGCACCAGCGCGTGCCGGTGATCCTCGGCTCGAAGAACGAGGTCGAGCGCGTCGCGGGCTACCACCAGGAGGACTGAGCGGGTGCGCTCGGGAGTGCGACACCCGCTGCGCCGGGGGCTGCGCTTCCTCGCGCTGGCCCTCGCGTTCGCAGGGGGTGGCGCGCTGGCGCAGGAGCCCCTGGAGGTGCGCCTGCAGGCGCCCGACGAGGTGCGACCGCTGCTCGAGCGCCACGTGCGCCTGCTGCGCCAGGAGGCGCTCGAACTGCCCGAGGAGCAGGCCGACCGCTCGGCGATGACCCGGCGGGCGCGTCGCGAGGTGGCGGGCCTGCTCGCCACCGAGGGCTACTTCTCGCCGCGGGTGCGCTTCGATCGCAGCGACGCGCGCAATTGGGTGCTGGAGGTGGAACCTGGTCCGCGCACCGAGATCGCGCAGGTCGAGCTGCAGTTCGTCGGCGAGATCGCCACCTCCGGGCCGGGCGGCAGCGAGTACCTCGACCTGCTGCGCGCGGGCTGGAGCCTGCCGGTCGGCGCGTCCTTCAGCCAGGGCGGCTGGGACGGCGCCAAGCAGGCGCTGCTCGATGCGGTCGCGGCGCGCCGTTACGCCGCGGCGCGCATCGTGGACAGCCGCGCCGAGATCGACCCGGAGAGCGCGCGTGCCACGCTGCGGGTGCGCATCGACAGCGGACCGAGCTTCTACCTTGGCGAGCTCGACGTGCAGGGCCTGGAGCATCTGCCGACCGATCTCGTCGAGCGCTACAGCCGGCTCAAGCCCGGTGCGCCCTACGACCGCGAGGAGCTGCTTGCCTTTCAGACCGGACTGCAGAACACCCCGCACTTCGGTTCGGTGATCGTCGACATCGAGCGCGACCCGACGCTGTCCGCAGCGGTGCCGGTGCGGGTCAAGGTCACCGAAGCACTGCCGCGCTATGCCGGGGTGGGGGCGGGCTATTCGACCAACACCGGCGCGCGCGTCGAGTTCAGCTATCGCGACGCCAACCTGCGCAAGCGCGGCTGGGAGTTCTCCTCCGGCCTGCGCATCGAGGAGCGCCGCCAGGCGCTGTTCGCCGACGTCTTCCTGCCGCCGCGCGGGCGCGACCGCGACAGCTTCGGCGCGCTCTACGAGGCCAGCGACCTCGAAGGGCTCAAGATCGACTCGCAGGCGCTCGGCGCCGCGCGCACCACGCTGCGCGGCGACATCGAGACCCAGCTCGCGCTGCGCCTGCAGCACGAGAACATCGAACCGGCCGGCGCGCCCTCGCGCTCGACCAACACCCTGAGCGCCAACTGGACCTGGAAGAAGCGCGCGGTCGACAACCTGCTCGACCCCAGCCGCGGCTACGTGCTCGAGTTCCAGGTCGGCGGGGGCAGCAAGACGCTATTCTCCGACCAGGACTTCCTGCGTTTCTACTCGCGCGTCGCGCGCTACCAGCCGGTGCGCGGCACCGACGTGTTCATCCTGCGCGGCGAGGCTGGCGTGACCCTGGCCGACAGCCGCGAGGGCGTGCCGCAGGACTTCCTCTTCCGCACCGGCGGCGCGCAGTCGGTGCGCGGCTACGACTACCAGAGCCTGGGCGTGAAGGAGGGCGACGCGACCGTCGGCGGCCGCTACCTGGCGACCGCGAGCGCCGAGTACGTGCGCTGGTTCCGGCCGCAGTGGGGTGCGGCCGTCTTCGTCGATGCGGGGGATGCCGCCGATACCCGCGCGGACTACGATCTTCGCGTCGGCTACGGCGTCGGCGCGCGCTGGCGCAGCCCGGCGGGCCCGCTCGCGATCGATCTCGCCTGGGGCCACCAGGAACGCAGCCTGCGGCTGCATTTCGGGGTCGCGGTGGCGTTCTGAGGCGCGGCGCTCGATGGGCGCCATCGGCCGATCGGCGTCTGCGCGCGCAGCGCTGCCCTTCGCCCCCGCGCCGTCCGCGTTCTGCTCGCACCCCTGGTCGCCTCGCCATTGCCCGCGGAACAGGAGTAGATTTTCACGGTGATCCGCGCGGCGAGGCCGAACAGGGAGGATACGATGACCGCCAGACAACTGCTTTTCCGCGACGACGCGCGCCACCGCATCCTGCGCGGCGTGTCCCTGCTGGCAGATGCGGTGAAGGAGACGCTGGGGCCGCGCGCGCGCACCGTGCTGCTGCAGCAGCCCTATGGGCCGCCGATCGTGATCAACTCCGGGGTCGTGGTCGCGCGCGCGATCGAGCTCGCCGATCCCTTCGAGAACATGGGCGCCCAACTGGTGCGGGAGGTGGCGGCGCGCACTTCCGAAGTGGCGGGCGACGGCACCACCACCGCGACCCTGCTGGCTGCGGCCATCGTGCGCGAGGGCATGAAGCACGTCGCCGCGGGCATGAACCCGATGGATCTGAAGCGCGGCGTCGACAAGGCTGTCGACGCGCTCGTCGGCGCGCTGAAGGCGATGGCGCGGCCGTGCGGGACGCGCACCGAGATCGCCCAGGTGGCGAGCATCTCGGCCAACAACGACGCTGCCATCGGCGAGCTGATCGCCGACGCCATGGAGCGCGTCGGCAAGGACGGCGTGATCACCGTGGAGGAGGGCTCGGGCCTCGCGAGCACGCTGGACGTGGTCGAGGGCATGCAGTTCGACCGTGGTTACCTGTCGCCCTATTTCATCAACACCGAGGGTGCGCGCGTCGTGCTCGAGGATGCCGTCATCCTCGTGTGCGACCGCAGGATCGGCGCCGTGGCCGAGCTGCTGCCGGTGCTCGAGGTCGTGGCGCGCAGCGGGCGGCCCTTGCTGATCATCGCCGAGGAAGTCGAGGGCGAGGCGCTGGCGCTGCTGGTGGTGAACGCCGCGCGCGGCACGCTGAAGGCCTGCGCGGTG
This sequence comes from Thauera sp. SWB20, assembly GCF_000831325.1. Lineage (NCBI taxonomy): Bacteria > Pseudomonadati > Pseudomonadota > Betaproteobacteria > Rhodocyclales > Zoogloeaceae > Thauera > Thauera sp. SWB20. The sequence goes on along the minus strand of NZ_JTDM01000015.1, from coordinate 215,347 downwards.
AAGGCGCCGGAGTTCGGCGAGCGCCGCCGCGCCATGCTCGAGGACATCGCGGTGCTGGCCGGCGCCACGCTGGTCGGCGGCGAGACCGGCATCGGCCTGGAACACGCCACCGCGGCCGAGCTGGGCAGCGCGCGCCGCATCGAGGTGGACAAGGACCGCTGCACGCTGGTGGGTGGCGGCGGCGCGCACGCGCTGATCGAGGCCCGCATCGCCCGCATCCGCGCCGAGCTCGAGGGCACGCGCTCCGACTTCGAGCGCGAGGGCCCGGAGAAGCGCATCGCGCGCCTGGCCGGCGGCGTGGCGGTGGTGAAGGTGGGTGGGGCCACCGAGTCCGAGATGAAGGAGCGCCGTGCGCGTGTCGAGGACGCGCTGCATGCGACACGCGCCGCGGTGGCCGAAGGCATCCTGCCCGGCGGCGGCGTGGCGCTGTTGCGCGCGCGCGCGGCGCTGGGCGTGCTGCATGGCGTCAACCACGACGAGGACTGCGGCATCCAGATCGTGCTGCGCGCGGTGGAGGAGCCGCTGTGCCAGCTCGTCGCCAACGGCGGCCTGGAACCTTCCGTGGTGCTGGACCAGGTGGCGGCGGGCAGCGGCGCGTTCGGCTTCAATGCCGCGACCGAGGAATACGGCGACCTCATCGCGATGGGCGTGCTCGACCCGTGCAAGGTCACGCGCAGTGCGCTGCAGAATGCGGCCTCGGTGGCGGGCCTGATCCTCACCACCGATTGCCTGGTGGCCGAGCTGCCGCAAGCCGGGGCTGTTGCGCCGGGCGGGTGATCGGCCGTAGCGAGGCGCTGCGCCGCTGCATTCACCGCAAGGGGGACGTCGAAACGGCGGCGATGGGCCTCCTCATGCGCGGCCCGGGCTTCGGCAGCATGGCCGAGGCGGCCCTGCTGGCCTAAAAAGAAACCGGGGAGGTGGCCGACGCGAAGACGTCGCTGCCATGCGACGATGAAGACGATGGTGAGGAGAAGGCGATGCAGCGCCCCGCGATCATCCACAAGACGGCCGCCGATCTGGCCGTGCCGCCCAATCTTGCCGACTACGCCGCGACCTGTGCCGGCTTCTCCTGGGACGCGGCGCGCGCCGAGCTGGCGGGGCTGCCCGGCGGCGGGCTCAACATCGCCCATGAGGCGGTCGAGCGCCACGCGCATGGCCCGCTGCGCGAGCGCATCGCCTTCCGTTTCCTCGGTGAGAACTCGCTCCGTGATGTCGGCTACGGCGAGCTGTCGCGCCTTACCAGCCGCTTCGCCAACGTGCTGCGGACCCTGGGCGTGCGGCGCGGCGAGCGTGTCTTCGTGCTGACCGGGCGCATCCCGGAGCTGTACATCGCGGTGCTCGGCGGCCTGAAGGCGGGCTGCGTGGTGTCGCCGCTGTTCTCCGCCTTCGGCCCGGAGCCGATCGCCACCCGGATCGGCATCGGCGAGGGGGCGGTGCTGGTCACCACCGACCTGCTGTACGAGCGCAAGGTGGCGAAGCTGCGTGATCGCCTGCCGAGCCTGCGCCATGTCCTGCTGGTGGGTGAGGAGGATGGCGCGACGGCCATCCCCGCCACCCAGGACCTCGCCACGCTGATGGCGCAGGCCGCGGACACGTTCGAGACGGTGGCGACCCGGCCCGAAGACCTCGCCCTGCTGCACTTCACCAGCGGCACCACCGGCACGCCCAAGGGTGCCATACACGTGCATGGCGCGGTCCTCACCCACTGGGCGACCGGCCGCTACGCGCTCGATCTGCATGATGGCGACATCTTCTGGTGCACCGCCGACCCCGGCTGGGTCACCGGCACCTCCTACGGCATCGTCGCGCCGCTGCTGCACGGCGTGAGCTCCATCGTCGACGTGGCCGACTTCGATGCCGAGCGTTGGTACCGCATCCTGCAGGAGCAGCGGGTCAGCGTCTGGTACACCGCCCCCACCGCGATCCGCATGCTGATGAAGGCCGGGCCGGAGCTGGCGCGCGGTTTTTCCTTCCCCCGCCTGCGCTTCGTCGCCAGCGTGGGCGAGCCGCTCAATCCCGAGGCGGTGTGGTGGGGCCGCGACGTGCTCGGCAAGCCGATCCACGACAACTGGTGGCAGACCGAGACCGGCGGCATCATGATCGCCAACCTTCCCGCGCTCGACATCAAGCCCGGCTCGATGGGAAAGCCCTTGCCCGGTGTCGAGGCGGCGATCGTGCGTCCGCGCGAAGGCGGCGGCGTGGAGTTCGTCGATGCGCCCGACGAGGAGGGCGAACTGGCCCTGAAGCGTGGTTGGCCATCGATGCTGCGCGGCTACCTGAACAACGAGGAGCGCTACCGCAAGTGCTTCGCCGGCGACTGGTACCTGACCGGCGACCTGGCGCGGCGCGATGCCGACGGCTACTACTGGTTCGTCGGCCGCAGCGACGACGTGATCAAGTCGGCCGGCCACCTGATCGGGCCCTTCGAGGTCGAGAGCGCGCTGATGGAGCATCCGGCGGTGGCCGAGGCCGGCGTCATCGGCAAGCCCGACGACATGGTCGGCGAGGTGGTGAAGGCCTTCGTGTCGCTGAAGCAGGGCTTCGAGCCTTCGGAGGCGCTGCGCAAGGAGCTGCTCGGTCATGCGCGCAAGAAGCTCGGCGCGGCGGTGGCACCCAAGGAGATCGACTTCCTGCCGGTGCTGCCGCGCACGCGCAGCGGCAAGATCATGCGCCGGCTGCTGAAGGCGCGCGAACTCGGCCTGCCCGAAGGCGACACCTCCACGCTGGAGGCCGGAGCATGACGCGCACACGCAAGCCCAGGGCCTCTGCAGAGCGTCCGCTGGAGCTGCGCCTGCTGGCCGACATGCTGCGCATCCGCCGCATGGAGGAGAAATGCGCCGAGCTCTACGGTGCCGGCAGGATCCGCGGTTTCCTGCACCTCTACATCGGCGAGGAAGCCTGCGCCACCGGCGCGATGCACGCGCTCGCCGCCGACGATAACGTCGTCGCCACCTACCGCGAGCACGGCCACGCGCTGCTGCGCGGTGTGGGCATGGACGCGATCATGGCCGAGATGTTCGGCAAGGCGGCGGGCTGCTCGCGCGGGCGCGGCGGCTCGATGCACCTGTTCGACGTGGCGCGCCGCTTCTACGGCGGCAACGCCATCGTCGGCGGCGGCCTGCCGCTGGCCGTGGGCCTGGCGCTGGCGGACAGGCTGCAAGGCGTGCGCCGCGTCACCCTGTGCGTGTTCGGCGAAGGCGCGATGGCCGAAGGCGCCTTCCACGAGTCGATCAACCTCGCCGCGCTGTGGCAGCTTCCGGTGCTGTTCTGCTGCGAGAACAACCTGTACGCGATGGGTACGGCGTTGGCGCGCTCGGAGTCGCAGACCGACCTGTGCGCCAAGGCGGCGAGCTACCGGGTCGCCACCTTCCGCGCCGACGGCATGGACGTGCGCGCGGTGTTCGACACCGTGAGCCGCGCGGTGCGGCAGGTGAGGGAGGGGGGCGGCCCGGCCTTCGTCGAGCTGCAGACCTACCGCTTCCGCGCGCACTCGATGTTCGATCCCGATCTGTACCGCGACAAGGCCGAGATCGAGGAGTGGAAGCAGCGCGGCCCCATCCACAGCCTCTCCGCGCAGCTGAAGGCCGAGGGCAGGCTCGACGAGGAGGCCTTCCTCGCGCTCGATGCCGAGGCCGAAGCCGAGGTGGCCGCCGCGGTCGCGTTCGCCGAACAGGCGCCATGGGAGCCGGTGGCGGATCTGCTGAAGGACGTGCACACGCCGGCCGGCGCGGCCGCAGGGGGTACGCCATGAGGATGAGCTACCGCGAGGCGCTGCGGCTGGCGCTGCGCGAGGCGCTGCAGAACGATGCGCGCGTGTTCCTGATGGGCGAGGACGTCGGCCGCTACGGCGGCAGCTATGCGGTGTCGAAAGGCCTGCTGGAGGAGTTCGGCCCCGAGCGCATCCGCGACACGCCGCTGTCCGAACTCGGCTTCGTCGGCGCCGGCGTGGGGGCGGCGCTCGGCGGCCTGCGTCCGATCGTCGAGGTGATGACGGTCAATTTCAGCCTGCTGGCGCTGGACCAGATCGTCAACAGCGCCGCCCTGCTGCGCCACATGTCCGGCGGCCAGTGCTCGGTGCCGCTGGTGCTGCGCATGGCCACCGGCGCCGGGCGCCAGCTCGGCGCGCAGCACTCGCACAGCCTGGAGAACTGGTACGCCCACATTCCCGGCATCCGCGTGCTGGCGCCGGCCACCGTGGCCGACGCGCGCGGCATGCTCGCGCCGGCGCTCGCCGACCCCGATCCGGTGGTGATCTTCGAGCACGCCCAGCTCTACAACCTGGAAGACGAGTTGCCGGACGACTGGCGCTGCGACATCGCCCGCGCCGCGGTGCGCCGCGCCGGCGCGCAGGCAAGCGTGTTCGCTTACGGTGGCTGCCTGCCCAAGGCGCTGCAGGCGGCGGAAGAACTGGCGGCCCAGGGCGTCGAGGTCGAGGTGGTCGATCTGCGCGTGCTGCGCCCGCTGGACATCGACACCGTCGCCGCATCGGTGCGCCGGACGCATCGTGCGGTCGTGGTGGACGAAGGCTGGCGCAGCGGCAGCCTCGCTGCCGAGCTGATCGCGCGCATCGTCGAGACCTGCTTCTATGAGCTCGACGCGCCGCCCGCGCGGGTGTGCAGCGAGGAGGTGCCGATCCCGTACGCCAAGCACCTCGAGGAGGCCGCCTTGCCTCAGGTGCCGAAGATCGTCGCCGCGGTGAAGGAGCTGCTGAATGTTTGAGTTCAAGCTGCCTTCGCTGGGCGCCGACATGGACGAAGGCAAGCTGCTGGAGTGGCTCGTGCGCCCTGGAGACAGGGTCGTGAAGGGTCAGGTCGTCGCCATCGTCGACACCTCCAAGGCGGCGGTGGATGTCGAGATCTGGCAGGACGGCACGGTGCATGAACTGCTCGTGGAGCCGGGGACGCGGATGGCGGTCGGCACGGTGATGGCGACGCTGCTGGAGCCCGGCGAGGCGCCGGCGGCGAAAAGGACGCGCACGAAGACCGTGAAGGCGGCTGCAGCGGCGGCGGTGCCGGTGGTCGAAGCGCCCGCGGCGAAACCCGCGCCGGACGTCTCGCCCGCGCCGGCCGGGCGCTTGCGCGTCTCGCCCGCCGCGCGCAAGCGCGCCGAGGCGCTGGGAGTGGAGCTTGCCGCGCTGTCGGGCAGCGGCCCGGGCGGCGCGGTCACGCTGGAGGACGTGGAGCGTGCCGTGGCGGCTGCACGACTGCCTGCTTCACCACCCGCGGCGACGCCAAGCCCGATCTCCGCTGCCGAGCGCCAGGCCGAGACCCGCCGCGCCATCGCCGCGGCGATGAGCCGCTCGAAGCGCGAGATCCCGCATTACTACCTGTTCGAAACCGTGCCGATGGCGCGCGCGCAGGACTGGCTCGGCCGCGCCAACGCGGGACGCCCGATCACAGAGCGCCTGCTGATGGCGGTGCTGCAGCTGAAGGCCGTTGCTTTGGCGCTGCGCAAGTACCCCGAGCTCAACGGCTTCCACCGCGACGGCCAGTTCGTCGCCGCGCAGGGCATCCACGTCGGCGTCGCCATCTCGCTGCGCCAGGGCGGCCTGATCGCCCCGGCGCTGCACGACGTGGACCACAAGCCGCTGGATGTGCTGATGCGCGAGCTCGCCGACCTGGTCAGGCGCACGCGTGCCGGTTCGCTGCGCAGCTCGGAGATGGGCGATCCGACGGTCACCGTCACCAATCTCGGCGAGCAGGGCGTGGAGGCGGTGGCGGGCGTGATCTATCCGCCCCAGGTCGCCCTCGTCGGCTTCGGCCGCATCGCGCCGCGGCCCTGGGTGCGCGAGGACCGCGGCGAGCTGTGCGTGATGCCCGTCGTCACCGCCAGCCTCGCCGCCGATCATCGCGTCTCCGACGGCCACCGCGGCGCGCTGTTCCTCGCCGAGCTGCGCGAGCTGCTGCAGCGGCCGGAGGAACTGTGAACTCCCATTCCGGACGGAACCGCCATGGACGACACCGAACTGCGCAGCATCGTCATCGCAACGCTGAAGGAAATCGCTCCGGAAATCGAGGAGGCCGGGCTGCGCCCCGAGCGCCCGCTGCGCCAGCAGGTCGACCTCGATTCGATGGACTGGCTGAACTTCCTGGTCGGTCTTGCCGGGCGGCTGGCGGTCGAGATTCCCGAGGCGGACTATCGCAAGCTCGCGACGGTGAATGACCTGGTCGCGTACCTGCGCGACGCGCGCCGGCGAGCCGGCTGAGCCCGACGACGATCGCCCGAACGGCCGCAAACGTCCGGCCGGTGCCGACCCCGCTCTCGGCGCGCGCCACCTGCGTCAGGATGCGTGCGGCCGGCCTCGATGCCCGGCCGCGTCGGCGTCGTCTTCGTGTCCCCGCCGCGCAAACTCGCGCTGCATCCTCGCCAGCTTGCGCAGGCCCTCGACGACGCGCCGGCTCATCGAGCCCGCAGCCATCCTGCCCTGCTCGTCCGGCACGCCCGCCGCCACGCCGGTGAGCAGCTCCACCGCCTCGTCGGCGTCGGCCACCGCCCACACGGCGAAGCGCCCGGCCCGCACCGCCTCGACCACGTCGTCGCGCAGCATCAGGTGGCAGACGTTGGCGCGCGGAATCAGCACGCCCTGGCGGCCGTCGAGACCGCGCACCGCGCACAGGTCGAAGAAGCCCTCGATCTTCTCGTTGATCCCGCCTACCGGCTGCACGACGCCGAACTGGTTCACCGAACCGGTCACGGCGAGCGACTGCTTCACCGCCACGCCCGAGAGCGCCGAGAGCAGGGCCACCAGCTCGGCGAGCGAGGCGCTGTCGCCCTCGACGCCACCGTAGGACTGCTCGAACACCAGGCTCGCCTTGAGCGAGAGCGGCAGCATCCAGCCGAAGCGTGCGGCGAGGAAGGCGGACAGGATCAGCACGCCCTTGGAGTGGATCGGCCCGCCGAGCTTGACCTCGCGCTCGATGTCGATGACCTCGCCGGCGCCGGCGCGCACCGTGGCGGTGATGCGCTGCGGGTGGGCGAAGCTGTCTTCGCCGAGCGGCACCACCGCCAGGCCATTGACCTGGCCGACGTGGCTGCCCGCGGTGTCGATCAGCCACTGCCCGCGCAGGATCTGGTCGAGGTGGCCGAGGCGGATGCGTTCGTGGCGGCGCCGGTGGGCCGCGATCGCGGCGTCCACATGCTCGCGCTCGATGCGCGCGGCGCCGGCGGCGAGGGCGAAGTGGGCCGCCTCGCGCAGGCGGTCGTCGAGCGGCTGGGTGCGCGCGCTCAGGCGCTCGGCGTCGGCGGCGAGGCGCGCCGCGTGCTCGATCAGGCGCGCCAGCGCCGGCGCCGACAAGGGCGGCAGGCCGGCGCGGCGCGCCAGGGTGGCGAGCAGGCAGGCGTAAGCGGCGGTGTTGTCCGCGGAGCGTTCGATCTCGCTCTCCATGTCGGCGTTGATGCGGAACAGCGCGGCGAACTCGGGATCGTAGCGGCCGAGCAGGTAGTAGGTCAGGCGATCGCCGATCAGCACCACCTTGAGCTCGAGCGGCATCGGCTCGGGCTCGAGCTGCACCGAGCCGGTCACCCCGATCAGCTCCGAGAGCGACTCGATGCGCAGGCGTGCGGATTTGAGCGCGCGCTTGAGCCCCTCCCAGGCGAAGGGCTGGGACAGCAGCTTGAGCGCATCGAGCACCAGGAAGCCGCCGTTGGCGCGGTGCAGGGCGCCGGCGCGGATCAGGGTGAAGTTGCTCACCAGCGTGCCCATGTGCACCAGGTGGTCGATGCGGCCGACCAGGTTCTGCAGCGTGGGGTGGTCTTCGTACACCATCGGTCGGGTGCCGTCGGCGGGGTTGGCGACGAGCAGGTTCACCAGATAGCGCTGCACGCTGATGCTGCCGGTGTAGGTCAGCGTCTCGCTGTCCTCGTCGGCGTGCGGCGTCGCGCGCAGCGACTCGCCGCTGGCGACGACGTCGGCGAGCACCGCGTCCAGATGCGCGCACACCTCGGGCAGGTCTGCGTGACGCGCCTTCAATTCGTCGACCATGTGGGTGACGGTGGCGCGGATCGCCTCGCGCCCGGCGTCGCGGATGCGGTTCTGCAGCTCGTGCCGCCAGCGCGGGAAATCGCTCATCAGGCGGTGCAGGCGCTCGTGCAGCGCGCGGATGTGCTCGCCGAGCTCGTGCTGGCGTGCCTCGGGCAGCTGCTCGAATTCTTCCTGCGTGAGCGTGCTGCCCTCGTCCTTCATCGGCAGGAAGGCGAAGCCGTGCGGGGTGCGCAGCAGCGCGACGCCGAGCTTCTGGGCCTCGTCGCCGAGGCTGCGCAAGGCGCTCTCCTCGCGCGTCTTGGCCTCCTCCTGCAGGGCCTCGATGCGGTTGCGGTGCTCCTCGCTCTCGAACACCGCGCCGATCGCCGGCACCAGCTCCTCGACGAAGCGGGCCAGATCGTCGCGCAGCGCCGGGCCGCGCCCGCAGGGCAGGCGCAGCAGCCGAGGCTGGGCGGCGTTGGCGAAGTTCCATGCGTAGCACCAGTCCGCGGGTGCATCGCCGCGGCCGCGCGTGTCCTCGAGCAGGCGGCGGACGAGCTCGTGGCGGCCGCTGCCGGGGTCGCCGAGCACGAAGAGGTTGTAGCCCTCGGCGCGGATGTCGAGGCCGAGCCGGATCGCGTCGACCGCGCGGCCGTGGAGGCGGGCGACGTCGAGCTCGGGCAGTTGGGCGGAGGTTTCGATGCCGAGCGCTGCCGGGTCGCAGCGAGTCGCCAGGCGCTCGACGGGCAAGGGGGCCGGCGGCGTGAGCGGAGCGGACATGGGCGCGCCTCCTGCGCTTGGGGTTCTTCTGCGAGTCATCTTAACCCCGGGGCGGGGCGGCGGACCAAGCGGGGAGGAATGCGCGGGGCGGGCACCGTGCGCCCACGGGAGGAGGGGGCACGAACGTGCGAGAGCCGCAGGCGCGAGGGAGACGACGCTGCTGCGGGCGAGGCCTCGTTTACCTCACCCGGAACGGCAGGTTCGCCGTCCCTGCCTTGCCCTCGCGGTCGCGCACGGTGATGAAGAGGCGGTAGGCGCCGGGCTGCGCCGGGGCGACGAAGCGCACGCTGGCGGCATCGGCGTGCAGCACGCGCACGTCGATGCGCGTGGGCGGGGTCTCGGCATCGCCGCCCTTGCGCAGGTCTGTGGCCTCGGCGTGCACGGCCCACTCGGCGGCGAGCGCGCTGCCGTCGTGGGCGACCGCGTCGATGCCGGCGGAGATCTCCGCGCCGGCGGCGAACTCGTCCGCGCCGATGCCGATGCCGCGGATGCGCGGTGCGGGCCGGGGCTGCGGCCGCCCCCAGGCGGCGGCGAGAGCGTCGCTCATCGCGGTGGGGCTACCGTCGGCGAGCAGCAGTCCGTGCCAGGTCGCGGTCTGTTCCTGCTTCGCGCCCCACAGGAAGGGGAAGACGCCGCGGATCTGCGCCTGCTGGTCGAGGAAGGCGAGGGCCTCGGTGAAGAAGCGCGCCTTCTCGGTGCTGGTGAGCTCGACCGGCGCGCCCCAGGGCTTGCGCCCGGCCTGCCACTGCCCGAGCGGGCCGAGCTCGGCGACCACCACCGGCTTGGCGATGCCGGCCGCGCGCAGGCGCTGCGACAGGTCGAACACCGCACCGGCGTAGACGTTGATGCCGAGCAGCTCGACGTTGGGGCAGCAGCCGGCGAGTGCGCGGAAGGCGTCCATGCCGGTGTCGGCGACCACCATCATGGTGGGGTGGTCGGGGTCGAGCGCGCGGATGCGCGCGGCCAGCCGGTCGACCGCGCGCCACAGCGGCAGCGGGTCGGCGACCCCGGTCTCGATCTCGTTGCCCACGCCCCAGGCGAGCAGGGCAGGGTGCTTGCGGTGGCGGGCGACGAAGTCGAGCAGGGCGTCTTCCTGTGCGCGCACGGCGCGCGCGTCGGCGTAGTCGAAACCGTGGCGCGGGTGCTCCAGCCACAGCCCCATCACCACCTTCAGGCCGAGGCGGTGCGCCTCGTCGAGCACCCAGGCGTCGGACTGGCGGTACACGCGCACGACCTTGGCGCCGGCGGCGGCGAGGCGGGCGAGGCTGGCGCGGTCGCCCTCGAAGGCGGCGCCCTTCCATCGTGCGTCCATGGAGGCGGCGAGGGGGGGAGGTTGGCGTTGGGCGTGGAGGGGCGCCGCGGCGAGCGCCATCACGGCGCAGAAAAAAGTTAACAGGAAGCGCACTTGAAATCCTCTGGACCCGTCCCTATTATTAGCACTCGTTGGCGTCGAGTGCTAACAAGCCTCGATCGACGGGTGCAAGCCCGTCCATCGCCACAGCAGATCCTTTTCCTGCGGACTGGTTCCGCGTGTTTCATCAACCCAGACAGTTGAACCTCAGTTAGGAGAGAACTCGATGAAGATTCGTCCCCTGCATGATCGTGTGATCGTCAAGCGCCTCGAAGCCGAACGCAAGACCGCCAGCGGCATCGTGATCCCGGACAGCGCCGGCGAGAAGCCCGATCAGGGCGAAGTCCTCGCGGTCGGCAACGGCAAGATCCTCGACGACGGCAAGGTCCGTCCGATGGCCGTCAAGGTCGGTGACAAGGTGCTGTTCGGCAAGTACGCCGGCCAGACCGTGAAGGTCGAAGGCGACGAACTCCTCGTGATGCGCGAGGAAGACATCATGGGCGTGGTCGAGGCCTGAGCCTCCCCCGCACCGATCAACCCTAATCGAAACGATTCCGGAGTTCTGAAGAATGGCAGCTAAAGAAGTCAAGTTTGGTGATTCCGCCCGCGAGCGCATGGTCGCCGGCATCAACATCCTCGCCAACGCGGTCAAGGTGACCCTGGGCCCGAAGGGCCGCAACGTCGTGCTCGAGCGCTCGTTCGGCGCCCCGACCGTGACCAAGGACGGCGTCTCCGTCGCCAAGGAAATCGAGCTGAAGGACAAGTTCGAGAACATGGGCGCGCAGATGGTCAAGGAAGTCGCTTCCAAGACCTCGGACATCGCCGGTGACGGCACCACCACCGCGACCGTGCTGGCGCAGTCGATCGTGCGCGAAGGCATGAAGTTCGTCGCCGCCGGCATGAACCCGATGGACCTCAAGCGCGGCATCGACAAGGCCGTCGTCGCCACCATCGACGAGCTCAAGAAGCTGTCGAAGCCCTGCTCGACCAACAAGGAGATCGCCCAGGTCGGCTCGATCTCGGCCAACTCCGACAGCGACATCGGCGACATCATCGCCCGTGCGATGGACAAGGTCGGCAAGGAAGGCGTGATTACCGTCGAAGACGGCAAGTCGCTGCAGAACGAACTCGACGTGGTCGAGGGCATGCAGTTCGACCGCGGTTACCTGTCGCCCTACTTCATCAACAACCCGGACAAGCAGGTTGCCATCCTCGAGCAGCCCTTCGTCCTGCTCTTCGACAAGAAGATCTCCAACATCCGCGACCTCCTGCCGGTGCTCGAGCAGGTCGCCAAGTCGGGCCGTCCGCTGCTGATCATCGCCGAGGACGTCGAAGGCGAAGCGCTCGCCACCCTGGTGGTGAACAACATCCGCGGCATCCTCAAGACCTGCGCCGTCAAGGCCCCGGGCTTCGGCGACCGTCGCAAGGCCATGCTGGAAGACATCGCCATCCTGACCGGCGGCCAGGTCATCGCCGAAGAAGTCGGCCTGACCCTCGAGAAGGCCACCCTGGACGACCTCGGCCAGGCTGCCCGCATCGAAGTCGGCAAGGAAAACACCATCATCATCGACGGCGCCGGCCAGGCCGACCGCATCGAGGCGCGCGTCAAGCAGATCCGCGTGCAGATCGAGGAAGCCAGCTCCGACTACGACCGCGAGAAGCTGCAGGAACGCGTGGCCAAGCTGGCCGGCGGTGTTGCGGTGATCAAGGTCGGTGCCGCCACCGAAGTCGAGATGAAGGAGAAGAAGGCCCGCGTCGAGGACGCCCTGCACGCCACCCGCGCTGCGGTGGAAGAGGGCATCGTCCCCGGCGGCGGCGTCGCGCTGCTGCGTGCCCGCGCCGCGCTGGGCGAGCTCAAGGGTGACAACCACGACCAGGATGCCGGCATCAAGATCGTGCTGCGCGCCATGGAACAGCCGCTGCGCGAGATCGTCGCCAACGCCGGCGACGAGCCGAGCGTGGTGGTGAACAAGGTCGTCGAGGGCTCGGGCAACTACGGCTTCAACGCCGCCACCGGCGAGTACGGCGACATGGTCGAGATGGGCGTGCTGGATCCGACCAAGGTCACCCGCACCGCGCTGCAGAACGCCGCGTCCGTCGCCGGCCTGATGCTGACCACCGACTGCATGGTCGGCGAGCTGGCCGAGGACAAGCCGATGGGCGGCATGCCCGACATGGGCGGCATGGGTGGCATGGGCGGCATGGGCATGGGCATGTAACTGCCTGCCCGGGAAGGTCCGGTCCGCCGGACCTCCCGCCCGCTGCAAGCGAACAAGGCCTCGTCGAGGAATGCCCTCGGCGGGGCCTTTTTGCGTCCATCGGTTCCGGCACGGCGCGAGCCGTCCCGCGTCCAGCCGCCGGGGAGGCTGCCTGCGACTGCGCAAAGCGTGGGATAATTATTTAATTCGGGGAGTAAAAGTCGGTGGGGAGCGCCGCGGCCCAGATGGGCGGGCGCTCCCCGGAACGCCGCTGCGCGCAGCAGCCACGTCCCCGAAGACCGAGCAAAAGGAGAACAGCGGAAACATTCTCTGAATCTCCGCTTACAAGCAACTTACAGCCGGAATGCTATGCGTATCCTGTTGGCGGAAGACGATCCGGTGATCGCCGACGGCATCTGTCGCGCCCTGCGGCGCGGTGGTTGTGCAGTCGATCACGTGGCGGACGGCATGGAGGCGGATGCCGCGCTCGCGGGCCAGGGTTACGACCTGCTCATCCTCGACCTCGGCCTGCCGCGCATGAACGGCATCGAGGTGCTCAAGCGCCTGCGCGCGCGCAAGTCGGCTCAGCCGGTGCTGATCCTGACCGCGCAGGATGGCGTCGACGACCGCGTGCGCGGGCTCGATGCCGGTGCCGACGACTACCTCACCAAGCCTTTCGCCCTGCCCGAACTGGAAGCGCGCGTGCGTGCGCTTACCCGCCGCGGCACCGGCCAGCCGCGCTGCATCGAGATCGGCCAGCTGAGCTACGACCAGGCCGACCGCGTGGTCAAGATCGGCGGCCAGCTCGTCGAGCTGTCGGCGCGCGAGATCGGCCTGCTCGAGATCTTCCTGCTGCGTGTCGGCCGCCTGGTCAGCAAGGACCAGCTCGTTGACCACCTGTGCGGCTGGGGCGAGGAGGTGTCCAGCAACGCGATCGAGGTCTATGTCCATCGCCTGCGCAAGAAGCTCGAGGACAGCGGCGTGCGCATCGTGACCGTGCGCGGCCTGGGGTACTGCCTGGAAAACCCCGATGCTGCCCCTGCGGCGAAAGTCCAGGCCTGAGCGCGCGCCGCGCGGCGCAAACGCGCCGCGCAAGTCCGGGCCGCCGAACTCGCTGTTCGGCGAGATCCTCGACTGGATGCTCGCGCCGCTGCTGTTCCTGTGGCCGATCTCGATCATCGTCACCCACAACGTCGCCGACAGCATCGCCAACCAGCCCTACGATCTCGCACTCGCCGACGGCGTGCGCGCGCTCGCGCGCCTGGTCGAGGTCGAGGACGGCCAGGTGGTGGTGCGCTTTCCGGCGCCGCCGCGCGCGCTGTTCCGCGCCGACCAGGACGACGTCGTCTACTACCAGGTGGCCGACGTCAATGGCGTCACGGTCAGCGGCGACGCCGAGATCCCGCCCATGCCGACCTCGTCCGCAGTCGACGGCGAGGAGGTGCAGCTGCGCGATGCCATGATCCAGGGCGAGGAGGTGCGCATCGCCTGGCGCTTCGTGCGCCCCGACCCTGCGCAGGCCGATCGTTTCGTGCTCGTGCAGGTCGCCGAGACGCGCAACAAGCGCACCGACCTCGCCTCGCGCGTGGTCACCGGGGTGCTGCTGCCGCAGTTCGCCATCATCCCGCTCGCGGTGGTGCTGGTGTGGGTGGGCCTGAGCCGCGGCATCGCGCCGCTCAACCGGCTGCAGAGCCTGATCCGCCGCCGCCGTCCCACCGACCTGTCACCGGTCGAGCCATCCAGCGTGCCCGAGGAGGTGCGTCCGCTCATCATCGCCTACAACGACATGATGGCGCGCCTGGAAGAGAACCTGCAGGCGCAGCAGCGCTTCATCGCCGACGCCGCGCACCAGATGCGCACGCCGCTGACCGGGCTCAAGATGCAGACCGACCTCGCCATGCACGAGACCGACCCCGACCAGCTGCGCCAGTCGCTCACCCGCATCGCCGAGAGCACCGACCGCGCAGCCCACCTGATCAACCAGCTGCTCTCGCTCGCCCGCGCCGAGGCGAGCTTCGAGAAGCTCTACGCGGTGGAGACGGTGGACCTCGATGCGATCGTGCGCGAGGTGGCGCTGGAGCTCTATCCGCGCGCGCAGGCCAAGCGGATCGACCTCGGTGTCGAGGCGGGCGACACGGCCCTGCGCGTGGAGGGCAACCCGGTGCTGCTGCGCGAGATGCTGAAGAACCTGGTCGACAACGCGATCAAGTACACCCCGCGCGGTGGCAGCGTCACCGCGCGCACGCGCTACGCCGGCTCACCGGTGTTCGAGGTCGAGGACAACGGTCCCGGCATCCCCGAGGCCGACCGCGAGCGCGTCTTCGAGCGCTTCTACCGCGTGCTCGGCAGCGGCGTCGATGGCTCCGGCCTCGGCCTGCCGATCGTGCGCGAGATTGCCGAGCTGCACCGCGGCACCGTCACCCTGGACGCCGGCCCGGGCGGACGCGGCACGCTCGCCCGCGTGGTCTTCCCGCGCAGCCACCTGCAGCCACCGCGGCAGGTGCAGGGCGATCACGACGCCCTGGGCTGAGCTTTTCGGGCATTTTCGCCAAACCCTTTGACAAAGGAAAAAGACTGGCTATAATGCGGACCTCGTTGGCCAGTTAGCTCAGTTGGTAGAGCAGCGGATTGAAAATCCGCGTGTCCGTGGTTCGATTCCGCGACTGGCCACCAGAATCCCGATGGGCCGACCGAGTGTCGGCCCATTTGCTTTGCGGCGTCAATTTGCGGCCAGAAGTCGCTGTTCCGGCTCAATTTTGGGGCGCAGGCGCGGTGTTATAATCCGGCTCGCTCCGTCCCACCCCCCTCCCGCATGCAACTCTTCGCCCTCGGCTTGAACCATCACACCGCGCCGCTCGTCATCCGCGAACGCGTCGCGTTCCAGCCCGAGCGCATGGGGCAGGCGCTGCACGATCTGGCCCATACGGATTCGGTGCGCGAGGCGGCGATCCTGTCGACCTGCAACCGCACCGAGCTCTATTTCGCCGCCGAGCAGCCCCAGCACGCGGCCGACTGGCTCGCTCGTTTCCACCGCCTCGCGCTCGCCGAGGTCTCGCCCTACCTGTATTCCTACCCGCAGCGCGACGCGATCCGCCATGTCTTCCGGGTGGCGAGCGGGCTCGACTCGATGGTGATCGGCGAGCCGCAGATCCTCGGCCAGGTCAAGGACGCCGCGCGCTACGCCGAAGAGGCGGGCACCCTGGGCGTGCTGTTGCACAAGCTGTTCCAGAACACCTTCGCGGTGGCCAAGGAGGTGCGCTCGACCACCGCGATCGGCGCCAACACGGTGTCGATGGCCGCTGCGGCCGTGCATCTGACCGAGCGCATCTTCGAGCGCGTTGCCGACCAGCACGTGCTCTTCATCGGCGCGGGCGAGATGATCGAGCTCTGTGCCGCCCACTTCGGCGGCGCTCGGCCCAAATCCATGGCGGTGGCTAACCGTACCGAGGAGCGTGCCAGGGCCCTGGCGGACCGCTTCGGCGCCACCACCATGCGCATCGATCAGATTGGCGAGGCGCTGCCGCGTTTCGACGTCGTCGTGTCCTGTACGGCTGCGCCGCTGCCCATCGTCGGCTTGGGCATGGTCGAGCGCGCGGTCAAGGCGCGCCGCCATCGCCCGATGGTGATGGTCGATCTGGCCGTGCCGCGCGACATCGAGCCCGAGATCGCCGAACTCGACGACATCTTCCTGTACACCGTGGATGATCTCGCCCAGGTGGTGGAGGCCGGCATGGAGTCGCGCCAGCAGGCGGTGATCGAGGCCGAGCAGATCATCGCCAGCCGGGTTGATGGCTTCCTGCACTGGATGTCGGCGCGCGAGACGGTGCCGGTGATCCGTTCGCTGCGCGAGCACGCCGAGAGCCTGCGCCAGGCCGAGCTCGAGCGCGCCGTGCGCCTGCTCGCCAAGGGCGAGGACCCGCAGCGCGTGCTCGAGGCGCTGTCGCACGGCCTCACCAACAAGCTGATGCACGGCCCCACCCGCTTCCTGAACCAGGCCGAGGGCGAGCACAAGGTCGAAGCCGGCCGCGTGGTGCGCGAGCTCTTCAACCTGTCCCGCGATTCCCACTAGCCGCACGGCTCCGCAGGCCGCCGCCCGCCGGCGGCGTGTGCGCGTCCTTCCTCCGTCATGAAGCAGAGCATCCGCGACAAACTCGAACACCTCGCAAACCGGCTCGAAGAGCTCGACCGCACGCTCGCCTCCGAGGAGGGCGCGCGCGACATGAACGCCTTCCGCGAGCTCTCGCGCGAGCGCGCCGAGATCGAGCCGGTGGTGGCGCTGTACCGCGAGCATCGCCAGGCCGAAGCCGACTGCGCGACCGCGCGCGAGCTGCTCGCCGACCCCGAGATGCGTGAGCTCGGCGAACTCGAGCTTGCCGAGGGCGAGGCGCGCATCGAAGCGCTGGAGGCCGAGCTGCAGCGCGCGCTGCTGCCGCGCGATCCCAACGACGCGCGCAACCTGTTCCTCGAGATCCGCGCCGGCACCGGCGGCGACGAGGCGGCGCTGTTCGCCGGCGACCTCCTGCGCATGTACACCCGCTACGCCGAACGCCAGCGCTGGAAGGTGGAGATCGTGTCGGCGAGCGAATCCGACCTCGGCGGCTACAAGGAGGTCATCGCCCGCGTGGTCGGCAACGGCGCCTATTCGAAGCTCAAGTTCGAATCCGGCGGCCACCGCGTGCAGCGTGTCCCGGTGACCGAGACCCAAGGGCGCATCCACACCTCCGCCTGCACGGTCGCCGTGCTGCCCGAGGCCGACGAGGTCGAGGCGGTGGACATCAACCCCGCCGACCTGCGCATCGACACCTTCCGCGCCTCGGGCGCGGGCGGGCAGCACATCAACAAGACGGACTCCGCGGTGCGCATCACGCACATTCCCACCGGCATCGTCGTCGAGTGCCAGGACGATCGCTCGCAGCACCGCAACAAGGCGCAGGCCATGGCGGTGCTCGCCGCGCGCCTGTACGACGCCAGGGTGCGCGCGCAACAGAGCGCCGAGGCCGCGCAGCGCAAGAGCCTGGTCGGCAGCGGCGACCGCTCCGAGCGCATCCGCACCTACAACTTCCCGCAGGGGCGGGTGACCGACCACCGCATCAACCTCACCCTCTACAAGCTCGATGCGGTGATGCAGGGCGAGCTCGACGAGATCGTCGACGCGCTCACCCTCGAGCACCAGGCCGACCTGCTCGCGGCACTCGGGGAGGATGCATGAGTCCCGCCGCGCCGTCTGCCGACGGGATCGACATCGCCGGCGCGCTCGCCTGGGCACGCGCGCGCATCGACCAGATGGACGCGCGCGTGCTGCTGCGCCACGTGCTGCAGTGCCCGGCCGCGCGTCTGGTGGCGTGGCCGGAGCAGAAGCTTGCTGCGGAGGACTGGGCCGAGTACCGCGCCCTCGTCGAGCGCCGCGCCGCCGGCGAGCCGGTAGCCTATCTCACCGGCACGCGCGAGTTCTACGGGCGCGAGTTCCTCGTCACCCCGGCGGTGCTGATCCCGCGCCCCGAGACCGAGCTGCTGGTCGAGCTCGCGCTCGCGCACTTTCCCGGACGGCGCGGGCTGCGCGTGCTCGACCTCGGCACGGGCAGCGGGGCGCTCGCGGTGACCCTGGCGCTCGAGCTCGAGGCGGCCGAGGTGGTCGCGCTCGACCGCTCGCGCGAGGCGCTGTGGGTGGCGATGGCCAACGCCGCCAGGCTGGGCGCGAGCGTCTCCTTCGTGCAGAGCGACTGGTTCGGCGCGCTCGGCGACGAGCACTTCGAGCTCATCGTGTCCAATCCGCCCTACGTGGCTGCGGGCGACCCGCACCTCGAGCAGGGCGACGTGCGCTTCGAGCCGCGTGGCGCGCTCGCCGCCGGGCCGCAGGGCCTGGACGACCTCGCCGAGATCGTCGCCGGCGCGCCGGCACGCCTGGTCGATGGCGGCTGGCTCTTCCTTGAGCACGGCTACGACCAGGCGGCGTCGGCGCGCGGCCTGCTCGCCGACGCCGGCTTTGCCGCGATCGCCTCGTGGGCCGACCTCGCCGGCATCGAGCGCGTCTCGGGGGGGCGCTGGCTGGGGCGCGCAACGCGCGATTCGCGTTGACGCTGGCGGCGCGCAACGCCTATTATTTCCCGACTGTTTAACTCAACTTTTTCAGGTTTCCAGAATGGACATCCAGGACGTCATCCGCGATCAGGTCACCAACAACGGCGTGGTGCTCTACATGAAGGGCACGCCCCAGTTCCCGCAGTGCGGCTTCTCCTCCACCGCGGTGCAGATCCTCAAGGGCTGCGGCGTGCGCGAGGTGCTCGCGGTCAACGTGCTTGCCGACCCCGAGATCCGTCAGGGCATCAAGGAATTCTCCAACTGGCCCACCATCCCGCAGCTCTACGTCAAGGGCGAATTCGTCGGTGGCAGCGACATCATGCGCGAGATGTACGACAGCGGCGAACTGCAGCAGATGCTCAAGGACGCCGGACTCGTCGGCGAGGACTGATCCCGCGCGACGACCTTCGTCGTGGAACGCCGGCTGCCGACCCGTTTTCAGGGTCCGCCGCCGGCGTTTTCATTCGCACCGTCGGGTGTGCGGCGGCGTGTGCGCAACCAGGCCTTGCGCGCGAGGTGGGGCAGGAGCATGTGCAGGGGCATGCGCAGCAGGTGATAGCGCGCGAGTGCCAGCCGCCGCGCGAATCGCACCGACAGGCCGGGTGGCCGATCGGGGTCGGGCGGGAGCAGGGCGAGCGAGATGTAGGCCTCCATCGGCCGGCGGAGTACGGCGGCGGGGCCGGGAAGGGCGCTCAGGACCTCCTGGGGGACCGGCGTCTGCATCCAGCTGCGGGCGAAATGCAGCCCATACCAGAGCGGACGGCCCAGCCCGAGCGCATTGGCACGCTCGACGAGGCCCGGCCAGAAGCCCGTCGTGCCGGCGAAGCTGCGCAGCAGGCCGTCGATGTCGGCGATCTCGCGCACGCGCAGGGCGAGATCGCCGTCCTGGAAGCAATGCACGCAGGCATGCAGCACCTGGTCCCGCGCCGACAGCACGCGGAAGCGGCTGCCGGCGATCGGCAAGCTCTCGTCGAACAGCGGCGCCGGATCGAAATGGCGCCGCCCGGTCACCGGCGTGATCGCGTGATGCAGGTCGAGTTCGAGGAAATGGCCCGGGAAGCGCAGGGGGGGCGTCTCGTGGCTCCAGTCGCGGTAGTAGCGTTCATCGTAGGGGTCCAGCGCCGCGCTCTCCCAGCCCGCGGCGTGCAGCCTCGCCTCCATGGTGCGCAGGGCGCGTGCGGGCACCAGCAGGTCGATGTCGGAGACGAAGCGGCCGCGGGCGAAGCCGAGCGCCTGCAGTGCGTAGGCGCCGCCCTTCAGGGCGATCACCGGGAAATCGCCGCCGCACAGCGGGGCCACGTCGCGCAGCTCGGCGTCGAGCATGCGCGCGCTGAAGTCCGCCATCCTCGTCGCCGACAGCAGATGGCGGCGGACCCGCTCCGACACGGTCGGATTGTCCGCGTTGGCGGCGGCGAGGCGGCCATGCAGGCCGGTCATGCGCGCGAGCCGCAGCACCCGATCCCAGCGCGCCTCCGGGATCTCGAGGGCTTCGTGAAGGCCGCGCAGCAGCAGGGCACAGTCGGCCGCCGGATGCGTGCTCATGAGGCTTTTCCGAATAGCTGCTCGATGCAGGGGAGGGCGTCGGCGAGCGCGCCATACTCGATCTCCCAGGCGGGGGCCGTGCGCGCGAGGCGGAGGATGGCGTCGAAGCCGACCGGGCCGAGCTTGCGGTAATTGAAACTGTTGAGCCCCAGCCGCATCGCGGCCTCCGCCCGGCGCACCGGTTCGCAGCGCAGGGCTGCGCCTTCGCGATATCTCGGGAACACCACGAGCGCGGGTGTGACCGGCCGGCGGCGTGCTGCTACGCTCGCACGGTCGGGTGCGAAGTGCGCCACGTCGCCCTTGCGCGTACCGGCAAAGACGGGGCCGAGGACCGCGCCCGGCTGGCCGCCGATGATGTCGATCGAGCGATTCTTCAGCGCTGCGGGCTTGAGCAGGGGGTGCAGCAGTCCGGATTCGGTATCCAGCACCCCGAACTCGTCCGAGAGGAAGCGCCAGCCTGCGAGGTGAAGGGCGCAGGTCAGCGTGCTCTTGCCCGAGCCCGGTGCGGCGGGAAGGATCAGGGCACGGTCCTCGCGCGCGACCACGCCTGCATGCAGCAGCACATGCGCGTTGAGGCGCTGCGCCAGCAGCCAGTTGGTGCCCCATTCGAAAAGAGGCAGGGCGCTGTCGAGCGGGTAGGGGTCGAAGGGGCAGGAGGCCTCCGACCACAGGCGTACCTGCGGGCCCCACACGCGCCAGGGCGGCCCGGGGAGCAGCGCGACGCGCACGTCCGCGAAGCCGCTGTCCCCTGCCTGCGAATGGTCGCGGTAGAGCAGGTCGAGCTGGGCATTGAACTCGCGAAGCGGCGAGCGCACCACCACGCTGGCCGCACCGAGGTCGATCGAGCGCTGCATCACGCCGCCCTTCAAGCCTCGGTCCCCGTGCCCGCAGCGCGCTCGGCGAGCGCGGTCAGCGCGACCGCCAGGCGTTCCAGTCCCGCCGGCCAGCCGCCGTTCGCGGCGACCTCGGCGCGGAAGGCCTCGAAACATCCGGCTTCGATGGCGAGCGCCGCCTCGCGCAGCACGATCACGGCGCCCGCGCTCAGCAGATGGGTATCCCAGCGCAGCGGATCGAGAAAAAGAAACTGCCCGTCGAGGGACGGGCAGTAGCGTTCGATCCAGGCCAGCGGCCCCAGCGGCGAGGTCGGCTGCATCGGCGTTCAGCCGCCGTAGGTGAAGCCACTCTTCGCATTCGGATTCACCGACGCGAGGCAGGAACCCTCCAGAGGGGTATTCTGCTCGGTGCGCATGGTGATCGCGGGGTAGTTGCCGACGAAGTTGCCGTTCGCGTCGAAGTACGCCAAAACCCAAGCGGTCTTCGGGTACGCGGGCGACTGCGAGCTCTTCTTCGTCGCCAAGGCGATCAGCGTCGGAGCTTCGCCGACCACCGCCGGCACGCGGTACCAATTGATGCCGTTGTCGAGCGAGAAGCCCTCGAAGTCCGTATCCGGAACGCCCCCCACGTTCCCGCTGCATTCCCACACGTCGACCTTGCTCCAGGCCCACTCGTCAACCCCGGTCATGGCCGCCGGGTCGGTCCACGAAAACTGGTTACCGTTCGCAGGCGGGGTTTCTTCAATGTACGTGTTCTTCACGCATCCGATCGATGCCGCAGCCGCGCTACCGCCGTATCCCAGCGTGAGCACGGTGGATGCACCCAGCGCGCCCTTCAGGACTCGCCTTCGCTGCTCGACCGTCTCGTTGTTCCGGATCCTGTCCATCATCAATCCCTGATTCCGCTGGTGCCTGATTTCATTATATCTGCCGCCCGACGTCTTTCCGATGAACCTTGCCCAGACCGTAGCAAATATCACGCCCGCGTCGAAAAATCGACGCAAGTCGCTGATTTCAAAATAGGTGTGCTGTGCGGGCAGATCGCGCTCCGGGGCCGAGTGTAAAAAACGCCGACGCATCCGCTCCTGCTTCGGGGCGTTTCAGTCCCTGCGCCGCGCCAACTCCTCGTTCAGCCGCGTGGCCAGCCGAAGGGACTCGCGCAGGTAGGCGCGGCCGAACAGGTTGAGGTGGTTGAGCAGGTGATAGAGGCTGTACAGCGGCTTGCGCTGCTCGTAGTCCTCGTGCAGCGGCCAGGCGCGCCGGTAGGCGGTGTAGAAGGCGGAGGGGAAACCACCGAAGAGCTCGCTCATGGCGAGGTCGGCTTCGCGGTCGCCGCGGTGCACCGCGGGATCGAACACCACCGGCGTGCCGTCGGCGAGCACCGCCGCGTTGCCGTGCCAGAGGTCGCCGTGGAGCAGGCTCTCGGGCGGGCGGTAGTCGAGGAAAAGCGCGGGGACACGGTCGAGAAGGCGGTCGGCCTGGCGCTGCAGCTCGATGTCGAAGCCCTGCGCGCGGGCGCGCGCGAACTGCGGACGCAGGCGCTGCTCGACGAAGAAGCGCGCCCAGTTGTCGCGCTCGGTGTTCGCCTGCGGCGTGCGCCCGATGAAGTTGTCGCGCGGCCAGCCGAAGTGCTCGCCGACGTTGCGGTGCAGCGCCGCCAGCGCCTCGGCGAAGCGGGCGCCGTCGGCCGCGCTGGTCAGCGGCTGCAGGTCGAGCCATTCCAGCACCAGGATGGCGTGGGCCTCGTCCCCCCCGCGCGCGATCACCGCCGGGGTGCGTAGGCTGCCGCTTGCCGCGATCGCGCCGAGGCCGTCGGCCTCGGCCTCGAACATCGGCGCCTGGGCGGCAGGGGCGAGCTTGGCGAAGAAACGTGCGCCACCGGCGTCCTGGAGGCGCAGCGCGGTGTGGATGCTGCCGCCGCTCACCGGCTCGGCGGAGACGATGCGCAGCTGCTCGCCCATGGCGGCGCGCAGGGCGGCCTCGACGGCGGGAAGGGCGGGGTGGGGCGTCGGCGATTCGTTCATAGATTGGCGATGCGGGCACTGGCTTGCGACAGGCGCGTCGCCAGCACCTCGAGGAAAGCCTGGTAGAAATGCATGCGCAGGGTCTCGCTGGCGCGCTCGAGCGCGCGCGCGCGAATCGTCACCAGCTCGGTGTCCGCGGCGGCCTCGACCGAGGCCGAGCGCACGCCGGAGATGGTGGAGAACACCGCGATCTCGCCGAAGCAGTCGCCCGGGTTGAGCACCTCGAGCAGGCGTCCCTGCTTGCTCACCCGCGCCTCGCCGGCGAGCACGAAGCAGATGGCGTCGCCGCGCTCGCCCTCCTTGATGATCACCGTGCCCGCGAGCGCGCGGTCGAAGCGCGACAGCCCGATCACCTCCCACAGCTCGGCGTCGGCGAAGCGGCGGAAGAAGCGCATCGTGCGCAGCGCCTCGAACTTGCCGGTGTCGCCGAGGCGGTCCGGGGCGAGCGCGAGGCTGCGGTTGCGGAAGGCGAGCGCGAGGTCGTGGGAGAACTCGCTCCAGCTCTGGTAGCGGCGCTCGATGTCCTTCTCGGTGGCGCGGCGCACGATCGCGTCGAGCGCCTCGGGTACCTCGGGGCGCAGCTCGGAGGGCGGCGGCGGGGTGTCGTGTGCGATGCTGTAGAGCAGGCTGTAGCTGTTCTCCTGCTCGAAGGGCAGGTGGCCGGTGAGGAGCTGGAACATCACCACGCCGAGCGAATAGATGTCGGTGCGGTGGTCGAGCGGCACCTCGCGCACCTGCTGCGGCGACATGTAGGCGGGCGAGCCGACGCCGGCGATCTGCGTGGTCTCGCGCGCGGTGTGCAGCGCGGCGCCGAAGTCGGAGATGCGGATGTCGCTGCCGCCGGGCGCCATCAGCAGGATGTTGGCCGGCTTGATGTCGCGGTGCGTGATGCCCTGGT
The DNA here is from genome assembly GCF_000831325.1 of Thauera sp. SWB20. NCBI lineage: Bacteria > Pseudomonadati > Pseudomonadota > Betaproteobacteria > Rhodocyclales > Zoogloeaceae > Thauera > Thauera sp. SWB20. The sequence goes on along the minus strand of NZ_JTDM01000015.1, from coordinate 191,683 downwards.
GGAAGGCGTAGTCGAGCGCGCGCGTGGCCTTGAAGACGATCTCGATGACGCGCCCGAAGGGGGCCAGCGTCGCCGGCGTCGCGATGTCCTCGAGCGTGCCGCCGGGCACGTGGTCCATCACCAGCCAGGCATCCTCGTCGGTGACCAGCGCATCGTGGATGCGCACGATGTGCGGGTGGGCGAGCTTGCCGGCGAGCGCGGCCTCGTTGAGGAAGAGCTGACGCAGCAGGCGGCCGCGCTGCGGATCGGCGAGGATCTCGCGGCGCAGGCGCTTGATCGCCACCTCGACCTGGCGGAACGGGTCCCAGGCGAGATGGACGCTGCTGGTGGCGCCCTTGCCGATGCGGCGGAGAAGCTCGTACTTGCCGATGCGCTCGGCCGCCGCTGTGGTCATGGGCGTCGGATCGGGCTCAGCCTTGGCCGAGGCCGAGGCCGATGCGGGCGCGCGCCACCGCGGCGCGCACCTGCTCGGGCGCGGTGCCGCCGATGTGCTTGCGCGAGGCCAGCGAGCCTTCGACGGTGAGGACGCCGAAGACGTCCTCACCGAGGCGCTCGGCGGCGCCGGGCACGTGGGCCATGGCGATGCGCAGCTCGTCGAGGGTGAACTGCGGCAGGTCGCAGCCCTTGACCTCGGCTGCGCGCACCGCCAGCGCCACGGCCTCGTGGGCGTCGCGGAAGGGCAGGCCCTTCTTCACCAGGTAGTCGGCGAGGTCGGTGGCGGTGGCATAGCCCTGGCTGAGCGCGCCGCGCATGGCCTCTGCCTTGACGCGGATGCCGCCGATCATGTCGGCGTAGATGCGAAGCGTGTCGATGACCGTGTCGGCGGTGTCGAACAAGGGCTCCTTGTCTTCCTGGTTGTCCTTGTTGTACGCCAGCGGCTGGCCCTTCATCAGCGTGAGCAGGGCGACCAGGCTGCCATTGACGCGGCCGGTCTTGCCGCGCACCAGCTCGGGCACGTCGGGGTTCTTCTTCTGCGGCATGATCGAGCTGCCGGTGCAGAAGCGGTCGGCGAGGTCGATGAAGCCCACGCGCGGGCTCATCCACAGGATCAGCTCCTCGGACAGGCGCGACAGGTGGGTCATCAGCAGCGCGCTGGCGGCGCAGAACTCGATCGCGAAGTCGCGGTCGCTGACGGCGTCGAGCGAGTTGTAGCAGACCTCGTCGAAGCCGAGCTCGGAAGCGACGAACTCGCGGTCGATCGGGTAGCTGGTGCCGGCGAGCGCGGCCGAGCCGAGCGGCAGGCGATTGACGCGCTTGCGGCAGTCGGCGAAGCGCTCGGCGTCGCGCCGGCTCATCTCGAAGTAGGCCATCAGGTGGTGGCCGAAGGTGACCGGCTGCGCCACCTGCAGGTGGGTGAAGCCGGGCAGGGGCGTGCCGGCATGGGTTTCGGCGACCTCGAGCAGGCGTGACTGGAACTCGGCGATCAGCCCGAGGATGCGGTCGATCGCGTCGCGCAGCCACAGGCGGATGTCGGTGGCGACCTGGTCGTTGCGGCTGCGTCCGGTGTGCAGGCGTTTTCCCGCGTCGCCCACCAGCGCGGTGAGGCGCTTCTCGATGTTCAGGTGCACGTCCTCGTCGTCGAGGCTCCAGGCAAATTCGCCGCGCTCGATCTCGCCGGCGATCTGTGCCATCCCGCGCTCGATGTCGACGAGATCCTGCGTGCCGATGATGCCCTGGCGGGCGAGCATCCTGGCGTGCGCGAGCGAGCCGCGGATGTCCTGCGCGGCCATGCGCTGGTCGAAGGACACGCTCGCCGTGTAGCGCTTGACGAGTTCGGAAACGGGTTCGGAGAAGCGGCCGGACCAGGCCTTGGCGCTCGCGTCGGCGGGGGCGTTGGCGCTGGCGGCCGGCGTCGTGGTGTCTGTCATAATCGGGGTGTTGGAAACGGAAAAGGCCGGCCCTGCGCTGCCGGCCCGGCATGGAACGATTACGGGAAGGGGCGCCGCCTGCGGTGGCGCGCGTAGATGGCCGAAAGTATAAAGCAAAAGCCCCCGGCGCTCGGCGCGCCGGGCCTGCCCGACTTCCGCAACCTCGGGGTGATGTTGCGCGTCCTGCTGGCGGTGAACCTCTTCGCCGCGCTCACCGTGGCGATCCGGCTCGATGCGCCCGCCCGGCTCGCCGACGAGCTCGCGCTGATGGCCGGGCGGGTGGAGCTGCCGCTGCTGCTGAGCCTGGTGCTCCTCTACCTCGGCGCGCCCGGGCTGAGTGCGCTGCCGGTCGCGGCCGGGCGCGGCGTCGTACTCGTGCTCGCCAGCCTGGCGGCGATCGCCGCCAGCCTGCTCGCCGCGGTGCCGGCCGCGGAGTGGTGGCGACCACTGGGCTGGGCGTGGCTCGCCGCTGCGCTCTGCCTGGCGTATTTCGACTGGCGCAGCCGGCGCCTGTCGCCGGCGCTCGCCGAGGCGCGGCTGATCGCACTGACCGCGCGCATCCGGCCGCACTTCTTCTTCAACTGCCTGAACGGCGTGCTCGGCGTCATCCGCTCCGAGCCGCGCCGCGCGGAACAGGCGCTGGAGGAGCTCGCCGACCTGTTCCGCGCGCTGATGCAGGACGGCCGCGAGCGCGTGACGCTGGCCGAGGAGATCGAGCTCGCCGAGCGCTACATCGGGCTGGAGCGCCTGCGGCTCGGCGAGCGCCTCGCGGTGCGCTGGGAGTTTGGAGGAGGGGGTGGAGAGGCGGGAGAGGACGGGGAAGGCGGGGAAGGCGGGGAGGGCGGACGAGGTGGTGAAGGCGGCGAGAGGCGTACGCGCGTGCCCGCGGAACTGCTGCGCGCCCGCATGCCTTCGCTGCTGCTTCAACCCCTGCTCGAAAATGCCGTCTACCACGGCATCGAGCCTGCCGCCGCCGCGGGCGAGGTGATCGTCCGCATCGCGCGCCACGGCAAGGAGCTTTGCATCGAGGTGGACAACCCGGTCGCCGCGCAGGGGCTGCACCATGTCGGCAACCGCATGGCGCTGGATAACATCCGCGAGCGCCTGATGCTGTTCCACGACCTCGAGGCGAGGCTGGAGATCGACGAGGCGGATGGCCGCTACCGGGTGCGCATCCGCCTGCCCTGGGAGATGGAGTCCGCATGACCGCAACCGCACCTGAGGCTGTTGCGGCGCTGCGCGTGCTCGTCGTCGATGACGAAGCGCCGGCGCGTGCGCGCCTGCGCGACCTGCTCGGCGACGTCGCCGGGCAGCAGCCCAACGCGATCGTCGGCATGGCCGCCAACGGCGTCGAGGCACTGCGACTGCTCGACTCCGCGGCGGCGGACGTGGTGCTGGCCGACATCCGCATGCCGGTGATGGACGGCGTGGAGCTCGCCCGCCACCTCGCCCGCCTGCCGGCGCCTCCGGCGCTGGTCTTCGTGACCGCCTACGACCAGTACGCGGTGCAGGCCTTCGAGCTCGCCGCGGTGGATTACCTGCTCAAGCCGGTGCGCGCGCAGCGCCTGGCCGCGGCGCTCGAGCGCGTACGCGCGCGCCGCGCGCCGCCGGCGGCCGACGTGCTGGCCACGCTGGCGACGCGCGCGCGTCGCCACTTCAGTGTCGCGGAGTGCGGCCGCATTCTGCTGGTGCCGGTGGCCGAGGTGCTCTATCTGCGTGCCGAGCTCAAGTACGTCACCGCGCGCACCGCGGCGCGCGAGTATGTGCTCGACGAGTCGCTGGTGCAGATCGAGCAGGAGTTTCCGCGCAGTTTCCTGCGCCTGCACCGCAACTGCCTGGTCGCGCTCGCCGCGGTGGCGGGTGTGGAGCGGGCAGCGGAGCGGGATGGACAGAAGGAGGCCGAGCCGCGCTGGGAGGTGCTGTTGCGCGATCTGCCCGAGCGTCTGCCGGTGAGCCGGCGGCAGTGGCCGGCGGTGCGGCAGGCGCTCGGCCTGTAAGACGGCTCAGCCGCTGTTGCGCAAGCCCGCGGCGATGCCGTTGATGGAGATGTGGATGCCGAGCCGGATGCGCTCGTCGATGCCGCCCGCCTCGGCGGCGTCGCGGTGGCGGCGCAGCAGCTCGACCTGGACGTGGTTGAGCGGGTCGAGGTAGGGGAAGCGGTTGCGGATCGAGCGCTTGAGCAGCGGGTTGGCGTCGAGCAGCTCGCTCTGGCCGGTGATCCGCAGTACCGCCCCGACCGTGGCCTGGTGCTCGGCGCGGATGCGCCCGAAGATCGTGTCGCGCAGCGCCGCGTCCTTGACCAGCTCGGCGTAGCGGCTGGCGATCGCGAGGTCGGTCTTGGACAGCACCATGTCCATGTTCGACAGCAGGGTCTGGAAGAAGGGCCATTCCATGTTCATGCGCTGCAAGAGCGCCAGGCCGTCGTCCGGGTTGGCGGTGAGGAAATCGCGCACCGCGCTGCCGAAGCCGTACCAGCCCGGCAGCATCACCCGGCACTGCGACCAGCTGAACACCCAGGGGATCGCGCGCAGGTCCTCGATCGCGGTGCTCTTCTTGCGCGAGGCCGGGCGGCTGCCGATGTTGAGCGCCGCGATCTCGCTGATCACGGTCGACTCCCAGAAGTAGCGCTCGAAACCCTCGGTCTCGTAGACCAGGCCCCGGTAGGCCGCGAAGGCCGCGTCCGAGAGCGCCTGCATGGCGTCGAGGAAGGCGGGCGGCGTCGGGCTGGCGCTGGCCGGGCGCAGGCTGGACTCGAGCGTGGCGGCGACCAGCACCTCGAGGTTGCGCCGGCCGACTTCCGGATTGCCATATTTGGCGCCGATCACCTCGCCCTGTTCGGTGAGGCGGATCTGCCCCTGCACCGCGCCCTCGGGCTGGGCGAGGATGGCCTGGTAGCTCGGGCCGCCGCCACGGCCCACCGAGCCACCGCGGCCGTGGAAGAGGCGCAGGCGCACGCCGTGGCGCGCGAAGGTTTCGACCAGCTCGCCCTCGGCCTTGTAGAGCGCCCAGCCCGAGGTCAGGAAGCCGCCGTCCTTGTTGCTGTCGGAGTAGCCGAGCATGACCTCCTGGGTGTGGTCGCGCGCTTCGAGCAGTCCGCGGTAGGCGGGGATCGAGAAGATGCGCGCCATCACGCCGGCGGCGTTCTCGAGGTCGCCGATGGTCTCGAAGAGCGGCACGATGTTCACGTCGAGCGCGTTCTCGAGCGGGCGCAGGAGGCCCGCCTCCTTCAGCAGTACCGCGAGTTCGAGCAGGTCGGAGACGTCGTCGGTCTTGGAGATGATGCAGTTGCGGATCGCCGCCGTGCCGTAGCGCAGGTGGGCCTGGCGGGCGGCGCGGAAGATCGCCAGCTCGCCCTCGGTCTCGTCCGTGTAGCGGACGTGCGGCGAGGCGAGCGGGCGCGCGGTGGCGAGTTCTTCGAGCAGCAGCGCACAGCGCGCGTCCTCGTCGAGGCTGGCATAGGCGGTGCCGGGGCAGGCGCGTTCGAGCAGCTCGGCGACCGTGCGTTCGTGCACATCCGAGTTCTGGCGCAGGTCGAGCGGGGCGAGATGGAAGCCGAACACCTTCACCGCGCGGCGCAGGTGGCGCAGCCGCCCGCGCGTGAGCGCGCCCGAGCCGTTGGCGGCGAGCGAGCGGTGCAGCACCTCGAGGTCCTCGGCGAGCGCGGCCGCGCTCGGGTAGGGCTGGGCGGCGGCGACCGCGTGGCGTAGCGGGTCGTGGCCAAGCAGGCTGCGGTAGGTGGCGGCCAGGCGCGCGTAGATGCCCGAGATCGCGCGCCGGTAGGGCTCGTCGCTGCGATGCGGCGAGTGGTCGGGCGAGGCCTCGGCAAGCGCGAGCAGGGCATCGGAGGCCGAGACCAGGCCGATGCCGAGCGAGAGCTGCGAGCCCAGGATGTGCAACTCGTCCAGATAATGCCCGAGCGCGACCGCGCACTGCATGGCGAGCGCGCGCTCGAGCACCTCGGCGGTGACGAAGGGGTTGCCGTCGCGGTCGCCGCCGATCCAGCTCCCCACCTGCACGAAGGCGGCGAGCTCGGGCGTGCCCAGCGCCCGGTCGGCGGCGGCGAGGCGGTCCTCCAGGCTGGCGTAGAGCCGTGGCAGTTCGCGCAGGAAGGTGGTCTCGAAGTAGGACAGGCCGTTGTTGACCTCGTCGATCACCGACAGCTTGGCGGTGCGCAGCATGCGCGTCTGCCACAGCGTCAGCACCGCGCGACGCAGCGCCTCGTCGTTGGCCTCGGCCTCCTCGGGGGTGAGCTGCATGCGGTCGCGCGCGTCCAGGAGCCGCGCGATCACGGTCTCGCAGTTGAGGATGCTCTTCCTCTGCACCTCGGTGGGGTGGGCGGTGAGCACCGGCGACACCAGCGCGCCGTCGAAGAAGCCGGCCAGCGCCGCGGGGTCGGCCGCACCGCTGTCGAGCGCGCGCTCGAGCGCGTGCGCCAGGCTGCCCTCGCGCGGTGCCGAGCCGGCGATCAGGTGCGCGCGCGAGCGCCGGATGTGGTGCTGGTCCTCGGCGATGTTGGCCAGGTGGGAGAAATAGCTGAAGGCGCGCACCACCTGGATGGTCTGCTCGCGTGACAAGGCGTCGAGGATGTCCTCCAGCTCGCGGCGCGCGGCGATGTCGTCGTCGCGGCGGAAGCGCACCGAGTTCTGGCGGATGCGTTCGATGAGGCCGAATGCGGCCTCGCCCTGCTGGTCGCGCACGGTGTCGCCGAGCAGGCGGCCGAGCAGGCGGATGTCGTCGCGGAGGGGGGCGTCCTTGTCTTGGTTCATTCTTTCGTTTCGGAATTCGATTGGAGGGGAGAGCGGAGCTTACCGCAAGCGGGTCGCTTTCCTGCCCGTTTCGGGTCGATCCCCGGTGCTGCCGTCTTTCGCGCCGGCTGCCCGGTGGGAGGCGGCGCGGCCGGCCCGCGTGCTAGAATGCGCCCAGTCGTGCGGACGCATTCAGCATTCTGTCATGTTGCGATGCATCATCCTGGCGCCCGTCGCCTCCGCACCTGTGCCCCCGTTTTTCCAGGTGAATCCCGATCGTGAGTCAAAGCAGCCCCGAGCGCATCGTCATCGCAACCCGTGAGAGCCGTCTCGCCCTGTGGCAGGCCGAGCACATCAAGGCACGCCTCGAGGCGCTCCACCCCGGCTGCCGGGTCGAGCTGCTCGGCATGACCACGCGTGGCGACCAGATCCTCGATCGTCCGCTCGCGAAGGTCGGCGGCAAGGGGCTGTTCGTCAAGGAGCTCGAGACCGCGCTGCTCGACGGCCGCGCAGACATCGCCGTGCATTCGATGAAGGACGTGCCGATGGTGATGGAGCCGGAGTTCGCGCTGCCCTGCATCACCGCGCGCGAGGTCCCGCTCGACGCCTTCGTCTCCAGCCGCTACGAGAGCCTCGCCGACATGCCCCCGGGTGCCGTGGTCGGGACCTCCTCGCTGCGCCGCGAGTCGCAGATCCACGCGCAGTATCCCTTCCTCGGCGTCACCAGCCTGCGTGGCAACCTCGATACCCGCCTGCGCAAGCTCGACGAGGGCCAGTACGACGCCATCATCCTCGCCGCCGCCGGCCTCACGCGGCTCGGCCTGGGCGAGCGCATCCGCTCGGTGATGCCGGCCGAGGTCTCGTTGCCCGCGGCCGGGCAGGGCGCGCTCGGCATCGAATGCCTGTCCGCGCGCGCGGACGTGATCGGCTGGCTGCAGCCGCTCGTCGATGCCGACACCACCGCGTGCGTCCTCGCCGAGCGCGCGGTCGCACGCGCGCTCGCCGGCAGCTGCGAGGTGCCGCTGGGCGCCTACGCGGTGATGCGCGAGGGGCGGCTGTGGTTGCGCGGCTTCGTCGCGCGCCCCGACGGCAGCACCATCGTGCGCGCCGAACGCGAGGGCGCGCCGGCCGAGGCCGAGGCGCTCGGGCGCGCGCTCGCCGACGACCTGCGGGCGCAGGGCGCGGAAGCGATCCTCGCCGAGCTCGGCTGAGCGGACGGCAAGGGAGGCGCGCGGTGACGACCCCGGCGGCAGCTTCCGATCTCCGGTCCGTGCGTCCCCTCGCCGGGCGCACCCTCGTCGTCATGCGCCCGCGCGAGCAGGCCGAAAGCCTGTGCGCCCGCCTCGAGGCCGCCGGCGGGCGTGCGCTGCGCTTTCCGGTGATCGCGGTCGGTCCGGCGCTCGATCCGGCGCCGCTGCAGGCCATCGTTGGCCGCCTCGACGAGTTCGACCTCGCCTTCTTCGTCAGCCCCAACGCGGTCGACCACGCCATGCGCGCGATCCTGCCGCAGCGCACCTGGCCCGCCCGCCTGCGTGTCGCCACCGTGGGCAAGGGCAGCCAGCGCGTGATGCAGGACTGGGGCTTCGCGAACGTCATCGCGCCGCAGGACGGTTTCGACAGCGAGGCCGTGATCGCCCTGCCCGAATTCGCCGCCGACGCGGTGCGCGGGCGCAAGGTGCTGATCTTCCGTGGCGACGGCGGCCGCGAACTGCTCGCCGACACCTTGCGCGAACGCGGCGCGAGCGTGGAATATGTCACCTGCTACCGACGCCATTGTCCCGAGGCCGATCCCGCGCTGCTGCTCGGGCCAGCGGCGCGGGGCGAGCTCGACGGCCTGCTGCTGACCAGCAGCGAGGGCGTACGCAATCTGGAATGCATGCTCGGCACGGAGGGGCTCGCCGCCCTGCGCGCCGTGACGGTGTTCGCCGCGCACCCGCGCATCGTCGCGCAGGCGCGTGCGGCCGGTTTCGAACGGGTGGTCGAGACGCCGGCCGGAGACGACGGTTTGATGCAGGCCCTAGAAAGCCATTTTGCCTAGACGTGGAACCATGAGACAAGAAAATCCCGCTCTGACCCAGCCGCCGCCGGCGACGTCCGCATCGCCGGCCCCGGAGGAGACCCGACCCGTCATCGAGGAGGTGGGCGTGCCCGAGGCACCGCCCGCAGCCGAGGTGGATCCCGCGGCGCGCGGCGCTGCGAGCGAGGGCGATCCGGTCGCCCCCGCCGCACGAACGGCGAACGCCGCCGAGGAGCAGCCCGCTCGCAGTCCCGCCGCGTGGTGGGCGCTGCTGCTGGCGCTGATCGCCGTCGGCGTGGCCGGCTGGTCGATCTGGCAGGCTCGCGAGATGCGCCTGCAGACGGGACAGCTGCGCGCGGAGGTCGCCAGCCGTCTCTCCGATGGCGAGACCATCGCCACCGAGGCGCGCGGGATGATGCGCCAGCAGCAGGAGGTCATCGCCTCGCTGCAGGGCAAGCTCGGTGCGCTCGAATCCAGGGTCGAGACCACACAGGGCCAGGCCGAGGCGCTCGAGGCGCTTTACCAGGAGTTCTCGCGCAGCCGCGAGGACGGCGTGCTCGCCGAAGTCGAGCAGGCCGTCGCGCTGGCCTCTCAGCAGCTGCAGATCGCGGGCAACGTCGAGGCCGCGCTGATCGGCCTGCAGGAGGCCGAGGCCCGGTTGGCGATCCACGATCGCGGCCAGCTCGCCACCCTGCGCCGTGCGCTCGTGCGCGACATCGAGGAGCTGCGCCTGCTGCCGGTGCTGGATGTTTCCGGCCTCAGCCTGCGCCTGGAGCTGATGCTCGAGCGTGCGGACACGCTGCCGCTCGCCTTCGAGAGCCCGCTGCCGGCTGCCGCTGCGGTGGGCGCGGAGATGGGGCCTGCCGATGGCGGTGGCTTCGTGGGCTGGATGGCCGGTGTGTGGCGCTTCGCGCAGAACGTCGCGGCCGATGCCTGGAGCGAGATCCGCACCCTGATCCGCGTCGAGCGCCTCGACCAGGAAGATCCGGTGCTGCTCGCGCCCGAGCAGAACACCTTCCTGCGCGAGAACCTCAAGATGCGCCTGCTCACCGCGCGCCTCGCGCTGATGGCGCGCGACGGCCGCAGCTACGCAGCCGATCTTGCCCAGGCCCGCCAGTGGTTGGAGCGTTTCTACGACCTGCGCGACGAGCGGGTGCAGGCCGCGCTCGGCGAGTTGAAGCAACTCGAGGCGGTGAAGGTGCGCTACGCGCCGCCCGATCTGAGCGAGACCTTCAGCGCCTTGCGCAGCGTGCAGTCGCGCGCTGGCCGCAGCGGCGCGGATGCGCGCGGCGCTGCCGCGCCTGCGCAGGCAGCGCCTGCAGCCGCTGCCGCGCCCGCTCCTGCGTCCGCCCCTGCCGAAGCGCCCGTGGCGACTGCCGAGACCCCGGCATCCGCAGCCCAGGGAGCGGCGAACCAGCCTGCCGCTGCCGAGGCGCAGCCTGCTGCGCCGGCCGAGCAGGCGCCTGCGGGCTCCGTGACCGACGCTGCCGCCCCGGCGGCGAGCCAGTGAGGGCCGAACGATGCGCGCACTGATCTGGCTGATCGGCATCTTCGCCCTCGCCGTCGGCGTGACGATGCTGGCCGGCGTGAATGACGGCTACGTTCTCGTCGTGCTGTCGCCGTGGCGGGCCCAGGTTTCGCTGAACCTCTTCATCGTGGTGCTGGTGGTGGGCGTCGCCCTCATCCACCTGCTGCTGCGCATGGTGACCCGTACCGTGCAGCTGCCCGGCCGGGTGGCGCGCTGGCGCGAGCGCCGGCGTCGCGACAAGGCCGACCGGGCGCTGCACGGCTCGGTGACGGCGCTCTTCGAGGGGCGTTACTCGGAAGCCCTCAAATCCGCCTCGACCGCCTATTCGGCGAGCGATGGTTCGCCGATGGCCGCGCTGGTCGCAGCGCGCGCCGCCTACGGCCTGCAGGACGACACCCGCTACCGCGAGTGGCTGGACCACGCCGCCGAACAGGGCAAGGAGAGCGAGGTGGCCCGCCTGATGACCGAGGCCGAGCTCGCCATCGATGCCCGCCAGTTCGAGCTCGCGGCGGCACGCCTGGCGCAACTGCGCGAGACGGGGCAAAAGCACATCGCGATGCTGCGCCTGGAGAGCAAGGTGGCCTACGAGCTCGGGCGCTGGGAAGAGCTGGTGAACAATGTGCGCCAGCTGCGCAAGCACAAGGCTTTGACCGCGGAGCAGGCTGCGCCCGCGCTGCGTCGTGCCCACGTCGAGCGCATGCGCCAGCTCGTGGGTGATGCGTCCGCCTTGCTCGGGTACTGGCAGGAGATTCCCTCCGAGGAGCTTGCCGACCGGGGGCTGATCAAGGAGGTGCTGCCGCTGATGGCGCGCGCGGGTCAGGCGATGCACATGCGCGCGCAGACCGAGACCTTGCTCGACGAGCAGTGGGACAGCGATCTGGCGCGCCTGTACGCGAGCTGTGCGAACACCATGGACGACACCAACGCTTGTCTGCACAAGGCCGAAGCCTGGCTGGAGAAGCAGCCGCGCGACGCGGGCCTGCTGTTCGCCCTCGGCCAGCTTTGCCGTCGGGTGGAGCTATGGGGCAAGGCGCAGAGCTATCTCGAGGCCTCGTTGAGCGTCGACCCGCAGGTCGGCACCCATCTGGCGCTCGCGCATCTCTTCGAGACCCTGGAGCGCCGTGACGAGTCCCAGCGCCACTACCGCGCCGCGGCCGAGAAGATGGCGGTCGGCGCGCTGGCCTGAGCGAAGAATCACGCAGAGAGATCCCGGGGCCGCGAGGCCCCGTTTTTTTGTCCGCTGCTCGCGATCCGACAAATCAGGCCCAAGCGCGCGGGACGAGGAATTCCTCGTACAGCCTGGCCTCGGGCGAGCCCTCCTGCGGGCGCCAGTCGTAGCGCCATTTCACCACCGGCGGCATCGACATCAGGATGGATTCGGTGCGTCCGCCCGACTGCAGGCCGAACAGCGTGCCGCGGTCGAAGACGAGATTGAACTCGACGTAGCGGCCGCGCCGGTAAGCCTGGAAGTCGCGTTCGCGCTCGCCGTAGGGGATGTCGCGGCGGCGCTCGACGATGGGCAGGTACCCACCCAGGAAGGCCTCGCCCACCGCCTTGGTGAGGCCGAAGGCGGTGTCGAAACCGGTCTTGCCGTCGGCGCCGAGGTCGTCGAAGAACAGCCCGCCCACGCCGCGCGGCTCGTTGCGGTGCTTGAGGAAGAAGTAGCGGTCGCACCAGTCCTTGAGGCGGGCGTATTCGGCCTCGCCGCCCCAGGGTAGCACCGCCGCCTTGCAGCTGCGATGGAAGTGGCGCACGTCCTCCTCGAAGGGGTAGTAGGGCGTCAGGTCCATGCCGCCGCCGAACCACCACACCGGATCCTTGCCTTCGGCCAGCGCGACGAAGCAGCGCACGTTCATATGCACGGTGGGGCAATACGGATTGCGCGGATGCAGCACCAGCGACACGCCCATGGCCTCGAAGCGGCGGCCGGCGAGCTCGGGGCGATGCGCCGTGGCCGAGGCGGGCATGCCGTCTCCCATCACGTGCGAGAAGTTCACCCCGCCGCGCTCGAAGAAATTGCCGTCCTCGATCACTCGGGTGAGGCCGCCGCCACCGCCCGGGCGGTCCCAGCCGTCGCTGCGGAAGGCCTGGCCGTCGAAGGCCTCGAGGCGCTCGACGATGTGGCGCTGCAGCTCGGTGAACCAGGGTTTGACGCTGCGTGGATCCATGCGGGACCTCCGTGGCATTGGCGCGCCAGCGCCCCGCGAGAGCTTCGCGCGCGGACGTCGGCGCTGGGTGAGAGCTACGCCGTCGCTCGCGGAGGCGGAGACGGCGATGGGGCGCCTGCACGGCGCCCGGCGATCAGGCGGTCTTGCGGCCGATCGCGCGGTGGCCGATGTCGCGGCGGTACTGGCGGCCTTCGAAGACGATGCCGTCGGCGACCTCGTAGGCGCGCTTCTGCGCGCTGCGCACGTTGTCGCCGAGCGCGGTCACGCACAGCACGCGCCCGCCGGCAGTGACGACCTGGCTGTCCTGCAGCGCGGTGCCGGCGTGGAAGACATGCACGTCCTCCTGCTCGGAGGCGGGCAGCCCGGTGATGACGTCGCCCTTGCGCGGGCTCTCCGGGTAGCCTGCAGCGGCGAGCACGACGCCGAGCGCGAAGCGGCGGTCCCACTCGGCCTCGGTCTGGTCGAGCTTGCCGGCGATGGCGGCTTCGATCAGATCGGCGAGATCGGTCTTCAGACGCATCATGATCGGCTGCGTCTCGGGATCGCCCATGCGACAGTTGAACTCGACCACGCGCGGCTTGCCCTCGCCGTCGATCATCAGCCCGGCGTAAAGGAATCCGGTGTAGGGCAGGCCCTCGGCGGCCATGCCGGTCAGCGTCGGGTTGATGACCTCGCGCATCACGCGCGCATGCACGTCGGGGGTGACCACCGGGGCGGGCGAGTAGGCGCCCATGCCGCCGGTGTTGGGGCCCTGGTCGCCGTCGTGCAGGCGCTTGTGGTCCTGGCTGGTGGCGAGCGCGAGCGCGTGCTTGCCGTCGGCCATGACGATGAAGCTGGCCTCCTCGCCCTCCATGAACTCCTCAATGACGACGCGCGCACCCGCATCGCCCATGCGGTTGTCGAGCAGCATCATGTCGATCGCGGCGTGCGCCTCGTCGGCCGTCATCGCCACCACCACGCCCTTGCCCGCGGCCAGGCCATCGGCCTTGATCACGATCGGCGCACCCTCGGCGTCGACGTAGGCGTGTGCGGCGGCGGCATCCGCGAAGGTCTGGTACTTCGCGGTCGGGATGTTGTGGCGGACGAGGAACTGCTTGGCGAAGTCCTTCGAGCTCTCGAGCTGGGCGGCGGCCTTGGTCGGACCGAAGATCGGCAGGCCGGCGGCGCGGAAGGCATCGACCACGCCAGCCGCCAGCGGCGCCTCGGGGCCGACCACGGTGAAGGCGACGTGCTCGTGCTTGGCGAGCTCGACCAGCACCTTGATGTCGGTGACGGGAACGTTCTGCAGCAGCTTTTCGGCAGCGGTGCCGGGGTTGCCCGGCGCCACCAGCACGCGGGTGACCTTGGGCGACTGGGCAAGTTTCCAGGCCAGCGCGTGTTCGCGGCCGCCGGAACCGATGACGAGGACTTTCATGTGCTGCTCCGAAGCTCTGCTGGGGTGGTCGTTCTTAGTGACGGAAGTGACGGAAGCCGGTGAACACCATGGCGATGTCCTGCTCGTTGGCTGCCGCGATCACCTCTTCGTCGCGCATCGATCCGCCGGGCTGGATCACCGCGGTCGCACCCGCCTGGGCGAGCACGTCGAGGCCGTCGCGGAAGGGGAAGAAGGCGTCCGAGGCGACCACGCAGCCGGCGATCTGCAGACCGGCGTTCTCGGCCTTGATCCTGGCGATGCGCGCCGAGTCGACGCGGCTCATCTGGCCGGCACCGACGCCGATGGTCATGCCGTCCTTGCAGTACACGATGGCGTTGGACTTGACGTACTTGGCCACGCGCCAGGCGAAGAGCATGTCGCGCATCTCGGCTTCCGTCGGCGCCCGCTTCGTGACGACCTTGAGGTCGGCGATCTGGATGCGGGCCTCGTCGGCGCTCTGCACCAGCAGGCCGCCACCGACGCGCTTGTAGTCGAAGGCACCGGCAGGCTGTCCGAGCGCGCAGGTGAGCACGCGCACGTTCTTCTTGCTCGCGAGCAGCTCGAGCGCGTCGGCGGTGTAGGACGGCGCGATCAGCACCTCGAGGAACTGTGCCGAAACGGCCTCGGCCGCGGCACGGTCGACCTCGCCGTTGAACGCGATGATGCCGCCGAAGGCCGAGGTGGGGTCGGTGGAGAAGGCCTTCTTGTAGGCCTCGAGCGGGCTGGCGGCGACGGCCACGCCACAGGGATTGGCGTGCTTGACGATGACGCAGGCCGCCGCCGAGCCGTCGAAGGCCTTCACGCATTCCCAGGCCGCGTCGGCGTCGGCGATGTTGTTGTAGGACAGCTCCTTGCCCTGCAGCTGGGTGTAGCCGGCCACGCCGCCCTCGGCCGCGCCGGGCTGGCGGTAGAAGGCCGCGGTCTGGTGCGGGTTCTCGCCGTAGCGCAGGTCCTGCACCTTGTCGAAGGCGAGCTGCAGGCGCTCGGGATAGGTCTGCAGCGACACGTCGCCGGCCTCGTTGGTGACGAGCGCGGTGAGGTAGTTGGAGATCGCCGAGTCGTAGCGCGCGGTGTGGGTGAAGGCCTTCACCGCGAGCGCGAAGCGGGTCTTGTGGCTGAGCTTGCCGGCGTTGGCCTCGAGCTCTTCGATGATGCAGCCGTAGTCCTCGGGGTCGGTGACGATGCCGACGCCGCCCTGCTCGTTGCCGTGGTTCTTGGCCGCGGCGCGCACCATGGTGGGGCCGCCGATGTCGATGTTCTCGATCGCGTCTTCCAGCGTGCAGTCGGGCTTGGCCACGGTCTGCTGGAAGGGGTAGAGATTGACCACCACCAGGTCGATGCGGCCGATGTCGTGGGCGGCGATGGTGTCCATGTGTTCGGCGAGATCGCGGCGGGCGAGGATGCCGCCATGCACCTTCGGGTGCAGGGTCTTGACCCGGCCGTCCAGCATCTCGGGGAAGCCGGTGTGCTCGGAGACGTCGGTCACCGGCAGGCCGGCCTCGCGCAGCAGGCTGGCGGTGCCGCCGGTCGACAGCAGCTTGATGCCGAGCGCGGAGAGCTTGCGGGCGAAGTCGAGCACGCCACGTTTGTCGGAGACGCTGATCAGGGCTTGGGTCACGTTCATCGTTGGGCCGGAAGCGGAAGGATGGAGGAAAAGGGGAAGCACTCGCTCAGAGCAGGTCGTATTCGGTCAGCTTGCGCCGCAGCGTGTTGCGGTTGATGCCGAGCATCTCGGCGGCCACGGTCTGGTTGCCCCTGGCCTGCTGGAGGACGAAGGCCAGCATCGGACGCTCGACGTTGCGGATCACCATGTCGTGGATCGCCGCCGGCTTCTCGCCGTCGAGGTCTCGGAAATACTGGTCGAGGGTGCGGACGACGGCGTCCGCGATCTCGTTGCTGCGGCTCATGCTGCGAGTTCCTGCGGATATTCGGCGTGCGGCGCGCGCTCGTGCTCGTAGCTCAGGCGGGCGCCGGCCTCGGCGAGCTGGCCGAAGAAGTCGTCCACCGCGGCGAGCTGGGCGGGAATGTCGGGGATCTGGTTCATCGCGCGGCGGAAGGCCGCCGAGCCCACCAGGCCCTTGGTGTACCAGGAGATGTGCTTGCGCGCGATCTTGACGCCGCGGTCGTCGCCGTAGAAGGCGTAGAGGTCGGCGAGGTGCTCGCGGCACACCTGGTGGATCTCGCTCACCAGCGGCGGCGGCAGGAGCTCGCCGGTGGCGAGGAAATGCTCGATCTCGCGGAAGATCCACGGCCGGCCCTGCGCCGCGCGCCCGATCATGACGCCGTCGGCGCCGGTGTAGTCGAGCACGTGCTTGGCTTTCTGCGGGCTGCCGATGTCGCCGTTGGCGATCACCGGGATGTTCACGAGGGTCTTGACGTGGGCGATGGTGTCGTACTCCGCCTCGCCCATGTACTGGTCGGCCCGGGTACGGCCGTGGATGGCGATGGCGCGGATGCCGGACTCCTCGGCGATGCGCGCGATCGTCGGCGCGTTCTTGTTGGCGCGGTTCCAGCCGGTGCGGAACTTGAGCGTGACTGGGGTATCGGGCACCGCCTTGACTACGGCCTCGAGGATGCGCGCGACCAGCGGCTCGTCCTGCATCAGCGCCGAGCCGGCCATCACGTTGCACACCTTCTTGGCCGGGCAGCCCATGTTGATGTCGATGATCTGCGCGCCGTTGTCGGCGTTGAACTTCGCGGCTTCGGCCATCATCGCCGGATCGGCGCCGGCGATCTGCACCGAGATCGGATCGACCTCGCCGGTATGGTCGGCGCGGCGGCGGGTCTTCTCGCTGCCGTAGAGCAGCGAATTGGAGGTGACCATCTCGGATACGGCGACGCCTGCGCCCAGCTTTTTGCAGAGCTGGCGGAAGGGGCGGTCCGTCACGCCGGCCATGGGGGCGACGAAGAGGTTGTTGCGCAGGGTGAAGCCGGCAAACTGCATGGTTGGAAGGACGAGGGGAAACAAAGCATTTTACCCTATCGATCCTGGCCGTGCGCTTGTTGGGGCGCGTGTGCAACACGCTGATGCTGCGCAGCTCCCTGGAGGCGCCTGTCGGGCGCACGACGGATGGTGCGTCGGGCGTGGCGCGCTCTGCGTGTCGTGGTGTGCGCGGAGGCAGGGGGCGGTGAGTGCGAAAGGGCAACTGCTGCAGTGCGCGGCGCGGGGCCGGGGTGGGGGTCGCCGCCTGCCCTCGCGGCCCTTCGCTGCGCTGCGGGCTGCCCTCGGCGGAGGACGTCGCGGGGGCGGCGACGCAAACTCGGCGCTGCGCGCCTCAAACATGCGTCGCCTTGATTCCCCCGCGACGACCTCCGCCTCGGCGCTCGTGAAGTTGGCGACCCCCACCCCGGCCCCGCGACCGCAAACGTGGGGGCGGCTTGCGGACGAAACCCGCTCGGGCTTCAGGGCTCGTTTGCTTGCTGCAGCGCCTGTTCGAGGTCGGCGATCAGGTCGTCGCTATCTTCGATGCCCACCGAGAGGCGCAGCAGGTCGAGCGGGCAGCGCGTGCCCGGACCCTCGATCGGGCCGCGGTGCTCGATCAGGCTCTCGACCGAGCCGAGCGAGGTCGCGCGGCGGAAGATCTTCACCGCGCCGGCGACCCGGCGTGCGGCATCCTCGCCGCCTCTCACGCGCAGCGACAGCATGGCGCCAAAGCCGCCTTCCATCTGGCGGCAGGCGATGTCGTGACCGCGGTGCGAGGGCAGGCCGGGGTAGAGCACGGCGAGCAGCGCCGGGTGATGTTCGAAATGCTGCGCGATGCGCAGCGCCGAGGCGGCAGCGGTGCGCACGCGGGGAAAGAGCGTGCGCAGGCCGCGGTTGAGCAGCCAGGCTTCGAACGGGCCGAGCACCGCGCCGCCGGCGGCCCGTGCGGTCTTGATGCGCGCCCAGAAGTCGTCCTCGGCGCGCGTCACCAGAACGCCGGCGACCACGTCCGAGTGGCCGTTCAGATATTTGGTCGCCGAGTGCATCACCACGTCGGCCCCGAGCGCCAGCGGCCGGGTGAAGACCGGGGTCGGCACGGTGGAGTCCACCACCAGGCGCGCGCCCGCGGCGTGGGCGAGTTCGGCGGCGCGCGCGATGTCGAGGATTTCCCAGGTCGGGTTTGCGGGCGTCTCCACCCACACCAGGTCGGCCGGGCGCTGCAGCAGTGCGGCGAGCTCCGCGGCGTCGGCGTAGAAATCGAGCGCGATCTGCCAGTTGGCGGCAAAGCCGATCATCCAGTTGCGCAGCGACCAGTACATGTCGTGCGGCGCGACGATGCGCGCGCCCGGCTTCAGCGCCAGCAGCACCGCCGAGGCCGCGGCCATGCCGGAGGCGAACAGCGCCGCTCGAGCGCCGCCTTCCAGCTCGCACAGCAGGGCCTCGGCGGGGTCGTAGGCCGGGCTGGCGTCGCGCGCGTAGATGCGCCCGCCGGGCAGGCTGCCATCCTCGGCGCGCTCGAAGGTGGTCGCCAGGTGGATCGGCGGCACGATGTCGCGGTGCGGCATCGGGGTGGCGCCCGTGCCCTGGGCGGCGAGGGTGGCAGGGGAGAGCTTGGCGTCGTGCTGCATGATGCGCGGTCCTTCGGGCGGGGGATGCGGTGAGGATGAGCAGGAGGGCGGGTGCCCGGGTGGCGGCGAGCCTACAAGTTCCCCGTAGTGGTGTCGAGTCCGGGCTGCGGGTAAGATCTCAGGCTTTTTTCCAGTCCGGAAAGCTCCCGTGATCCGCATCGAAAACCTGCGCAAGACCTACCGTGCTGCCGACGGCCGCGAGGTGGAGGCGCTCGCCGACATCGAGCTCGAGATCGGCGCCGGCGAAGTGTTCGGCATCATCGGCCGCTCGGGCGCGGGCAAGAGCACGCTGATCCGTACCCTCAACCTGCTCGAACGCCCCTCGGCCGGGCGCGTGCTGATCGACGGCGAGGACATCACCACGCTCGACAGCGAGGGCCTGTACGCGCTGCGTCGGCGCGTCGGCATGATTTTCCAGCACTTCAACCTGCTCGGCGCCAAGACCGTCGCCGACAACATCGACTGGCCCCTGAAGGCGACCGGGCACACGAATGCCGCCGAGCGTGCGGTGAGGGTGAAGGAGCTGCTCGCGCTGGTCGGACTGTCCGAGCAGGGCCACAAGTATCCGTCGCAACTGTCGGGCGGGCAGAAGCAGCGCGTGGGCATCGCGCGCGCGCTCGCCAACCGGCCGCAGATCCTGCTGTGCGACGAGGCGACCTCGGCGCTCGACCCCGAGACCACCCAGTCCATCCTGCGCCTGCTGCTCGACATCAACCGCCAGCTCGGCCTCACGATCGTGCTGATCACCCACGAGATGCAGGTCATCCGCACCATCTGCGACCGCGTCGCGGTGATCGACGGCGGGCGCATCGTCGAGTCGGGCAGGGTGGCCGACGTCTTCCTGCACCCGCGGCATCCGGTCACGCGCAGCATGGTGGCGCAGAGCGACGCGCTCGCCGCGGCGAGCTTCGATCCGGCGCACGCCTACATGAAGGACAAGCTGCGCGGCACGCTGGTGCGCCTGACCTACATCGGCGACGTCACCTACCAGCCCATCCTGAGCCGCATCATGGCGGGCGCGAAGGTGCAGATCACGATCCTGCAGGGCGAGGTCTCGAGCATCAAGGACGTCCCTTTCGGCCAGCTGCTGCTCGAGCTCGAGGGCAGCGAGGACGACATCCGCGAGGTGTTCGCCGAGCTCGACCGCCACCAGATCCACCACGAGGTGCTGCAGTAATGGACCTGTCCGTCATCGACTGGAGCGACATCTGGATCGCGACCTGGGAGACCCTGGTCATGACCGGGGTGTCGCTGCTCTTCACCATCCTGCTCGGCCTGCCGCTGGGCATCCTGCTGTTCGTCACCGCCAGGCGCCAGCTGCTGGAGCAGGGCTTCGTCTATACGGTGCTGTCCTTCGTGGTCAACGTGCTGCGCTCGGTGCCCTTCCTGATCCTCTTGATCGTGATGATCCCGGTCACGGTGATCCTGATCGGCACCTCGCTCGGGGTCGAGGGCGCGATCCCGCCGCTGGTGGTGGGCACCGCGCCCTTCTTCGCGCGCCTGGTCGAGAACGTGCTGCGCGAGGTCGACCGCGGCGTCATCGAGGCCTGCCAGGCGATGGGCATCCGCACGCATCGCATCATCTTCGGTGCGCTGCTGCCCGAGGCCCTGCCCGGGCTGATCGCCGCGGTCACCGTGACGGCGATCACCTTGATGTCCTATGCTGCGATGTCCGGCGTGATCGGCGGCGGCGGCCTCGGCGACCTCGCGATCCGTTTCGGCTATCAGCGCTTCCAGACCGAGGTGATGGTGATCACCGTCGCCCTGCTGGTCGTGCTCGTCCAGATCATCCAGTACTCGGGCGACCGCCTGGTGCTGTATTTCACCCGCAAGTGATCCCCACGAAGGAGACTTCAACGATGTCGTTTACCCTGCGCAAACTCCTGGCGGCCGCCCTCGGCACGCTCACCCTGGCCGCCGGCACCGCCGCCGTGGCCGCCGACCGCCTGGTCATCGCCGCCACCCCGGTGCCGCACGCCGAGATCCTCGAGTTCGTCAAGCCGATGCTGGCCAAGGAGGGCGTGGAACTCGAGATCAAGGTGTTCACCGACTACGTCCAGCCCTCGATGCAGACCAACGAGAAGCGCGTCGACGGCAACTTCTTCCTGCACCAGCCCTACCTCGACGCGTTCAAGCAGAAGCAGAAGAACGACATCCAGACCGTGGTCGCCAAGGTCCACGTCGAGCCGCTGGGCGCCTACTCGGCCAAGCACAAGTCGGTGGCCGCCATCCCCGAGGGCGCGACGGTGGCGATCCCGAACGATCCGTCCAACTCGGGCCGCGCGCTGCTGCTGATGGCCAGGAACGGCCTCATCACGCTGAAGGACCTGAACAACATCTCGGCCACCCAGAAGGACATCGCCGACAACCCGAAGAAGCTCAAGATCCGCGAGCTCGAGGCTGCGACCCTGCCGCGCGTGCTCAACCAGGTCGACCTGGCGGTGATCAACACCAACTACGCGATCGAGGCCAAGCTCAACCCGGTCAAGGACTCGCTGTTCATCGAGGACGCCACCTCGCCCTACGCCAACCTGCTGGTGGCGCGCGAGGACAACGCGACCAGCCCGGCGATCAAGAAGCTCGCCGCCGCGCTGAACTCGCCCGAGGTCAGGCAGTTCCTCGCCGACAAATACCAGGGCGCGGTGGTGCCGGCGTTCTGATCGGTCGAGCCGCGGCGGTCTTGCAGGAGCGACGCGCGTCGCGACCGGCGGTGCCGGATGCGACCGGCGTTGGCGGGCGCGCAGCGGCTGCAATCGCGACTCGCGTCGCTCCCACGATCGCGACTCGCGTCGCTCCCACGATCGACATCTGTCCGCGCGCCAAGTTGCGGTGGTTCTCGTAGGAGCGACGCAAGTCGCGATTCGGGCGGCGCGTGAACCGCGGTGCTGCGGCCGCCCGGCATCACGGCCAGGCGCGCGCCCCGAACATCATGCGGCGTGCGACGAAGTTGCGCAGCGGTGGAATCAGGTCGAGGGCGAACAGCGCCGCGCCGCGCGCATGCCGCAGCGGTGCGAAGTCGTTGCTGAACACCCGCACCAGGGTGTCGGTGAAACGCATCGCGCCGAGGCGGTCCAGGGCGCGGGCGTTCGCATAGCCTGCGAGGATGGAAGTGGCGCCGGCGTCGAATAGGCTCGCAGCCGGGTCGTCGGAACGCTGTCGAGCCGCCTCGCTTGCGCGCAGCAGCGCGTCGGCAAGCGCCCACACATCCCGCAGCGCGAGGTTGAAGCCCTGTCCGGCGACCGGGTGCAGGGTCTGCGCGGCGTTGCCGAGCCACACCGTGCGCTGGGCGATGGTCGAGCGCCGGTAGCGCAGCACGAGCGGGTAGCGCAGGCGCGGACCGACGCCGGTGAGGCGCGCGCGGCCGCCGATGTGGGCCTGCAGGCGGGCGAGGTAGGCGGCATCGTCGAGCGCCAGCAGTTCGTCGGCCGTCGCGGGGCGGGCGACATGCACCAGCGCGTAGCCCTCGCCCTTGGGCAGCAGCGCCACCGGGCCCTGCGGGGTGAAGCGCTCGAAGGCGGTGTGGCGATGTCCGCCCGCGACCTGCACGTCGGCGATGAGCGCGTGCTGGCCGTAGTCGTGCTCGACCACGTTGGGGTCGCCCGCGCGCAGGCCACCCTCGGCGCAGGCCGCCAGGCGGGCGCGCAGGGTGGGGGCGGGCCGGCCGGCACCGGCCAGGCTGGCGATCACGTCGTCCTCGCCCGCGGCCAGGTTGGTGATCTCGGTCTCGTCGAACACCGGGATGCCCGCTGCATCGACCGCCTTGCGCAGGGCCGCGGCGAGCGCGCCGGCCGAGGCGACGTAGCCGAGCGCGGGCAGTTCGTGCTCGGCGGCGTCGATCAGGGTGCGGCCGAGCCCGCCCTGGTGCGAGATGTGGATGTGCTCGATCGCCGTGCTCGGCAGCCCATTCCACACGCCCAGTCGCTGCAGCGTGAGCCGGGTGCCGTGGGCGAGCGCGAGGTCGCGCGGGTCGCGCGCCACCGCCTCGCGCGTGCGCGCGTCGGCGAGCACGATGTCGAGGCCGGCGTACTTCAAGGTGAGCGCCAACGCCAGGCCGACCGGGCCGGCGCCGACGATCAGCAGGTCATGGATGCGGTCGGGAGCGTTGTCAGCCATGACGGAGGTCCCGCATCAAGGCCTCGATGTCCGCGACCGCCTTGGGCGCGTCCCCGGTGATCAGCTCGCAGCCGCCGGCGGTGACGACCGCGTCGTCCTCGATGCGGATGCCGATGTTCCAGAAGGCCTCGGGCACGTCGTCGGCGGGACGGATGTAGCAGCCCGGCTCGATGGTCAGCACCATTCCTTCGACCAGCGGCCGCCACTCGCCGCCGAGCTTGTATTCGCCGGCGTCGTGCACGTCCATGCCCAGCCAGTGGCCGGTGCGGTGCATGTAGAAGCGGCGATAGTCGCCGTTCTCGAGCACGCCGTCCAGGCTGCCCTGGAGGAGGCCGAGGTCGAGCATGCCCTGGGCGAGCACCTTCACCGCGGCGTCGTGCGGCTGGTTCCAGTGCGCGCCGGGGCGGGTGGCCTCGCGCGCGGCGGCCTGGGCGGCGAGCACGAGCTCGTAGACCTCGCGCTGCGGGCCGGAGAAGCGGCCGTTCACCGGGAAGGTCCGGGTGATGTCGGAGGCGTAGCCGTCGAGCTCGCAGCCGGCGTCGATCAGCAACAGGTCGCCGTCGCGCAGGATCTGGTCGTTGTCGACGTAGTGCAGCACGCAGGCGTTGGCGCCGCCGGCGACGATGCTGGTGTAGGCGGGGGCCTGGCTGCCGGCGGCGCGGAAGGCGTGCAGCAGCTCGGCCTCGATCTCGTATTCGAAGCGCCGCGGGCGGGTGGCGCGCATGGCGCGGCAGTGGGCGTCGGCCGAGATGCGGGCGGCGCGGCGCATCGTGGCGAGCTCGGAAGCGTCCTTGACGAGGCGCATCTCGTCGAGTTCGGCGCGCAGGTCGCGCACGGAATGCGGCGGGGTGAGGCCGCTGCGGGCCTTGTCGCGCACGGCGTTGAGCGCGCCGAGTACGCGCGCGTCCCAGTCGTTGTCGTAGCCGAGGCTGGTCCACAGCAGGGGCTGGTCGGCGAGGTAGTCGGGGAGGCGCCTTTCGAGGTCGCCGATGGTCCACGCCTCGTCGAAGCCGAAGGCCGCGCGCGCCGCGTCGGGGCCCCAGCGGTAGCCGTCCCAGATCTCGCGTTCCTCGTTCTTCTCGCGGCAGAACAGGATCTGCTTCGCCTCCTTGCCCGCCACCAGCACGACCACGGCCTCGGGTTCGCGGAAGGCGGTGAGGTAGTAGAAGTAGCTGTCGTGGCGGTAGGCGTAGTGGGCGTCGCGGTTGCGCACGCGCTCGGGGGCGGTGGGCAGGATGGCGACGCCGCCGCCGGCGGTCTGCATGCGCTGCAGCAGGCGGGCGCGGCGGGCGCGGAAGGGAGTGGTGTCCATGGGGGCGGTGCCGGGTGCGTTCATGGGCGGAATTATGTCACGCGGCGACGCTGCGGGCCGCTTGCGCCTAATGCGGCGAACGCCGCTCCACGCCGTGCAGGATGCGGCGGGCGAGGGCTTCGTAGTCGCCGTCGAAATGGTGTCCGCCGCTGGTGCGGATGATCTCTGCCCCGGCGCCCAGGCCCGTGCAGGCGGCCTCGTCGTCTTCGTCGCCCTGGAAGCACTGCAGCAGGCGCTGATCGATGCGCAGCGCTTCGGGCAGGGTCGGCACGCTGTCCTCGCGCGCGTGGCCGAGCCATTCGGAGACCGTGACCTCGAAGCTCGCGCGGGTTGCGAACCCGAGCAGCGAGATCTGCACGACGCGACCCTTCATGTCGGCCGGCAGGCGGTTGTAGAGCGCGGGAAGGACGTCCGCGCCGAAGGAGTAGCCGATCAGCACGACGCGCGTGGCCTTCCACCGCCTGGCGTAGGCGTCGATGATGCGGGCGAGATCGCGCGCGCCCTGTTCGGGCGAGCGCTGCGACCAGAAGTAGCGCAGCACGTCCACGCCTACCACCGGCAAGCCCTCGCGTTGCAGCAGCGCGGCGACGTCCTTGTCGAGGTCCCGCCAGCCGCCGTCGCCCGAGTAGAGGATGGCGAAGGCGCCCGTGCCCGGGCCGGGCGCGGGGAGTTCGACCAGCGGCAGGTCGCCGAGCGCGTCGTCCTGGCGTGGATGCCCGGCGCGACCGACTCCGGCCAGCAGCGCGGCGGCGGGCTTTTCGGGGCTGTCGGTGACCTGCACGTCGTGCCGCCCCGCCGCGAGCCGGGCGACGAGCGTGTGTGTGGCCTGGCCCGCGTCCGTGCTGGCGATCAATTCCACCGAGAAGGGCAGGGGCGGCGGCATCAGCCTTGCGGTGCCGTCGGTCGGCCGGCCGTCGTGGCCGCATAGCGCCCGGCGCAGTGCGGCTGCGGGCAGCGGGTCGACCGCGACCGCTCCGGCGAGGGTCGCGGCCGCAGCCTGGTCGGCGACCGCGAGCGCCATCGTCCCGCCTTCGCCGACCCCCGCCAGCACCGGGAAATGGTAGGCATGGGCGCCCGTCTGGCGCTGGAGTTCGTGGCTGACCGCCTCGATCTCGCCGATCAGGATGCTGCAGTCGTCGTGGCGCGCCCGCATGCGTCGCATCACGCCTGCCAGGTCGATGCCGATCACCACGAAGCCCTGCTTCGCCAGCGCCTCCGCCGCGCCGCGCTCGGGGCCGTCCCAGCCGTCCGCGTCCGAGAACAGCACCACGGCGCCGGTGGGCGGCGTGGCGGGGAGGATCTTCAGCGGCGCGCCGATCGTCATCTCGGGATCCGCGGCGGACGTGCCCGGCGCGCCTGCGGACAGCATGGCGGCCAGGGCGAGGGACGCGAGGAATCGATGGGGCAGGTTCATTTGCCGATCACTCCCTTGAGCCCGCCGCTGATCAGCACGGTGATGTCCGCCAGCGCGAGCATGGGGTTGATGCCACCCGCCACCGCAAGGTAGCGGGGCTGCCACTCGGGCAGGAACTTGGCCTTGAAGGCGCGCAGGCCGCTGAAGTTGTAGAAGCGTTCGCCGTGCTCGAACACCGTCCTGCCGACGCGGTGCCAGATCGGCGCGGCCGCGCTCGCCGACAGGCCGGACAGCGGTGCCATGCCGAGCAGGAACCATTCGTAGCCTTCGCGCTGGAAGTGCAGGATCAGGTGCAGCAGCAGCGCCTCCATCGCGCCGTTGGGCGCGTCGGCGGAAAAGCGCATCATGTCGACGGTGGCCTCCTGCTTGAGGTCGGTGAGCAGCACGTTGGCGAAGGCCACGACGCGCCCTTCCTGGCGCAGCAGGGCGACGGGCTGGCGGCGCACGTAGGCCGGGTCGAAGGCGCCGAGCGAGAAGCGCTTCTCGCGCGCCTTGTGCTGCGCGAGCCATGCACCCGAGAGTGCGGAGAGCTCGTCCATGCAGGCGTCCAGCGCCGGTCCGGAAAGGATCTCGAAGCTCAGGCCCATGCGCTCGGCGCGGTTGAGCGATTGTCGCAGGCTGGCGCGCTTGCCGCCCTTGAGGTCGAACTCGGAGAGTCGGACGCGCGCCTCCTCGCCGAGCTTGAACGCCATCAGGCCGGCATCCGCGTAGAGGCCGAGCGATTCGGGGGCGACCTGGTAGAAGACCGCACGACCGCCGGCATGACGGGCCAGTTCGGCGAAGTTCCACACCAGCTCCGGCCAGGTCTCGCGCGGGCCGATCGGATCGGACAGGGCGACCCAGGAACGCCCCTGGATCGCGTACATGATGAAGGCGCGGCCATCCTCGGAAAACAGCAGGCGCTTGTCGCCCATGGCGACCAGGCCCGCGTCGACGTGGGCCTGGGCGGCGACGATCCGGCGGGCGCGCTCGAGCGCTTCTTCATCCGGCAGGGCCGAGCGCACCCCGACCGGCTTCATCAGCGTCCACCATGCGCCCAGGCCGGCGGTGAGTGTGATGCCGATCAGCGCCCGCAGGCTGCGCGGTGCCTCGCTGTAGAACTCGAACTGCCACCACAGCGAGTGGCTGTAATCCACGTCCTTGTAGACGAACAGCAGGATCGCGACCGCCGTCACCAGCAGCACGCCCATCGCGGCGAGCCAGCCCGGCGCCATCGCCTGATGGAGTAGCGAGGCGTGGCGCGAGAAGGCGCGCCGCGAGGCGAGCAGGGCCGCGAACAGGGCCGTCAACATCAGCGCCTCGCCGAGGGCCAGGCCCTTGAAGAAGGCCAAGATGGCCGACAGCGGAACGACGATCACGGCCAGCCACCAGGCGCCGTCGAGGCGGTACACCAGCCCGCGCGCGATGATCAGCAAGGCCATGCCGAGCACGCTGCCGAGGAAGTGGGCGCCTTCGAGCAGCGGCAGCGGCACCACGTCGCTCAGCACGTCCAGGGCCTCCTCGCTCGCCGGGGTGACCCCCGAGAACACCAGCACTGCGCCGAGCACCAGGGTGAATGCGCCGATCAAGGGGGGCGCCAGGCGGTGCCCGGCCTTCAGGGCCGCGGCCATCAGCGGCGTCCGGGCCGCCTTGCGCAGCTCCAGCGCGGTGATCAGCAGCACCGCCAGGATCAGCGGCGCCAGGTGGTAGATCACGCGGTAGAGGATGAGTGCGCTCAGGATCTGGTCGATCGGCAGGCGTCCGTTCAGCGCGGCGACGATCACCGTCTCGAACACCCCCAGGCCGGCCGGCACGTGGCTCACCACGCCGAGGCCGACGGCGACCGTGTAGATCGCGACGAAGGCCGGCAGGTCGATGCTGCCGGCGGGCAGCAGCACCCACAGCACGGTGGCCGAGGCGCCGATGTCGACGATGGTCGCGACCAGCTGGCGGACCATCTGGCGCCACGAGGGCAGGCGTGCAGGAGAGCCGAACAGGCTCACCGTCCTGCCCTCTCCAGCGGCCAGGCAGAGCGCCACGAAGGCGGCCAGCATGCCGCCGCCGATCAGCTGCAGCACGAACGGCGCGACCGACAGCATGGCCAGTTCATCGGCGGCGACGAGCAGACCGATGGCCGCCGTCGCCGCCAGCCCGATCGCGAAGGCGGCGGTGACGAAGGCGACGATGCGGGCGACCTCGTCGGGCTCCAGGCCGTAGGGCGTGTAGAAGCGGTAGCGGATCGCGCCGGCGGTCAGCGGCCCGAAGCCGACCGTGTTGCCCACCGAGTAGGCGCAGAACGAGGTCAGCGCGACGACGTTGCGCGGGACCTTGCGGTCGATGAAGTCGAGCGCGCCGAGGTCGTACACCATCAGGGCGACGAAGCTGAGCAGGGTGCAGCCGAGCGCGATGGCGAGCGCCCGGTCCGGCGTCGCGGCGAGTGCCGCCTCGACCTCGGCATACGACACCTCGCCGACGAGGTGGCTGACGGCCGTCCAGGCGAGCGCGAGGACGAGCACGGCCAGGGCGGGGACCACGGCCGGGCGGATGCGTCTGGCTTGATCGAGCACGGTCTCGATCAGGCGCTTGGCTTTATCGGTGTTCAAGAGGGCCTCTTGTGTTGGAGCTCGCGGTCGAGTTCGGCCAGGCGCTGCGGCGTGCCGACGTCGATCCAGCGTCCGCCGTGGCGCCGGCCGGTGACCTTGTGTGCGGCCATCGCTGCGCGCAGCAGGGGGGCGAGTTTGGCGGGGGTGTCGTCGGCGAGGCCGGTGAACAGCGCGGGGTGGTAGGCGCCGAGGCCGGAGAAGGTCAGCCGCGGCGGGCCGTCGGCGTGGACCAGGCCGTCCGGGTCGAGGCGGAAGTCACCTTCGGGGTGGTGCGCGGGGTTGTCCACCAGCAGCAGGTGGGCGAGCGCGCCGTCGGCGCGCAGGTCCGCGGCGGCAACGCGCAGGGCGGCGAAGTCGGCGTCACAGAACACGTCGCCATTGACCACGACGAAGGGGGCGTCACCGAGCAGCGGCAGGGCGTGGCGGATGCCGCCGGCGGTTTCCAGCGCGCTGGCTTCCGGCGACCACGCGATACGCACGCCGAAACCCGCGCCGTCGCCGAGCGCTTCTTCGAGCCGGTGGCCGAGGTGGGCGTGGTTGATCACGAGATCGCGGAAGCCGGCGGCGCGCAGTCGTTCGATGTGCCACACGATCAGCGGCTTGCCGCCCGCCTCGAGCAGCGGTTTCGGGGTGTGGTCGGTGAGCGGGCGCATGCGCTCGCCGCGACCGGCGGCGAGGATCATCGCTCGGGTCATGGTGTCTCGGCTGAAGGGAGCATGGGCAGGCGCAGGCTGGCGCCGCGTTGGGGCCGCGGCGCGCCGTTCAGAAGGTGTAGCCGACCTGGGTCTCCTCGGGTTCGAGGCGGTCGAGCAGCTTCAACAGCGGGCCGAGGTCGCGCCAGCGCTTGCATGCGCGGCGCAGGTAATCCATGACCAGCGGCATGTCGGCGAGGTAGCCGTCCTTGCCGTCGCGGTGGTACAGGCGCGCGAAGATGCCGAGCACCTTGATGTGGCGCTGCACGCCCATCCACTCGAAGTCGCGGTGGAAGTCGGAGAACTCCGCCCGCACCGGCAGGCCGAGCTTCTTCGCGGTCTCCCAGTAGCGGATCAGCAGGTCGAGGATGAACTCCTCGTCCCAGCGGATGTAGGCGTCCTTGAACAGCGACACCAGGTCGTAGCTGATCGGGCCGTAGACCGCGTCCTGAAAGTCGATGATCCCGGGGTTGGCGCCGCGGCCTTCGGCGGGGTCGAGCAGCATCAGGTTGCGCGAGTGGTAGTCGCGATGCACGAAGACCTGCGGCTCGGCGAGGTTGACCGCGAGGATGCGCTCGAACGCCGTGTTCAGCATCGCCGTCTCGGCCTCGGTGAGCGCGACGCCCTTGTGGCGGGCGATGTACCACTCGGGGAAGAGCTGCAGCTCGCGCAGCAGCAGGGCGCGGTCGTACTCGGGCAGCACGCCGGGGCGGCTGGCGCACTGGATGGCGGCGAGCGCGCCGAGGGCGTCGGCGTACAGGTGATGTGCGGTTCGGACGGCTTGCGGCGCATCGTCCTGCGTCTTCAGGGCTTGCAGGTAGGTCGTCGAGCCGAGGTCGGAGAGCAGCAGGAAGCCCTGCTCGAGATCGTGCGCGAGCACGTCCGGCACGTGGGCGCCGGCGGCGCGGAAAAGCTCCGCGACGTGCAGCCAGGGGCGCACGTCCTCCTTCTCGGGCGGGGCGTCCATGACGACGCGCGAGGGACTGCCGTCGGCGAAGGTGGCGCGGAAGTAGCGCCGGAAGCTGGCGTCGGCCGAGGCCGGGGCGAGTTCGAAGGACTGGCCGGGCAGGACACTGGCGAGCCAGGTCCGGAGTTGTTCGAGGCGATGCAAACCGGATCTCCGCGGGGGTTCGTGTACAATCCGCGAGTTTATCAACACGGTGGTTCGGGTGGGCAGTCGCGCACCGCGAACGACGGCAAGGGCTTGATCCGCATGCTTCCGAATACGCGCATTCGACTGATTCCACTGCTCCTGCTGGGCCTGTCGGGCGCTGCATTCGCGCAAACCATGCCCGCGCTTCGGGTGGCGCCCGAGCTGCTGCGCCAGGCGTCGCCGGCCACGCCGGAGCGACCCGCGACGCCGGTGCAGGCCTCCCCCGCGGCGGCCTCTGCCACGCCACTCCCGGCCGCGCCCGCTCCGACCCCGGCGCCCGTCTCCGCACCCGCGGCCGTCGCACCCGCACCGGCACCCGCACCGGCACCCGCACCGGCACCCGCACCGGCACCCGCGGCCGTCGCCAAGCCGCCGGTGGTCGCCGCGCCTGCCCCTGCCGTCGAGCGACCCGCGCTCGCCCCGGGCGAGACCGCGGTCAGCGCGCTGCGCATCCATGGCGAGCGCGGGATCGAGCTGGTCGCCGAGGGCGAGGCCGAGCTGCAGCGCGACGACACCCTGCTCACCGCCGACCGCGTCACCTATCGCGAGCCGACCGACGAGGTGCTCGCCGAGGGGCACGTGGTGCTGAGCCGCGGTGGCGACACGATCCGCGGGCCGAAGGCCACGCTGGTGGTGGGCGACCGTGTCGGCAGCTTCGAGACACCGACCTACGAGCTCTCGCGTGCGCGTCCGCCCGCGCTCGCCGGCGACGCCCCGCGCACCGTGGCCGGCAGCGGCCAGGCCGATCTGCTGCGCCTGGAGGGCGAGAACCAGTACCGCCTCGCCAACGCGACCTGGACCACCTGCAGCCCGCAGGACCCGGACTGGTACATCAAGGCGCGCGAGCTCGAGCTCGACTACGACCGCGAGGTCGGCACCGCCCACGCCAGCTCGATCGTGTTCATGGACACGCCGATCTTCTGGATGCCCTGGGCCGAATTCCCGCTCAGCGGCCAGCGCCAGTCGGGGCTGCTGCCGCCCACCTTCGGCTCGTCGAACAAGACCGGGGTGGACTTCACCCAGCCGTACTACTGGAATATCGCACCCAACTACGACGCGACCCTGGCGCCGCGCATCATGACCCGGCGCGGCGTCCAGTTCGGCGGCGAGTTGCGCTATCTCGGCGAGGACTCCCAGGGCACCACGCGCCTCGAGTGGATGCCGAACGACAAGGTGACCGGCGAGGAGCGCAGGCTTGGCTCGATCCAGCACCAGCAGCGCTTCGCCCCCAACTTCTACGGCACGCTCGATCTCAACGCGGTGTCCGACGACGGCTACTTCGAGGACCTGTCCTCCAACATCGGCGTGGCCTCGCGGGTCAACCTGCTGCGCGAGGGGCGGCTGATCTACGCGGGCGGCTGGTGGACCGCCTCCGCGCTGGCGCAGCGCTACCAGACGCTGAACCCGGATCCGGACGTGCGCAACGTCGAGCCCTACCGCCGCCTGCCGCAGTTGCGCCTCGACGCCGTGCGCGCCGACCTCGCCGGCGGCATGGCCGGCCTGCTCGAGACCGAGTTCGTCCGTTTCGCCCATCGCGAGAGGGATCGCGACGAGGCCGCGCGCGTCGTCGCCTATCCGCAGCTGTCGTTGCCGATGCAGGGCGCGGCCTGGTTCGTCACGCCCAAGGCGGGCGTGCATTACACCAGCTACGACATCGACCGGGTCGCGGCGACTTCCGGCAAGCCCGAATCGATCACGCGCTCGGTCCCGATCGTCTCGCTCGACTCCGGCCTGTTCTTCGAGCGCGAGACGAACTATTTCGGCAGCGACTACCTGCAGACGCTCGAGCCGCGGCTGTTCTACCTGCGCGTGCCGAGCCGCGAGCAGTCGGACATCCCGCTCTTCGACACCAACCGCTTCGACGTCGGTTTCGCGCAGATCTTCGCCGAGAACCGCTACTCGGGCAGCGACCGCATCGGCGACGCCAACGACCTCACCGCGGCGCTCACCACCCGCTTCATCGATGCGGAGACCGGGGTCGAGCGCCTGCGCGCGCTGATCGGCCAGCGCTACTACTTCTCCGACCAGAAAGTCTATCTGTACGACGAGGACGAACTGCGCCGCGCCGGCACCGGCAACGAAATCCTCGCCGGTCTCGGCGGACGCATCACCAGCACGGTGACGGTGGATTCCTACGCCCAGTACAACACCGAGACCAGCCGCACCGAGCGCCTCAACGCGAGCGTGCGCTACCAGCCCGGCTTCGCGCGCACCCTCAACCTGAGCTACCGCTACGCGCCCAACCTGCGTGTCGATCAAGACATCGTCGGCCTCGAGGACATCGACGTCTCCGGCCAGTGGCCGCTCGCGCGCCAGTGGTACGGCGTCGGTCGAGTCACCCACTCGCTCAAGGACGACCGCATCACCGAGGCGGTCGCGGGTATCGAGTACGACGGCGGCTGCTGGGTGTTCCGCACCGCGGTGCATCGCTTCGCGATCGACGAGGACGACGTGACCAACGCCATCTTCATCCAGCTCGAACTGAACGACCTCGCCGGGATCGGCTCGAATCCGCTCAGCCTGATCAAGCGCAGCGTCCCCGGCTATGGCAAGATCAACGACTCCTCGGCCAACCGCGTGTTCGGCAACAACTGAAGCCGGTTCCGCGCTTCCACCTCCAAACACATGAAACGACTCCTTTTCCGCTCCCGCGTCGCAATCGCCATCGGCCTCGCGGCCACCACGCTCGCGCTGCCGGTGCATTCCGCGCCGCGCGCGGTCGAGGTCGACCGCATCGTCGCGGTCGTCAACAACGAGGTCATCACCGGCCTCGAGCTGCGCGCGCGCATCGAGCAGACCCGCCGCCAGCTCGCCCGCCAGGGCGCCCAGCTTCCCCCCGAGGAAGTCCTGCAGCGCCAGCTGCTCGAGCGCCTGATCGTCGAGCGTGCCCAGCTCCAGCTCGCGCGCGAGTCCTCGCTGCGCGTGGACGACGTCACGCTCGACCGCGCGATCGAGCGCATCGCCTCGAACAACAAGCTCTCGATCGACCAGTTGCGCGCCACGCTGGAGAAGGATGGCGTCACGTGGGGCCGCTTCCGCGACGAGATCCGCAGCGAGATCCTGCTCACCCGCCTGCGCGAACGCGAGGTCGACAGCCGCATCGTCGTCACCGACGCCGAGATCGACAACTTCATCGCCAACAACCCGGACGCCTTCTCCGGCCAGGAGTTCGCCGTCGCCCACATCCTGCTGCGCACGCCCGAGGGCGCCTCGCCGCAGCAGGTCGAGGCGGTGGCCAGGCGCGCCGAGCAGGTGATGGCTCGGCTGCGCTCGGGCGAGGACTTCGCCCGCGTCGCCGCCGAGGTCTCCGACGCGCCCGACGGCCTGCAGGGCGGCAGCCTGGGCTGGCGCCCGCTCGATCGCCTGCCGGCCCTGTTCGCCGACGCCGTGCGCCGCATGCGCCCGGGCGAGACTTCGCCGGTGCTGCGCAGCGCCGCCGGCCTGCACATCGTGCGCCTGGTCGACGCGCGCGGCGGCGGTGCGGCGGCGGTGCAGAAGCTCGAGCAGACGCGCGCGCGCCACATCCTGATCAAGACCTCCGAGGTCCTCTCCGACGCCGACGCGGAGGCCCGCCTGCTGGCGATCCGCGAACGCGTGGTCAATGGCGCCGACTTCGCCGAGCTGGCCAAGGCGAGTTCGGCCGACCTCTCCGCCGCCCGCGGCGGCGATCTCGGCTGGCTCAACCCGGGCGACACCGTGCCCGAGTTCGAGCGCGCGATGAACGCGCTGCGGCCGGGCGAGGTCAGCGCGCCGGTGCGCTCGCCTTTCGGCTGGCATCTGATCCAGCTCGTGGAGCGCCGCATGCAGGACGTCACCGACGAGCGCAAGCGCGCCGCCGCGCGTCAGGCCCTGCGCGAACGCAAGGCCGAGCAGGCCTACGAGGACTGGTTGCGCCAGCTGCGCGACAGCACCTACGTCGACTACCGCATCGAGCGCGAATGAGTGTCGCCGCGGAAGCGGGGCGCAGGCTCGTCGCCATCACCAGCGGAGAGCCCGCGGGGGTCGGCCCCGAGCTGTGCCTGCGCCTGGCCGAGCGCGCCTGGCCGCTGCGCCCGGTGGTGCTCGCCGACATCGGGTTGATGCGTGCGCGAGCCGCGGCGCTCGACAGCGCTGTGGGCGTGGTCGAATTCGACGCCGCGCGGCCTGCGCCCGAGGGCGCGGTCGAGGTGCTGCATCTGCCGCTCGCTGCGCCTTCCCGGGCCGGCGTGCTCGATCCGGCCAACGGCGCCTACGTGTTGCGCTTGCTCGACCGCGCGATCGCCGGCTGCCTGCAGGGCGAGTTCACCGCCATGGTCACCGCGCCGGTGCACAAGGGTGTGATCTGCGAGGGTCTCGGCGCCCACGAGACCATGCCCTTCACCGGCCACACCGAATACCTCGCCGAGCACACCGGCACGCCGCGGGTGGTGATGATGCTGGTGGGCGGCGGCCTGCGCGTAGCGCTGGCGACCACCCACCTGCCGCTCGCCGCGGTGCCGGCGGCGATCACGCCGCAGGTGCTCGAAGAGACCCTGCGCATCCTGCACGCCGACCTGCGCCGCCACTTCGGCCTCGCCGCGCCGCGCATCCTGGTCGCCGGCCTCAACCCGCATGCGGGCGAGGGCGGCCACATGGGGCGCGAGGAGATCGACGTCATCATCCCGGTGCTCGAGCGCCTGCGCGCCGAGGGCATGCAGCTCGTCGGTCCCTTGCCCGCCGACACCCTGTTCGTGCCGCACACGCTGGCGCAGGGCGATGCGGTGCTGGCGATGTACCACGACCAGGGCCTGCCGGTGCTCAAGCACGCCAGCTTCGGCGGCGGCGTCAACGTCACGCTCGGCCTGCCGATCATCCGCACTTCCGTAGACCACGGCACCGCGCTCGACCTCGCCGGCAGCGGCCGCGCCGATCCCGGCAGCCTCTTCGCCGCGCTCGAGCTCGCGATCGCGATGACGCAGGCGCGCGCCGCCGCCTGAGCGCGGCGCAGCCAGGCCGGGCTGCCCCGGCGAAAGGAAATCCATGCACGACTTCGACACCGACGGCCATCGCGCGCGCAAGCGCTTCGGCCAGAACTTCCTCTCCGACCCCAACATCATCCGCAAGATCATCGACGGCATCCGCCCGCAGCCGGGCGAGCTGATGGTCGAGATCGGCCCCGGCCTGGGGGCGATGACCGACCCGCTGATCGAGCGTCTCGGCCACCTGCACGTGGTCGAGATCGACCGCGACCTCATCGCCCGCCTGCACGAGCGCTACACGCCGGCGCAGCTCACGGTGCACGAGGGCGACGCGCTGAAGTTCGACTTCGGCAGCCTTTGCGCCGGCGAGGAGGGGGGCGTCGGGCCCAGGCTGCGCATCGTCGGCAACCTGCCCTACAACATCTCCACCCCCATCCTGTTCCACCTCGCCGGCTTTGCCGACCAGGTCAAGGACATGACCTTCATGCTGCAGAAGGAGGTGGTGATGCGCATGGTGGCCGAGCCCGGCACCGAGGAGTACGGACGGCTGTCGGTGATGCTGCAGTACCGCTTCCGCATGGGGCGGCTGTTCGACGTGCCGCCGGGCGCCTTCCGTCCGGCGCCCAAGGTGATGTCCAGCATCGTGCGCATGGCGCCGCTGCCGGCGGAGCAGCTCGGCGCGCGCGACGAGGCCTTGCTCGGGCGCATCGTCGCCGCCGCCTTCGGCCAGCGCCGCAAGACCCTGCGCAACACCTTGCGCGAGTTCATCGACGACGCCGGGCTGCAGGCGCTCGGGATCGACCCCGGGCTGCGTGGCGAGAAGCTGTCGGTGGAGCAGTACGTCGCGATCGCGAATGCGTGCGCGGGGCGAGAGGGGTGAGGCGCCAAGTCGAGAGGCGCGTGAAAAAGCCGGCGGTGCGCCGGCTTTTTCGTGGGGTGGGGCGTGCTTACTTCTTGCCGAGCGGGCAGGTGTTCATGCCCAGCATCGTATAGGCGGGGCACCAGCCGAGCAGGCCGGTGGCGAGCGGGACGATGCCGATCCAGGCCCACACCGGGCCGCCGAACACCGCCCAGGCGAGCAGCGCGATACCGGCCACGATGCGAAGGATCTTGTCGGCGCCACCAACGTTCGTTTTCATGTGTGTTCTCCTTGGATCGGATGAGGTGAGTGGCCGGATTGGACCACGCCCGGCCGGCTGCGGTCTGTAACCGAGGTTACACAGCCCGTACCCGATCCGGGATGCTACGCCGGTCCGCCCGGGAGCGGGATCCCGGAAGGGGGGGCTCAGGCCGCGCCCCGGCCTTCGGCGGCCATGCGGCGCAGCCCCGCCGGGTCGATGATCTCGACCTGCTCGCGCGCGAGCTTCACCAGGCCCTGCTCGGCGAAGCTCTTGAGCAGCCGGCTGACGATCTCGCGCACGCTGCCGAGCTCGTCGGCGAGCTGCTGGTGGGTGACGTGCAGCACCCGGCCCTTGCCGAGCAGCAGCGCCGCCAGGCGCTGGTCGAGCTTGCGGAAGGCGACCTCCTCAATCAACTGCATCAGGTCGGCGATGCGCTCGGCAAACAGGTGGAAGACGAAGTCGCGGAAGGGGCGTTCGCCCATCAGCTCGTCGAACACCGCCTTCGGCAGCAGCATCAGCAGGGTGTCGGACTCGGTGACGCCGCGCGCGTTGTAGTCCTCGTGGCCGAGCAGGCAGGACGAGGAGATGATGCAGGTCTCGCCCGGGCCGACGCGGTAGAGCGGCAGCTCGCGCCCGCTCGGCGCGCACTTGCTCACCCGCACCGAGCCCTCGACCACGAAGGGAAAGCCCTCGCAGGCCTGGTGGTCGTCGAACAGCATCGCGCCCGCGGGCACGTGCATCCAGTGCGCGCTTTGCAGCAGGCGGGTGCGCGCCGGTGCCGACAGCTCGGCCAGCACCGGGTAGCGGGCTTCGAGGCGCCCGGCGTCGGTCGGGGAGGTGCTGGCGCTCATCGCTTCAGGCCAGTTCCAGCACCACCGGCGCGTGGTCCGACGGACGCTCCAGCCGGCGCGGTTCCTTGTCGACCACGCAGCTGCGGCATGCCGTGCGCAGCGCCGGCGACACCAGCAGGTGGTCGATGCGCAGGCCGAAGTTGCGCCGGAAGGCCATCATCCGGTAGTCCCACCACGAGAACGCGCGCTCGGGCTGCTCGAAGAGGCGGAAGGCGTCGATCAGGCCGAGGTCCTGCAGCGCGCGGAAGGCGGCGCGCTCGGGCGCCGACACGTGGATCTCGTCCTTCCAGTCGGGGTGGGCGTCGCGGTCTTCCGGTGCGATGTTGAAGTCGCCGGCCAGCACCAGGCGTTCGTGCGTCTTCAGCTCCTCGCGCAGCCAGTCGGTCAGCGCCGCGAGCCAGCGCAGCTTGTACTCGAACTTGTCCGAACCCACCGCCTGGCCGTTGGGGAAGTAGCCGCACACCACACGCACGCCCGCGATGGTGGCGGCGATGATGCGCTTCTGCTCGTCCTCGAAGCCGGGGATGTTGCGCACCACGCTGGCCTCGGCGATCGGCTGCGGGCTCAGGATGGCGACGCCGTTGTAGGTCTTCTGGCCGATGAAGACGGCGTGGTAGCCGGCGGCTTCGAGCTCGGCGAGCGGGAAGGCCTTGTCCTCGAGCTTGAGCTCCTGCAGGCACAGCGCGTCGGGCTGGTTGGCGGCGAGCCAGTCGAGGACCTGGGGCAGGCGGACCTTGAGCGAGTTGACGTTCCAGGTGGCGATCTTCATCTGTCGAACCGGCGATTGAAGCAAGGCCCGCCATTGTAAGCCGCCAAGCCACAAGTCACCGGCTCGCGATCAGCGCCTCCTGGCAATGCGGGTGACCAGCCCGCGCAGAAGCAGGTAGGGCAGGATCGCCAGCGTGAACGCCACGAGGATCACTTCGCCCGGATACACGAAGCGCAGCACGATGATCTGGTAGGCGACATCGAGCACGACGGCGAGGAGGAAGACCTTGCTGACGTCCTTCCAGCCATGCTTCAGCATGTCGATCCGGTGCTCCGGATGGGTTGCCAGCGCCCAGAAGTAGGGCGGTTTGCCGGTCCGTGCGTCGAGCAGCCCGGCCTTGATGGCGAAGAACGCCGCCATGAGCGGTTGCAGCAGCAGGCGGAACTTCAGCGGACCGCTGACGCGATCGCCCATGTTGTCGAGGATGCGAATCCAGATGTCATCCATTTCGGGTGTTCTCCATTGAGGTGTCCTTGCCGTCAGCCCAGGGGCAGCAGGATGAGGCCGTAGAGGAGACCGCCCGACAGGAAGGGCCAGAACCGGCCGTCCTTCTCCGTCGGCAGTTCCAGGATCAGGCTGTTCATGATCACTGCGCCCGACAGGAAGGCGAGCAGCAGCGGGATCAGGCTCGCCGGCAGGTCGAGCAGCGCCGCGCTTGCCCAGCCGGCGAGCGCCATGCCGGCGAGGACGAAGCGACCGCTGCCGCGATAGTCGTTGCCGTATTCATTACTGAGTTCGCGGTTGATTGCGAGACAGTGAAAGCTCATGGCGACCGCGTACAGTTCGATGGCGGCGTGATGCGCCTCGAGCCCGCGCAGCAGCAGATAGCCCATCAGCCAGGCGTAGGCGGCGAAGCCGCCGATCTGGACCTGGAAGTCCAGGCGATCCGGCTTGCCCTCGCGCGCGCTCGACTGGCGCGTATGGAAGTGCCGGATGCCGTAGAAGCTCAGGAATCCGGCCAGGGCCAGGTAGTAGATCGCCTTGCCTTCGTAGGGCAGCGCCCTGGCGGCCGCTTCCGTGAACGCATGGCGCGCGCCGTGCAGTTCCGGCATGACGTGGAGGAACACGTAGGCGGCCGCCATTCCGCCGCCGAACGAGGTGAAGCTGCGCGGCCCGAGCAGCCGGCCGAGAATGCGGGTGCGCTCGCCGACGAGGAAGGCGGCCGCGAGCAGCAGCGCCGCGAGGCCCGTTTCGAGGAGCTTGGCGGCTTCCATGCCAGTTCTCAGAGCAGGTTCGCGATGATGCTCACGAACACCCCCAGGCCCACGAGGGAGATGATGAGCGCCATGACGAAGGAGGGGCGCTTCCAGATGGCGACCGCCGCGACCGGCCGCATGCCCTTGATTGAAAACCAGTACTCGACGGTGCCCATGACCATCGCCAGCGTGCCGAGCCCGACGAGGAAGAGGCCAACGGTGCGCGGTTCATATTGCTGGGGGACCAAATTGACGTCGCCGCCCTTGAGCCCCTCGAGCACCTTGTAGATGGTGAAGCCGAAGCTGATCATCGACAATGCGGTGCGCAGCCAGGCCATCAGCGTGCGATCGGCGCCCATCACCGTGCGCTTGATGGCGAGGAGGGTGCGGTCTTCGGCGAGCTCGTTGGACGACTTGAGCTCGTGCGCGAGCGCCTTGGCCGCCTTGGTTTCGCTGGCCTGGGGGCGTCCGGGGCCTGCACCCGAGAACACGCCCTTGAGCTTTCCGGTCAGGGACGGGTGGGATGGCGGCGTCTTGCGGCCCGAGGCCGGTTCGCCGTCCGTTGGTCGCTTGTCGTCGTCTGCCACATCGGACTCCTGCACAGATGGCCATCTGCTTGTGATAAAAGCGGGTCTTGCGGTGATCCGAGCGCATCGAGCCCGCAGCGCGGCGCCCGGCGTGCGCATCGATAGGCCCGCGAATCGGATTGCTCGCACCTTACGCGCAGCGGGACATGGAGGGCATTGGACCTTGGGCTTAGTCCGGCTCCGGCCCGGCGCGCGCCCCTGCGTCCGGCGGGCTCGTCAATCGGGTCGCTTTCTTACGGGGTCTTGGCATCGATGTTGAACGGGACGGGAGCCGGCTCGCCGGACAAGGAGGGCGGCAATCTGCGCGCCGAGGAGCAAGGGCGTGCGACTGCCGCCGCCGTGGACGATCTCAGCTTTCTTGCGCTGGCGTCGGCCTTGTCCTCCAGCCTCGTGCGTGCCCGCGGCACCCAGGTCGACGAGCAGGTCCGCAATGCCTTGCAGCGCATCGCCGAGTTCTTCGACGCGGATCGGGGCATCCTGTGCGCCGTGGCGCACGCGGACCGCCGCGTGCTCGTCCGCGACTGCGTGCACAGGGGTGGGGCGAACCTCAATGCTCTCAACTTAACGCTCCCTTATAGGACATATGCAAATGTGGCTTGCTTCGGGGCGGTCGTGGGTAGCTTCTGCCTGGCTGGATGCGGCATCGACTGCGGCCCATGGCGGCCAGGGTATCGGGCAATGCCGCCCATGCCTGAGCGATGCCGAGCAGGCACCCGGCGAGGATGGGCTTGAGTGCGCCGAATGCGTAGGTGCGATTCGGGCGGGAGCCGGTCTGGATGGCGTCGTCGGTGCCGCTGCCGCTGAGCAGTGCGCACAGGTTGTCGGCCAGAATCTTGGCGGCGAAGTCCTGCTGCAGGGCGAGGTAGTTCAACCCCGTCGTGGCCTCGAGGCGCAGACGATGCTTGATGCGCTTGAAGGCCTCCTCGACGCGCCAGCGCTGGTGATAGAGCGCGCTGAACTGCGCGGCCGGATACGACTGGGCATCGAGCAGGTTGGTCATCAGGACGCGGATCTGGCCGTTCGGAGCGATGTTGCGGATCAGGCGCACGGTGGTGGCGGTGCGGGCCAGATCGAACGTGCTGGCATCGCGTGCGGTGGGCGGCGACAGTGTGACCACGCGCTCGGCCTCGTTCGAGCGTCGGAAGTCGGCGACGCAACGCCAGCCGCTGGCATCGACGCGCAGACAGAAGGCCATGCCGTGTTGCGCCAGCGTCGCTGCCATGGTGTTGCCGACGTAACCTCGGTCGAGCACGAGCAGATCCTGCGCCGGATCGAGTGCGTCGAGCGCCTCGAACAGCATCTGCCGCTCCGAGCCGTCGGCCGGATGCAGACTGGCGTGCAGCGTGAGTTCGGTGCCCGGCAGAAACAAGGCAAACGCGTAGTGGTCCGCCGTCAGTGCGGCCGTCTTGCGTGTCGACACACGCAGGCGCGACGCATCAGCCGCCACCACGCGGCGGCCATTCCAGCGTGCCGCCTCTATGTGCGGGCGCGCCAGGTGCAGCAGGTGCGCACTGGCCAATTCGAACAGCCGGCCCGAAAACCCCTGGCGGGCCTTGCTGAAGGCCTGTGCGCTGACCTCGCGGATCCGCCCGGGCACCGCATGCAGGCGACCGAAAAAGGCGTCGAGTTCGGCTTGAACGCTCGCGCACATGCCCGAGATCATCATGGCCGCCAGGCGCGGCAGGGTGAGCTTGCGATCGCGGGTGAAGGCCCCAGGCCGAAGACGTACCTGCTCGGCCAGCGCGGGGTCGAGCAGAAAGTCAGCGAACTCGGACAGCAGCGACTCGTGGTCGAGTATTCGAGTTCATATTGTCTATTTATCAATGACTTAACGAACGCCATTTTACCCGTTTCCCATAGGGTTCACAAGGGCTATAAGCTAAAGTTGAGAGCATTGGGGCGAACCTGCCCGCGAGCGGGCCGGATGCGGCGGAGATCTTCCCCTGGCTCTTCGACGAGGTCGTTGTCTGCGGCCGGGTGGTGAGCATTCCGTCGATCGATCGCCTGCCGCCCGCGGCAGCGCTCGATCGTGCCGGGCTGAGCGGATGGCAGCTGCGGTCCGCGCTCTTCGTTCCCGTCTCGCATGCGGACGCGGTGGAGTTCGTGCTGGGGCTGGGGTGCTGTCGTGACGATCCGGGCTGGACCGATGAGACGATCGCCCGCCTGCGCCTGCTCGGGGAAACGCTTGCCGGTGCGCTGCGGCATCAGGCCCTCGAGCACAAGCAGGCCGATTCGCTGCGCTTCGAGCGGGTGATCGCCGATGCCTGCGCGCGATTCGCCGGTGCCTGGTCCGATCAGATCGACCTGGAGATCGAGCGGGCCCTGAAGGACATGCTCGATTTCACCGGCGCCGATCAGGCCGGCTTCTTCGCCACGGTGGAGACGCCCGGGCATCTCCGTCTGACCCACCTGAACCATGCGGAAGGGATCGTTCCGGCTGAAAAGCATGTCTTGCCCTATGACCGCCTCTGCCCCTGGGTGTACGACAAGGTTGTAATCCAGCGTCGCCTGTATTTCTTCAACCGCTGGGATGACATTCCCGTCGAGGCCGAGATCGATCGCCGTTTTCTCGAGATGAAGGGGACGCGCTCGGGCCTTTACATTCCCTACGTTGTCGGCGATGAGGTGCGTCACGTGATGGCCTTGGTCAGCAACACCGCCGAGATGCGTTGGACGCCGGTGCTCGTCGAGCGCATTCAGGTATTGGGGGGCGTTTTTGTGAGTGCGCTTGCGCGCAAAAGCGTCTTCGATGCCCTGCGGCGCAGCGAAGAAGGCCTGCGCGAGGCGCAGCGCATCGCGGGGCTCGGCAGTTGGGAGTGGGACGTGCAGACCGATGCGGTGTGGACCTCGCCGCAGACCGAGCTGATCCTGGGCTCCAGAGCCGGATCGTTCAAGGCCTTCATGGACAGGGTGCCGGAAGACGACAGGGGGGCGCTGGCTCAGGCCGTCGACGCCTGCCTGTCGGCGACCCCCGCCCGCCAGCGCATCCACCACCGCATTCTGGGCGCAGGTGGGGAAGAGCGTTTCGTCGAGAACCATTTCGAGCGGGTCGCGGGCGGCCCGGCGTCCGGCCCGCGTGTTTTCGGCACGCTGCAGGACATCACGCTTCGTCGCCGTGACGAGCTCGAGCTCGAGAGCCTGCGTGCGCAACGCTGGCACGCCGATCGCGTCGCGCAGATCGCGGTGATGACTTCATCGCTGGCGCACGAACTGAGCCAGCCGCTCACCGCCATCCTCAGCAATGCGCAGGCCGGGCTGCGAATGCTCCGGGCCGGTGCCTTGCCCACCGAGGAAGGCGAGGCGATCCTCGAGGACATCGTGGCCGACGACAAGCGTGCCGCTCAGGTCATCGAATCCCTGCGTGCGATGCTGCGCCGCCGGCCCACCGAGCGCCAGCGCGTGGAGATCGCGCAACTGGTGCGGGACGTCATGGGCCTGATGCATAGCGAACTGGTCATGAACGATGTGCGGTTCGAGCTCGATCTGCTTGCCGAGGGCTGCATCGAGGTCGATCGGGCGCAGATCCAGCAGGTCCTCATCAACCTGATCATGAACGGCATCGAGGCCATGCACGAGCTTCCGCCCGGCGGCCGCCTGCTGAGCCTGACGGTGACGCGAGACGAAGCCAGGGGGGTAAAGTTTTCCGTAACGGACGTCGGCCATGGTCTCGAAGTCCTGGATCCCGGAAAAGTGTTCCAGCCCTTCTGGACGACCAAGACGACGGGCATCGGCATGGGGCTTGCGATCTGCCGGTCGATCGTCGAGGCGCAGGGCGGACGGATCTGGGGCGAGAACAACGCGGGGCCGGGGGCGACCTTCAGCTTCACCTTGCCCGCGCTCGCGCGCTGATCGATCGGGTCGCCCCGCATTCTCCGGCTAAGATGCAGCCTTGCCTTGTGTCAGGAACTTTGCAGATGTTGCGGCCCGACTCCGACGCGCCGGTGATCGCCGGTGAGCCCACGATCTTCGTCGTCGATGACGACGACAGCCTGCGCCGAGGCCTTGTGCGGCTCTTGCGTGCGGCCGGTTTCAAGGTCGAGGCTTTCGGTTCGGCGCCCGAATTCCTGCAACGCCTGCCCATCATCGAGCATGGATGCATGCTGCTCGACGTGCAGATGCCCGTCGTGACGGGGCCGGACCTGCACGGCGAACTGCTGGCGCGCGGCATCGCCTTGCCGGTCGTGTACCTCACGGCACATGGCGATCTGCCCACCGGCATCCGGGCAATGAAGAACGGCGCGGTCGATTTTCTGCAAAAGCCGGTAGACGAGTCCGTGCTGGTCGACACCCTGCGCGAGGCGCTTGCACGCCACGCCGTGCTGCAATCCAGGGACCAGCAGGTCGACGAGATCGCCGACCGTCTCGCGGCGCTCTCGGGCAGGGAGCGCGAGGTGCTCAAGCTCGTCATCGACGGCCGCCTCAACAAGCAGATCGCCGATGACCTGGGGATCTCGATCAAGACCGTCAAGGTCCATCGCGCCAATATGATGAAGACCATGGCCGTGCGGTCGGTGGCCGAGCTCGTGCATCTGTGCGAGCTGGCCTCGAGCGGATCGGGCGAGTGTCTCTTCGGCGCTCGCACGGGTCCGCGCTGCGCGCGCCGTGCCTGCCTGAATTCGGGCGGCCG
This sequence comes from Thauera sp. SWB20, assembly GCF_000831325.1. Taxonomy (NCBI): domain Bacteria; kingdom Pseudomonadati; phylum Pseudomonadota; class Betaproteobacteria; order Rhodocyclales; family Zoogloeaceae; genus Thauera; species Thauera sp. SWB20. The sequence goes on along the minus strand of NZ_JTDM01000015.1, from coordinate 148,038 downwards.
TTGCGAAAGGGCGCCTCGCCCGCGGGCTTGACCCAGCCCAGGCCTGTGGCCTGGCCAGGCCGTGTCGAGCGATCTTGCCCACGCTGGGGATAGGACCAAGGTCCAATGGCGCGGTTTCGCCTCTGCCAATACCGTCGAGACACTCCGTCAACCGCTGCCCAGGGACTGTCATGGCGTCTGCGTTCTGCGTGTATGTCGTCGACGATGACGAATCCGTCCGCAAGGCACTGTCCAGGCTGCTGTGCGCCAGCGGATATCAGGTCAAGGCCTATGCCCAGGGCGAGCAGTTCCTCGCCGAGCTGGCGCCCGATGCGGTGGGCTGTCTTCTGCTCGACATGACGATGCCCAGGCTCTCCGGGCTGCAGACGCAGATCCGGATGCGCGAGTTGGGGCGCGACCTGCCGGTCGTCGCCGTGTCGGCACTCGACGACAACCAGGTCCGAGAGCGCGCCCGCGAGCTGGGCGCCAGTTTCTTCCTGCGCAAGCCGGTCGATGACCAGGCGCTGATGGACGCCATCGCCTGGGTCAGCGCCGGCGACGCCGGCACCCCGCGCGCCCTGCGCTAGGACCAAGGTCTAATGGCATGCGGGTGGGCCGGTCCGTAGAGTGGCAGCGAGCATTGCCGCGGGTGGGGCCTCGGCGCTCCAGAGCCCCCGCGGTGTCCGATTCCACAACTTCAGGAGGCAGCATGTTCGCCAAGCGCGCACTTTTCATTGCAGGGCTTCTTTTCGTGTCGGCGCAGCAGGCGTTTGCTGCCGACACCCGATTCATCGACAACATGCCCGAGCTGGTCAAGGACGCCGATCGGCCGGGAGCGATGATCTGGACAAAGCCGGGTCTCGACCGTTCGGCCTATACCAGGGTGATGATGGCGCCCGTGCAGATCTTCATCAGCCCGGATTCACCCTATCAGGGGATCGATCCGAACGAGATGAAGGTGCTGGCCGACAGTTTTCACGAGGCTCTGGTCAGGACGCTCGAGCCCGAGATCCCGGTGTTGAGTCAGGGCGGTCCGGGCGTGATCTACCTCCGTTCGGCGATCACCAACGTGAAGCTGAGCGAGCCCAAGCGCGGCCTGCTGAGCTACACGCCGGTGGGCTTCGTCGTGCATGCGGTCGCCAGTGCGACGGGCGCACGGGTGTCCATGAACGAGGCCGCACTCGAGGTCGAGATGCTCGACGCGGTCAGCGGCGAGCGCCTGGGCGTGCTCATCGACAAGGCCCCCAAGGCGCCTGAAGGTGACGCCCTGTCGTGGGACACGATCAAGAGCAACTTCACCTTCTACGCCGAGCGCTTCAAGGCGCGCATGCTGGCGGGCAAGTGAGGCAGGCGGGGCGAGCGGGCGCCCCGTGCCGTTCGAGCTTGGTTCGTGCGGCGCAGGTGCCCTTTTCCCCAGTGTCGGTTTTCAATTCGAGGACGCGTGATGTTGCGATCCAGTTTGGTGTTGGCGGCGTCGCTGTTTGCAGCGGGCGCCGTGCATGCGCAGGGGGCGCCTTCCGGCCAGGAGCCGGGCGGCGTGATGGTTGCCGAGAGCGTCGGGCAGCAGTTCGCACGCGATCGCCTGCTCGAGATGGCCAGGACGCTCGGCGCTGCCGAGCGCTTCAGCGTCTCGCTGAACGTCGCGTACGACGTCGTTCAGGACAATGGGCAAAAGATCGAGTTCGGTGAAATCCGCGAGCTCGAGGTTCAGCGCCCGGACAAGGTCCGCATCGCGGAGTCGGCGGGTGATGGCAGCCAGGATCTGATCCTGTTCGACGGCAAGTCGATCACGGTGCTGGACGGCGCGACGAGCGTGTTCGCGCAGGCGCCGCAGCCGGGCGACATCGATGCCTCGGTCAGGTATTTCGTCCGCGACCTGCAGATGCGCATGCCGCTCGCGCCCTTGCTGTTGACGGATTTTGCCGGCGAACTGCAGCGCCGGGTTCGCAGCATCGACTATGTGGGCCTGACCGACATTCTCGGCAAACCGGCCCACCACATTGCGGCCCGCACCGCGCAGGCCGATTTCCAGGTGTGGATCGCCGACGGCGAGCAGCCCACGCCCCTGCGCATCGTGATGACCTATCCGGCGTCGGAGGGACATCCGCAGTTCCGGGCCGATTTCTCCAAGTGGGATCTGGCGCCGAGCTTCGCCGCAGACCGCTTTGAATTCAAGCCGAGTGCGGATGCGCGGCAGATCATCTTCGCCGTCCAGCTCGTCGCGCCGCCTGACGCCGCCGAGTCCGCGGAAGGTGCCGTCACAGAAGGAGTCAAGCCATGAAAGCAGGCAAACAGGCGCGCGTGATGTCGATGGCGGTGCTTGCGCTCCTCGTCTCGGGCATGTTCGTGGTGCAGGACGTGCAAGCCCGCGAGACCAGGGCGGCCGGTGCATCCGCCCGGACTGCCGGCGCGCCGCAGGCGAGCAAGAGCTTTTCGCGTCAGGGAACTGCATCGGCAGGCAGCTTCGCCGGAAGCCGTTCGGCGACGGCCACGGTGTCCACACAGCCTCGCCAGGCACGACCGGCCGGCACGACCTCGGCCAATCAGGCTTCGCGCCAGAGCGCGGCCTCGAGCACCAGTTCGGCCAACCAGGCCGCGCGCCAAAGTGCGGCCTCGGGCACGAGTTCGGCGAACCAGGCGCAGCGCCAGAGTGCGGCGGCGGAAAACCAGCAGCAGCGCCAGTCGACCAGTTCGGCGAACCAGGCGCAACGCCAGCAGGCGTCGAACGAGAACGTCGAGACGCGCCAGGCCGGCGCGACGGCGCGGCAGCAGGCACGACCCGCATATCCGGCCGCCGCCTATCCGCCGGGCTACCGTCCGCCGGCAGCCGGCTACTATCCGCCCCCGCCGCCGGGCTACTACTACGACAACGACGATGACGACTGGGATGCCGGGTCGGCCGCCGTCGGCTTCATCGGGGGCGCTGTCGTTGGCGCGGTGGTGACGGACGCAGCGCACAGCAGCACGTCGACCTCCAGTGCGCCCCCGCCGCCGGCAAGCTCCGCCCCCGCGCCTGCGCCTGCGCCCGCTCCGGCGCCTGCGCCCGCCCCGGTGGCGGCGGCCGGGCTGCCATGTGCGCCCGACGTGAGCTCGGTCAATGGCGTCACCTACTACCGTTGCGGCGAGTCCTACTACATGCAGGCCTACGGGCCTTCGGGGCCGGTCTACATGCCGGTGCAGCCACCCGAGCAGGCGCCGGCGAAGTAGGTGTGCAGGTGTGAGTCCGGGACGGTGCGCCCACACGGGTGCCGTCCCGGACTGATCCACTGAATGTTGAAGATTCAGGAATCATGTGCATGAACGAATGCAAGGCGTACGCAGGCGCCGCGCGTGCGGTGCTGCCGACCCTGCTGGCGGTGCTTGGCCTGGCGATGAGCCCGGCTGCCAGCGCGGACTCTGATGCCGAACTGGCCATGAAAGCGCAAAACCCGATTTCCGCCATGATCAGCTTTCCTCTGCAGCTCAACTACGACGAGGGCTACGGCGCGACGGGAGACGGCAAGAAGTGGGTGCTCAATCTCCGGCCGGTGGTTCCCTTCGATCTCAACGAGGACTGGAACCTGATTTCGCGCACCATCGTGCCGCTGATCGATCAGGAGGACTTCGCCGCTGGCGGCACACTCGATGAGTCCGGTTTGGGCGACGTGCAGCAGAACCTTTTCTTTTCACCCAAGGCGCCGACCGCGGGCGGCTGGATCTGGGGCGTCGGCCCGGCGCTCCTGTTGCCGACCGCGAGTGACAAGGTGCTCGGAGGCGAGAAATGGGCGCTCGGGCCGACCGCGGTCGTGGTCAAGCAGGCGAACGGCTGGACCTACGGCGTGCTCGGCAACCACCTTTGGTCGGTGGCGGGTGAGGATGATCGGGACGACATCAGCGCGAGCCTGATTCAGCCTTTCTTCGGCTACACGACGCGCACCTCCACCACCTTCATGATCAACACCGAGTCGACCTACGACTGGAAGACCGAGACCTGGTCGGTGCCGGTCAACCTGATGGCGACGCAGATGCTGCGCGTCGGCGGGCAGCCGCTGACGCTGCAGGCGGGCGCGCGCTACTGGGCAGACAGCCCGGATGGCGGCCCGGACGGCTGGGGCTTCCGCTTTGCCGTGACCTTCCTGTTTCCGAAGTGATGGGCGCCTGTTCCATTTTTCAGCGGCCTGATGCCGCGCCAAACCAACCGATTACCTGAAGGAGCTCAATCCATGTACGCGAGAACCATTCCGACGACCATTCCCGCAGCCGGCAAGCTGATCCGGCTCGCCATGACGCTGCTGGCCTTCCTGGCGGTCGGCGCGGCTCACGCCGATTCCGCTCGCGAGATCGATGCCCATGCCGATGCAGCGCTGTCCGAGTTTCGCAGGACGGTGAAGGGGGCCGACGAGTATCTGGCCGCGGCGAAGGGGGTGCTGGTGATTCCCGAGGTCAAGAAGGTCGGCCTCGTGGTCGGCGGCCAGTGGGGCGACGGCGCCCTGCGAATCGGTGGGAAGACGGTCGATTACTACCGCCTGGCGGCCGCATCGGTGGGCTTCCAGGCCGGCGTCCAGCAGGCGAACTACCTGTTCATTTTCCTGACCGAGGCGGCCTTGAACGACTTCCGCACCGGCAAGGGCTGGGATGCCGGGATCGACGCGGGTGTAACGCTGATCGACGAGAGCGTGGGCGCATCGGTCGATACGCTCAAGGCCAAGTCGTCGGTCGTGGCCTTCATCTTCGGCAAGGAAGGCCTGATGGGCGGCTACTCGCTCAAAGGCCAGAAGCTGACCAAGTTCAAGCCGGAGTGATCGGCGGTCGATAGGGGCGCGCAGATGCCGCGGAGAGCTCTTTGCATTGCGGGGCGCGTCCTGCTCGTATTGCTGGTGTCGGGTGTAACGGCCTGGGGTGCCTTGGCCTTGTTGTATTCGAGTACCACCAACGCCCTGGCTAGCGCCGTGCTGGCCGGAGCGTTCCTTCTCTGCGGGCTGCTCACCGCCCTTGCCGTGGGCGCGCGGCGCCGGGCAAGGGCGGCCGTGACCGGCTTTGCCCTGCTGTTCGCCGTGCTGCTCGGATGGTGGAGCGGCATCGAGCCCGCCAACGATCGCGACTGGCAGCCTGACGTCGCCCGGCTCGCACATGCCGAGATCAATGGCGATCTGGTTACCGTGCGCAACGTGCGCAATTTCGCCTACCGCAGCGAGACCGACTACACGCCGCATTATTACGACCGGACCTACGACCTCGGCAAGCTGCGCTCGGTGGACCTGATCGCGGTGTACTGGATGGGGCCGGCCATTGCGCACACGATCCTGAGCTTCGGTTTCGAAGGTGGTGAACAGCTCGCCATCTCGATCGAGACGCGCAAGGAACGAGGCGAGACCTACTCCACCACGCGCGGCTTCTTCAAGCAGTACGAGCTCCATTACGTCGTGGCCGACGAGCGTGACGTGGTCCGCCTGCGTACCAGCTACCGCAAGGACCCGCCGGAGGATGTGTACGTTTATCGCCTGCACGGCCCGCTCGAGAATGGGCGGCGGGTGTTCCTGCAGTACATGCAGCGCATCAACGACCTCCAGGCGAAGCCCGAGTTCTACAACACCCTGATCGACAACTGCACGACCGGCATCTGGATGAACGCGCGCATCAATCCGGGCCATGTTCCGCTGTCGTGGAAGGTTTTCGCCAGCGGTTACCTGCCGGAGTATCTGCATGGCGTGGGCATGCTGGCGCCGGGGGTGCCATTCGCCGAACTGCAACGCCTGGGGTATATAAATCCGCGCGCACGGGCGGCAGGCGATGCGGAGGATTTCTCCCGCCTGATCCGTGTCGGCTTGCCCGGCCAGTAAGCGGGCGCGCATCGGGTGCGGCTTCGCCGCGCCCTGCAATCGATTGAATCGAAGGGGGAGTGATGGGAATGCGGCCGGGAAGGACATGGTGGGCGGGAACCTCGATCCTGAGCTTTGCAGTGGTCATCGTGCTGGGTTCTTCGATGGCGGTCGCGCGCGCCGGGGAGCGAGTCTCTGCCGAGCCGGCCAGGCCGAAGATCGGGCTGGTGCTCGCTGGCGGCGGCGCCAAGGGGGCCGCGCACGTCGGCGTGCTCAAGGTGCTCGAAGAGATGCGGATCCCGATCGACGTCGTGGTCGGCACCAGCATGGGCTCGATCGTCGGCGGGCTGTACGCGTCGGGCATGCGCCCGGACGACATCGAGCGCGCGATCCGGGAGATCGACTGGGTCGATGTGTTCGAGGATGCGCCGGATCGGGCCGATCGCTCCTTCCGGCGCAAGGCGGACGATGCCCTGTATGTGTTCAAGGCCAAGCCGGGCTTCAGCGACGGCAAGATCAAGTTGCCGCTGGCCGTGGTGCAGGGGCAGAAGTTCGACCTGGAATTGAACCGCCTGACCCAGGGTGTTTCCGCCGTCGGCGACTTCGACAAGCTGCCCATCCCCTTCCGCGCGGTGGCGGCCGACCTCGAGACCGGGGATCAGGTAGTGCTGAAGTCGGGCAGTCTTCCGCGTGCGCTGCGCGCGAGCATGGCGGTGCCCGGCGCCTTCTATCCGGTCGAGATGGATGGGCGCCTGCTCGTCGATGGCGGTATCGCGAACAACATCCCGATCAGCGTGGCGCGCGAGCTGGGGGCCGACGTGGTGATCGTGTCGGAACTCGGCACGGAGATGTTGACGCGCGACGAGATCGAGTCCGGCCTCGACGTCGCGGCACAGATGGTGAATTTCCTCTTCGTCATCAATTCGCGCCAGCAGCTCAGGACGCTGGCGGAGGACGACGTCCAGATCTCGGTCCAGTTGGGCGACATCGGCGCCGGCAGCTTCGGCCGGATCCGCGAAGCGATTCCGCTCGGCGAGCAGGCCGCGAGGGGCGCAGCGGACAAGCTGAACCGCTACGCACTCGCCGAGCCGGATTACCGGCAGCATGTGGCCGCGCGAAGCCAGCCGGGAGCGGGGCCGCGGCAGGTCGACTTCGTTCGCATTGAGAACCAGTCGGGCGTCAGTGACGAGGTCATCGCCGCGCACCTCTCGGTAAAGGTTGGCGAGCCGCTCGATGTGGCCGAGCTCGAGCACAACATCCAGCAGATCTATGGCCTCGAGATCTTCGAGTCGGTGCGTTATGCACTGGTCGAGGAGGATGGCAAATCCGGTGTCGTCGTGCAGGCGAAGGAGAAATCGTGGGGCCCCGGCTACCTGCAGACGGGCCTGATCACCTCGAGCAATTTCGAGGGCGACGCGGTGTTCCGGCTGGGCCTGACCTACACGCGCACGGCGATGAACCCGCTCAACGGAGAATGGCGCACCGGCCTGCAGATCGGCGACGAGCCGGGCCTGTTCACCGAGATCTTCCAGCCCTTCGACCCCGGTGCGCGCTATTTCGGCTTTGCAAGGGCCGGCTACCAGACCCGCAACGTGAATACCTTCGACGACGACGACAACAAGATCGCGGAGATGCGCGTGAGGGGGTTCGGTGCGGAACTGGGCGTCGGCCGGCAGTTCGGGACCTGGGGCGAGGTGAGGCTGGGATACCTGCGGCGTACGGGCGACATCGAGGTCGGGATCGGGGCACCGATGCCGGCACGGGATTTCGAGACCGGCGAGGTGTTCCTGCGGCTGACCGACGACAAGCTCGACAGCCTGTACTTCCCGCGCACCGGCCACGCTGCCCGCGCCGAGTGGCGGATGTCGCGCCGCGACCTGGGGGCCGACACCGACTTCGATCAGGCGGACTACGGCTTCCTGCTCGCCAACTCCTGGGGGCGCCACACGCTGCTCGGCGGCCTGGAGGTGAAGGCGACCATCGACGGCACCGCCCCTGTGCAGAGCCAGCAACGCCTCGGCGGCTTCCTGCGCCTGTCCGGGTTCGAGGAGGGACGGCTGAGCGGGCAGCAGTCCGGCCTCGCGCGCCTGATCTACATGCGCCGGATCAACGATATCCAGCAGTTCAAGGCCTATGCGGGCGCCAGCCTGGAGGCGGGCAATGTGTGGGCGGACAGCGGCGACATCTTCGGCGGCGACCACATCGTCGGCGGCAGCCTGTTCATCGGTGCCGATACGCCGATCGGACCGCTGTATTTCGCGTACGGCCATAACGACTCGGGCAAGGGCAGCGTCTACCTTTACCTCGGGCCCTTGTTCAGCTTCTAGCGCGATCGAGCGGGGCGGATACGCCGAGGATCGAGGTGTGGACGATGCCTGGAGGGATGGAAAATGCTGAATAAAGGTATTCAGTGGCTGTCTGTCTGCTCCTTGCTCTTCGCCCTCGCCTGGGCGGCGGCGGCCGGCGCGGCGGACGTCCGCACGCAGGGTCCCGAGGCGGACGACGAGGTCAGCGTGGAGGTCGTCGTCGACGGTGCGGTGCTGTTCAGGGTCCGCGGCACGTCGGCCTTTCCCGCCGAAAAGCGCGCCCAGTTGGTCGCCGAGCGCATCGTCGCGCTCGCCGCCGACCCCGGCTTCAAGCGCGAGGATCTGCGCATCGACGAGTCGCAACCCGGTGTGGCGCAGGTCATGGCGGGGAACACGCGCATGATGGCCATCCATGCTGCCGACGCGGAACTCGAGGGGGTCGATGCGCGTACGCTCGCCACGACGGTCGTCCACCGTGTCGGCGAAGCGGTCGAGGTCTGGCGGCATGATCGCCTGCCGGCGACTCTGGTGCGCAACGGGCTGTACGCGGTCGGCGCGACGCTTGCCCTTGGGCTGGGGTTCTGGGTGGGAGCGCTGCTCATGCGCCGTTGGCGCCGGTTCACCGAGCAGCGCATCGGCACCCGGATCCACGACGTCAAGGTCTTCGGCTTCCGGGTAGTCGGCGCCCGGCAGATGTGGGCGGCGCTCACCAGCGTGCTGAACCTGCTGTGGCTCGCGGCCGTGCTGGTGGCTCTCCATGTCTATTTCGGCTCCGTGCTGCTGCTGTTTCCGTGGACCCGCGGCTTCGCCATCGACCTCATCGCCCTGGTCGTCAAGCCGCTGCGCACCTTCGCGGTCGGCTTGGTCGCGGCGCTGCCGGATCTGATCTTCCTCGCGGTGCTTTTCGTCCTGGTCCGCTATGCGCTGAGGCTGATCAAGCACTTTTTCGACAATGTGGGGGCGGGCCGCCTCACCCTCGCGGACTTCGAGCCGGACTGGGCCCTGCCGACGTATCGCCTCGTCAAGGTGCTGCTGATCGCCATCGCCGCCGCGGTCGCCTATCCCTACATCCCGGGGTCGGACTCCGATGCCTTCAAGGGCATGTCCCTGCTGCTGGGGGTGATCGTCTCGCTGGGTTCGTCGTCGGTGATCGGCAACATCATCGCCGGCTACACGATGACGTATCGCCGGGTGTTCAAGCTGGGTGATCGCGTGCGGATCGGGGAGTACATCGGCGACGTGCATGAGGCCCGCCTGCTCGTGACCCATTTGCGCACGCTGAAGAACGAGATCGTGGCGATCCCCAATTCGATGATCCTCGGCAGCGAGGTGGTCAATTACAGCAAGCTGGCGGGCAAGATGGGGCTGATCCTGCACACGAACGTCGGCATCGGCTACGAGACGCCGTGGCGTCAGGTGGAAGCCATGCTGCTCGAGGCCGCGGCGCGCACGTCCGGTCTGCTGCGCGAGCCGCCGCCTTTCGTGATTCACCAGAAGCTGGGCGACTTCTGCGTCGACTATGAGATCAACGCCTACTGCAAGGACGCGCACGCCATGTACGGCCTGTACAACGTGCTGCACCGCAACATCCTCGACGTCTTCAACGAGTATGGCGTGCAGATCATGACTCCGGCCTACGAGGGCGATCCGGACGAGCCGAAGCTCGTGCCGCGCGAGCGGTGGTATGCGGCGCCTGCGCAGCCTACTGCCGCGGCTACCGGAGCGCCGAACGCCGTGCCACTGCAACACGAGGACAACAGATGAGCCACTGGAGTGCGCCGCAGGCGGACGCTGACGGCGATCGCGCGTATTTTTCTCCCGTACTGGGCGGTCCGCTGTTCAGGCTGTTCTGCCGTACTCATCTGTCGACCGACGAGCTCCTGCTCCTAAGGCGCAGGATCGTCGTTGTTGCGTTCGTTGCCTGGCTGCCGCTGCTGCTGCTGTCGGTCATCGAGGGCAGGGCGGTGGGGGCGGGCGTTCCTGTCCCGTTCTTCTACGACTTCGCGGTTCACATCCGGTTTATGGTGGCGCTGCCCTTGTTGTTCGTCGCCGAGTTCGTGGCGCACCAGCGCCTGCGCCCGGTGGTAAAGGCCTTCGAGGCGCGAGGCCTGATTCCCTTCGATGCCCGCGAGTGCTTCGATACCGCCCTCGGCTCGGCCTTCAAGGCGCGAAACTCGGTGGTCGCGGAGCTGGTGATCATTGCGCTGGTGTATGCCGTGGGCGTTCTGGTGGTGTTGAAGCACTACGTCCCGATCGACGGCACGACCTGGTTCTCGGAACTGTCACCGGGCGGCGCCGAACTGTCGATGGCGGGCCTCTGGTACGGTTTCGTGAGCCTGCCCATCTTCCAGTTCCTGATGCTGCGCTGGTACTACCGGGTCTTCATCTGGGCGCGCTTCATGTGGCAGGTGTCGCGCCTCCCGCTCCGCCTGGTACCGACCCACCCGGACCGCGCCGGCGGTCTCGGTTTCCTTGCCCATTCGATCAGCGCGTTCGCGCTGCTGGCCCTGGCGCATAGCGTCGTGCTTGCCGGCCAGTTGCTCAATCGCATCGTGCATCGCGGCGCCAGCCTGCCCGATTTCGCGCTCGAGATTGGTGCGATGGTGGTGGTTTTGCTGCTGCTGGCGCTGGCGCCGCTGGCGGTGTTCGCCGGGCAACTCGCGCAACTGAGGCGGACGGGGCTCGACGAGTATGGCGTCCTCGCGCAGCGCCTGGCCGGCGAGTTCGACACCAAGTGGGTGCGCGGCGGCGCCCCGGCCGACGAGCCGCTCCTGGGCAGCCCGGATATCTCGGCCCTTGCCGACATGGGGGGCAGCTACGAGGTCATCGAGAACATGCGCTCGGTGCCGATCGCCCCCGAGGCGCTGATCCCGCTGGTGGTGGCGATCCTGCTGCCGATGCTTCCGCTCACCCTCACCATGATGCCGCTCGACGCGCTGGTGAAGGCGTTGGTCGGCCTGATGTTCTGAGACTGGGAAGCGAGCTCTCGGAGAGCAAATCCGGCACTGAACTGTGCCGGATTTGCTCTTCTCCTACTTCGTCGGTTGGGCGACCGGGAACTTCCAGGTGCCGTCGATGATTTCCTTGCGCGGCTGATACATGCGGACGATGTAGTTCCAGCCCGGGGTGATCGGCACATTGTTGAGCGCATCGGTGCCAGCGCCGAAGTGGATGGTCACGCTCCCGTCCTGGTTCTTCTTGGCCGTCACGTTGTTGTGCGAGTAGACGTTCTGGTCGTTCTTCTCCATGAAGCCGTCTTTGTTGTAAACGGTGATGGACCAGAAGCCATCGACAGGCACGTCCTTGACCGTGACCGAATGGGGCGTCTTGCCGTCGTTCTCCGCAGGCACAACGTTGTCGTAAATGGCGGCTTCTTCCGGATTCCCGCCCCAGCCGAAGGCCGTGCCGAGCAGGTGGCTGATCGGATCGAGCTTGGCCTTGTCACCGAACATGCCCTTGGCGCTGGTCCGGGTCGCCGCCAGAACGTTGATGGCATCGCGGACCTTCTTCAGTGAGGCCTCATCCCATTCCGGAATCTCGAACTTCCCTGGGGCCGCCTGCTTCACCACGATCTTGTCCTGCAGGGCGTTGGCCGCTTTGATATCAGTCGGGTCGTTTGAATCGACGAAGGTGCGGAAGAGCACGATCATGTAGCGCGTGCCCATCTTCTCCTGGGTGAAGGTGAACTCGCCCGCGCCGTGCTCTGCGGGCAGCATCGAGTGGTCCTGGTTGATGACCAGCATCGATTGGAATCGCCCCCCGGTTTCCGGCTTGACGATGGTGACCGGTGCGGAGAGGTCGAAGACGCCGGCGGAATACAGCGTGTCGCGATTCATGCGAATCACGTCCTGCCTGTCGATCGGCACGGGCATGCGGATGTGGATGAGTTTGCCCAGCGCGCCCTGCCTGACGTAGCGGTCGAGCGTCATGTCGGTCTCGGCGCGCACGAAGCTGTCCACCGTGACCTTCTCCGCCGCGAAACCGGCGCCTGGGTCGAGTCCCATGATTCCAGTGACTGCGGCGATCATCAGGTATCTGTTCATGCTCGTAAGTCCCTTCCCGGCTGGTTTGCGGAGCGTTGGCGTCCCGTTCAGAAGCGTACGCCGACCCGCACGCCTGCGATGTAGGCGGTGTCCAGGTCTTCGAAGCCGGGTGCGCTCGCGTTGAACACCTTGTTCAGCCCTTGGGAGACGACCTGCAGGCTGGGAGTGATGCTCAGCCAGGGGGTGATCGAGGCCTTGTAGTACAGCTCGACGACGTCTTCGTGATCGAGGCCGAGGTTGAAGCGATCGCGCAGGTAGGGCACGAAGTGGTCGCTGAACTCGGTGCGCGCCCAGCCGAGGCCGAAGTCGTCGTTCGGCCGGCCCGGCACCACGCCCTTGCCGACCAGCCCGAGCGAGTAGCTGTAGCGGATCGGGTTCGCCTTGCCGTCACTTACGCCGACGCTGAAGAAGGTGCCGATGCCGCGCTTCGGGTCACCCGCGGGCTGCCAGACGAACTGTTCGAAGCTGTAGACGGCGGCCCAGGTTTCGCTTTCCTTGTTCAAGGGGTCGGGGGGAATCTTGGCGGCCACGGGATGCGCGTCGAGGATCTCGCTGAGGATCGGGCCGGGGTTGCCGAGGCGCGGGAAGTGCGCGGTGAGCAGAAGTCCGGCGATGTTGGACGGATCCTGGACGAGCGAGGTGCGGTCCTTGTTGCTCCAGGCGACGGTCAGGTTCTGGTGGCCCGGGAGGCCCCAGGGCCGGATCTTCAGGTCCGCGCTGGCGAGCGCCATGATGCCGTCGTCGAAGGCATTGCTCAGGTTGTCGTTCTTGATCGTGCCGTTCGCATCCAGCACCATGCCGGCCAGCGTCACGTCGTGCGAGGGCAGGTACAGCGCGCCGATCCCATACGCCGACAGCGGAACCATGGCGAGCGCGAGTGGCATGTTTATGCCCGTGTTCTGGAAGCCGGTGGTGTAGTCGCCATGCAGCACGTTGGTCGGCGCGATGGCGTTGATCTTGCCCAGGAACACGCCGAAATGCTGGCTGAGGAACTGCGTGTAGGTGATCTCCTGCACGCCGGTGTCCGGGGTGATGGTCGGCAGCATCCACGACAGGTTGGCCGGCACGATGGCGCCGGTTTCCTTCAGCAGCGTGTCGCCGAAGCTGGTCACGGTCTGGAGCTTGAAGAAGCCGCCGGGCCACAGCCCCAGCTTCTGCGTATCCACGTTGAGGGTGAGGATCGCGTTGCCCCAGTCGCCGCTGGCGCTGTCGCGCCCGCCGCTGGTGATCTTCTGCGGCATCCAGTACACGTCCATGTCGAGGACGACCCCCTTCTTCGCCATGTCGTCGCGCGCACCGCCCCAGTTGCCGGTCAGGCGGGCGCGGGATTCGAGATCGCCGCCCCAGGTGTCGGGCGTGTCGTAGGGCATGGCCTGCAGCGGCATGGACGTGCCGAGCGCGGAGATCAAGGCGCCGAGTCCAAGGGTTTTCTTCATTTTTCCGGTCTCTTTTTCAGGTTGTCCATGGGGCGGCAGGGCCTTGCCCGACCGCCCCGGAAGGGGCCAGATCAGCGTGCGAGTCAGAGGTCGTGCACCGCGGGGGTCGCCACCCAGCCGCCATCCACGCCGCCCGGCAGCATCTGGCCGACGTCCTCGCCGACTTCCTCGTCGATCAGCCGGTTGAGCTTGTCGTTCATCATGAGCAGCAGCGCGGCGTTCTTGACCGGGTCCTGGGCAAGGTTGTCGACTTCGTCCGGGTCGTTCTGGAGGTCGAACAGCTCGACGTCGTTGAGTGCGAACAGCTCGTCGATCGATGTCGGCCGGTTGTGCTGCTTGGGCGAAAAGTAGCGGGTGAACTGGTAGCGGCCGTCGAACACGCTGCGGATCGCGCCGCGCTTGCTCAGGTCGGGGCGCAGGCCGGATTCCTTGATCTTCGCCGCGCCACCCGGCTGTGCAAGGAGCGCGCTGGCCTTCTGCAGGAAGCTGCCGTCCAGCGAGGCGAACATGTTGAAGCAGTACAACTGCCCGTCGCGCACGGTGTCGACGTTCGCCTGTTCCGGCGCGGCGAGCACGGGCGAGAAGTCCTTGCCCGGCAGCGTCTGGGCGATTGCCGCCTTTGTCTCCGGGCTCGCGTTGGTGAGCGCGATCAGGGTCGGCGCGAGGTCGAGGTGGGTGGTCACGGCCTTGCAGCGCTTGCCCCCCGCAAAGGCCGGATGCGCCACGATCAAGGGCACGTTGTTCTGCTCGCGATAGGAGGTGGCACCCTTGCCGGTCATCTGGTGTGCGCCACCGAGTTCGCCGTGGTCCGAGGTCAGGATGACGATGGTGTTCGAAGCCAGCCCGCGGTCCTCCAGTTCGTCGAGCAGCGTCATGATGTGACGGTCGACGTCCTGCAAGGCGTTCAGGTAGAAGTTGTGGCGCTTGCGCCAGCGCCATTCCTCGTTCGTCGGGATCACGCCGGTCATGACGTCGTTGCCGATGGTGTGGTCGATGTGCGCGGCGGGGCGTCCGGGGGCGTCGATCGGCTGCTTGAAGCTGGCGGGAAGGTCGATGTCCCACTGCTTCTTGTACATCGCGTGCTCCGGATCGCCGGCGAGGTGGGTCAGATGGTGCTTGCCCTGCACGGGCTGGCCGGGCTCGTCGGTGTTGTAGAACATCACGTCGTGCGGGTTGACCAGGTTCACCGCGAGGAACCACGGCTTCTGCTGCTCGGCGAGCTCCGCGGCCTTGCTGCGCAACCAGCTCGCCGCGGCGGCGGCGATCAAGCCGTCGTGCAGGTAGCCGCCCTGAGTGTGCGCGATGATGTCGCCGACGCCGAGGTAGTCGGAAAAGCCGTAGGCCTCCATCTCCTTGGTGAAGATCTTCTGCGGCGCCGCGAGCGTGTTGTCGGTCTCGAACTCGCGGGTCAGGTGCCACTTGCCCTTGTAGGCGGTGTAGTAGCCGGCCTCGCGCATCATGTGCCCGAGCGTCTTGATGTCGGTGGACATGCTGCTGATCCAGGGGAAGTTCGTGTTGTCGAACATCCTGGTCTGCTGGATGTGGCGGCCGGTGTAGATCACCGAGCGCGAGGGGGTGCACACGCAGGAGTTGATGCGGTGGTTCTCGAACACCACACCATTCTTGGCCAGGCGCTCGCGTGCCGGAAGCGTATAGCCGGCGGGCAGTTCGTCAGGGCGGAAGTAACGCTCCTGATCGGTAAGGATGAACACGATGTTGTACGGTGCGCCTTGTCCTTGTCCTTGCTCGACGATGCTCATGACGCCAGCCTCCAGTGTGATCTGTCGGTCCATCTTAGGAGAAGGCCATGGGCCTGACGATGGGACCAAGGTCTAATTCACCCTTGCCGACGGACGGGTTAGGGTTGGCGTCGTGGGTATCGTGGGATGTTCCTGCCAGGGAGCTGGTCATGCGCGCTGCCCGGAGATGAAGACCGCTCGCCAGGCGAAGGAACGCGCAGATGCAAACGAACCTGTCCCAATATCACCTGCTGGCCAAGCCCGCGGGCGCCGCGTGCAACCTGGGGTGCCAGTACTGCTTTTTCCTGTCGAAGGAAAACCTGTACCACGGTGATAGCCACCTCATGGACGAGGCCACGCTCGACCGCTATATCCGGCAGTTGATGGAGTCCTCGCTCGGGCCGCAGGTCGATGTCGCGTGGCAGGGCGGTGAGCCGATGCTGCGCGGGCTGGATTTCTACAAGCGCTCGGTGGAGCTTGCCGCGCGTTACCGGAAGCCTCATCAGCAGATCCTCCACACCATCCAGACCAACGGCACACTGATCGACGATGCGTGGGCGCGCTTCTTCAAGCGGCACAACTATCTGGTCGGAATCAGCATCGACGGGCCGCGCGCCATGCACGACGCCTATCGTGTCACCAAGAAGGGCGAGGGCAGCTTCGACGAGGTGGTTCGCGGCTGGAATCTGCTGCGCAAGCATGGGGTGGATGTGAACATCCTGTGCACCGTCCATGCGGCCAACCAGGATCATCCGCTCGAGGTCTACCGCTTCTTCCGTGACGAGCTGCAGGCGGAGTACATCCAGCTCATTCCCATCGTCGAGCGCGCGACACCCGACACCCTCGCCGTCGCCAACCAGGGCTGGGGCGGGCTCAAGGGCACGGATCGTCCGCTCTACCGGCAGGAAGGCAGCCTGGTCACCGAGCGTACCGTGAATGCGGAGAAGTTCGGGCAGTTCCTCAACGGCATCTTCGACGAATGGGTCCGGCGCGACGTCGGCAAGGTCTATGTGACGACCTTCGACATCGCCCTCGGCAGCTGGCTCGGGCACCACAACGCCTGCATCGTCTCGCCCACCTGCGGCGAAGCGCTGGCGCTGGAGCACAACGGCGACGTCTATTCCTGCGACCACTTCGTCGAGCCCGATCACCTGCTCGGCAACCTCAAGGACACGCCGCTGGGCGGTCTGGTCAGGTCGGAAAAACAACGCCGCTTCGGCCAGGCCAAGTACGACACCCTGCCCAGGTACTGCCGGGAATGCCCGGTGCTGTTCGCCTGCTACGGCGAATGCCCACGCAACCGCTTCATCCGCACGCCCGACGGCGAGCAGGGGCTGAACTACCTGTGCGCGGGCTACAAGGGCTTCTTCACCCACATCGACCCGGCGATGAAGACCATGGCGAGCCTGCTCAGGCAGGGGCGCTACGCCGACGAGATCATGGACCTCGCGGGCGCCACGCCCTGAGACCCTCGCCCAGCGACGGCCGGCCCGACTGGGACCAAGGTCCAATGGCGCCGGCATGGCCGGCGCCTACACTGCCTGAGCACAACGCCCTCACTGTTGGGCAACAAGGCGGCGCCACCTTACGTTCATGCAAGGAGTTCGATGATGAGCAAGCAGGACAGGAAACCCCGTACCCATCTTCCGATGCGGAACACCGCGCCGGCGCGCTTCGTTTCGTATGACGCCAAGGATCCGGACACGGTCACCACCCCGATCGAGCAACTGCGTCCGCCCGAGGGCGCGCCGAACGTGCTGATCGTGCTCATCGACGACTGCGGCTTCGGCGCGCCCAGCACCTTCGGCGGCCCCTGCGCCACGCCCTTTGCCGACAAGCTGGCCGCGGGCGGCCTGCGCTACAACCGCTTTCACACCACCGCGATCTGCTCGGCCACGCGCCAGTCCCTGCTCACCGGCCGCAACCACCACAACGCCGGCATGGCCGGCATCACCGAGATCGCCACCGGCCAGCCGGGCTACTCCTCGGTGCTGCCCAACTCCATGGCGCCGCTGGCCAAGACGCTCAAGCTCAACGGCTACAACACCGCGCAGTTCGGCAAGTGTCACGAGGTGCCGGTGTGGCAGTCGAGCCCGGTCGGCCCCTTCGACCAGTGGCCCACGGGCGGTGGCGGCTTCGAGTACTTCTACGGCTTCATCGGTGGCGAGGCGCACCAGTGGTATCCCGCGCTCGTCGAGGGCACCACCCCGGTCGCGCCGCCGAAGACGCCCGAGGAGGGTTACCACCTGATGGAGGACATGACCGACAAGGCCATCGGCTGGATCCAGCAGCAGAAGGCCCTCTCGCCCGACAAGCCCTTCTTCGCCTATTTCGCGCCCGGCGCCACCCACGCGCCGCACCACGTGCCCAAGGAATGGGCCGACAAGTACAAGGGCAAGTTCGACGCGGGCTGGGATGTGCTGCGCGAGGAGACCTTCGCCCGCCAGAAGAAGCTCGGCGTCATTCCTGCCGACTGCGAACTCACTGCCCGGCCCAAGGACGTTCCCGGCTGGGACGACATGCCCGAGGCGTTCAAGCCGGTGCTGCGTCGGCAGATGGAGGTCTATGCGGGCTTCCTCGAGTTCACCGACCATCACGTGGGCCGCCTGTTCGAGGCGATCGAGAATCTCGGCATCGCCGACGACACGCTGGTGTATTACATCATCGGCGACAACGGCGCCTCGGCCGAGGGCTCGTTCAACGGCTGCTTCAACGAGATGAGCTACTTCAACGGCCTGCAGTCCCTCGAGACCGCCGAGTACCTGACGGAGCGGATCGACAAGCTCGGCGGGCCGGAGTCGTACAACCACTTCGCGGTGGGTTGGGCGCATGCGCTGAACACGCCCTACCAGTGGACCAAGCAGGTCGCCTCGCACTTCGGCGGCACGCGCAACGGCACCATCGTGCACTGGCCGAAGGGCATCCAGGCCAAGGGCGAGTTGCGCACGCATTTTGCCCACGTGATCGACGTCGCGCCGACCATCCTGGAGGCGGCGGGCATTCCCGAGCCGGTCTCGGTCGATGGCATCCAGCAGGACCCGATCGATGGGGTCAGCATGCTGAAGACGTTCAACGACGCCGGGGCGCCGGAAGTCCACGAGACGCAGTACTTCGAGGTCATGGGCAACCGCGCCATCTATCACAAGGGCTGGACTGCGGTGACCAAGCACTACACGCCGTGGATTCCGAACGTGAAGCCCGCGCTCGACGACGACGTCTGGGAGCTCTACGACACCACCACGGACTGGGCGCAGTCCAAGGACCTGTCGAAGGAGATGCCGGACAAGCTGCGCGAACTGCAGCGCCTGTGGATCATCGAGGCGACGCGCAACAAGGTGCTGCCGATCGATGACCGGATGTTCGAGAAGATAAATCCGGACACCGCCGGCCGGCCGACGCTGGTGAAGGGCAAGACCCAGCTCCTGGCCGGTGGCATGAGCCACCTGGGCGAGAACTGCGTCCTCAACCTCAAGAACAAGTCGCACTCCGTCACCGCAGCGATCGTGGTCCCGCAAGGCGGGGCAGAGGGCGTCATCATCGCGCAGGGCGCCGATATCGGCGGCTGGAGCCTGTATGCCAAGGGCGGCAAGCTCAAGTACTGCTACAACTGGGGCGGCTTCAAGCACTTCATGATCGAAGGCGCTTCGGTCATGGCTCCGGGCGAGCATCAGGTGCGCATGGAGTTCGCCTACGCCGGTGGCGGCCTCGGCAAGGGCGGCAAGGTGACGCTGTACGTCGATGGCCAGAAGGACGGCGAAGGTGAAGTCGGCGCAACGCTGGCGATGATCTTCTCCGCCGACGACGGTCTGGATGTCGGCAAGGACGGCGGCTCGGCGGTATCGCCGGACTACAAGCCTGGCAACAATTCCTTCAACGGCAAGGTGAAGGGCGTGCAGCTCGCGATCGACGAGGCCGCGGAAGACCTGGATCACCTGCTCGATCCGGCGGACGTCATCCGCATGGCGATGGCCCGTCAGTAAGGGCCTGCCGGCCCGCAGCCTGCACGGGCTGCCAGTCAGCCAAGCGGCGTCGCTGTGATCGCGACGCCGCTTGCACGTTCAGCAGCCAGTTTGCATCATGCCTGCGCCACCATGCCGCTGTGGCGCAGCAGCGCGTCGACCCTGGGCTCGCGGCCGCGGAAGGCCTTGAAGGATTCCAGCGCCGGGCGGCTGCCGCCCACCGCCAGGATCTCGCGCCAGAAGCGCTCGCCGGTCTCGGGGTCGAGCAGGCTGCCCTTGCCGGCGCCGGCTTCCTCGAAGGCGGCGAAGGCGTCGGCCGACAGTACCTCGGCCCACTTGTAGCTGTAATAGCCCGCCGCGTAGCCGCCGGCGAAGATGTGCGAGAAGCTGTGCGGGAAGCGGTGCCAGGCGGGCGGGATCATCACTGCGACTTCGCGGCGCACCTCGTCGAGCAGGGCCATCACGCGCTCGATTGCGACCGGGCCGGCAGAGGCCTCCACCTCGCCGTGCAGGCGCAGGTCGAACATCGAGAACTCGAGCTGGCGCACGGTCTGCATGCCGCTCTGGAAGTTCTTGGCGGCGATCATCTTGTCGTACAGCGCGCGCGGCAGCGGCTCGCCGGTATCGACGTGCGCGGTCATGCCCTGCAGCACGTCCCACTCCCAGCAGAAGTTCTCCATGAACTGGCTGGGCAGCTCGACCGCATCCCACTCCACGCCGTGAATGCCGGACACCGCGAGCTCGTCCACCTGGGTGAGCAGGTGGTGCAGGCCGTGGCCACACTCGTGGAAGAGGGTGAGCACGTCGTCGTGGGTGAAGGTGGCCGGTTTGCCACCCACCGGGCCGGGGAAGTTGCACACCAGGTAGGCCACCGGCGTGTCGCTGCCCCAGGTGTTGCGGTGGCGGCTGCGTGCCGAATCCATCCACGCGCCGCCGCGCTTGGTGCTGCGCGCATGCAGGTCGAGGTAGAAGTGGCCGACGAGTTCCGGACCGTTCGCGCCTTCCTTCTCGATGCGGAAGAAGCGCACGTCCGGGTCCCAGCTCGGCGCCTCGTCGGGCAGGATGTCGACGCGGTAGAGCGCGCGGATCACGCCGAACAGGCCGTCGAGCACCTTGGGCTCGGGGAAGTACTGCTTCACCTCCTGGTCGGAGTAGGCGTAGCGCTTCTCGCGCAATTGCTCGGAGGCGTAGGCCACGTCCCAGGGTTCGAGGGTGTCTAGGCCCAGCTCGGCCTTGGCGAAGGCCTTGAGCTCTTCCAGGTCCTTCTCGGCGAAGGGCTTGGCCTTGGCGGCGAGGTCGCGCAGGAAGCCGAGCACCTGCTCCGGCGTGTCGGCCATCTTGGGCACCAGCGACACCTCGGCGAAGTTGCGATAGCCGAGCATGCGCGCTTCTTCGTCGCGCAGCGCGAGGATGCGGCCGATCAGCGGGCCGTTGTCGAGTTCCGGGTTGCCGAGCTCGGAGGCGCGGGTGGCGTAGGCGCGGTACATGCGCGCGCGCAGCTCGCGATCGTCGGCGTACTGCATCACCGGCAGGTAGGAGGGCATCTGCAGGGTGAACTTCCAGCCTTCCTTGCCCTCGGCCTCGGCGGCGGCGCGGGCGGCCTGGCGTGCGTCGTCGGGGATGCCGGATAGGCCGGATTCATCGGTGATCCACTCGGCGTGGGCGTTGGTGGCGTCGAGCAGGTTCTCGGAGAACTTGGCGGCGAGCTGGGATTGCTCTTCCTGGATCTCCTGGAAGCGCGGCTTCTGCGCGTCGGGCAGCTCGGCGCCGGAGAGGCGGAAGTCGCGCAGCGCGTGCTCGAGGATGCGCTGGCGCACCGGAGACAGGGTGACGAACTCGGGGCTGTCGTGCAGGGCCTTGTACTTCTCGAACAGCGCGAGGTCTTGCCCGACCTCGGCATAGAAGCGCGAGATCTCGGGCAGCATCGCGTTGTAGGCCTCGCGCCACTCGGGCACGTCGAACACGCTGTGCAGGTGGCCGACCACGCCCCAGGCGCGGCCGAGGCGCTCGCCAGCCTCTTCCATCGGAGCGACGAAGCCGTCCCAGCTCGGGGTCGCGGGGTCGGCGGTGAGGCGTTCGATGAGCGCACGATTCTCGTCGATGAGGCCGCGGATCGCGGGCTCGACGTGCTCGGGCCGGATGTCGGCGAAGCGCGGCATGCCGGCGAAGTCGAGCAGGGGATTGGCGTTGGGAGTGGACGTGGAAATGGACGTGGAAATGGACGTGCTGTCGTGCATCTTCGACCTTGTCTGTTCGTTCCGGCCTCGCCGGGCAAGGCGGCTATTCTGCCGCAAAAAAGACGGCGGGCGCCGCGTACGACGCCCGCCGCCGCCTGAACTGCGTGTTCTCAGCGGACCACGTCGCGATAGGCGTGCCAGGTGGCGTGACCCACCAGCGGCAGCAGGACGGCCATGCCGATCATCATGGTGGCGAAGCCGATGCCGACCAGGACGACGATCAGCAAGGCCCACAGCATCATCGTGTCGAAATTGGTCTGCACCGCGCGCAGGCTGGTCATCGCCGCAGTGATGGTGTCGGTGTCGCGGTCCAGCACCATCGGAATCGCGATCGCGGAGAGCGTGAACACGACGATCGCCAGCACGGCGCCGACGACGACGTAGGCGGCGAGGAAGTACAGGTTGTCGCCCGACCCCAGGATGCCGCTGACGAAGTTCGTCACGTTGCTGACCTCGCCCCGATAGAACAGCGCGAAGAGGATGGCCGAGATGCGCTCCCAGGCGATCAGTGCGATGGCGAGGAAGGCGCCGAACATCGCGAGACCGTCGGCACTGCGGACGAGCCCCCGTACCGATGCGGCGAAGGAGACCTTCTCTCCCTTCTCGTGGTGACGCGAAATCTCGTACAGACCCGCAGCCGCGATCGGGCCGACCAGCATGAATCCCGAGATCGCCGCCATGAACAGATAGGGCTTGTCCGCCGCGTAGGACAGGATCAGGTAGCCGATCGCAGCCAGGATCACGCCGTAGGAGAGGCTTGCGGCGAGGTTCTCGCGCATGTCGTTCCAGCCCATGCGCAGCCACTGCAGCGGCCGCTCCGCGCCGACGGAGCGGATCTGGGGCAGGTTGAAATGTTGATCCAGCGAGTCGTAGGGCTTGTCCATGATCGTCTCCGCAGGTTCTTCGTTATGTTTGACGTGTCGTCCGAGGATGGGATCGACGCGCATGGAAAAGTGCGCGTGATGCCTCGGGCGGTCGTGTTCTTAGAATAGGACAGGCGCGAAGAGTTCGCGAATGAGAGCTATTCTTTATCCAGATAGGGCGTGGCTATGCTGCGCGCGGCGCGGTCCCCAGCAGCGGGCGGCTCGGGTTCGTGAAACCTGCGGCCGATTCGGATGGACGCAGAAAGGAACAAGGGGCACCCCGTGGGGCGCCCCTTGTCGACGTCCTGTGCGCCCGCGGCGCTCAGTCCAGCTTGCGGCCGGTCAGGCGTTCGTAGGCCTCGCGGTATTTGGCCGCGGTGTGCTCGATGACCTCGGCGGGCAGCTTCGGTGCCGGCGGCGCCTTGTTCCAGTCCAGCGTCTCCAGGTAGTCGCGCACGTACTGCTTGTCGAAGGAGGGCGGGCTGATGCCCTCGCGGTAGCCGTCCGCCGGCCAGAAGCGCGAGGAGTCGGGGGTCAGCGCCTCGTCGATCAGGTGCAGCGTGCCGGCGGCGTCGATGCCGAACTCGAACTTGGTGTCGGCGATCAGGATGCCGCGGGTCGCGGCGAACTCGGCCGCCTCGGAATACAGCGCGATCGCCGCGGCGCGCGCCTCGTCGGCGAGCTGGGCGCCGGTCTTGCCGGTGCCGGCCAGCGCGTCCTTCATCAGCGCCTCGCAGCGCGCCTGCGCCTGCGCGAAGGAGATGTTCTCGTCGTGCTCGCCCATGTCGGCCTTGGACGAGGGCGTGAAGATCGGCGCCGGCAGCTTCGCCGCCTGCTGCAGGCCCGCCGGCAGCGCGATGCCGCAGATCGCGCCGGTGGCCTGGTAGTCCTTCCAGCCCGAGCCGATCACGTAGCCGCGCACCACCGCCTCGATCGGCAGCGGCTTCAGGCGCTTGACCACCAGCGCGCGCCCGCGCACCTGTTCGCGCTCGTTTTCGGCGACGACGGTTTCGGGGTCGATGCCGGTGAGCTGGTTGGGCAGGATGTGGCCGAGCCGGTCGAACCAGAAGTTCGCCAGCGCCACCAGCACACGGCCCTTGTCGGGAATCGGGTCGGGCAGGATCACGTCGAAGGCCGACAGGCGATCGCTGGTCACGATCAGCAGTTTGTCGGCATCGACGGCATAGATGTCGCGCACCTTGCCGCGGCCGAGCAGCGGCAGGCTCTGGATGGAAGTCTCGAAAATGGGCGTCGCCACGGTGGGGCCTCGGGTTGCTGGCAAAGCCGGGATTATAGGGGAGGGCGCGGCAACGCGCTGAGCTCCTCCCGTGACAGCACCGTGTGGGACACGGACCGGCGTCTTCGACCGCAGCGGCGCCCATCTCGCGAGGATGGCGTAGCGCGGGGAAGCGCACGAACGCGTATCCAATAAACGTATTGCTGTCGGGTTCGCAAGCTGCAATGCTAGGAGTCTGCGCGGCAGAACTCCAGAGCGTGTTTTCTAGCAGAATGATTGGCGAACCGCGAGGTGCGGCACGAGACTGAGGCCGTGGTCAAGTTGCTTTGCGACGGCGCGGCGCGCATGCCGGACGGCAACGGGGACAGGTTTGCCCCCTTTTCCCGTCATGCCGTCCTCAATGTGCTCATCCTGCGCAGGTTCAGCGCCATACAGACGAGCTTCCACTCCGCTTTGACGCGCTCCAGGCCCCGCAGGCTGAACTGCCGGAATCCCAACACGTTCTTGATCCAGCCGTTGGGCGGTTCGGCGATCCATTTCCGTTTTCGGTAGGCGCTCTTGCCCGCCTCGCTCTCGAGCTTGTCGGCCATCTGCGCGGTGTGCGGATTGCGTTCGCGATCGAAGCCGAGTCGGCGCTTACCTTCCCGGCCCAGCGCCACCACCAGTTCGGTCCCGCACCCGTCGAGTTCCCGGAACGTTTGCTCCGAGCGGTAGCCGGTGTCGGCCAGCGCCTGGCGCGGTCGGTGTTCGACGTTGTCGCGCACGGCCTGCAGTACCCCCGCCAGTTGCCCGGCGTCGCTGGCGTTGTTGGTCAGCTCGGCCGCCACGATGATGTGGGCGGTCTCGTCGACCGCCGTCTGGGCGTTGTAGCTCGGATCGAAACCGCCGCCGGCGCGCTTCATGATGCGGCTGTCCGGATCGGTGAAGTTCTCCTGCGCTTTGTCCTCGGGCACTCCAAAGTCGCGCTTGTAGCGCCCGCCCTTCGGTTTGCCGTCACCGCCGCGCGGGCGACGCTCGTCATCGTCGCTGCGCCCGCGCGCCTGATCGGCCTCGCGCTGGCGCTGCTCGAGCCGCGCCCGGGCTTCAGCAATCGCCGTCAGCCGCGCCTCGCGCCGCGCGATCTCGGCCGGCACATCCCACTCGGGCTCGTTCCGCTCGGCGTCGTCGGCGGCCTTGGCCCGATTGAGCAGCGCCTCGATCTGCCGTTTCAACTCGGCCTCCGCCTTCACCATATGGCCGTAACTCATCGCCTTGTGGCGGCTGGCGTTTGCCTTGACCTTGGTGCCGTCGATGGCCACCGTCCCGAGCTTGACCAGCCCCATCTCGCGGGCCAGTCGCACCACCTGCACGAACAACTCGCTCAGCTCCTTCAAATGGACCGCGCGAAAGTCGCTCAGCGTGCGGTGGGCCGGGAAGTTGTCTGCCGCCAGGACCCGGAACGCCACATCCTCGTGCAGCTTGCGCGCGATCTTGCGCGAACTGAACACGCCCGTGGCGTACGCATACAGCAGCACCTTGACCATCATGGCCGGATGAAACGGCTGGTTGCGCGGTCCGCCACCGGCATACCGGGCGTGGAACGCGCTCAGATCCAACCCGTCGACCGCGTCGCTGATGAAGTACGCCAAGTGGCCTTCGGGTAGCCACTCCTGCAGCGCCTGGGGCAGCAGCATCTGCTGCTGCGGGCAATAGGGCAGATAGCTCGTCATCTCGACAGTCTACCGGCCCCGAAACGCCCGCGAGGACTTAACTCACCGACGCTTGGCTTCTGCCGCGCAGACTCCTAGGGCCGAACGCGTTCCCGCACCTCGTCGAGCAAGCGCAAGGCCTACCGCGGCGGGGCGGGCGACTCGTTCCGACGAGTACGGGGGGCGGTGGGCGTCCTGGGGGGGCGACTGGGCATGCCGCAGGGTTCCGTGCAAGCCAGCAGATTTGCGGGCTAAAACACGTTGGGCCTTTCCTTTCGGTTGGAGGCGGTCATTATTTGAACACTCGTTTTGTTCCTCACTGGCCTATTCCCGGTTCTCGTTTTCGGCCAAGTGCCATTCCCCGAGTTGCCGCAGCCGATAGCGGGCTATTCTTTTGAGGACAAGGACTGGAACGTCGAAGCGCCAACGACACCAAGGAGTGGTCGCCCTCATGCTCCCACGCCAACGTCCATTCCTGGCGCGCGGGTGATAAGGACACTTCAACTCAAGGCGCTTCTTGATGCAAGCAACAAGGTTGTGGTGGTTGATGTGCTGGATGCGAAGACCAGAATGGAGCGAGCCCGAGAGTGTCAGCTGGTAGCCGGCCAGGTTCAATTGGGAACGCATTGGTCACGGCTCATGCCGTTCCGCCAGCGCCGACATTTGCTTGGTCCCATCCATCCGCCAAACTGCGGGTGCATTCCCGGCCGCATCAGTCGGCGTCGATGCAGAAGGAGCGCTGGAATCATCAAACGCCAGAAACAGGGAGCTTCGCCATGGCAGGTTTCGACATCAGGAACGATACGATCTGGCCGCTGGAGATCTCGCTCGGAATGCTGAGTCCGCTGTACTGGGGCTTGACCGAGCCCGCCCAGACCTTCTCCAGAAGCACGGGCGCGGTCTGGTTCACCATTCAGGCCACGGTGGCGCTGGACCACAAGGAGCACATCACGACGGCCGGGGCGGTCTTCGATGTCTTCAAGAACATCCTCTTCCCGCAGGTGATGCTCGGCAATTGGCTCATCAATGGCGAAATGCTCGCCGGATCGCATGGCATCACCGAGGACGTGGCCCAGGCCCTGGGCGCAAAGCGGCCGATCACGATCAAGGGCCGGCCGCTCGACGAGATGTCGACCGAAGATGCGATCGCGGGTTTGCAGGGAATCTTCACCCATGACAGGTCGCGCGTCTCGAAGGCGGGATGCTATGCGGGCTGGAGCGGGCACAAGCAGTACGTCGTCAGCGGCGGGCCGACGCTGCAGGTGAGGGCTGGCGGCGTGGAACTCGTGTCGGGCACGCCGCTGTCCATCGTGAAGCTGTAGGCGCGCGGAGACCTTGGCACCGGACCGCGACGTCGTCACGGTGAATGTCGCGTGTGCTCGTAGCACGAGGACGAAAGACCGCGAACGGCCCGGCCTGCGGGGCTCCCGGAGAGCCTCAGGCCGTGCTCGCCTCGAACAGTCCCGCCAGCGCCGGCGCCAGCACGAAGTCGAACTCCGCCGCCAGCGTGGCGATAGGATCGTCCGCCGCGACGAAGTCCGCCAGCAGCAGCGGGCGCAGCGCCTCGGGCACGCGCATGAAGAGGCCGTCGCGCTGGTTGAGCGGTTCGCCGGCGACATAGATCTGGGTGACGAAGGGACGCCCGCCTTCCTGGAACACCGCGGCGTGGATGTGCGGCGTGCGGCCGGGATAGGGCACCGGGCGGATGGTGCGGAAGCGGTAGCGCCCGTCGGCGTCGGTGACGGTGTGGCCGAAGCCCTGGAAGTCCGGGTCCTCCTCCACTTCGGCGCGATCGCGCGGGTGGCGGTAGCGGCCGTTGGCGTCGCATTGCCAGATCTCCACGCGCAGGCCGGCCAGCGGGCGGCCGTCGAGGTCGAGCACGCGGCCCGACAGGTCGGCGATCTGCCCGGCGGCACGACCGCTGCGGCCTTCGACCCGGGTGAGGTCGTTGTCCTTGTGCAGCGGCGGGGTGACCGGGTAGAAGGGGCCGGGCATCTGGCTCGGCGTCAGCACGCGCTGCGCCGCGGCGAGCGGCGCGGAGAGCAGGGTGGCGCTGCCGCCGAGGACGAGGCGGCGGCGGAGTCCGGAATGGTGCGACATGCTTGCGGCTCCGGCTGTGGACATGCCGTGAAGACCGTCGCGGTGGGGCGCGGTTCCGCGCGTGCCCGGACGCGCGCGTCGGGCTTGGCGGGCGGTGGGGGCGCAGGCGGCGCAGGCGGTCTCGCGCGTGCCCGCAGGCGCGTCCAGACTGCCTTGGAGATTGGGTGGTCGGACGGAGGCGGGGCATGGAGCGAAGACGATTCATCGCCGCCGCGGCGCTGGCCGGGCTGGGGGTGGCGGGCGGGACCGGCGTCCTTTCCCATCGGCAGAGCGTGGCGGTCTACGAGGCAGCAGCGGGTGCGACCTGGCGCCATGGCGAGCCGGCGCAGCGGGACACGCGTGCGGCACTGCGCGAGCTCGTGCGCTACGCCACCCTCGCGCCGTCCAGCCACAACACGCAGTGTTGGAAGTTCGCGCTGGCGGAGCGGTCGGTTTCCATTCTCCCCGACTACTCGCGGCGCTGCCCGGTGGTGGATCCCGACGATCACCACCTCTTCGTCAGCCTGGGCTGCGCTGCCGAGAACCTCGTGCAGGCGGCGCCGGCGATGGGTTTCCACTGCGAGGCCGCCTTCGACGGGGAGGCCGCCGAGGTCCTGAACTGCGCGCTGGCGCCCGCGCCGAGCCGACGAACCGCCCTGTTCGAGGCCATTCCGCAGCGTCAATCGACCCGCGGCGAGTTCGACTCGCGGCCGCTTTCGAACGAGGAGCTGCGGCGGCTCGAGGCGGCCGGCTCGGGCAGGGGCGTGAGCGTGCGCCTGCTCACCGGGGCGCAGGCGTTGGAACGCGTCCTGGAGTTCGTCGTCGCGGGGAACACGGCGCAGATGCGGGACCCGGCGTTCGTGCGCGAGCTGAAGGCGTGGATCCGCTTCAACGGCAGCGATGCGGCGCGCACCGGCGACGGCCTGTTCGCAGGGGCGTCCGGAAACCCCTCCGCCCCGGCCTGGCTTGGCGGCCTGCTGTTCGATGCCTTCTTCACCGCGGCGGCCGAGAACGACAAGTACGCGCGGCAGGTCCGCAGCGCCGCGGGGATCGCGGTGTTCGTCTCGGAGCGCGACGATCGCGCGCACTGGATCGAGGCGGGGCGTTGCTTCCAGCGCTTCGCGCTGCAGGCGACCGCGATCGGCGTCCGCACCGCGCATCTCAACCAGCCGGTCGAGCTCGCCACGCTGCGCCCCGCCTTTGCCGCCGACCTGGGCATCACGAACGGCCGGCCGGATCTGGTGATCCGTTTCGGCAGGGGGCCGGCGATGCCCCGATCCCTGCGCCGTCCGCTCGACGCCGTGCTGCTGTGAGGGGCGGCGCCCGCCGCCGGCCACCTCAAGGGTGGGCCTGGCCGTCCTCTTCCGTGCCCAGCAGCTTGCGCATCCGCCGCAGCCCCATGAAGACGATGCCGGCGATGACCGGGATCGACACCGCGGTGAGCACCTCCGGCGTCAGCGGCTCGATCAGGTGCTTTGCGCCCTTGGCGACGTAGTTCACCAGCTGCGAGGCGTAGTAGGTGATCGCCACCACCGACAGCCCTTCAACGGTCTCCTGAAGGTGGAGCTGGATCTTGGCGCGGCGGTTCATCTGCGCGAGCAGCTCCTGGTTCTGGCGCTCGATCTCGATGTCGACGCGGGTGCGCAGCAGCTGCGAGTTGCGCGCGATGCGGCCGGAGAGGTCGTCCTGGCGGCGCGCGATCGAGGTGCAGGTGTCGATCGCGGGGACGAGGCGGCGGTCCATGAACTCGCCGATCGGCGAGAAGCCGGGCAGGCGCTGTTCGCGCAGGTCGTCGATGCGCTGGCGCACCAGGCGGTAGTAGGCCGCGGCGGCGCCGAAGCGGAAGGTGGTGCGCGCCACCGAGCGCTCGACCTCGGCGGCCAGGCGGGACAGGCGGGCGAGCACCGCGCGGTCGTCCTCGGCGCTGCGCGACCGGCCCATGCCGTCCATGAGGTCGGCGAGCTCGTCCTCGGCGCGCGAGACCAGGCGGCCGGTGTCCTTGGCCACCGGGAAGGCGAGCAGCGCCATGACGCGGTAGGTCTCGATCTCGACCAGGCGCTGGGCGATGCGGCCGGCCTGGCGCGGGGTGAAGCCCTTGTCGAGCAGCAGGAAGTGCGAGAAGCCGTCGTGCAGGTGGAAGTCGGTGAGCACCCAGCCGGCGCCGTCCGAGACGCCGGAGGCGACCAGCGCCTGGCCGTGGCGCGACTGCTGGTGCAGCACCGTCTCCAGCGGCACCTCGCCGACGTCGCGCAGCTCGATGTGGGTGGCGGCGATCAGCAGGCCGGGGATGGCCTTGCGCCAGGCCGCGGGCACGTGCAGCAGGGCGTAGTCGTCGGGGCTGTCGTCGGGCTCGATGCGGCGGAAGAAGCAGTAGCTGGAGAACTCGTTGTGGCGCTCCCACTTCAGCCGGAAACCCTCGGCCTCGAGCAGCACGTGGCCCGAGTCGATGTCCGGCGCGGGCTGGCCGAGCTGCCCGGCCAGCGCCGCGAGGTGGTCCGCCTCGCGCCCGGCGCTGCCTTCGTGGTGCAGGAAGGCGAGGTAGGTGACGAATTCCGGGGTGTCCAGCGGCACCGGCGGGCGCGCGTGCACCTCGTCGCTGAGCGTCTGGCGCAGGGGGTGCTGTTCGAAGAGGGAGGACATGGTGGCTCGCAGAGCAGTCGGCGGCGGGTTGGATGAGGGCGACGCGATCGAAGACAATGGATCCACGGCCGCTTGAAGCGACGACCGCGCCAGCTGGCGCGGTCGTCGCTTCAAGCATGTGCTCCGCGCTGGTTCAGCGCACGATCTGGCTCAGCTCGCCGGCCTTGTAACGCGCCGCGATCTTGTCGAGCGCGACGGGCTTGATCTTCGAGGCCATGCCGGCGCAGCCGAAGGCTTCGTAGCGCGCCTTGCAGACCAGCTTGGCGGCCTCGCGCGCGGGCTTGTTGTACTCGCGCGGGTCGAACTTCGACGGGTTCTCGAACATGAACTTGCGGATCGCCCCGGTCATGGCGAGGCGGATGTCGGTGTCGATGTTGATCTTGCGCACGCCGTACTTGATGCCCTGGACGATCTCCTCGACCGGTACGCCGTAGGTCTCCTTCATGTCGCCGCCGTACTGGCGGATGATCTCGAGGAGCTCCTGCGGCACCGAGGAGGAGCCGTGCATCACCAGATGGGTGTTGGGGATGCGGGCATGGATGGCCTTGACGCGCTCGATGGCGAGGATGTCGCCGGTGGGCTTGCGGGTGAACTTGTAGGCGCCGTGGCTGGTGCCGATGGCGATGGCGAGCGCGTCGCAGTCGGTCTGCTTGACGAAGTCGGCGGCCTGGTCGGGGTCGGTGAGCATCTGGCTGTGGTCGAGCGTGCCCTCGGCGCCTACGCCGTCTTCCTCGCCGGCCTGGCCGGTCTCGAGCGAGCCGAGGCAGCCAAGCTCGGCCTCGACGCTGACGCCGATCGCATGCGAGAACTTGACCACCTCGCGGGTGACGGCGACGTTGTATTCGTAGGAGGAGGGGGTCTTGCCGTCTTCCAGCAGCGACCCGTCCATCATCACGCTCGAGAAGCCCGAGCGGATCGCACCCATGCAGATCGCCGGCGACTGGCCGTGATCCTGGTGCATGACGACCGGGATGTGCGGATAGGCCTCGATCGCGGCATCGATGAGGTGGCGCAGGAAGGCTTCGCCCGCGTATTTGCGCGCGCCGGCCGAGGCCTGCATGATCACCGGGGCGTCGCACTCGGCGGCCGCTTCCATGATCGCCTGCACCTGTTCGAGGTTGTTCACGTTGAAGGCGGGCAGGCCATAGCTGTGTTCGGCGGCGTGGTCGAGCAGCTGGCGCATGGAAACGAGGGGCATGGAATCTCTCCGGAAAAGGCCGCCGGGCGGGGCGGCCGGACGATCGAAAGTTCTATTTTAGCGTGTGCGCGGGGACGCTGACCGTGTCTCCCGTCGCGGACGGGTATTCAGACGGGGTCGTCGAGCGTGCCGGGGCGGTGGTGTTCGCCCACGCGCACGATCTTGAGCGTGTTGGTGCCACCCGCGCTGCCGATCGGCTCGCCGATGGTGAGCACGATGAGGTCGCCGTAATCGACCACGCCCTGCTCGAGCAGGACCTGCTCCGCCTCCCACAGCAGCACGTCGCGGTCCTGGTGGGTCTGGCTCATCAGCAGCGGATGGACCTCGCGGTAGAGCGTCATCTGGTTGCGCGCCGAGACCTCGGGGGTGAGCGCGTAGATCGGCACGCCGGCGATCAGGCGGCTCATCCACAGCGCGGTCGAGCCGGTCTGGGTGAGCGAGGCGATCGCCTTGACCTTGAGATGGTAGGCGGTCCAGATTGCCGCCATCGCGATCGACTGGTCGATGCGGGTGAACACGCGGTCGAGCATCTCGCGGTCGAGCCCGGTGTCGTAGGACTTCTCCGCCTCCAGGCAGACCCGGCTCATGGCCTCGACCACCTCCACCGGGTACTTGCCGGCGGCGGTCTCGGCCGACAGCATCACCGCGTCGGTGCCGTCGAGCACCGCGTTGGCCACGTCGGAGACCTCGGCGCGGGTGGGCACCGGGCTGGTGATCATGGATTCCATCATCTGCGTGGCGGTGATGGTGAGCTTGTTGCGGTCGCGCGCGGCGCGGATCATCTTCTTCTGCAGCGCCGGCACCGCGGCGTCGCCCACCTCCACCGCGAGGTCGCCGCGCGCCACCATGATGCCGTCGGAGGCGTCGAGGATCTCGTCGAGGTTGGCCACCGCCTCGGTGCGCTCGATCTTGGCGATCAGCAGCGCCGAACAGCCGGCGGCGCGCATGAGCTGGCGCGCCATGTACATGTCGGCCGCGCTCTTGGGGAAGGACACCGCGACGAAGTCCACGCCGATGAGCGCGGCGGTGCGGATGTCGTCCATGTCCTTGGCGGTGAGCGCGGGCGCGGTGAGCCCGCCGCCCTGGCGGTTGATGCCCTTGTTGTTGGACAGCTCGCCGCCCACCTTCACCGTGGTGTGGATCTCGTGGCCGAGCACGCGCTGCACGGTGAGCTTGAGGCGGCCGTCGTCGAGCAGCAGCACGTCGCCCGGCTTCACGTCCTTGGGCAGGTCCTTGTAGTCGAGGCCGACGCGCTGGACGTTGCCGAGCTCGCAGCGGGCGTCGAGGATGAAGGGCGCGTCGCGGGTCAGCGTCACGCGGCCTTCCTCGAACTTGCCGACGCGGATCTTGGGGCCCTGCAGGTCGGCGAGGATGCCGATCGGGCGGCCGGCGCGTGCGGAGGCGTCGCGGATGGTCTCGGCGCGGGCGACGTGGTCCTCGGGCTTGCCATGGGAGAAGTTCATCCGCACCACGTCGAGGCCGGCGTGCACCATGCGCTCGAGGGTGAGGAGGTCGGACGAGGCGGGGCCGAGGGTGGCGACGATCTTGGTGTGGCGGGACATCCGGGCTGCTCCGGTCGGTGGCGTGCCCGCATTCTAGCAGCGCGGCCGCGACGGCGACTTCGCGCGCACCGTATGCGAGGCTTGCGGATCGGCCTGCATGGCATATATTGGATGAAGTCTGTTCGCGGATGGCGCCCGGGTACCGGAGCCAGCCTCGCCACCCACTGGAGGAGCGTCATGGCCCTACCCGGCAAACCGAGCCGTCGCACAGCCGCGATGGCGGTGTCGAGCGTCGTGTTGTGCATGCTGTCCGCAAGCGCGGCGGCCGTGCCGTCCAGCCTGTACGTGTTCGGCGACAGCCTTTCGGACAACGGCAACCTGTATGCCTGGACTTCGAATCCGTCGAATCCGGTGACCTTCGGCTTGCCGATCCCGGTGTCGCCCCCCTATGAGCAGGGAACCTTCACCAATGGCCCGGTATACGCGGAGCGCCTTTGGGACAGGCTCGGCCTTCCCGGGGAGCTCGCTCCTGCGGCGCTGCCGGGCGGCACGAACCATGCGGTAGGCGGGGCGCGCTCGCGCTACCACTCCTTCGATGTCGGCCCCGACGGCCTGCCGCCGCTCGTGTGGCCCGCCAACTTCGCGTCCTTCAGCCTGACCGGACAGTTCCAGGGCTACCGCGACGGGCTCGCCGGTGGCGCTGCGGACGCGTCGGCGCTGTATCTGGTCTGGGCCGGTGCGAACGACCTGCAGGACGTGCTCCGGCTCGCCCAGCTGAGCGGCCCCGCCGCGGCCGGTGCGCGGCTGGCCGAGGCGGTCGGCGATGTGGCCGGCGTGATCGGCGGGCTGGTCGGCCTGGGCGCGCGCCAGCTCCTCGTGCCCACGGTGCCGGACATCGGCGCGCTGCCGGTGGTGGCCGCCTTCGGTGCGCAGGCCCAGGGAATCGCCCGCCAGTACAGCATCGCGTTCAACCAGGCGATCGACCAGGCCTTGCAGTCCTTCGCCGGCATCCCCGCACTCGAGGTGCTGCGCTTCGATGCGTTCGGGCTGCTCGACGAGGTCGTCCGCGATCCCGCGGCGAACGGCTTCACCGACATCGACACGGCCTGCCTGCAGGGGCTGTACATCGCGCCGACGCCCGGTGCGCCCGCACCGACGATCTGCTCGAATCCGGACGAGCATCTGTTCTGGGACGTGGTGCATCCGTCGGCGGCCGCCCATGTGATCCTCGCGGACGAGATGTACCGCGAGGTGCGCACCGCCTTCGTGCCCGAGCCCCCGCTGCCGGCGCTGCTCGTGGTGGGCGCGTTGTTCCTCGGCGTTATTCGTCGCCTGCGGCTGACCAGGCCGCTGTAGGCGTCGGGAGCGCGCAGCTTCGTGCGCGGCGGCGCGCTTCGCCTTTCGGGCTGTTGCATTGCGGCAACGGGGGGCGTGACTTAATCCACTGAATGAGACTTTGCGCGGCGTCGGGCGCGGCGATCTGGGTTGTGCACTGCGGCATCCGTTGTATAGTGTGCTGCCTGTCCTGCACATCGCATCTTCATGACGCTCCCGCGACCTTGCGCAGCTTCGGCCGCCTCGCCCTGGCCGGCACGCCTGGATCTGCTCCAGAGCCTGTCCGGCCTCGCCCTCGCCCTCTTCATGTGGCTGCACATGGGCTTCGTGTCCGCGATCCTGATCAGCGCGGACTTCGCGTGGGCGGTGGCGCGTTTCTTCGAGGGCTACTTCTTCCTGCCGCGTCCGCAGGCGTGGCTGGTGACGGCCTTCGTCGCTTCGATCGCGCTCCTGTTCGCCCTGCATGCGCTGCTGGCGCTGCGCAGGTTTCCCGCCGACTGGCGCCAGTACCGCATCGCCGCGCGCCACGGCAGCCGTCTGCGCCATGGCGACACGACGCTGTGGTTCGTGCAGGTGGCGACCGGCTTCGCGATGTTCTTCCTCGCGCCGGTGCATCTGTACGCCATGTTCATGCATCCCGACCTCATCGGCCCTTACGAGTCCGCCGATCGCGTGTGGACCGGCGGCTTCTGGCCGCTCTATCTCGCCTTGCTGTTCGCAGTCGAGGTGCATGGCAGCGTGGGCCTGTACCGCCTGGCGGTGAAGTGGGGCTGGTTCGAGGGCCGCGACGCGCGCACGACGCGGCGCCGGCTGAAGCTGGCGATGTGGGGCCTGATCGCCTTCCTGCTCACGCTGGGGCTGACCACGCTGTTGGCGGAGATCCGCATGGGCATCGAGCATGCGCCGCGCGCCGGCGAGCGCTACGTACCGACCTGGCAGCGCAGCCCGACTGCGGTGGAGGAGGCGCGATGAGGATCGAATACACCGACGTGCTGGTGGTGGGCGGCGGCCTGGCCGGCCTGCGCACCGCGGTGGGCGCGGCAAGGCGCCGGCTGCGGGTCGAGGTGCTGTCGCTGGTGCCGGCCAAGCGCTCGCACTCGGTGGCGGCGCAGGGCGGCATGCAGGCGAGCCTGGGCAACGCCTTCAAGGGCATGGGCGACAACGAGGACGTGCACTTCGGCGACACCGTGCGCGGCTCGGACTGGGGCTGCGACCAGCTCGTCGCGCGCATGTTCGCCCACATGGCGCCCAAGGCGGTGCGCGAGCTCGCGGCCTGGGGCGTGCCCTGGAACCGCGTGCAGCGCGGCGCCCACGAGGTGGTCATCAACGGCGAGCGCGTCACGCTGACCGAGCGCGACGAGGCCCACGGCCTCATCACCGCGCGCGACTTCGGCGGCACGCGCAAGTGGCGCACCTGCTACACCGCCGACGGCACCGGCCACACCATGCTCTACGCGCTCGGCGACCGCGCGGTCGCCGAGCGCGTCCCGGTGCGCGACCGCAGCGAGGCGGTGGCGCTGGTCCACGACGGCGGGCGCTGCCAGGGCGCGGTGGTGCGCGACCTGGAGACGGGCGAGCTGTACGCCATCCTGGCCGCCGCCACGGTGATCGCCACGGGCGGCTTCGGCCGCATCTGGGGCATCTCCACCAACGCGATCATCAACGAGGGCATGGGTGCTGCGATCGCGCTCGAGACCGGGGTGGCACGCCTGGGCAACATGGAGGCGGTGCAGTTCCACCCCACCGCGATCGTGCCCGCCGGCATTCTCGTCACCGAGGGCTGCCGCGGCGACGGCGGCCTGCTGCGCGACGTCGACGGCCACCGCTTCATGCCCGACTACGAGCCGGAGAAGGCCGAGCTGGCCTCGCGTGACGTGGTCTCGCGCCGCATGGCCGAGCACATGCGCCGCGGCAAGGGCGTCAAGTCGGCCGCCGGCGAGCACCTGTGGCTGGACATCGCGGTGCTCGGCGCCGCCCATATCGACCACAAGCTGCGCGAGGTGAAGGACATCTGCCGCCACTTCCTCGGCATCGACCCGGCGCGCGACTGGATCCCGGTGCGGCCGACCCAGCACTACTCGATGGGCGGCATCCGCACCGACCACCGCGGCGAGTCGCCCGCGCTGCGCGGCCTGTTCGCGGTGGGCGAGGCGGCGTGCTGGGACCTGCACGGCTTCAACCGCCTGGGCGGCAACTCGCTCGCCGAGACGGTGGTGGCGGGCATGCTGGTGGGCGAATACGTCGCCGACTTCGTCGAGTCGCACGCCGGCGCGCTGCAGTTCTCGCCCGGGCTGGCGCGCGAGTTCGTCGGCCGCGAGCGCGCTGCCCTGGAGGCGATCACGGCGCGTCCGGCGCCCGCGCCGGGCGCGGACAACGTCGCCTCGCTGCGGCGCGGGATGGAGGCGACCATGACCGAGCACGTCGGCCTGTTCCGTAACGAGGCGGGGCTGCGCACGGCGGTCGCCACGCTGGTCGACCTGCACGCGCGCGCGCAGCGGGTCGGCATCGCCAGCCGCCACCTCGACGCCAATCCGGAGCTGGTGGCCGCCTACCGGCTGCCGCGCATGCTGGCGTTGGCGCTGTGCGCCGCGCAGGGCGCGCTCGAGCGCCGCGAGAGCCGCGGTGCGCACGCGCGCGAAGACTACCCGGCACGCAACGACCGCGACTGGCTGCGGCGCACGCTGGCCTGGTGGCCGGTGGGCGCCGCCACGCCGGTGCTGGAATACGAGCCGATCCGGGTCGAGAGCATGGAGCTGCCGCCCGGATTCCGCGGCTATGGCACGCGCAACATCGTCGAGCATCCGGCCACCGCGCTGCGCGAGGCCGAGCTCGAGTCCATCCGTGCCCGTCTCGAAGGCGCGGGGGGTGCCCCGCTGCAGGCCGCGCTGCTGGATTTCCGCGCACGCCTGCCCGAACGCTATCGAGGCGACAACGAACGCATCGCCGACATCGAAGAGGGAGCGCCGCGATGAGCCGCCGCCTGAAGATCTCGATCTTCCGCCACAACCCGCGCGACCCCCGGAGCGTGCCGCGCCTGGTCGACTACGAGCTTGACGAGCGGCCGGGCATGACTCTCTTCATCGCGCTCAACGCGATCCGCGACACGCAGGCGCCCGACCTCAACTTCGACTTCGTGTGCCGCGCCGGCGTGTGCGGGGCGTGCGCGATGGTGATCGACGGCCGCCCCGGGCTGGCCTGCCGCACGCTGACGAGCACGCTGCCGGCGGCGTTCAGCCTCTATCCGCTGCCGGTGTTCCGCCTCGTGGCGGACCTGTCGGTGGATACCGGGAGCTGGATGCGCGAGCTCGCCGAGCGCCTGCAGACCTGGGTGCATCTCGACGCGGAGCCCGATCTCGATCGCCTGGAGGCGCGCATGGAGCCCGCGCTGGCCGAGGCGGTCTACGAGCTCGACCGCTGCATCGAATGCGGCTGCTGCATCGCCGCCTGCGCCACCGCGCAGATGCGCGAGGGCTTCGTCGGCGCGGTCGGTCTCGTGAAGATCGCGCGCTTCCGCCTCGACTCGGCGGATACGCGCGACGCCGCCGACTTCTACGAGCTCGTCGGCAACGACGAGGGCATCTTCGGCTGCATGAGCCTGCTTGCCTGCAACGACCTCTGTCCCAAGGAGCTGCCCCTGCAGACCCAGCTCGCCTGGCTGCGCCGCAAGATGGCCGGGCAAGGGGTACGCTGGCTGCGGCGGGGATGAATCGAGCGCCGCAATCGCGACTCGCGTCGCTCCTACACCTCATCCGCGGCGCCGCAGGACGCGTAGGAGCGACGCCAGTCGCGATCCCGGCCACGCGGTATTTGCAGGCCGTGCGTCGCCCGCCGGAGCGCCCGATCGCGACTTGCGTCGCTCCCACGACAACCGTCGCGCTCCGGCCAGCGCCTGGAATTGCTTGTAGGAGCGACGCCAGTCGCGATCCAGCGCAATAGGCCAGCGCGGCCTGAATTCCAGGCGCCGCAATCGCGACTGGCGTCGCTCCTGCACCCCACCCGAGACGCCGCGGGTCTTGCAGGCGCGACGCCAGTCGCGATCCGGCGGTGACGGATCGGGGCTCAGTCCTTGACGCGCGCTTCCAGCGCCGCGATCGCGGGCAAGGTCTTGCCTTCGAGGAACTCGAGGAAGGCGCCGCCGCCGGTGGAGATGTAGCCCACGTCCTCGGCGATGTGGAACTTGGCGATCGCCGCCAGGGTGTCGCCGCCACCCGCGATCGAGAAGGCCTCGGAGTGCGCGATCGCCGAGGCCATCATCTTGGTGCCGCCGGCGAACTGGGGCAGCTCGAACACGCCGACCGGGCCGTTCCACACGATGGTGCCGGCGTTGGCGATGATCTCGGAGAGCTTGGCGGCCGTCTTCGGGCCGACGTCGAGGATGCGGTCGTGCGCGCCGACCTCTTCCACCGGAATGCGGTTGGCACGCGCCAGCGCGGAGACCTCGTCGGCGACGACGACGTCGACCGGCAGCGGCACCTCGGCGCCACGCGCCTTCATCATGTCCATGATCGCCTGCGCTTCCTTGACCAGCTCGGGCTCGGCGAGCGACTCGCCGATGCGCTTGCCGGAGGCGAGCAGGAAGGTGTTGGCGATGCCGCCGCCGACGATGAGCTGGTCCACCTTGTGGGCGAGCGACTTCAGGATGGTGAGCTTGGACGAGACCTTGGAGCCGCCCACGATCGCCACCAGCGGGCGCTGCGGGGATTGCAGGGCCTTGCCGAGCGCGTCGATCTCGGCGCCCATCAGGATGCCGGCGCAGGCCACCGGGGCGAAGCGGGCGATGCCGTGGGTGGTGGCCTCGGCGCGGTGGGCGGTGCCGAAGGCGTCATTGACATAGACGTCGCAGAGCGCGGCCATCTTCCTGGCCAGCTCTTCGTTGTCCTTCTTCTCGCCCTTGTTGCAGCGGCAGTTCTCGAGCAGGACGACCTCGCCCGGCTTGACCTCGAAGCCGCCCTCGACCCAGTCGGACACCAGGCGCACCGGGCGGTGCAGCAGCTGGCCGAGGCGCACCGCGACCGGGGCCAGGGTGTCGTCGGGGCCGACCGTGCCTTCGGTGGGGCGGCCGAGGTGGGAGGTGACCATCACCGCGGCGCCGTTGTCCAGGCAGTACTGGATCGAGGGCAGCGAGGCGCGGATGCGGGTGTCCTCGGTGATGTTGCCGGCGTCGTCCTGCGGCACGTTGAGGTCGGCGCGGATGAAGACCTTCTTGCCGCGCACGTCGAGTTCGGTGAGTTTCTTGACTTGCATGATTCGCTCGTTCCCGGAAAAACGCCCTGCGGGGCAGGGCGTCGGTTCGACTGGATGTCCGTGTGTCGCCTGGCGCTTACTTGGCGTTGCAGAAGGCGCGCGCGGCGTCGAGCATGCGGCAGGAGTAGCCCCACTCGTTGTCGTACCAGGCCAGCACCTTGACCAGCACCGAGCCGTCCTCGCCCTGGATGACGCGGGTCTGGGTGGCGTCGAAGGTGGAGGACACGGTGGTGTGGTTGAAGTCGGAGGACACCAGCGGCTCGGTGTTGACCGCCAGGATGCCCTTGAGCGGGCCGTTGGCCGCGGCGGTCATCAGCGCGTTGATCTCTTCCTTGGTGGTGGCGCGCTCGGCGGTGAAGGTGAGGTCGACCAGCGAGACGTTGATCGTGGGCACGCGCAGGGCGAAGCCATCGACCTTGCCGACCAGTTGCGGCAGCACCAGGCCGACGGCCTTGGCGGCACCGGTCTTGGTCGGGATGATGTTGGCGGCGGCGGCGCGGGCGCGGCGCAGGTCCTTGTGGCGCACGTCCACGGTCACCTGGTCGTTGGTGTAGGCGTGGATGGTGGTCATCAGGCCCTGCTTGATGCCGACGCTGTCGGCCAGGATCTTGGCGACCGGGGCCAGGCAGTTGGTGGTGCACGAGGCGTTGGAGACCACGGTCATGTCGCCGCGCAGCACTTCCTCGTTCACGCCCATCACGATGGTGGTGTCGACGTCGTCGCCGCCCGGGGCGGAGATCAGCACGCGGCGGGCGCCCTGGTCGAGCAGGGCCTGGGCCTTGGCCTTGGTGGTGTAGGCGCCGGTGCATTCGAGCAGCACGTCCACGCCGTGGCTGCCCCAGTTCACGCCCTTGGGGTCCTTGGTGGAGTAGAAGGGGATCTTCTTGCCGTCGATGATGATGACGTTCTCGCCCTCGGTCTCGACCGAGGTGGCGAAGCGGCCGTGGGTGGTGTCGTACTTGAGCAGGTGGGCGTTGGTGGCCAGATCGCCCGAGGCGTTGATGGCGACCACTTCGAACTCGTTCTGCAGGCCCTGCTCGTAGATGGCGCGCAGCGTGCAGCGACCGATACGACCGAAACCGTTGATGGCGACCTTGATGCTCATCCTTGCTTCTCCCTGAGATAACGGTGGAAAACCGCGTGATTTGTGTTTGCCGATGCCCTGCCGGTCCGTGCGGGACCGTGTCCTGATGTGCAGCGGGAGCGATCCGTTTCCGGAACCGCTCCCGCGCCAGGGTCTCGTCAGAGCACCGACTTCACTGCCTGCACCACCGCCTCCGCGGTGATGCCGAAATACTTGAAGAGCTCGCCCGCCGGGGCCGACTCGCCGAAGCGGTCGATGCCGATCACGCGGCCTTCGAGCCCGACGTACTTGTACCAGCCGTCGGTCGTGCCGGCCTCGACCGCGACGCGCGGCAGGCCGGCGGGCAGCACGCTCGCCTTGTACGCGGCGTCCTGGCGGTCGAAGACGTTGGTCGAGGGCATGGACACCACGCGCACCGCGACACCCTGCTCGGCGAGGGTTTTCTGCGCGGCCATGGCGAGCGCGACCTCGGAGCCGGTGGCGAGGATCACCGCCTGCGGCTTGCCGCCATTCACGCCGGCCGGGGCCTCCGACAGCACGTAGCCACCCTTGCGGATCGCCGCGACCTGATCGGAAGTGCGTGCCTGGAAGGGAAGGTTCTGGCGCGAGAAGCACAGGCTGGTCGGGCCATCCTTGCGCTCGATCGCGTTCGCCCACGCCACGGCCGACTCGGTGGTGTCGCAGGGACGCCACACGTCCATGTTGGGGATCAGGCGCAGCGTGGCGGTCTGTTCCACCGGTTGGTGGGTGGGACCGTCCTCGCCGAGGCCGATCGAATCGTGCGTGAACACGAAGATCTGGCGCACCTTCATCAGTGCGGCCATGCGCAGGGCGTTGCGCGCGTACTCGCTGAACATCAGGAAGGTGGCGGTGTAGGGGATGAGACCGCCGTGCAGGCTGATGCCGTTGGCGATCGCCGCCATGCCGAATTCGCGCACGCCGTAATAGACGTAGTTGCCGCCGCTGGTCTTGCTGACGCCCTTCGCGCCCGACCACAGCGTGAGGTTGGAGCCGGCGAGGTCAGCCGAGCCGCCGAGGAGTTCGGGCAGCCTGGGTGCGTAGGCCTCGATGGCGTTCTGGCTGGCCTTGCGGGTGGCGATGGTCTCGGCCTTGTCGACGACCTTGGCGAGCACCGCGGTGACGTGGGCGTCCCAGTCGGCGGGTAGCTCGCCGGCCATGCGGCGTTCGAACTCGGCGGCGAGCTCGGGGTGGGCGGCGCGGTAGGCGGCGAAGGCGGCGTTCCATTGCGCCTCGAGCGAGGCGCCCTTGGTGCGCGCGTCCCAGGCTGCGTAGACGTCGGCCGGGATGTGGAAGGGCGGGTGGTTCCAGCCGATGTGGGCGCGTGCGGCCTCGATCTCGGCCGCGCCGAGCGGGGCGCCGTGCACGTCGTGGCTGTCCTGCTTGTTGGGCGCGCCGGCGCCGATGATGGTCTTGCAGCAGATCAGCGTGGGCTGGGCGGTGTTGGCCTTGGCCTGCTGGAGGGCGGCCTCGATGGCGACCGGGTCATGGCCCTGGACGTCGCGGATGACCTGCCATCCGTAGGCTTCGAACCTCTTCGGGGTGTCGTCGGTGAACCAGCCGTCGACATGGCCGTCGATGGAGATGTTGTTGTCGTCGTAGAACGCGACCAGCTTGCCCAGGCCCCAGGTGCCGGCGAGCGAGCAGGCTTCGTGCGAGATGCCTTCCATCAGGCAGCCGTCGCCGAGGAAGACATAGGTGTGGTGGTCGACCACCTCGTGGCCGGGGCGGTTGAACTCGGCGGCGAGGATCTTCTCGGCGAGCGCCATGCCGACGGCGTTGGTGATGCCCTGGCCGAGCGGACCGGTGGTGGTCTCGATGCCGGGGGCGTAGCCGTATTCG
This sequence comes from Thauera sp. SWB20, assembly GCF_000831325.1. Lineage (NCBI taxonomy): Bacteria > Pseudomonadati > Pseudomonadota > Betaproteobacteria > Rhodocyclales > Zoogloeaceae > Thauera > Thauera sp. SWB20. The sequence continues at coordinate 105,811 of NZ_JTDM01000015.1, read as the reverse complement.
GGGTGGCCGGGGGTCTTGCTGTGGAGCTGGCGGAAACGCTTGAGCTCCTCGATCGGCAGGTCATAGCCGGTGAGGTGGAGCAGCGCGTAGATCAGCATCGAGCCGTGGCCGTTGGAGAGCACGAAGCGGTCGCGGTCGGCCCACTTGGGGTTGGCCGGATTGTGGCGCAGGTGGTGGCGCCACAGCACCTCGGCGATCTCGGCCATGCCCATCGGCGCGCCGGGATGGCCGGAGTTGGCCTGCTGCACCGCGTCCATCGCGAGGGCGCGGATGGCGCCGGTGATGGGGTTGAAGACCGGGGGCTGGACGTTGCGGGTCGACTGCATGCTGTTTTCGGGCCGGAGGCCGCCATCGGGAAAGTTCGGAATTATCCCTTAAAAGACCCCGGGGATGCCAATGTTGCGTTGCGGCAATGTTGCGCCGGGCGAGGGGCTTTCGCGGGGCGGTGGGCGCGGCTTGGAATCGGTCACGGGGTCCGAGGAGGGGCGGCGTCGATTCGGTCGCGGGGTCGGGATGGTGTGCGCCGCCTGCACTCGCGGCCCTTCGCTGCGCTCCGGGCTGCCCTCGGCGGAGGCCGCCGCGGGGGCGGCGACGCAAACTCGTCGCTGCGCTCCTCAAACATGCGTCGCCTTGTTTCCCCCGCGACGCCCTCCACCTCGGCGCTCCTGAAGTTGGCCCACACCACCCCGACCCCGCGACCTCGCGCGGAGTGGGGCTGGGGGGCTGGTCGGTGTGCTGCCGAGGCAGGCTGCCGGGGAATTCCGTCGCGCCTCACACCCACTGGCGGCGGCGTTCCATCAGCTTCCAGATCAGCGGGGTGAGGATCAGCTGCATGGCGAGGTCGAGCTTGCCGCCGGGGATCACGATGGTGTTGGCGCGGCTCATGAAGGCGTCGTGGATCATGCGCAGCAGGTAGGGGAAGTCGACTCCGCGCGGGTCCTTGAAGCGGATCACCACCATGGACTCGTCCTGGGTGGGCACGTCGCGCGCGATGAAGGGGTTGGAGGTGTCGACCACCGGCACGCGCTGGAAGTTGATGTGGGTGCGGGCGAACTGCGGGACGATGTAGTGCACATAGTCGTGCATGCGGCGCAGGATGGTGTCCTGCACGGCCTCGGCGGTGTAGCCGCGCAGCTTGGTGTCGCGGTGCAGCTTCTGGATCCACTCGAGGTTGATGATGGGCACGACGCCGATCAGCAGGTCGACGTGGCTGGCGATGTCGGCCTCGTCGGTGACGAGTGCGCCGTGCAGGCCCTCGTAGAACAGGCAGTCGGTGCCGACCGGGAGATCTTCCCACTCGGTGAAGGTGCCGAGCGGCAGGTTCCAGCGCATCGCCTCGGCTTCGTTGTGGATGTAGTAGCGGCGGCGGCCGGTGGCGGCCTCGCCGTAGGCGCGGAAGAGGCTCTCGAGCTCGGAGAGCAGGTTGGCCTCGGGGCCGAAGTGGCTGATCCCGCGCAGGCCCGCACGCTCGGCTTCCTCGATCAGCGTCTTCATCTCGGCGCGGGTGTGGCGGTGGAAGCTGTCGCCCTCGACGATGGCGGCGTTGACGTTCTCGCGGTGGAAGATCGCTTCGAAGGTGTGCTTGACCGTGGTGGTGCCGGCGCCGGACGAGCCGGTGACGGCGATGATCGGGTGCTTCATGGACATGATGGGTTCCGCCGCTGGCGAGTCGGTTTCGACACGGATTCTGCACCGCAATAAAGCGCGGTGCGAGCCATCAGGAGCGCGCCTTGACCCAGGCCGACCATTCGGCGAACAGCGCCGGGCTGGTGGCGGCGATGACGCCGCGCTTGATCGCCGGGCCGGACATCAGCACGCCGCCGTCGAGCGCCTCGGCGATGCCGCCGGCTTCGGCGAGGATCAGGCGGCCGGCGGCGTAGTCCCACAGCATCTGCCCGCCGTGCAGGTAGACGTCGAGCCGGCCGGCGGCGACAAAGCACCATTCGAGGGCGCTGGAGCCGAAGTTGCGCTGCGAGTAGTAGGGCGGACGCACCGCGAGCTCGTCGCCGAGGTGGTGGCTGATGCGCTTGAAGTCCACCCCGGCGACGGCGTCGCGCAACTCGGTGGCGCCTGCGCGCAGCGGCAGCTCGGTGCCGTTGAGGAAGGCGCCGGCGCCGCGGGCGGCGTAGAAGGATTCGTCGGTGATCGGGTTGTACACCACGCCGATCACCGGCTCGTGGTCGATCAGATAGGCGATCGACACCGCGAACAGGGGGATGCCGTTGGCGAAGTTGGTGGTGCCGTCGATCGGGTCGATGCACCACAGGCCGCGCGCGCCTTCCTTCCACAGCGCGGCCTGCTCGGCCGCGGTCATCTCCTCGCCGAGCACGGCGCCGGGCAGGAAGGCGGGCAGGGCCTCGCTGAAGCGCTGCTGCGAGGCCATGTCGGCCTCGGTGAACAGCGAACCGTCGGCCTTGCGGTTGCGCGCGGACTTCAGGTAGCGCGGAAGGATCTCGGCGCGCGCGATGTCGCGCACCATCGATTCGAGGGCGCGGGCACGGGCGAGGCGGTGGGCGGCGGTGGGCATGGCGGGCTCCTTGCCGGCGGGCGGCGGGAGAGGGGCAGGGGGCGAGGGGAGCTGGGCCTATAATCTTACGATGATTTCACGATTCCACTTTCCGGATCGCCTGCCCGCGGGCGGCGAGGTGGCGCTCCCCGAGGCGCTCGCCCACCATGCGCTGCGGGTGTTGCGCCTGCGCGATGGCGAGGCGGTGGTGCTGTTCGACGGCAGCGGCGGAGAGGTCGATGCGCGCCTGGCCGTGCGCGGCAAGGCGGTGTTCGCTCGGCTCGGCGAGGCGCGTGCGGTCGAACGCGAGTCGCCGTTGCGCATCGTGCTGGTGCAGGCGCTGGCTTCGGGCGACAAGATGGACTGGGTGGTGCAGAAGGCGGTGGAGCTCGGCGTGCATGCGATCCAGCCGGTGCAGGCCGAGCGCTCGGTGCTGCGTCTGGCGGCCGAGCGTGCCGACAAGCGCGTCGCGCACTGGCAGCAGGTCGCGATCGCGGCCTGCGAGCAGTGCGGGCGCAACCGCGTCCCCGAGATCCGCCCCCTGCAGCCGCTCGCACACTGGCTGGGCGCGCATCGCGCTGCGCCCGGCTACGTGCTTGCGCCCGGCGGGGCCAAGGGCTTTGCCGACGAACCCGAGCCGAAGGACGAGGTGCACCTGCTGGTCGGGCCGGAGGGTGGCTGGAGCGAGGGCGAGATGGCGGCCTTCGACGCCGCCGGTTGCCGGCGCGTGCGGCTCGGGCCGCGCGTGCTGCGCACCGAGACCGCGGGCCTCGCCGCCGTGGCGGCGCTGCAGGCGCGCTGGGGCGATTATTGAGCGGCCGTCTGCGCCGCTGCGGACGCGCTACTTGCCATGCAGCACCTTCACCACCCGGCGCAACGCGCTCTCTTCCGGGTGGGGCTGCACGAGGAAGCCGAGGCCGTGCATCAGGCGCAGCATCTTGGCGTTCTTGCCCAGCACGTCGCCGAAGATGTTGCGATAGCCCTTGCCGCGCGCGACCTCGATGAGAGCACCCATGAGGCGGCGGCCCAGTCCGTGGCGTTGCCAGTCGTCGGCCACGACCAGGGCGAACTCGACCGATTCGCCGTCGGCGGCGAGGGAATAGCGGGCGCTGCCCACCATGTGCTCGGCGCCGGCGTCGTCGATGGTGGTGGCGATCAGCGCCATCTCGCGGTCGTAGTCGATCTGCGTGAAGCGTGCGACCAGCGCCGGGCTGAGCTCCTGCAGCTCTTCCATGAAGCGCATGAAGCGGGTCTCGGCGCTCAGTCCGTCGAAGAAGCCCAGCACCAGGTTGGCATCCTCCGGGCGCACCGGACGCGTACGCACGGCACGACCGTCGCCGACCTTCCAGTCCTGGACGAGGTGCAGCGGATAGGGGTGGATCGCCATGTGCGCGTAGCGGTCGCTGCCGGCGGGAAGGCCCTGGTCGATGACGACGCGGGCATCGGCCGCGATGGCGCCGTCGCCGTCGATGAACAAGGGGTCGATCGCGAGCTCGCGCACCCAGGGCAGCTCGCACACGAGGTCGGACACCGACACCAGCACCTGCTCGATGGCGGCGCGGTTGAGCGCGCCGCCCTGGCTGCGCGGGCCCTGTGCGGCCGCCGGGATGGCCGAGTCGATGAGGTCGCGGGCCAGCACGGGGTTCAGCGGTGGCAGCGCGAAGGTGCGCGGCGCGGAGGCGTCCTGCGCGCCGAGGCTGATCACCGGACCGAAGATCGCGTCGCGATGCACCTGGATGCGGAAGGCGCGCGCCTGCGGCCGGTACAGATAGGGCTCGATCGACACGCCGTTGATCTGCACCTCGGGGTGGCGCAGGCGCACCGCGTCGACGATGTCGTGGAAGGCGCTCCACACCGACTCGGCGGTGTTGAGGTTGAGGCGCACGCCGCCGGATTCGGACTTGCTCGCCAGCTCGGGAGCGTCGACCTTCATCGCCACCGGAAAACCCGCCTGCTCGGCGACGAACAAGGCCTCGGTGGCGTCGCGGGCGACGGTGGTGTGCGTGACCGGGATGCCGAAGCTGCGCAGCAGCGCCTTGGACTCCATCGCCGAGAGGATATGGCGACGCTGGTTGAGCAGGGTCTCGATCAGCACGCGCGCACCACCCGTGCGGCGGTAGGCGGCGGCGCTGCCGCCGCCGGCGGTCTGCAGCAGCAGGGTCTGGTTGTGGTGGAAGCGCGAGATGTTGTGGAACAGCTCGATCGCCGCCTCGGGCGAACTGAACACCGGCAGCCCGGCCCGGGCGAGCAGCGCGCGCGCCTCGGCGACCTGGCCGCCGCCCATCCAGCAGCAGCACAGCTGGAGCCGCACCTGGGCGGCGAGGTCGATGATGTCCTGCGCCACCTCGACCGGATCGACGAGCGCGTGCGGCGACAGGATCACCAGCACGTTGGAAACCGCGGCGTCCTCGGAGAGGGCGAGGATGGCGTCGCGGTACAGCTGCGCGCTGGCGTCGCCGCCGAGGTCGAGCGGGTTGTGGGAGTGCCGCTCGCGTCCGCCGAGGCGCTCGAGCGTGGCGACCGTCGGCGAGCCCAGCCCGACGAGTCCGGTGCCGAGGTCCTTGGCGCGGTCGGCGGCGAGATCGGCCGGGCCGCTGCCGTTGGAGACGATGGCGAGGCTGTCCTCGCGCGGTCGAAAGCCGCAGGACAAGGCCTTGGCGGCGAAGAAGAGCTGGTCGATGTTCTGCACCCGCACCACGCCGGCGCGGCGCATCGCCGCGTCGAAGACCACGTCGGCGAGGCCGGCGTTGTCCGCGTCGGCGGCGTTGTTGTCGCTGCGACCGTGGCGGCCGGCCTTGAGCAGGATGATCGGCTTGACGCGCGCGGCCGAGCGCAGTGCGCTCATGAACTGGCGGGCGTTGCGGATGTGATCGACGTGCAGCAGGATGTAGCGCGTCTGCGTGTCGTGGATCAGGTACTCCAGCGTTTCCCCGTAGTCGATGTCCACCGTGCCGCCGAGCGAGATGACCGAAGAGAAGCCGACGTCGTTGGTCAACGCCCAGTCGAGCACGACCGAGCACATCGCGCCCGACTGCGAGATCAGGGCGATCTCGCCGGGCTTGACGGCGATGCGGGTGAGCGCGGCATTGATCCCGCTGCCGGGGCGTGCGATGCCCAGGCTGCCGGGCCCGATCAGGCGCAGCCGGGTCTCGCGCGCGGTCTCGACGATGCGGCGCTCGAGTGCGTTCCCGCTGGCGCTGATGATGACCGCGTTGCGTACGCCGCTGCGCCCGCACTGTGCGGTGACGCTGTGCAGCATGCGTGCGGGGGTGGCGATGATGGCGAGATCGACCGGTCGGCCGATGTCCTCGACCGAGCGGTGGCAGGGATGGTCCTGGATGCTGCCGTACTTCGGGTTGACCGCGTACAGGGTGCCGCGATAGCCGCCTTCGACCAGGTTGCGGAAGATGACGCGGCCGACGGACCCGGGTGCGTCGGACGCGCCGATGACGGCGATCGAGGACGGTTCGAAGGCGGTGCTGAGAGCGTGGGAGCCGGCCATGATCTTCGCGCTGGAAAGTGGATGAGGTCTAAAGGGATAGCAGGCCGCCGCCCTTTCGGCGTTGACCTGCGTCAGGGGCGCGCGGCCGCGTCTCCGTCCGCGAAGGAAAACGGCCGTCGAGACGGCCGTCGGAAGCTGCTGCGCGCGCGGACGCCGTCGGCCCGCAGATCGTGTCAGCGCTCGTCGAAGCTGATCTTGAGGCGCTTGGTGGTGGCGCGCGCCTGGCAGCTCAGCACGTAGCCCTGCGCGACTTCGTCGGCCTCGAGGGTGAAGTTCTTGTCCATCACGACTTCGCCCTCCGTCACCTTGGCGCGGCAGGTGCAGCACACGCCGGCCTTGCACGAGAAAGGGAGGTCGAGGCCGGCATTGAGGCCGGCGTCGAGCAGGTGCTCGTCGGGGCCGATCGCGATCTCGTGCTCCTTGCCGTCGAGCACCAGGACCATGGTGATGTCCTTGGTCGCGGCCGCGACGGCCTCGGCGGTGCTCGAGGCGCCGACCGGGTGGGCGCCGGCGGGCAGGTTGGCGGTGAAGCGCTCGGTGCGGATACGGTCGGCGGGCACGCCGGCCTCGACCAGCGCGGTCTCGGTGGCGGTGATCATCTCGTCGGGGCCGCAGATGAAGACCTCGTCCATGCTGCCTACCGGCAGCAGGGCGTCGATGATCGCGCGCACCTTGGGACCGTCGATGCGCCCCTGCAGCAGGTCCACTTCCTGGGCCTGGCGCGACAGCACGTGGATCATGGTCAGGCGGTCGCGGTAGCGGTCCTTGAGGTCCTGCAGGTCCTCGTTGAACATCACCGTGGACATGCGACGGTTGCCGTAGATCAGCGTGAACTTCGAGTCCGGCTGTTCTTCCAGCGTGCTCGCGGCGATCGACAGGATCGGGGTGATGCCCGAGCCGGCGGCGAAGCCGACGCGGTGGATGGCGCGCTTCTTCTTGACCACGAAGCGGCCGTCGGGCGGCATCACCTGCAGGGTGTCGCCGGCCTTGATGGCGCGCGTGGCCCAGTTCGAGAACAGGCCGCCTTCCACCGGGCGGATGCCGATCTCGAGCTCGCCCTCGCGTGCCAGGCGGCTGCGCGGGCTGCTGATCGAGTAGTTGCGGCGCACGTCCTGGCCATCGATGGTGGCGCGCAGGGTGAGGAACTGGCCCGGCTCGAAGGCGAAGCGCTCGCGCTCGGCCTCGGGGATGGCGAAGGTGATCGCCACCGCGCCGGCGGCCTCGGGGCTCACGCGCTTGATGGCGAGTTCTTGGAAACGGGGGGCTGACATGGCGTCTGGGCTCCGGCTCTTAATAGGGTTTGAAATAGTCGAAGGGCTCCTGGCAGTCGAGGCACTTGTACAGCGCCTTGCAGGCCGTGGAGCCGAACTCGGAGGTGACGACGGTGTGGGTGGAGCCGCACTGCGGACAGGCGACCGCCGCGGTCGGCTGCCGGCGCACGAACTTCAGCACGCTGACCTCGGCGCCGCCGCTGCTGCCGCAGGTGCGGTGGGGCGGGGCGATGCCATAGGCGCGCAGCTTTTCCTTGGCCTCGTCGCTCATCCAGTCGGTGGTCCAGGCCGGCGCGAGCTGGGTGATCACCCGCGCCGCGATGCCGGCCTGTTCCAGGCTCGCACGCACGTCGTCCTCGATCTGCCCCATGGCGGGGCAGCCGCTGTAGGTCGGGGTGATGACCACCTCGATGCCCTCCGCCGTCTCCCGCACATCCCGCAGGATGCCCAGCTCGCGCAGGGTCACCACCGGGATCTCCGGGTCCGTCAGGGGCTCCAGGGTGGCCCAGACCTTGTCCACGACGCTGCTCATGGCCTTCGCCCTTACCAGGTGGCGCCCGGGTGGGCGCGGGCCAGACCCTGCATCTCGCCGAGCAGGTAGCTCAGATGCTCGGAGTGCAGGCCGATCTTGCCCTCGGTCACGTAACCGTGGAAGTTCGGGCGGGTCAGGGTGGCTTCGGCCAGCGCCTCGTTGACGAGCGCGTCCCAGGCCGGGCGCAGCGCCCATACGTCGATGCCGATCTTGGCCGCCACCGCGGCGCCTTCGGCCGGGCTGGTGGTCCAGAACTCCTCGGTGTAGGGCATGAGGTGGTTCACCGCCGCCTGCGCGCGGGCGTGCGACTCCTCGGTGCCGTCGCCCATGCGCACCAGCCAGTCACGCGAGTGGTGCAGGTGGTAGCTGGTTTCCTTCAGCGACTTGGCGGCGATCGCGGCGAGGCTGGCGTCGGCGGACTGCTGCAGGCCGTCCCACACGTGCACCATCAGCGCCGAATACAGGAAGTTGCGCACGATCGTGGTGGCGTAGTCGCGGTCGGCCGCGGCGTAGCCGACCAGCGCGCCGTGGTGCGGGAGCTCCAGCAGCGTGTAGTTGCGGAACTCGTGCGGGCCGCGGAAATAGGCCAGCTTGTCCTCGGTGGCGTCGCCGCCCTTCAGCTCGGCGGCGCGCTGGTACAGCAGGCGCGCCTGGCCGATGAGGTCGAGGCTGACGTTGGCCAGCGCCATGTCTTCTTCCAGGATGGGGCCGTGCCCGCACCATTCGGCGTTGCGCTGGCCGAGCACGACGGCGTTGTCGGCCAGGTGCAGCAGGTAGTCGATCGGCGTGCTCATTACATGTGCCCCACTTCTTCAGGGATCTCGTAGAAGGTCGGATGGCGGTAGATCTTGTCGGCGGCGGGGTCGAAGAGCTCGCCCTTGTCGTCCGGGTTGCTGGCGGTGATGGCGACCGAGGGCACCACCCAGATGCTCACGCCTTCCTGGCGGCGGGTGTACACGTCGCGCGCCATGTGCAGGGCCTGGGCCGCGTCGGCCGCGTGCAGGCTGCCGCAGTGCTTGTGCTCGAGGCCTTGCTTGCTGCGGACGAAGACTTCCCAGAGGGGCCAATCCTTGAGTGCGGGGGTGTTCATGCTGCCTCCTTCAGTGCGCGTTCTTTTTGCTTGCGGGCATAGGCCTGGGCCGCGTCGCGGACCCACTGGCCATCGTTGTGTGCCTTGACCCGGGTGGCCAGGCGTTCCTTGTTGCACGGTCCGTTGCCTTCGACGGTGTTCCAGAACTCGGCCCAGTCGATCTGGCCGTAGTCGTAGTGGCCGCGCGCCTCGTTCCACTTGAGGTCGGGGTCGGGCAGGGTCACGCCCAGCACCTTGGCCTGCGGCACGGTGGCGTCGATGAACTTCTGGCGCAGGTCGTCGTTGCTGATGCGCTTGATGCCCCAGCGCATGCCTTGCGCGCTGTGCGGGCTGTCGGCATCCGGCGGCCCGAACATGGCCAGGCACTTCCACCAGTAGCGGTTGACCGCGTCCTGCACCATCGCGCGCTGCTCGTCGGTGCCCTTCATCATCACCAGCAGGGCCTCGTAGCCCTGGCGCTGGTGGAAGGATTCCTCCTTGCACACGCGCACCATGGCGCGCGCGTAGGGGCCGTAGGAGCAGCGGCACAGCGGGACCTGGTTCATGATCGCCGCGCCATCGACCAGCCAGCCGATCACGCCGACGTCGGCCCAGTTGAGCGTCGGGTAATTGAAGATCGAGCTGTACTTGGCCTTGCCCGAGTGCAGGCCTTCGAGCATCTGGTCGCGGCTGGTGCCCAGCGTCTCGGCGGCGGAGTACAGGTAGAGGCCGTGGCCGCCCTCGTCCTGGACCTTGGCGATCAGGATGGCCTTGCGCTTGAGGCTGGGCGCGCGCGAGATCCAGTTGCCCTCCGGCAGCATGCCGACGATCTCGCTGTGGGCGTGCTGGCTGATCTGGCGCACCAGCGTCTTGCGGTAGGCCTCGGGCATCCAGTCCTGCGGCTCGATGCGCCCGTCGGCGTCGATGCGGGCCTCGAAGGCGGCTTCCTGCTCGCTCGTCGCATTGGAGACCGCTGCGAGTTTCTTTCCGGAATCGTCCGGAATGTCCATTGCCTGGGTGTACATGTGTTTCCTCCTAGCAAACACCGCACCGGGAAATACCGGCACGGAACGCGGGGTGCGCATGGCTGTGACCCCGCCTCCTCCTCAAAGGTCCGCCACGCCCGGGGCGCGGCGGGTGTTCATTGCATCCACGCCGGCGAGCGCTTCTCGAAGAAGGCCGTGAAGCCTTCGCGGGCTTCGGCGGTGGCGCGCTGGCGCGCGATGCGGCCGGCGGTCTCCTCGGCGACGGCGTCGTCGATCGGACGCCCGGCCAGCGCGGCGATCAGCTGCTTGGCGGCAAGCTGGGCCTGCGGGCCGCAGGCGAGCAGGGCCTGCACGAGGCGATCGACCGCGGCGTCGAGTTCATCCAGCGTGACGACCTCGCCGACCAGGCCCATGGCCTTGGCCTCGGCGGCGCCGAAGCGTTCGGCGCTCTGGAAGTAGCGCAGGGCGTGGCGCGGGCCGATGGCGCGCAGCACGTAGGGGCTGATCACCGCGGGGATGATGCCGAACTTGACCTCGGAGGTCGCGAAGCTGGCATCGTCCGCGGCGATCGCCATGTCGCAGGCGGCGGTGAGGCCGGTGCCGCCACCGAGCGCCGCGCCCTGCACGCGCGCGATGGTCGGCTTCGACATCCCCGACAGCGTGCGCAGCATGGCGGCGAACTTGCGCGAGTCGGCGAGGTTCTCCGCCTCGGTGCTGTCCGAGGCGCGGCGCATCCAGTTGAGGTCGGCACCGGCCGAGAAGTGCTTGCCACGCCCGGCCAGCACCACCACGCGCACGCCGGCATCGGCGTCGAGTTCGGCGCAGGCGGCCGCCAGCTCGGCGATGAGCTGCTCGTTGAAGGCGTTGAACACTGCCGGCCGATCCATCCAGATCGTCGCGACGGCGCCGCGGCGCTCGATGGCGAGGGTTTCGTAGTTCATGGACTGTCCCGTGCCTCAGACGCGCTCGATGATCATCGCGATGCCCTGGCCGACGCCGATGCACATCGTGCACAGCGCGTAGCGGCCATTGCGGCGCTGCAGCTCGTAGGCCGCCGTGGTGACCAGGCGGGCGCCGCTCATGCCCAGCGGGTGGCCCAGGGCGATGGCGCCGCCATTGGGGTTCACGCGTTCTTCGTCGTCGGCGAGGCCGAGGTCGCGCAGCACGGCGAGGCCTTGTGCCGCGAAAGCCTCGTTGAGTTCGATCACATCCATCTGATCGAGCGTGAGGCCCGCCTTGGCGAGCACCTTGCGCACCGCGGGCGCGGGGCCGAAGCCCATGATGCGCGGCGCCACGCCGGCGGTGGCCATGGCGACGACGCGGGCGCGCGGGGTCAGGCCATGCTTCGCGGCGGCGGCGTCGGAGGCCAGCAGCAGCGCGCAGGCGCCGTCATTGACGCCCGAGGCGTTGCCGGCGGTGACGCTGAGCTCGGGGCCATTGACGCCCTTGAGCTTGGCCAGCATCTCCAGCGTGGTTTCGGGGCGCGGATGCTCGTCGGTGTCGAAGACGATCGGGTCGCCCTTCTTGCGCGGGATCACCACCGGCACCAGCTCGTCCTTGAAGCGACCGGCGGCGTGGGCGGCGGCCCAGCGCTGCTGCGAGCGCAGCGCGAAGGCGTCCTGATCGGCGCGCGAGATGTCGAAGTCGGCGGCGACGTTGTCCGCGGTCTGCGGCATCGAGTGCGTCTCGTACAGCTTCTTCATCAGCGGGTTGATGAAGCGCCAGCCGATGGTGGTGTCGTAGATCGCGGCGCTGCGCGAGAAGGCCGACTCGGCCTTGCCCATCACGAAGGGCGCGCGCGACATGCTCTCGACGCCGCCGGCGATCATCAGCTCGGTCTCGCCCGACTTGATCGAGCGCGCGGCCAGGCCGATGGCGTCCATGCCCGAGCCGCACAGGCGGTTGACCGTGGTGCCGGGCACCTCGATCGGCAGCCCGGCGAGCAGGCCGGACATGCGCGCGACGTTGCGGTTGTCCTCGCCGGCCTGGTTGGCGCAGCCGTAGATGATGTCTTCGACCGCGGTCCAGTCGACCTGGGGGTTGCGGGTCATCAGGGCCTTGAGCGGCACGGCGCCGAGGTCGTCGGCACGCACGGAGGCCAGGGTGCCGCCGTAGCGGCCGATGGGGGTGCGGATGGCGTCGCAGATGAATGCTTGAGTCATGGCCAGCTCCTTACAGTTGCTTCGGGCGCTGGTCGATGACGCGGCGGGCCTTGCCGGTCAGCGTGCGCGGAATGGCTTCGAACTCCATCACGTTCACCTTGGTGGAGATGCCGATGATGGTCTTGATGTGGTGCTGCAGCTCGCGTGCGATGTTCTCGGTCTCGGTGCGGCTGAGCTTGCCGGAGAGTTCGCGCTGGACCTCGACGCGGATCTCGACGTTGTCGAGATGGCCGTCGCGCGTGAGCACGATCTGGTAGTTCCCCGACAGGCGGCGGTCGCGCATGATCTGCTCCTCGATCTGGGTCGGGAACACGTTCACGCCGCGCACGATCAGCATGTCGTCCGAGCGCCCGGTGATCTTGCCGATGCGGCGGAACGAGCGCGCGGTCGGCGGCAGCAGGCGGGTGAGGTCGCGGGTGCGGTAGCGGATGACCGGGAAGGCTTCCTTGGTGAGCGAGGTGAACACGAGCTCGCCTTCCTCGCCGTCGGGCAGCACTTCGCCGGTGTCGGGATCGATGATCTCGGGATAGAAGTGGTCTTCCCAGATCACCGGGCCGTCCTTGGTCTCGATGCACTCGCTGGCCACGCCCGGGCCCATGACCTCGGTGAGGCCGTAGATGTCGATGGCGTCGATGCCGAGCTTGCGCTCGATCTCGCTGCGCATGCCTTCGCCCCAGGGCTCGGCGCCGAAGATGCCGATCTTCAGCGAGATGTCCTCGGGCTTGATGTTCAGGCGCTCGAACTCCTCGGCGATCACCAGCGAGTAGGACGGCGTGACCATGATCGCGTCGGGGCGGAAGTCCATGATCTGCTGCACCTGCTTCTCGGTCTGGCCGCCGGACATCGGCACCGCGGTGCAGCCGGCACGCTCGATGCCGTAGTGGGCGCCGAGGCCGCCGGTGAACATGCCGTAGCCGTAGGCGTTGTGCACCATGTCGCCGGCACGCACGCCGGCCGCGCGCAGCGAGCGGGCGACCACGTCGGCCCAGTTGTCGAGGTCGCGCTTCGTGTAGCCGACGACGACCGACTTGCCGGTGGTGCCGCTGGAGGCGTGCAGGCGGGCGACCTTGTCGCGCGGCACGGCGAACAGGCCGAAGGGGTAGTTGTCGCGCAGGTCCGTCTTCGTCATGAAGGGGAACTTCGCGAGGTCGGCCAGCGACTGGAGGTCGTCGGGGTGCACGCCCGCTTCCTCGCAGCGCTTGCGGTAGGGCGCGACGTTGTCGTAGGTGTGGCGCACCGACCACTGCAGGCGCTGCAGCTGCAGGGCGGAAATTTCGTCGCGGCTGGCGGTCTCGATCGGGTCGAGGTCGCCGGGGCGGGGGCTCTTCACGGGCATGGTGTGGTCTCCTCTGTCTCTCTACGTGTGCTTGGGGCCGCGCGGACCCGTCTAGGCGTTCTCTGCGGCGAGTCCGGCGATCACCTCGCCGGAGATACGGTAGCTCTTGCCCCGGAACAGGGCGATGGTGTTGCCTGCGCTGTCGCGCACGGTGACGTCATAGACGCCGGTGCGACCGGCCAGCGTGCGCTCCACGGCCTCGGCCTGCAAGGTGTCGCCTTCGCGCCCGGTGGCGACGAAGTCGATGTTGCATCCGGACGCCACGGTGTTGCGGTTGTAGGCGTTGCAGGCGTAGGCGAAGGCGGTGTCGGCCAGGGTGAAGATGAGGCCGCCGTGGCAGATGTGGTGGCCGTTCACCATGTCGCCGCGCACCGTCATGCTGACCCTGGAGCGGCCGGGACCGACGTGCTCGATGCGCATGCCGAGCGCCTGGGCGGTACGGTCGCGCGACCACATCGCCGCGGTCACGGCCTCGGCCAGGGCCTGCGGATCGGTCGGGATGGGCTGCGCATCAGTCATGGATCTTCTTTCCGGCGAACACGCGCTGCTGGATCAGCGGGGACACGCGATAGCGGTCCTCGCCGTAGAAGCGGGCGAGGTTGGCGAGTACGGCGCAGATCGCCGGCAGGCCGACGCGGTCGGCCCATTCCAGCGGTCCGCGCGGGTAATTGACGCCGAGCTTCATCGCCGCATCGGCGCCGGCGGCATCGCACACCCCCTGGTTGACCGCGTCGGCCGCTTCGTTGGCGAGCATCGCGACGGTGCGCATCACTGCCAGTCCCGGGGTGTCGCCCAGGCGGCAGACCTCGAAGCCGGCCGCCTGCAGCAGGCTGATCGCGGCGCCGACCGCGGGCGCGAAGCAGTTGATCGCGGCGCCGACCGCGATGCGGCCGGCGGTGGCGTAGTCCAGTGCGAGGTCGATCAGCACCACGTTGGCGATGCCCATCTCGGTGGCGCGTTGCGTGGCGGTGCGGCCGTCGGTGACGAAGATCACCGCGCCCCCCGTCTCGGCGATGCGACCGTCGTTGGCTTCGCCCCAGGTATGGGGGATGTTGCGCTCGAAGAGGCGGTCGGCGAGCGCATGCACGGCGGCCGAATGGCCGTGCAGCACGATCTCGTCCGGTGCGTGCTGCGCCACCGCGACCTGGGGTGCGGGGCGCGCGGCGCCCTCGCGGTAGTCGTAGAAGCCGCGGCCCGACTTGCGACCGAAAAAGCCGGCGTCGACCAGCTCCTGCTGGATCAGCGAGGGCGTGAAGCGCGCATCGTTGTAGAAGGCGTTCCACACCGAGCGTGTGACGGCGAAATTGACGTCGTGGCCGATCATGTCCATCAGCTCGAACGGCCCCATGCGGAAACCGCCGGCGTCGCGCATGATCGCGTCGAGTGTGGCGCAGTCGCCACCGCCTTCGTTGAGGATGCGCAGCGCCTCGGCGTAGTAGGGACGGGCGACGCGGTTGACGATGAAGCCCGGCGTCGAGCGCGCATGCACCGGCGTCTTGCCCCAGGCCGCGGCGGTGGCGAACAGGGTGTCGGCGACCACGCGCGCGGTGGCGAGGCCGGAGACGATCTCGACCAGCTTCATCAGCGGCGCCGGGTTGAAGAAGTGCAGGCCGGCCAGGCGTTCGGGGCGCTGCAGGGCGGCGCCGATCGAGGTCACCGAGATCGACGAGGTGTTGGTGCCGAAGATGCAGTCGGCGCCGACGATGTTCTCCAGGTCGCCGTACAGCTTCTGCTTGGCTTCGAGGTTCTCGACGATGGCCTCGACCACCAGTGCGGCGTCGGCGAGCTCGGCCAGCTGGTCGACGGCGATCAGGCGTTCAGCGGCCGCCTGCGCGGCTTCGGTGCTCATCTTGCCCTTGTCGGCGAGCTTGCCGAACTGGGCACGGATGCCTTCGATCGCCTTGGCGGCGGCGCCCGGACGGTTGTCGAGCAGCTTGACCACGTGGCCGGCCGCGGCCGCCACCTGGGCGATGCCGGCGCCCATGGCGCCGGTGCCGACCACGGCGACGACAGCCGAGGCGGGCAGCGGCTGCGCGGCGGACTTGGAGATCTGGGTGTCGGTCACGCTCATTCCCCGGTGAACTTCGGTGCGCGCTTTTCCATGAAGGCGGCGACGCCTTCGGCGTAGTCGGGGCTCCAGCCCAGCTCGCGCATGAAGCCGCCCTCGAAGGAGAGCTGCTGCTCCAGCGTATGGCCGGCCGCGGCGTGCATGGCCTGGCGGGTGCGCACCAGGGCCTTGGTCGGCATGGCGGCGAGCTGCGCGGCGAGCGCGTCCACCTTTGCAGCGAACTCGGCATCGTCGTACGCCGCCCAGATCAGGCCCCAGTCGGCGGCCTTCTCGGCGGGCAGCTTGTCGGCGAGCATCGCCAGGCCCATCGCGCGCGCCATGCCGACGCGCTGCGGCAGGAACCAGGTGCCGCCGGTGTCGGGTACGAGTCCGATCTTGCTGAAGGCCTGCAGGAAGGAGGCCGACTTCGCCGCCACCACCAGATCGCAGGCGAGCGCCACGCTGGCGCCGGCGCCGGCGGCGATGCCGTTGACCGCGGCGATGGTGGGCACGCGCAGGTTCTGCAGGCGCAGCACGAGCGGCTTGTAGTTCTTTTCGACGACGTTGCCGATGTCGGGCATCTTGCCGCCCACCGACGCCATGTCGGGATCGGCCAGATCCTGGCCGGCGCAGAAGGCGCGGCCGGCGCCGGTGAGCACCAGCACGCGCGCGGCCTTGTCGGCGTGGACGCGGTCGAGCGCGTCGCGCAGCTCGGCGTGCATCTCGCCGGTGAAGCTGTTGAGCTTGTCGGGGCGGTTCAGCGTCAGGCGGGCGACGCCCGCCTCCACTGCAAACTGGATGTTGTTGTATTCCACGGACGGATCCTCAGACGTGGTAGCGGCGCTGGACGACGCGGAAGCGGTTGGCGACGAAGGCGGAATCCGAATACGAGGCGTTGGCCGACGGGTTGCCGCCGGTGCCGTGGTAATCGGAGAAGGCCGCCGACTGGTTCACGAACACGCCGCCGGTGAGGTTGATCGACAGCGCGACCTTGCCGCGCCAGGTGGCTTCGGTCATCGCGTCGATGACGTCCTGCCTCGTGGAGTAGAGCCCGACGGTGAGCGCGCCGTGGGTCCTGACCACACGCTCGGAGAGCGCGATCCCTGCGGCGGTGTCGGCGACCTTGACGATGAAGCTGATCGGGCCGAAGCGCTCTTCCATGTAGGCCTTCTCGTCGGCGGCGTCGCAGGCGAGCAGCACCGGGGTGCGCACCTTGGCGCCCGGGAACTCGGGGTTGTCGAGCTTCTGCGAGGCCAGCACGACCTTGCCCAGCGCGCCGCTGTTGGCGATGTCGATGCGTTCGGCGGTGTCGGCGGACTGGATCGCGCCGAGCACGGCGTGGGCGACCTCGGGTTTGGACAGGAAGCGCTCGACCGCACGGGCGAGGTCGGCGCAGACCTCGTCGTAGCTCTTGTGGCCGTCCTCGGTGTCGATCCCGCCCGCGGGCACGAAGATCGCCTGCGAGGTGGTGCACATCTGGCCGGAATACAGCGAGAGCGTGAAGGCGAGGTTGCCCAGCATCGCCTTGTAGGAGTCCGTCGAGTCGATGACGATGTTGTTCACGCCGGCGAGCTCTGCATAGACCTGGGCCTGGCGGCAGTTGTCGATCAGCCACTGGCCGAACACGTTGCTGCCGGTGAAGTCGACCGACTGCACCGCCGGGTGGGTGGCGAGCGCCTGGGTGACGCTGCGCTGGGTGGCCACGCACAGGCTCACCAGGTTGGGGTCGATGCCGTTCTCGGCGAGCACGGTGCGGATCGTGCGCACGGTGATCGCCGCCGGCAGGATGGCATTGCTGTGCGCCTTGACGATGACCGCGTTGCCGGTGGCGAGCGCGGCGAACAGGCCCGGGTAGGTGTTCCAGGTCGGGAAGGTGCCGCAGCCGATCACCAGGCCCACGCCGCGGCCGACGATCTGGAAGTGCTTCTTCATGACCAGCGCCGGGTTCTTGCCCTGGGGCTTCTCCCAGGTGGTCTCGGCCGGCACGAAGCTCTGCTCGCGCCAGGCGTAGGTCACGGCCTCGAGGCCGCGATCCTGGGCGTGCGGGCCGCCGGCCTGGAAGGCCATCATCCAGCCCTGGCCGGTGGTCATCATGACCGCGTGGGCGATCTCGAAGCTCTGCTTGTTCAGGCGCTGGAGGATTTCCAGGCAGATGCCGGTGCGGCCGTCGGCGCCCACCGCCTGCCAGCCCTTCATCGCCTCGAGCCCGGCGGCGATCAGCGTCTCCGGGTCGCACACCGGATAGCGCACGTCGAGCGCCACGCCATAGGGCGAGCTCTCGCCGCCATGCCAGCCCGTCTGGCCCGGCTGCCCGAGCTCGAACGGCTTGCCCAGGTGCGCCTCGAAGGCGCGCTTGCCCTCGTCCGGCGCCGCCTCGCCATAGAGCTTGGGGCTCGGCATCTCGGGGAAGGCAGACCAGTAGCCGCGCGTGGCGATGGCGTCGAGGGCGCTTTCGAGGGTGGCGCGGTGCTTTTCGAGCAAGGGGTGGGGCATGGGTCTCTCCGAGTGGGTGGTCTTGTGCTTCAAACGATACAAATCGATTTGATAAATGTCAATACTAGGTATCTATTCTGGAGGGGGTGATCACCTCAAGTTTTGATAGGCGAAACACGTTTAGATATAAGGAAGTCTTTTATAAACAGTTGGATATGTGAAAATTATCGGGGTGTTCCGGCAGCCGTAGCCAGTCGAAAAACCCGGGGCGTCCGCTGCTCTGGACTTGATTTGATACAAGAAGACATAGAAAAATCTAGTATAAGTATCGTATTAATCTCCTTGCTGCCTTGCCCTCCCGCGCACTCGCCCGCACGCATCCAGGCTTCGTGCCCGCGGAATCGGCGTGGCGCTCGTCCTCGAGCCTTGCGTACGCGAGTGCGGCGGCCTCGAAAGCGCGCTCCGGCGCTAGGCGCATCTGCCCGGAATCGATAGACTTCTTGCCCCCAACCGCAGCGCGAACAAGCTCGTCCGTGACCACTTCCATCCAAGATCGCCTTGAAGCGTTCCGCAAGCAAGATCGCGTGCAGGCCGGGTCGCTGATCATTTCCGTCTTCGGCGACGCCGTGCTGCCCCGAGGCGGACGCATCTGGCTGGGCAGCCTGATCCGCTTGCTCGAGCCGCTTGGGCTCAACGAGCGTCTCGTCCGCACATCGGTGTTTCGGCTTGCGCGCGATGAATGGCTGGTCAGCGAGCCTTGCGGCCGCCGTACGGACTATATGCTGACGCCTTCCGGTCTGCAGCGTATCGAGGAGGCGTCGCGCCGCATCTACGCTTCCGCTGCGCAGGGCTGGGATCGTCGCTGGCGGCTGATCCTCGCCGTCGGCGAGCTTGCGGCCAAGGACCGCGAACGCCTGCGCAGGGCGCTGTTCTGGCAGGGCTTCGGCGCCCTCGACGGGGACTGCTTCGTGCATCCGAGCGCGGACCTCATCACCGCCTTCGACGCGCTCGTCGGGGAGGGGTTGGGTGGGCTGCTGCCGCGGCTCAAGCCCCTGATGGCTGCGGATGCGGCCCTGGGTGCGGCGGCCAGCGACGCCGACCTGGTGCATGCGGCATGGAATCTCGAGCGCCTGGCGCAGACCTATCGCGAATTCGTCGACTGCTACCAGCCCGTGCTGGCCCAGCTCCGCGATGGCGCCAGCGAGTCCGGGGATGAGAACGCCTTCCTCATGCGGATGCTGCTGATCCACGACTACCGCCGCCTGCTGCTGCGCGATCCCGGATTGCCCGACGTGCTGCTGGCGAGCGACTGGCCGGGGCAGCGTGCGCGGCTGCTGTGCCGCGAACTCTACCGTCGGCTGCTGGTGCCGTCCGAGCGCCATATCGACGCTCACCTCCGCCTCGCCGACGGCCGCACGCCCGAGGCGTCGCCCCGCCTTCTCGCGCGCTTCCAGGACGCCGACCCGCTGCGCGGCGCCGCCTGAGCGCCGCCAGCCTCTTCCCGCCGGTCGGCGCGCGGCGACCGGGGCGGGGGCGTGCGGGACGCGTTCATGGCCGTGCCGCCCTGCGTGCGCCGCCGGCCTCAGCCTTCCCGCCTGCGCAGTTCCACCAGCGGCACCACGTCCGGCATGTGGATGCGCTTGCGCCCGGGCTCGACCGCCGCGAGCGGCACGGTCTCTTCCATCGTGGCCAGGCTGCGGCGGGTGAGGTCCTGGTAGGTCGCGGTTCCCGAGCTCTTCCAGCGCATCTCCTCCTCGGAGAGCGCGCGGATCGCCTTGGCCGGCATGCCGGCGATCAACATGCGCGGCGGCATCTCGACGCCGGCCTTGACGAAGGCCGCCGCGGCGACGATCGATGACTCGCCGATCACCGCGTTGTCCATGATCACGGCGTTCATGCCGACCAAGGCGTTGCGGCCCACCCTGCAGCCGTGCAGCACGGCGCCGTGGCCGATGTGTCCGTCCTCCTCGACCACCGTATCGGTGCCGGGAAAGCCATGCATCACGCAGGTGTCCTGCAGGTTCGAGCCGCGCTCCAGGATCAGTCGCCCGAAGTCGCCGCGCAGGCTTGCGCAAGGCCCGACGTAGCAGTCCGGGCCCACGATCACGTCGCCGATCAGCACGGCCGACGGGTGCACGTAGGCGGTCGGATCCACCACCGGCACGATGCCGTCGATCGCATAGACTTTCAGCTGATTCATCCTTGTTCTCCTCCGCTCGGACTTATGTTACATATAAAGGAAAGATTTCTTCAATAAGTAATTTTATCGGTGAGGGGGCTTCGATGAGCGACGAACTCGACGGCAAGCACGGCGTGCAATCTCTCGAGGTGGGCATGAGCATCCTCCGCGCCATGGTCACCGGCAAGCGCTCCATGATGCTCAAGGACATCGCCCAGGCCGCCGACATGCCGCCCTCGAAGGCGCACCGCTACCTGGTCAGCCTGATCCGCAGCGGACTCGTCGAACAGGACCGGCTCACCTCGCGCTACGACCTCGGTCCCTTCGCCCTCAACCTCGGCCTGGTCGCCCTCGACCGCGTCGACCGGATCCGTCTCGGCTTGAGCGCGATCGGCGATTTGCGCGATCTCACCAACGAGACCGTCGCGCTCGCCGTCTGGAGCGATCGAGGGCCGGTCGTCGTGCGCTGGGAGCGTCCCCGTCGTCCGATCACCGTCAATGTGCTGACCGGCACCAGCCTCAGCCTGCTGAGCTCGGCCGCCGGGCGCGTCTTCGCCGCATGGCTGCCCGAGCAGCAGACCGAAGCGCTGCTGCGCGCCGAGCTCGAATCCGGTCGGGTGCCCGCGGGCATTGCCACCCTCGACGACGCGCGCCGGCTGCTCGCCGAGGTCCGCGCGCGGGGTGTGGCGGTGATTTCCAGCGGCTATTTCGCCCGCGGCGTCGAGGCTGCGGCGGCCCCGGTGTTCAACTTCAAGAACGAGATCAACATGAGCATCGCCCTCGTGGGCGTCGAGGGCACGCTGGATCTACTCCCGCACAGTCCCGTGCTCCAGGCGCTGAAGGAGGCCTGCGACGCGCTGTCGCGGCGACTCGGCGCGACCCTCCTCCCGGGTGTCGAGTCGGGCAACCACGCGACCTGAGGGGTGGGTGCGGCGGGAGGTTGCGCACAGCAGGAGCCGGATACTTTTGGAATTGATACAAAGTTTCTGCTTGACGGGATCTTTTGTATCAATTCTAATAACTAGAACGCGTTCTGCAATGCAGAACTTGCGCGCCCCGAGCGCTGCGCCCCCGGCGCGCCGGCCCCCTCGCACCGCACAACCACTGGAGGAGACACCATGAAGTTGCGTAACACCCTGCTGGCCGCCCTCGGCCTCGCCTTCGCCGCCACTGCCGCCCATGCCGAGATCAAGGTCGGTGTCGTGCTCTCGGCCACCGGCCCCGCCGCTTCGCTGGGTATCCCGGAAAAGAACACGATCGCGCTGCTGCCGGCCACCATCGGCGGCGAAAAGGTGAGCTACATCGTGCTCGACGACGCCTCCGACACCACCACGGCGGTCAAGAATGCCCGCAAGCTGACCGTCGAGGACGGCGTCGATGTGATCATCGGCTCCACCACCAGCCCCGCTTCGCTGGCCATGGTCGACGTCGCCGCCGAGACGAAGACGCCGATGATCTCGATGGCCGCGTCGGCGCGCATCGTCGCGCCGATGGACGACAAGAAGCGCTGGGTTTTCAAGACCCCCCAGAACGACCAGCAGATGGCGTCGGCGATCGTCGAGCACATGGTCGCCAACAAGGTGAAGAAGGTGTCCTTCATCGGCTTCGCCAACGCCTACGGCGAGGGCTGGTACGAGCAGTTCAAGAAGCTGGCCGAAGCCAAGGGCATCGAGATCGCCGCCAGCGAGCGCTTCAACCCGGCCGACACCTCGGTGACCGGCCAGGCGCTCAAGCTGATGTCGGTGAAGCCGGACGCGGTGTTCATCGCCGGCTCGGGCACGCCCTCGGCGCTGCCGCAGAAGACGCTGCGCGAGCGCGGCTACAAGGGGCCGATCTACCAGACCCACGGCGTGGCCAACAACGACTTCCTGCGCATCTGCGGCAAGGACTGCGAAGGCACGCTGCTGCCGGTCGGCCCGGTGCAGATGGCGCGCAGCCTGCCCGACAGCCACCCCGTCAAGGCGAGCGCGCTGGCCTACGTGGAGAAGTACGAGGCCGCCAACGGCGCGGGCTCGGTGTCGAGCTTCGGGGCCTATGCGTGGGATGCCGGGGTGTTGCTGCAGGCGGCCGTCCCTGCCGCGCTCAAGGCGGCCAAGCCGGGCTCGGCGGAGTTCCGCACGGCGCTGCGCGATGCGCTCGAGGGCGTGAAGGAAGTCGCCGGCGCCACCGGCATCTACACGATGAGCCCCGACGATCACCTCGGCCTGGACGACCGCTCGCGCGTGATGATCGAGATCCGCAACGGCACCTGGTCGCTGCTGAAGTAAGCATCCCCCTCCGCGGCGGGGCGCCTGGCGTCCCGCCGCGCGTCTGTCGGGGATTTCCGACACATCGAATCAATCACGGCGGTCCGCGAGGCACCGCCGAGACGAGGCATTTCCATGGATATGTCAATTGCATTGATCCTGTCGCAGGACGGGATCACCAACGGCGCGATCTACGCGCTGCTGGCGCTGGCGCTGGTGCTGGTGTTCGCGGTCACGCGGGTGATCTTCATCCAGCAGGGCGAGTTCGTGGCCTACGGGGCGCTGACGCTGGCGATGATGCAGTCGGGCGTGTTGCCGGCCACGGTGTGGATGCTGGTGGCGATGGGAGCGCTGGTCACGGTGCTCGACGGCGGGCTCGCGCTCAAGGCGGGGCAGGGCCGGCGTGCCGCGAGCGTGGCGGGCTGGAACCTGGGCTATCCGCTGGCGCTCGCCGCGGTGGTCGGCGGGCTGGCGGTCAACGAGCTGCCGCTGGCGGTGCAGGTGCTGCTGACGCTGGCGATCGTGGTGCCGATGGGGCCGATGATGTACCGCCTGATGTACCAGCCGATCGCATCGGCGCCGGTGCTGGTGCTCCTGATCGTCTCGGTGGCGCTGCATATCGCGATGGTGGGCCTGGGACTGCTGTTCTTCGGAGCGGAAGGCCAGCGCACGCCGGCGTTCAGCGAGTTCAGCCTCGAGCTCGGCCCGCTGATGGTCTCCGCGCAGACGCTGTGGGTGGTGGTGGTGTCGGTGCTGCTGATCGTGGCGCTGTACCAGTTCTTCGAACGCACGCTCTACGGCAAGGCCTTGCGCGCCACCGCGATCAACCGCGTCGGTGCACAGCTCATGGGGATCTCGCCCACGCTCGCCGGCAAGCTGACGTTCTTCCTCGCCGCCTTCATCGGTGCGCTTTCGGGCGTGCTGATCGCCCCGATCACCACGATCTACTACGACACCGGCTTCCTGATCGGCCTCAAGGGGTTCGTCGCCGCCATCATCGGCGGCCTGGCGAGTTATCCGCTGGCCGCCGTGGGTGCGCTCGCCGTGGGGCTGCTCGAAGCCTTCGCGTCGTTCTGGGCCAGCGCCTACAAGGAAGTCATCGTGTTCACCCTGATCATTCCCGTGCTGCTGTGGCGCTCGCTGCGTAGCCACCACGTGGAGGAAGAAGAATGAGAACCGACCGTCTGGTCCTGGGGGCCTTTCTCGCCCTGCTGCTGCTGGTGCCGGCGATCCTGTCGCCGTATTACGTGACGCTGCTGAACTACATCGGCCTGTATGCGATGGTCGCGCTCGGCCTGGTGCTGCTCACCGGGGTGGGCGGACTGACCAGCTTCGGCCAGGCCGCCTTCGTGGGTCTGGGCGCCTACACCACCGCGGCGCTCACCACCGCGACCGACCTGCCGGGATGGCTCGCCTGGGCGGGGACTTCGCCCTGGCTCACCCTGGCGGTCGGGCTGCTGCTGACCGCCCTGGTCGCGGTGCTGATCGGCTCGCTCACCCTGAAGCTCTCGGGGCACTTCCTGCCCCTGGGCACGATCGCGTGGGGCATCAGCCTGTACTTCCTCTTCGGCACCATGGAGAGCCTGGGCGGCCACACCGGCATCAGCGGCATTCCGGCCATCGGGCTGCTGGGCTGGACGCTGGACGAGGGCGGCGAGATCTATTACCTGATCTGGGCCTTCCTGCTCGTCGCCATGCTCACCACCCACAACCTGCTCGACTCGCGCGAGGGGCGTGCGATCCGCGCCCTCAAGGGCGGCCGCGTGATGGCAGAGGCGATGGGCGTGGACACCTCGCGCTCGCGCATGGTGATCTTCGTGATCGCGGCGCTGCTGGCGTGCGCCTCGGGCTGGCTGTATGCGCACATGCAGCGCTTCGTGAACCCGACCCCGTTCGGCGTGCATATCGGCATCGAGTACCTCTTCATGGCGGTGGTCGGCGGCGCCGGCTACGTGTGGGGAGCGATCGTGGGCGCGGGCGTCATCACCGTGCTCAAGCAGTGGCTGCAGAACTGGCTGCCCAGCCTGCTCGGCGCCACCGGCAACTTCGAGACCATCGTGTTCGGCCTGCTGATGGTGCTGGTGTTGCACCGCGCCCGCGAGGGCCTGTGGCCGATCCTCAAGAAACTGGTGCCGGTGCGTGCGCTCCGCAAGACCATCGACCCCGACGCCGAACCGCTGCCGCGGCGCACCCTGCCGAAGGCGGGCGAACTGATCCTCGAGGCCAAGGACGTCACGCGCCGGTTCGGCGGCCTGATCGCCAACAACAACATGAGCCTGGAGGTGCGCGCAGGCGAGATCCTCGCGCTCATCGGCCCCAACGGCGCGGGCAAGAGCACGATGTTCAACCAGATCTCGGGCGTCGACACCCCGACCTCGGGCGAGGTGCTGTTCCTGGGCAAGCCGGTGGCGGGCCACGACTCGCGCGAGATCGCCCGCATGGGCATGAGCCGCACCTTCCAGCACGTGAAGCTGCTGCCGACGATGAGCGTGCTCGAGAACGTGGCGATCGGCGCCCACCTCAGGAGCGACAAGGGCGTGTTGAGCTCGGCCTGGCGCCTGGACCGCGCGGAAGAGGCCCGCATCCTCAAGGAAGCCGCCCGTCAGATCGAGCGCGTGGGCCTGGCCGAGTACATGTACGAGGAGGCCGGCAGCCTCGCCCTGGGCCAGCAGCGCATCCTGGAGATCGCGCGTGCGCTGTGCGCCGACCCCTGCCTGCTGCTGCTCGACGAGCCCGCGGCCGGCCTGCGCTTCAGGGAGAAGGAGGCGCTCGGCGAGTTGCTCCGGAAGCTGCGCGCGGAGGGCATGGCGACCCTGATCGTGGAGCACGACATGGACTTCGTGATGAGCCTGGTCGATCGCGTGGTGGTGATGGAGTTCGGCCAGAAGATCGCCGAGGGCCTGCCCGACGAGATCCAGCAGAACCCGGCGGTGCTCGAGGCCTATCTGGGCGGTGTGGAATGAGCGGGGAGAACGCGATGAATAAGCAGACGCAAGGCAGCGCCGCATCCTCTAACGCGGACGCGAAGAACCCGGTGCTCGAGGTCAAGGACCTGTGCGTGTCCTACGGCAAGGTCGAGGCGCTCACCGATGCCAGCCTCACCGTCGGCGAGGGCCAGATCGTCACCGTGATCGGCCCCAACGGCGCGGGCAAGACGACGATGCTGTCGGCGATCATGGGCGTGCTCGGCTCGCGCGGCCAGGTCGCCTTCGACGGCAGCGTGGAAGGCGTGCCCGAGGTCGAACGCATGGTCGCGCGCGGCATGACCCTGGTGCCCGAGAAGCGCGAGCTCTTCGGCGAGATGAGCGTCGAGGACAACCTGGTGCTGGGCGCCTTCCAGCGCTATCGCATGGGCAAGCGCGATCACGCGCAGACGCTCGAGGAGGTCTATGCGCTCTTCCCGCGCCTCAAGGAGCGCCGCAGCCAGGCCGCAGGCACCATGTCGGGCGGCGAGCGCCAGATGCTTGCGGTGGGCCGCGCGCTGATGGCCAAGCCCAAGCTGCTGATGCTCGACGAGCCCAGCCTGGGGCTGGCGCCGCTGATCGTGCGCGAGATCTTCCGCATCATCAGCGAGCTGCGCCGGCGCGGGGTGTCGATCCTGCTCGTCGAGCAGAACGCGCGCGCCGCGCTGCAGGTGGCCGACTACGCCTACGTGCTCGAGACGGGCCAGATCGCCATGCAGGGCCCGGCGCACGAGCTCGCGGACGATCCGCGCGTGATCGAGGCCTACCTCGGGCTCGGCGGCAAGCACCAGGCGATGCTGTCGACCTGAGCCACCCGCCCTCAGCTCCCCACGGAAAAGGACAAGACCATGGACGCGATGCGCATCCTGATGGACGAACACCAGTCGCTGGCGGCGATCATCCACGCCATCCGGCACATGATCGGCGAGATCGATGCCGGCCGCCTGCGCCCGGATCACAAGCTGCTCGAGGCGATGGTGCATTACCTCGACGCCTACCCCGAGAAGCGCCACCACCCCAAGGAAGATGCCTTCCTGTTCGGGCCGCTGCGTGCCCGCACGCACGACGCGGACGCCGCGCTCGACCGGCTCGAGGCCGAACACGCCCAGGCCGACGCCCGCATCGCGGTGCTCGAGGCCGCGGTCAAGGGCTACGCGCAGGACCCCGTCGGCGGCTTCGAGGCCTTCAAGACCGCCTTCAACGACTACGCCGCGTTCTATCGCAACCACATGATGACCGAGGAGCGCGAGGTGCTGCCGCAGATCCGCAAGCACTTCACCGCAGAGGACTGGGCGCGCGCCAACGCCGGCTTCATCGCCGACGATCCCCTCGGCGGCACGCGCGCCAGTGCCCGGGCGGGCGAGGAGGACTTCGCGCAGATCTTCTCCAGGCTCGTCGCCGCCGCGCCGGCGCCGATCGGCTTGGGGGCGGGACCGTACAAGGGCTGAACGCGCGCGCCCGCGTTCCACGCCGGTGCCCGGCCGGGCTAGAATCCGTCGTCGATTCCAGTCCGCCGGGTCGCCCCATGTGTGTCCGGCCCCAACAGCGGTGAATGCGTGAGCGCCGAAAACAGCAGTTCCAGTCCCGAAACCTCCTCTCCTTCCCCGGCCGTTCCACGCGTGGATGACGCCACGGCCCAGTTCGTGGCCTGGGTGCGCGGCGCGGCGCCCTACATCCACGCCTTCCGCGGCCGCACCTTCGTCGTCGGCTTCGGCGGCGAGGTCGCCGCCGGCAAGCGCGCACAAAGCCTTGCCTACGACTGCAACCTGCTCGCCGCGCTCGGCATCCGCCTGGTGCTGGTGCATGGCGCGCGACCGCAGATCGATGCCGAGCTCGCCCGCCGCGGGCTCGAGCCGCGTTTCCACCACGGCCTGCGCGTGACCGACGCCGATGCGCTCGAATGCGTCAAGTCGGCGATGGCGGTGACCCGCTTCGAGGTCGAGGCGCTGCTCTCGCAGGGCCTGCCCAACACCCCGATGGCGGGCAGCTACATCCGCGTCACCGGGGGCAACTTCATCACCGCGCGGCCGGTGGGCGTTGTCGATGGCGTCGATTACCAATACACCGGCGCGGTGCGCAAGATCATCGCCGAGGAGATCAACGCCGACCTCGACCAGCAGAACGTGGTGCTGATCACCCCGCTCGGCGTCTCGCCCGCGGGCGAGATCTTCAATCTCGCGATGGAGGAGGTGGCCGAGGCGGTGGCGGTGGCGCTCAAGGCCGAGAAGCTGATCTACCTGTGCGATGCGCCCGGCCTGCTCGGCGAGGATGGCCAGCTCGTCGAGTCGGTCACCGCCGACGAGGCGCAGGGCAAGCTCGAGACGGGCGAGGGGCTCACCGAAGACCTGCACCTGTTCCTGCCGTGCGCGATCCGTGCGGTGAAGAAGGGGGTGGCGCGCTGCCACCTGATCGATCACGACCTCGACGGCGGCCTGCTGCTCGAGTTCTTCACGCATGCGGGCGTCGGCACGGTGGTGTCGCGCGACCCGCTGTTCCGCCTGCGCGAGGCCACGGTCGAGGACGTTGCCGCTCTCGTCGCGCTGATCTCGCCGATGGAGGCCGACGGCACCCTGGTGCGGCGCGGGCGCGAGCTGCTGGAGCAGGAGATCGAGCGCTTCACCGTCGTCGAGCACGACGGCGTGCTGGTGGGCTGCGCGGCGCTGTATCCGTTCAGCGAGGACAACGCCGCCGAGCTCGCCTGCCTGGCGGTGACGCCGGAGTATCGCCGCGCCGGTCTCGGCGACCAGCTCCTCAAGCGCATCGAGCGGCGCGCGCGCGTGCAGCGGCTCGAGCGCCTGTTCGTGCTCACGACCCGCACCGCGCACTGGTTCCGCGAGCGCGGCTTCAGCGAGATCGGCCCCGAGGCCCTGCCGCGGCAGAAGCGCGAACTCTACAACTTCCAGCGTCGCTCGAAGGTGTTCGTCAAGCCGCTATGAGCGCCTGCCCGGCACCCGGCAAGGCGGAGGACGCCGAACTGCTCGCCGAGATCGCGCTCGGCGTGCGCAGCGTCGAGGCGATCTTCCTGCCCGGGCTCGCGCTGCGCTGGATCAGCCCCTCGATCGAGGCGCTTACCGGCTTCACGGCGGCGGATTGCGTCGCGGCGGCCGACCCCTTCGAACTCCTGGTGTTCGAGGACGATCGCGTGTTCTGCCGGCGGATGGCGCAGCGGGTCGCTGCGGAGGAATCCGCCCAGGCCTTCGAGCTGCGCCTGCGCGCACGGGATGGGCGGGCGGTTTGGGTGCAGACGCACTGGCGGCCGCGCGCCGACGGCGGCCTGCGCCTGTCGGCCGAGCACATCCAGGCGCGCAAGGAGACCGAATTCACCCTGCTTGAGACGGTGGCCGAGCTGCGCCGCCAGGAGGCGCTGCGCGAGCTCTACCTCGTGCGCAGCAACGACGAGCGCCAGCGCCTGGCTGCGCTGCTGAACCTGATCCGGCTCGGCATCCTGTTCATCGACCACGACCGCCGCGTGCTCTACCACAACCGTGCGATGCTGGCGATCTGGGGCTATCCCCCCGACACCGTGCTCGTCGGCTGCCGCGACGCGGTGCTCAAGGAGCGTGCGCCGGTCGTGCTCGCCGATCCGGCGGGCTATCTCGCCCACATCCATCGCACCGTGCGGGCCAAGCAGTCGATCAGCGAAGAGTACGAGTTCCGGTTCGCCGACGGGCGCATCGCCACCGACCGTTCGGCGGTGGTCGCGGGCGGGGAAGCCGGGCGGCGCATCGGCCGGCTGTGGATCTACGAGGACGTGACCGTGGCGCGGCGCACCTCGATGCAGCTCGTCGAGCTCGCCGAACGCGACGAACTCACCGGTCTCTACAATCGCCGTCGCTTCCATGAAGAACTCGGTCGCATGCTCGCGGACGCCGGGCGTCGCGGCAGCCGGCTCGGCCTCCTCGCCTTCGATCTGGACGGTTTCAAGCCGATCAACGACTCCTTCGGCCACCAGGCCGGCGACGAGGTGCTCGTTCGCCTCGCGCGGGAACTCGGGCGCACCGTGCGCCGCAACGAGACCTTGTTCCGCATCGGCGGCGACGAGTTCGCCCTGCTCGTGCCCGAGGGCAGCACGGAGGGCCTGTGCGAACTCGCCCACCGCCTGGTGGAGACGGTGGGCGCGATGCGCTTCGTCTTCGAGGGCCGCGCGGCGCGCGTCACCGCCAGCGTGGGCATCGCGCGCTTTCCCGACAACGCGCGCGAGGGCGAGGCCCTGGTCGCCGCCGCCGACGAGGCGCTCTATCGCGCCAAGTCGGAGGGGCGCAATCGCGCCGCGGTGTCCGGGAGGCGGGCCGACGAATCGGCTAGAATGCCGTCCTCGAACCCCGATGAACCCGCAAGCAGAGAGGATTGAACAATGGCTCGCATGGTGAACTGCGTGAAACTCGGTCGCGAGGCCGAAGGCCTGGACCTGCCACCGGTGCCCGGCGCGCTCGGCAAGCGCATCTTCGAGAACGTCTCGAAGGAAGCCTGGCAGCAGTGGGTCAAGTACCAGACCATGCTGATCAACGAGAACCGCCTGAACCTGATGGACGCGCGCGCGCGCAAGTACCTCGCCGAGCAGATGGAGAAGCACTTCTTCGAAGGTGGCGCCGACCAGGTGGCCGGCTACGTCCCGCCGCAGGCGTAAGCCCGGATCGCCGATGTAAAAAAGGGGAGCCGCAAGCTCCCCTTTTTCATGCCTGACGCCTCAGCCCCTGCCGAGCTGCGCCTGCGACTTCTCGAAGCGCACGTCCTCGCCGCGCGCCACGAACACCACGTGCTCGGCGATGTTCATCGCGTGGTCGCCGACGCGCTCGATCGCCTTGGCGATGAAGAGCATCTCGAGGCAGCTCGAGATCGTGCGCGGGTCTTCCATCATGTAGGTGATGAGCTGGCGCATCACGCCCTTGAAGCCGGCGTCGATCTCCGCGTCCTTGCGGCGCAGGTCCTCGATGCCTTCCGGATTCACCCGCGCGAAGGCGTCAAGCGAGGCGCGCAGCAGTTCGAGCGCGAGCTCCACCGCCTGGGTGAGGCCCACGCGCGGCACGAAGGGGGTTTCGGCGCTGTGCAGGCGGCGCGCCGCCTTGGCGATCTTCTTCGCCTCGTCGCCGATGCGCTCGAGGTCGGAGGCGATCTTGATCACCGCCAGCACCAGGCGCAGGTCGCCGGCGGCCGGCTGGCGCTTGGCGATGATGTGGCTGCAGTCGTCGTCGAGCTCGACCTGCGCGAGGTTGATCGGCTTGTCGCCTTCGATCACGGTGTCGAGCAGGTCGAGCTGGCCGCTGCGCAGGCCCTCGATCGCCTTGACGACCTGCGCCTCCGCCAGGCCGCCCATGTTGAGGACGCCACGGCGGATTTCTTCGAGTTCGATGTCGTACTGTCTGAGAGTGTGTTCTGTCATGTTCGCCACGATCCAGTCCGGGAAGCGCGCAGGCTAACAGGCGATTGTTAAGGTTTTGTTGCCTGCAACACGGCTGCCATGCAGGTCGCTCACCGTGCGTCCAGCCGTTGCACGCCGCCGGGGGCGGCGAGCAGCAGCACGTCGGCGCCGCGCACGGCGAAGAGCCCGTTGGTGACCACACCGACGATCTGGTTGATCCGCATCTCGATGGTGACGGGGTCGGTGATCGACAGCCCATGCACGTCGAGGATCAGGTTGCCGTTGTCGGTGACGAAGCCCTCGCGCAGCCTGGGCTCGCCGCCGAGCGCGCGCAGCTCGCGGGCGACGTGGCTGCGGGCCATCGGGATCACCTCGATCGGCAGCGGGAAGCGGCCGAGCACCTCGACCTTCTTGCTCGCGTCGCAGATGCACACGAAGCGCTCGGACACTGCGGCGACGATCTTCTCGCGGGTCAGTGCGCCGCCGCCGCCCTTGATCATCGCGAAGCCGCCGTCGATCTCGTCGGCGCCGTCTACATACACCGGCAGCGACTCGATGCCGTCGAGGTCGAACACCTCGATGCCGTGCGCGCGCAGGCGTTGCGTGCTCGCTTCGGAGCTGGAGACCGCGCCGCGGATGCGATCGCGCATGCCGGCGAGCGCATCGATGAAGTGGTTGACGGTGGAGCCGGTGCCGACGCCGACGATGCTGCCTTCGACCACGTGGTCGAGAGCGGCGTAGGCGGCGGCTTTCTTGAGTTCGTCCTGGGTCATGTGCGCGAGGAAGGGATGAGGTGGGAAGGGGAAAGGGGGAGGGGGAAGCCGGCCGCTCAGACGATGCCGTGGAAGGGTTGCACGAGGACGGTGTCGCCTTCTCTCACGGCGGTGCAGTCGGCCGGCAGCACGACGAAGCAGTCGGCCTCGGACATGGAGCTCAGCACGCCGGAGCCCTGGGCGCCGGCGGGCGCCACGGCAAGCGCCTCGCCGCTGCGCTGCAGGCGGCCGCGCAGGTACTCGACGCGACCCGGCTGCTTGCGCATCGAGAAGGCGGCGCGCACGGGGAAGCGCTCGGGCGCGGGCAGCGGTGCGACGCCCATGAGCTGGAGCAGCGCGTCCTGCACGAACTGGTAGAAGGTGACCATCACCGCCACCGGGTTGCCGGGCAGCCCGAACAGCACCGCATCGCCGATGCGGCCGAAGGCCATCGGCCGCCCGGGCTTGATCGCGAGCTTCCAGAACGCCACCTCCCCCATGCGGTTCATCATCTCGCGGATGAAGTCGGCCTCGCCGACCGACACGCCGCCGCTGGTGATGATCACGTCGGCGGCCTGGGCGGCCTCGCGGAAGGCCTCCTCGAGCGCCTCCGGGCGGTCCGGCACGACGCCGAGGTCGAGGAGCTCGCAGCCCAGGCGGGTGAGCACGCCGTGCAGGGTGTAGCGGTTGCTGTCGTAGACCTCGCCGGGGCCGAGCGGGCGGCCGATCGAGGCGATCTCGTCGCCGGTGGACATCACCGCCACGCGCAGGCGGCGGCGCACGCACACCTCGGCGATGCCGAGCGAGGCGATCAGGCCGAGTTCGGCGGGACCGCAGCGCTTGCCCGCGGGGATCGCGACCCCGCCCTCGGCGAGGTCCTCGCCGGCGCGGCGCAGGTTCTGGCCCTTCTTCTGCCCGATGGGGATGAACACGCGCTCGTGCTCGCGACGGGCGACTTCCTGCACGACGATGGTGTCGGCGCCCTGAGGGATGGTGGCGCCGGTCATGATGCGCACGGCCTGGCCGGCGCTGACCATGCCCGAGAAGGGTCGGCCTGCGAAGGCGGTGCCGACCACCGCGAGCGCGCTCTCGCCATCGGCCGAGAGGTCGGCGGCGCGCACCGCGTAGCCGTCCATCGCGGAGTTGTCGTGCGCGGGCACGTTGCACGGCGCGATCACGTCCTCGGCGAGCACGCGGCCGAGCGCGGCGCGTACCGCGACGCGCTCGCGCCCGGCGATCGGGGTGAGCGCGCCGAGGATCGCGGCGCGCGCGGCATCGACGGCGAGGAAGCTGCGGTCGTCGCCGCCTGCGGGATTGGGATTCATGCTTCGGGTCCGTCCTCGATGGGCGACCGCGCTGCGAGCCCCGGCGCGCTCACAGCGCACCGTAGGAGTGCAGGCCGGTCAGGAACATGTTGACGCCGATGAAGGCGAAGGTGGTGACGAGCAGGCCCACCACCGCCCACCATGCCAGCACCGCGCCGCGCAGGCCCTTGGTCAGGCGCATGTGCAGCCAGGTCGCGTAGTTGAGCCACACGATCAGCGCCCAGGTCTCCTTCGGGTCCCACTGCCAGTAGGTGCCCCAGGCCTCGGCCGCCCACAGCGCGCCGAGGATGGTGGCGATGGTGAAGAAGGCGAAGCCGATCGCGATCGCCTTGTACATCACGTCCTCGAGCACGCGCAAGGGCGGCAGGCGGGAGGCGAGGATGCCGCGCTCGGCGAGCAGGTAGGCGGTGCCGACCATGGCCGAGACCGCGAAGGCGCCGTAGCCGATGAAGTTGGTCGGCACGTGCACCTTCATCCAGTAGGACTGCAGCGCCGGGATCAGCGGCTGGATCTCGTGCGCTTCGCGGGTGAAGGTGTACCAGAGCAGGAAGGCCACCGCGGCCGAGATCACGATCATCACGAAGGCGCCCATGCGCCGCGTGGCGTAGCGACCCTCGTAGTAGAGGTAGAGCAGCGCCGTCATCAGCGCGAACAGCACGAAGACCTCGTACAGGTTGCTGATCGGGATGTGGCCGATCTCGGGGCCGAGCAGGTAGGACTCGTACCAGCGCACGAAGAGGCCGGTGGTGCCCATGACCGCGGCGATCCAGGTCAGCGCCGAGCCGGTGCGCTCGGCGAAGTCGCTGCGTGCGAGCAGGCCCAGCCAGTACGCGCCCGTGGCGATGAAGATCAGCGCGCTCATCCACATGATCGCGGTCTGGCTGGAGATCAGGTACTTGAGCAGGAAGGTCTGCTCGGCGCGCGCGAGATCGCCTTGGTAGAGCGCGATGCTCGCCAGCGCAAGCAGCGCCACCGCGGCGAGGAAGGCGCGGAAGGGCTTCCACTGCCAGCCGATCACGGCGAGCACCGGCACTTGCAGCACCAGGATGAGATCGTCGTATACGTCCATCACCGGGTGGTAGCGGACGAGCGCGAAGGCCGCGCCCAGCATCAGCGCGAGCGCGTACAGCCAGTCGAAGGCGCCGAGCCGGCGCAGCAGCGGCGTGTGCGGCCGGAGCGCGGCGGGGGCCGGACCGGCCGGGGTGGCGGGGGAGGGGCGGGCGATTTCCATCATGCACTTTCTCGGGGTTCGGATGCGGGCACGGGGGCGCCGAGCATGGCGGCGAGGCCTTCGACGTGTTGGCGGAAGGCCTCGTCGACGTCGAGCGCCCTGCGATTGGAAGACATCGCGACCAGCGCCTCGTTCGGCTTCACCAGCACGAACAGGCGACGTTCGCGGATGTAGAGCATCGCGAACACGCCCAGCACCAACAGCAGCGCGCCCAGATAGACGAGCGGCATGCCCGGCGAGCGCGTCGCCTGCAGCACGGTGGCGTGACGCTCTTCGAAGCCGTCGAGCTGAAGCCAGGCAGGCGCGCCGTAGAACTGGCTGTCGGAGATCGCCGCGATGGTGTCGTTGACGAAGGTGGCGCGCGCCGGGTCGAGCTGCAGCGGCGGTTCGCCACCGGCCTCGCGGTGCAGCATCCATGCCTCCCAGGCGAGCCCCTGCAGGATGCGCACCAGCACGTCGGCGGCCGGGCCGCGTTCGGCCTCGGGCACGGACTTCTCGATGAAGCCGCCGAGTGTCTCGTAGCCCTTCTCGGCGAACAGCCCGAGGGTCTGCCGGGCCGACTGCACCAGGGCCTCGCGCATCGCGTCCTGGCCGCGACCGGCGGGGAAGCTGCGCGCGGCGAAGCGGGCGACCAGAGCGTCGCGCTGCGCGGGGTCGAGCAGGCGGTCGCGGATCGCGAACCAGGCATCCACTCCGCCGCGCTCGTCGAGGGGGATGCGCATGTAGCGGAAGGCGTCGGCCTGCGCGTCGCGCAGGCCGGTGTAGAGGAACCAGCGCCCGCCCTGCTCGATCGGCAGCATGTAGTTGTGGAACTCGCGCGCCTGGCCGGCGGGGTCGCGCAGCTTGAAGGTGAAGCTGGGGCCGATGTTGCGCAGGTCGCGCACCTCCGCGCCTTTGGCGCCGCTGCCGAGGTGGCGCTGCAGCTTGTCCATGCCGCGCGGCGCGGCCTCGCCTTCGTCGCCTTGCCCGCCCTCGTTGCCGCGCATGTCCTCGACGTTGAAGGCCCGGAAGTCGGTGAATTCCAGCGTATAGGAGAAGCCCGCGGCGCCGTCGGCGAACGCCAGGCTTTCGCCCACCACGCCCTCGATCTCGCGCAGCACCCCGGGACGGCCAGGCAGCAGGCTGCGCGCCTTGATCGCCAGCTTCGAGCCGCCATCCTCGAAGCTCGACTGGTAGAGGGTGATGCCGTCGACGGTGAGCGGGTGGTTGACCTCGATGGTGTGCCGCGTCGTCTGGCCGCTCGACCGGTCGGTGATGCGGATGTCGCTGGCGAAGCGCTTGGGCATGCCGTTCTGGTAGTGCTCGATGTGGAACTTGTCGAGCGTGACGTTGAAGGGCAGTTCCTGCAGCAGGATGCCGTCGGCCAGGCCGAGCACCGCGAAGCTGGTGCTGCGGCCCTCGGGGATGAAGACGTCGCCGCGGAAGCTCGGGTTGCCCGTGCCGAGACGGGCCGACGGTGGAATGTTTGCGATGACCTGGTCGCCCGCGGTGGTGTGCTTGTCGCCCAGCCACACCTGCAGGCGCAGCGGCAGGTTGCCGTCGAGCAGGCCGCCGATGCAGATCAGCACGATCGCGCCGTGGGCGAGGAAGTAGCCGATGCGTCCGGCGCTGCCCTGGCGGGCGGCGAGCAGGGTGCCTTCGCCGTTGTCGGCGACCCGGCTGGTGAAGCCGGCGTGCGCGAGGTAGGCCTGCGCGCGCTCCACCGCGTCGGCGAGGGGCTGCGCGGGCACGAGGCTGACGCGGTGGGCGAAGCTGCGCAGCGAGGCCTCGCGCGCGCGCTCGCGGAAGCTGCGCATCTCGCGCAGCATCGGCGCGGTCTGGCGCACGATGCACAGCGTGGTCGACAGCACCAGGAAGGCGAGGATGACGAGGAACCAGCCGGCGTTGTACACGGAGTACAGGCCGAGCTTCTCGAAGACGGGGAACCAG
Organism: Thauera sp. SWB20; assembly: GCF_000831325.1. Classification (NCBI taxonomy): domain Bacteria; kingdom Pseudomonadati; phylum Pseudomonadota; class Betaproteobacteria; order Rhodocyclales; family Zoogloeaceae; genus Thauera; species Thauera sp. SWB20. Next base: position 69,983 of record NZ_JTDM01000015.1, on the reverse strand, counting down.
AACGGACCGAACTGGTTGAGATAGGCGTTGAAGGGTTCGTTCTGGCGAACGACCGTTCCCACCACCGACGCGATCGACAGGATCGTCAGCAGGGAGATGGCAAAACGCATCGAGCTGAAGAGCTCGAAGAGGGCGCGCGCGATGCCGCTATGCATCCGGACCTCGGAGAAAGACGGACGCCAGCGTCGCAGGGCGTGCGGCGCTGGCGCGCGATGCAGACGATCGCCCCCGCCCGCCCCCACGCGGCTCGGCGGTGGGGGCTGCGCAGGGCTGGCGCAGGGTCAGCGCAGGCCGGTCGCGTAGTCGGCGACGGCCTTGATCTCCGGATCGGTCATCTTGAGCGCGATGGTGCGCATCATGCCGTTCGGGTCGTTTGCGCGCACGCCGTCGCGGAAGGCCTTCATCTGCGCTTCGGTGTATTCGGCGAACTGGCCGGACAGGCGCGGATATTGCGCCGGCATGCCCGCTCCGGCGGGGCCGTGGCAGGCGGCACAGGCGGGGACGCCCTTGGCGGGGATGCCCGCGCGCCAGATCTTCTGGCCGAGGTCGATGGTGCCGAGGCTCTTGGCCGGCTCAGGCTTCTGCTCGAAGCTGGCGAAGTACTTGGCGAGGCCGCGCATGTCGGCTTCCTCGAGGCCGGCGACCATCGCGCCCATGATCGCGTTCTCACGCACCGGCGGATTGCCGTTCCAGCCCTTGAACTCGCGCAGCTGCTTGAAGAGGTAATCCTCGTGCTGGCCGGCAAGCTTGGGGTTGGCCGGGAGCTGGCTGTTGCCGTCGGCGCTGTGACAGGCCGCGCAGACCGTCTCGGCGGTCTGCTTGGCCTTTTCGAGGTCCGGGGCCTGGTCCTGGGCCTGAAGGCCGCCGGCGACCAGCAGAAGCGACGAGAGCAGCAGGGAACGCTTGATCATGATGTCCTCGGAAAGCCGTGAGTGATTGTTTCAAACGCGGTATTCTAATACACGAACGCCTGATTGCGCGATGCGATGAGGTCTGTTCGCCGCGCAAGGCGCGGTTTTCAGTGATCTTCCTCCATGCCTCTGTTCCGCAACGCAACATTCGAAATCTCGATCGCCAAGCCTTCGGGCCTGCCACCGCCCTCGGGCGCGGAGATCGCCTTCGCCGGGCGCTCCAACGCCGGCAAGTCGAGCGCGATCAACACCCTCGCCGGTCACGTGCGCTTGGCCTACGTGTCGAAGACGCCCGGGCGCACGCAGCTGATCAACTTCTTCCGTCTCAACAACGGCGCGCTGCTCGTCGATCTGCCCGGCTACGGCTACGCCGCGGTGCCCGAGAAGATCCGCCGCCAGTGGTCGGGGCTGATCGAGACCTACCTGCGTACCCGCGAGAGCCTGATCGGACTCGTGCTGATCATGGACAGCCGCCATCCGCTCACGCCTCTCGACCGCAACATGATCGATTGGTTCGCGCCCTCGGGCAGGCCGATGCACGTGCTGCTCACCAAGAGCGACAAGCTCTCGCGCGGCGCCGCCGCGGCGACCCTGCAGGAGGTGCGTCGCGCGCTCGAGCCGCTCGGGCCGCAGGTCACCGTGCAGCTGTTTTCCAGCCTGAAGAAGAGCGGGGTGGAGGAGGTCGAGCGCGTGATCGGCGGCTGGCTGGTGCCAGCCGGCACGGTGGGCGGCGACCTCGCCGACAGGCCTGCCGGCGCGGTCGATGCGCCGCCGGGCGCATAAACAAAAGCCCCCGACCAGGGGACGTAGTCGGGGGCGAAAATGCCTCACCAGGCGTGAGGCACCCGCTCAGGGAGGTGAAGCGGGAGATGGCCGGCCTGGGGGCACGGCGCCATCTGCCTGCTAAGATGAGCTCCTGACGTGAAAGTTCCGCAAGCCGCGCGCACGGCCCTGCCGGCGTGCGCGGTTGCGCTGGCCGTGCGTGAGGTGATCCGCGCGCGCCCTGCGGTCGGCGCCCGCCGCCGCACGTCCCCGCCGCACGTTCCACAACGACCTGCTAGAGACCGAGATGCGACCCACTGGAGCCTTTCCCGCGACCCGCATGCGCCGCATGCGCCGTGACGAATTTTCCCGCCGTCTGATGCGCGAGCACGTACTCACCGCCAACGACCTGATCTATCCGGTGTTCGTGCTCGACGGCACCGACCGCAGCGAGGCCGTGCCCTCGATGCCCGGTGTCGAGCGTGTGAGCATCGACCGGCTGTTGGGCGTGGCCGAGGAGGCGATGCGCCTGGGCGTGCCGGCGCTCGCGCTGTTCCCGGTGATCGACCGCGCCGGCAAGACCCCCGGCGCCGAGGAGGCCTGGAATCCGGAGGGCTTGGTGCCGCGCACCGTGCAGGCGCTCAAGGCGAACTTCCCCGACCTGGGCGTGATCACCGACGTGGCGCTCGATCCCTACACCAGCCACGGCCAGGACGGTCTCATCGACCCCGCCGACCCGCGCGGCTACGTGATGAACGACGAGACCCTGGAGGCGCTCGCCAAGCAGGCCCTGTGCCACGCCCAGGCCGGCGCCGATGTCGTGGCGCCTTCCGACATGATGGATGGCCGCATCGGCCGCATCCGCGCCGAGCTGGACGGCGCGGGCCACATCCACACCCGCATCCTGGCCTACTCTGCAAAGTACGCCTCGAGCTTCTACGGCCCCTTCCGCGACGCGGTGGGCTCGGCCGGCAACCTCGGCAAGGGCAACAAGCACACCTATCAGATGGACCCGGGCAACAGCGACGAGGCCCTCCGCGAGGTCGAGCTCGATATCGCCGAGGGTGCCGACATGTTCATGGTGAAGCCCGGCATGCCCTACCTCGACATCGTGCGCCGCGTGAAGCAGGAGCTGCAGGTGCCGACCTACGCCTACCAGGTCAGCGGCGAGTACGCCATGCTCAAGGCCGCCGCGGCCAACGGCTGGCTGGACGAGAGGGCGTGCGCGCTCGAGGCCCTGCTGTCCTTCAAGCGCGCCGGCGCCGACGGCATCCTGACCTATTTCGCGCTCGACGCGGCGCGCTGGCTTAAGGCCGGCGCCTGATGACGGCGCGGCCGGTCCTGCGGCCGTTGTGCGCGGCCGACCTGCCGGACGTGCTGGCGATCCAGCGCGCGGCCTACGGCGACGGCTACCAGGAGTCGGCCGCGGTGCTCGGGCGCAAGCTCGAACTCGCGCCGCAGGCGTGCTGGCTCGCGCAGGCGGACGGTGCGGCGGTGGGCTACGTGTTCGCCCATCCCTGGGACGATGCCGACGCGCCGCCCCTGCATGCGCCGCTGCGAGCCTTGCCGGCACGCGCCGGGCATGGCTTCGTTCATGACCTCGCGGTGGTGCCGGCGGCGCGCGGGCTGGGCGTGGCGGCAGCGCTGTTCGGTCGCGTGCGCGACTGGTCGGCCGCCGCGGGGCATCGCGGACTGCGCCTGGTGGCGCTCGCCGATGCGGTGCCGTTCTGGGCACGCCAAGGCTTCGCCGCGCTGCCGGCGGTGCTGCCGGCGGGCTATGGCGAGGACGCCTGCCTGATGGAGCGTGCGCTGCGCGACTGAGCCAGCGCGGACGTGCCGGCCAGCCTCGAGCGCCGTCGCGCGCGCTCCTGGCCGCACGCGTTCTTCTTCTCAGCGCACCTGCAGCCGCCCGAGCTGGCGGCGCAGCGCGAGGATGTTGGGGATGCGCAGGTCCACGTAGGCCGGCGTGCGCAGCCCGCCGCCCACCAGCACGGTACGCATGCCGAGGCGCTTGGCGGTGCGCAGGTTGACGGCCGAATCTTCCAGCATGATGCATTGCGCGGCGTTCAGGCGCCGGCGCTGGAGCAGGCCGCGGTAGGCGCGGATGCCGGGCTTGGGGTGGTAGTCGAGATCCTCGATGCCGACCACGTCCTCGAACAGGCGGCGCACGCCCATGATCTCCAGCACAGCCTCGGCGTAATGGCGCGGTGCGTTGGAGAACACGATGCGCCGCCCCGGCAGGGCGCGCAGCATGCCGCGCAGCGCGCGCTCGAACACCATCATCTCGTGCAGGCGGTCGAAGCGGTGGGTCTCGACGAGGAAGTGGTCGGGGTCGGTGCCGTGGTGGCGCATCAGGCCGAGCATGGTGGCTCCGTAGCGGTGCCAGTACTGCATGCGCAGCGCGTTGGCCTCGTCGAGGGCGAGCCCGAGGTGCTGCTCGAGGTAGCGCGTCATGCTGCGGTTGATGTGCGGGAAGATGTGCGGACTGGCGTTGTGCAGGGTGTTGTCGAGGTCGAACAGCCAGACGGGACGGGAGGACATCTTCTTCGCTCGGGGCAGGATCGTGCGGGGAGGAGGGGCTCAGCGCGCGGGCGGGCGGGGCTGGAAGCGCATGATGGCGCGTCCGTCCGCGGTGGTCTTCGGGGCGGGCTTCCAGGCGTGGCCCTGGATGATCTCGAAGCTCGCCGGCAGGCGGCCGTCGTGGCGCAGGCGCTCGTAGGCGGCGCGCGCAGCCTCCCAGCCGGTCCGGCCGGAGAGCCCGCGCGGGCGAGTGCTGGCGGCGTTGTTGCCACCGCTCGCGCGCAGGTCGGCGAAGAGGCCGTCGAGGTCGGCGTAGGTCAGGGTCAGCATCTCCATGTCCATGACCGGGTCGCTGAAGCCGGCCTGCACCAGCGCGTCGCCGAGGTCGTGCATGTCGATGAAGCGGTGCACCCGCTCACCCGCCGTGGCGGGCAGCGCGGCGCGCAGCTCGCGCAGGGTGTCGGGGCCGAGCGTCGAGAACATGAAGAGCCCGTCCACCTGCAGCGTGCGGTGCACCTCGCGGAAGGCGGGCAGCGGGTCGTCGAGCGCCGGCAGCATCAGGTTGGACCACACCAGCCCGAGGCTGGCGTGCGCCAGCGGCAGCGCACACGCGTCGGCGACGAAATGCGGCGCCGCGGCGGGGCGCCCGCCGATCAGGCGGCGCAGCAGCCCGCCGCCCTGCGGGCGCAGGCGCGCGCGCGCGCGGGCGAGCATCGCGGGCGCGAAGTCGGCAGCGAGCAGGGTGGCCGCGGGGAAGCGTTCGGCCAGGCGCGGCAGGTCTGCCCCGGTGCCACAGCCGAGGTCGAGCACGCGCTGCGGACTCAGGCGGATGTAGTCGAGGCGCTCGTCCATGCGCCGCGCGACCTCGCGCGCCAGCGCGTCGGCGCCGTCGCAGTGCGGCGCGGCGCGCTCGAAGCGGCGGCGCAGCAGGCTGCGGTCGAGGGCGAAGCCCGGCGCGGCGGGGGCCTGCCCGGGGGGGGCGTCCCGGGCGCTGACGTCCTGGCCGGGGGTGGGGGTGTCCATGCGCTCGCCGCTCAAATTGCGCGCAGGCCGAGGCGCGCGAACAGGCGGTCGTCGCGGTCGGCGTCGGGGTTGTCGGTGGTGAGCAGGCGCTCGCCGTAGAACATCGAGTTGGCGCCCGCCAGGAAGCACAGCGCCTGCAGCTCGTCGCTCATCTCGCCGCGGCCGGCGGACAGGCGCACGTAGCTGCTCGGCATGGTGATGCGCGCGGCGGCGATCGTGCGCACGAATTCGAAGGGGTCGAGCGCCCCGGCGCCCGCGAGCGGCGTGCCCGGGACCTGGACCAGGTTGTTGATCGGCACCGACTCGGGCGGCGCCGGCAGGTTGGCGAGCTGGGCGATCAGCGCGGCGCGCTGGCGGCGGTTCTCGCCCATGCCGACGATGCCGCCGCTGCATACGTTGATGCCGGCGCCGCGCACCTTGTCGAGGGTGTCGAGGCGGTCCTGCAGGGTGTGGGTGGTGATCACCCGGCCGTAGAAGTCGGGTGCGGTGTCGAGGTTGTGGTTGTAGTAGTCGAGGCCGGCGTCGGCGAGCTGCTCGGCCTGGCCTTCCTTCAGCATGCCCAGGGTCACGCAGGTCTGCAGGCCGAGCGCCTTCACCTCGCGCACCATCTCGAGCACCGGGGCGAGGTCCTGGTCCTTCGGCCCGCGCCAGGCGGCACCCATGCAGAAGCGGCTGGCGCCGCGCGCCTTGGCCGCGCGCGCGTTGGCGAGCACCTCGTCGACCGGGAGCAGGCGCTGGCGGGCGAGACCGCTGTCGTGGCGGGCGGACTGCGAGCAGTAGCCGCAGTCTTCCGAGCAGCCGCCGGTCTTGATCGAGAGCAGGGTGGAGCGTTGCACTTCCTGCGGGTCGAAGTGGCTGCGATGCACCTGCTGGGCGCGGAAGACGAGCTCGAGCAGGGGCAGCTCGAAGAGCGCCTCGACCTCGGCGGTCGCCCACTGGTGGCGGGACGGGGGCGCTGCGGGGCGTTCGATCGTCGCGGAAGTCGTTGTCATGTAATGCTTTCCAGGCTGTAATTACGAATTACGAGGCCCGCATGTTCTTCCATCGGTGGAAATCTTGTCAAATTCACTGCATCCCCTCCGCGTCCTGTTCAACCATGCGATGGACGTGCTCGCGCCGCAGGACTGCTTCGTCTGCGGTGCGACGAGCGGCGGCGAGGCCGTCTGTGCCGCCTGTGCCGACGAGCTGCCGCGGCGTCCTTCCACCGCGTGCCCGCAATGCGGCCTGCCCGGCCTGGATGGTGGCCGTTGCGGCGCCTGCCGGCGCAGCGCGCCGGCCTTCGATGCGACGCGGGCGGTGTTCGATTTCGCCTTCCCGGTCGACGCGATGATCCATGCCCTCAAGTACCGCCACCAGCTCGCGGTGGGCCGTTACCTTGGCGATGCGTTGGCCCGATGCGGCGCCGATTTCGCTGCGGAAGACGGCGCGGGGGCCGATCTCGTGCTGCCGATGCCGCTGCATCCGCGCAGGCTCGCCGAGCGCGGCTTCAACCAGGCGGTGGAGCTGGCGCGCGGATTCGCGCGTGCGCGCGACCTGCCGCTCGGGCTCGCCGTCGTGCGCAAGCTGCGCGACCTGCCGGCGCAGGCCGGGCTCGACCGCGAGGCCCGCCTGCGCAGCCCGCGCGGCGCCTTCGAGTGCGTGGAGGACCTGAGCGGGCGCAGGGTGATCGTGGTCGACGACGTGATGACCACCGGCGCCACGCTCGACGAGCTTGCGCGCTGCCTCAAGGGGCGAGGGGCGAGCTGGGTCGGCAACCTGGTCGTGGCGCGCACGCCTTCGCCCTCTTGAGCCCGCGGTGGTGGCGGCCTGCTAGACTCGCCGGCCGGCGGCTCCGCTGCACTCGCTTCGGCTTGCGGAGCGGTCTTGCCGCAGCCGATTTCCGCCCGGCCATGCACCTGCACCCGGCCAACCTTGGCTATCCAGCGATGTTCGAGATCGTCCTCTACCAGCCCGAGATCCCGCCCAACACCGGCAACGTGATCCGCCTCGCCGCCAACACCGGCTGCCGCCTCCATCTGGTGGCGCCGCTCGGCTTCGACCTGTCGGACAAGCAGCTCGCCCGCGCCGGCCTGGACTACCACGATCTCACCTGCCTGACCGTGCATCCCGACTGGGCGCACTGCCGCGAGGTGCTCGCCGGGCGGCGCATGTTCGCCATGAGCACGCGTGCGAGCCGGCGTCACGACCGTGTGGATTTCCAGCCTGGCGATGCGCTGCTCTTCGGTCCCGAGAGCCGCGGCCTGCCCGAGGAGATCCTGCGCGAGTTCGCGCCCGAGCGGCGGGTGCGCATCCCGATGCGCCCGACCAACCGCAGCGTCAATCTGTCGAACGCGGTGGCGGTGGTGGTGTACGAGGGCTGGCGCCAGCACGACTTTGCCGGCGCCGTCGCGCAGGGCGACTGAGCCGAGCCGCGCCGCGCGCGCTCACTCCGCGCGCGGGTCGCGTGCGAGCAGGCGCTCCACGGCGCCGCGCGCGTCGAGTCCGTGATGGAGGAGAGCGTCGATGGCTTCGCAGATCGGCATCTCGACGCCATGGCGGCGGGCGAGGCCGACCACCTCGCGTGCGGTCGACACGCCCTCGGCAACGTGGCCGAGCTGGCGCAGGATGTCGGCGAGGCCCTTGCCCTCGGCCAGCGCCAGGCCGACGCGGCGGTTGCGCGAGAGGTCGCCGGTGCAGGTGAGAATCAGGTCGCCCATGCCGGCCAGGCCCATCAGGGTCTCGCCGCGCGCGCCGAGCGCACGCGCGAGGCGGGCGATCTCGGCCAAGCCGCGGGTGATCAGGGCGGCGCGCGCATTGAGTCCGAAGCCCATGCCGTCGGAGACGCCGGCGGCGATCGCCATGACGTTCTTGACCGCGCCGCCGACCTCGCAGCCCACCAGATCGGTGTTGGCGTAGATGCGCAGGCGGGGCTGGTGCAGCACGCCCACCCAGTGGCGGGCGAAATCGGCGTCGTGTGCCGCCAGCGCGATCGCCGCGGGCAGGCCGCGCGCGACCTCGGCGGCGAAGCTCGGGCCGGTGAGTACGCCACTCGCGGACCCGGCGCCGCACTCCTCGGCGACGATCTCGTGCGGCAGCTTGCCGGTGCCGGCCTCGAAGCCCTTGCAGGCCCACAGCAGCGCACGCCCGGGAGCGAGCCGACGCAGCTCGCGCACCGTGGTGCGCAGGCCGGCGAGGGGGGTGACGACCAGATGCAGCTCGGCCTGCGCTGCGGCGCGCGCGAAGTCGGCCTCGACCGCGAGCGTGTCGCGCAGGCGGACACCGCGCAGGTAGCGGGTGTTCTCGTGGATGCGGGCGATCTCTTCGAGCTGGCCGCGGTCGCGGCCCCACAGGACCACCTCGTGGCTGGCGGAAAAGGCTTGGGCGAGCGCGGTGCCCCAGGCGCCCGCGCCGAACACGGCGATGCGGCGGCGGCTCACAGTCCCCATACCTCGCTGGCGTGCACGTAGCCTTCGAAGCCCTCGACGTGGCGCACGCGCGCCCAGCCCTCGCTGGCGGGTTCGAGCAGTTCGAGGACGACGTTGCGCGTGGCTTCGAAGGCGGGCGCGGCGGTCTCCTGCGCGGCGCGGCGCACGATCGCGCGCTCCGCGGTGACGATGACCGTCCGGCGCGTGACGAGGGCGCCGCCCTCGACCCAGCCGAACCCGCCGGCAGGGTCGCGCACGCGCATCCAGCCGTCCTCGCGCACGACGATCTCGACCGGTGTGCCCGGGCGCAGGCGGAACAGCGCCTCGGCATCCGGCGCCGGCTGCTCGCGCAGCAGGGTCGAAGCCGCGACCGAGCGGTATTCGATCGCCTGCGCGGCGACCGGCAAGGCCGCGCCGCTCAGGGGGGCGGACACGGCGAGCATCAGGAGCGCGCGGCCGAGCGGCGCCGAAGGTATCTGCGGGGACGGACGGCGCGCGCGCTTCATGCGGGACGCCTCACTGGATGGGAACTTCGCCGTTCGCCTGCTCGATGGCCTGCTGGCGTTGCGCCTGGTAGAGCGATTCGAAATTGACCGGCGAAAGCAGCACCGGCTGGAAACCGGCACGGGTGACCGCGTCCGACACCGCCTCGCGGGCGTAGGGGAAGAGGATGTTGGGGCAGCCGATCATCATCACCGGCTCCAGCTCACCCTCGGGGAGGTTGCGGATCTGGAAGATGCCGGCCTGCGCGACCTCGACCAGGAAGAGGTTGCGTTCCTCGCCGATGCGGGCGTTGACGGTGACGGTCAGGGTGACTTCGTACACGCCTTCCTCGACCACCTGGCCTTCGGTACGCAGTTGCACGTTCACCTGCGGGGTCTCGCGCTCGAGGAAGATCTGCGGGGCACCCGGCACCTCGACCGAGAGGTCCTTGACGTAGAGTTTTTCGATCGAGAAGACGGGTTGGGTGTTTTCGCTCATGAATCGGGTTCCGGTTTGGGTGGGTACGGCCGCGCCTGCGGCCGCGGGGAAAAAGGATGCTCGGCGGGGAGCGTCGGAGATGGGGGGCGGGGGCGTCTCGCGTGCCGCGGGTACGAACCCGCGCTCAGGCGCTCTCGCCGCGCAGCAGCGCAGCGAGCCTGCCGCCGCGCTCGAGGGCGAGGAGATCGTCGCAGCCGCCCACATGGTAGTCGCCGATGAAGATCTGCGGAACGGTGCGGCGTCCGCTCAGCTTCATCATCTCCTCGCGACGCGAGGGGTCGAGATCGACGCGGATCTTGTCCAGCCCGACCACGCCCTTGTCGAGCAGCAATTGCTCGGCGCGGATGCAGTAGGGGCAGGTGGCGGTCGCGTACATGCGGATCGGAGGCTGCATGCTCACTTCCTCTTGCGGCTGACGGGCTGCCCCGCCTTCTGCCACTCCATCATGCCGCCGCGCAGGTTGTAGATGCGGTTGAATCCGGCCTTGCGCAGCGCGCCTGCGGCGCTGTTCGAGCGCGCGCCGGTGGTGCAGCAAAGGATGACCGGGTGGTCCTTCCACTTTTCCATCTCCTTGCCGCGGCGCTCGATCTCGCCGGCGGGGATGTGGCGCGCGTTGGGGATGTGGCCCTGGGCGTACTCGCCCTGCTCGCGCACGTCGATGACGATCGCGTCCTCGCGGTTGACGAGGAGGGTCGCCTCCACGGGCGAGAGCTGGGTGTCGTCGCCGCGGCTGCGCACGAGTTCGACCATCAGCCAGGTGCCCGAGGCGGCGGCGAGCGCCGCCCAGTACCAGTTGTGTTGCAGGAATTCCACGAAGGGGATGCTCCGGTTGCGGGGTTGGGGGGTCAGCGTTCGGCGTCGTCGTCGGCGCAGAAGACCTCGCGCATCAGCACGATCAGCTGCAGGGTGCGCTCGTCGCCGACGCGGTAATAGACGCGGTTGGCGTCCTTGCGCGTCTGCAGCACACCCTTGTCGCGCAGGATGGCGAGATGCTGGGAGATGTTGCTCTGCGAGGTTCCCACCGCGTCGACGATGTCCTGCACGCATTCTTCGCCGCTGCCGAGCACACAGAGGATCTTCAGGCGCAGGGGATGCGCGATCGCCTTGAGCGCGCGGGCGGCGGTCTCGATGTGTTCGTGCTTGTCGATCAGGGTGGTGATTGCGTCTTTGTCCACGATGGGGCCGGCAGAACCAAAGCGCTAGTATAAAATAACGCGTTGTCCCGATGCATGAGAGATCTCGCGTCCGAGCGGCCGCGTGCCGGTCACGAGCCGCCGCCTCGCGCACCCTTCACCGCATCGGGTCCCTTGTCCGACTGCCCTCCGTCCTCGCCCCCGTCCAGCATTGCTCGCCCCTCGCAACTCTCCGCGGATCCCACCCCGTTGTCGCCCAGAAGCCTGAAGTCGCCGATCGCAGGCGCGTGCATCGCCGCGCTCGCCGCCCTCCTTGTCGTGCCCGGCCCGGCCTTCGCCCAGGCCGGCGGCGAGATCGCCGAGCGGCGCTCCGACCTCGACGAGCTCAAGCAGCGTATCCGCGAGTTGCAGGAGGAGATGGCGAAGGCGGAGGCCGATCGCACCAGCGCGCAGAAGGCGCTGGTCGACTCCGAGCGTTCGGTGTCGCGCGCCGTACGCGAGCTCGCCCGCATCGAGGGCGAGCGCAGGAATGCCGAGAAGCGGCTCGCGGTGCTCGAAGGCGAGCAGCGCGAGACCGCCGCGCGCATCGACGCCCGCCGCGGTGAGCTCGCCGACTGGGTGCGTCGCCACTACGTGCATGGCGCGGCCGACGGTGTGGCGCCGCTGCTGTCGGCACGCGACCCCAACCAGCTCGCGCGCGACGCGCACTACCTGGAGCACCTTGGTCGCGCCCGCCTGGAGCTCATCGAAGGCCTGCGCACCGACCTCTCCGAGACCCGGCGCCGCGCCGACGAGATCAGCGCCCGCCGCGATCGTCTCGCCACGCTCGAGAGCGAGCAGCGCGACCGCCAGCAGCAGCTGCAGACCGAGCAGTCGCGGCGCAAGGCCGCGCTCGCCGAGGTGAGCCGCGAGCTGCAGGCGAAGAAGAGCGAGGTCGATGCGCTGCAGCAGGACGAACAGCGTCTCGGCAAGCTCATCGAGACCCTCGCTCGCCGCGCCCGCCTCGCCGCCGCGCGCGAGGCCGCACGCCGTGAAGCGGAGCAGCGCGAGGCCGAACGCCGCGCCGCCGCGCAGCGCGAGGCCGAACGTCGCGAAGCCGCGCAGCGCGAGGCGGAGCGCCGTGCGGCGCGGGCACGCGCCGAGCACGAACAGCGTGGCGAGACCGCAGCGCGCGCGGAGCCGGCGCCGGTGCCACGCCTCGAGGCGCCGCCGCCGGCACGGGTGGAGCGTGCGCAGCGCCCCGAGCCGGTGGTCGGCGAGGTCCGCGACGCCGCCAGTGCCACGCCCACCGGCGTGCGCTTCAACCAGCTGCGTGGGCAGCTGCGCTTTCCGGTGCGCGGAGAACTCGTGGGCCGCTTTGGTGCTCCAAGGGCGGAGGGTGGAACCACCTGGAAGGGCGTGTTCATCCGCGCCGGCAACGGTGCCGAAGTGCGTTCGGTGGCCGGCGGGGAAGTGGTCTTCTCGGACTGGTTGCGCGGGTACGGCAACCTCATCATCGTCGACCACGGCAGCGACTACCTGACCATCTACGGCAACAACGATTCCCTGCTCAAGGAAGTGGGCGATCGCGTCGGCGGTGGCGAGCCGATCGCCAGCGTGGGCGCCGCCGGGGTGGGCAACGATTCGGGTTTATACTTCGAGATCCGTCACCAGGGGCAGCCGCTCGATCCGATGCAATGGATGCGGCTCAACTAGACGGGACGGCCGACCGGGGCGGTCGGCGCACTACTGGAGTTCTCATGCGCAGCAGCAAGCTGAAACAGTTCGGCCTCGTCATGACCGGCATGGTGGCCGGGATCATGATCAGCCTCAATTTCTCCGCCAACGCCGACCGCAGCGCGCCCCTGCCGCTGCCGGTCGACGAGTTGCGCGCCTATGCCGACGTCTTCAACGCGATCAAGCAAGGCTACGTCGAGCCGGTGGAGGACAAGAAGCTGATCACCGACTCGATCAGCGGCATGCTCTCCGGGCTGGATCCGCACTCCGCCTATCTCGACGCCGAGGCCTTCAAGGACCTCCAGGTCGGCACCCAGGGCGAATTCGGCGGTCTCGGCATCGAGGTCGGCATGGAAGACGGCTTCGTCAAGGTGATCTCGCCGATCGAGGATACTCCGGCCTTCCGCGCCGGTGTGCTGGCGGGCGACCTGATCGTCAAGCTGGACGACACCCCGGTCAAGGGCATGAGCCTCAACGACGCGGTCAAGCGCATGCGCGGCAAGCCGCGCACCGACATCATCCTCACGATCATGCGCAAGGGGCAGTCGCAGCCGATCGTGATCAAGCTGACGCGCGAAGTCATCAAGGTGCAGAGCGTCAAGTCCAAGGTGGTGGAGCCCGGCTACGCCTACCTGCGCATCGCGCAGTTCCAGGAGAACACCGCCGCGTCGGTGGTCGAGCACCTGGCCAAGCTCGGCGCTCAGGGCCCGGTGCAGGGCCTGGTACTCGACCTGCGCAACGACCCTGGCGGCCTGCTGCACGGCGCCGTGGGCGTGTCGGCGGCCTTCCTGCCCGAAGAGACCCTCGTGGTGAGCACCGACGGCCGCACCGAGGACGCCAAGCGCGAGTACCGCGCCATCCAGGCCGACTACCTGCGCGGCACCCGCGACGACTTCCTGCGCCGCCTGCCGGCCTATGCGCGCGACGTGCCGATGGTGGTGCTGGTGAACGCGGGCTCGGCCTCGGCCTCGGAGATCGTCGCCGGCGCGCTGCAGGATCACAAGCGCGCCAGGGTGATCGGCACGCAGACCTTCGGCAAGGGCTCGGTGCAGACCATCCTGCCGCTCAACAACAACACCGCGATCAAGCTCACCACCGCACGCTACTACACGCCGAGCGGGCGCTCGATCCAGGCCAAGGGCATCGCGCCCGACATCGTCGTCGAGGAGACCGCCAACGGGTCCGGCCGCCGCGTGCGCGAGGCCGATCTGCTGGGGCATCTCGAGAACGACAAGGGCGCCGTGGAGGCCGCGAAGGCCGCTGCCGGCAAGGCGGACGGCGCGCCGGCAGAAGAAACCGCGGCCGAGACCGCGCGCTTCGAGCTCGCGGGCGACAACGACCACCAGCTCAAGCAGGCGATCCGCCTGCTCAAGGGCGAGGACATCGCCCACGCCGCGCCGGCCGTCGAGGCCGAAGCGGCCGGGGGACAGGCCGCGGCGGCCGGGGTCGCGCAGCCTGCGGCGGCGAAACAGTAAGCCGGGAGTCCGGCCGGGGGGACGATCATGCGCAGGGAAACTGCCTACAAGCTGGCGGGCCGGCATCACGACCGGCCCTTGCCGGGCGCCGATATCCACAAGCATCGCGAGATCCGCTTCAAGCCGCTCCCGCCCGGGCAGGTGGAGCGCGCCTGGAAGTCGCTGCAACTGCTCAAGGGCCTGCAGCTCGAGCGCACCGACGATCCGCTGGGAATCGTGGTGCGCTACTCGGTGCTCGACTATTCGCTCGAGTCGCTCGAGGACGCGCTGCGCGAGGCCGGCTTTGCGCTGGAGAATTCGCTCTACATCAAGCTGGTGCGGGCACTCGTGTATTTCAGCGAGGAGACCCAGCGCCACAACCTGCTGTCGCCCGAACGCCTGATCAAGCAGTCCAACGAGGTCTACATCCAGGCCTGGGACCACCACGTGCATGGCGACCACGACGACACCCCGCTCGAACTGCGCGAATACAAGTAATCGGGCGATGAACGACGACCAGCTGCTGCGCTACAGCCGCCACATCCTGCTGCCCGAGATCGACGTCGAAGGCCAGCAGGCCCTGCTCGATGGGCGCGCGCTGGTGGTCGGCGCGGGCGGGCTGGGCTCGCCCGCGGCGATGTACCTTGCCGCCGCCGGGGTCGGCACCCTCGTGCTCGCCGACCACGATACGGTCGATCTCACCAACCTGCAGCGCCAGATCATGCACTCGGCCGACATGGTCGGCCTGCCCAAGGTCGCCTCGGCACGTGCCACGCTGCACCGGCTCAACCCGCAGACCCGGCTCGAGCCGATCCAGGCGCGCCTGGAGGGCGAGGCACTCGAGGCCGAGGTGGGGCGCGCCGACGTGGTGCTCGACTGCACCGACAACTTCGCCACCCGCCACGCCATCAATCGCGCCTGCGTGAAGCACCGCAAGCCGCTGGTGTCGGGCGCGGCGATCCGCTTCGACGGTCAGGTCTCGGTGTTCGACCTGCGCAAGCCCGACAGCGGCTGCTACCACTGCCTGTTCCCGGAAGGCGAGGACATCGAGGAGGTGCGCTGTGCGGTGATGGGCGTGTTCGCCCCCATCGTCGGCATCGTCGGCACCATCCAGGCTGCCGAGGCGCTCAAGGTCCTCATTGGTTGCGGGCGCACGCTCGACGGCCGCTTGCTGCTGCTCGACGGCTTGTCGATGGAATGGCGCAGTGTCGCGCTCGGGCGCGACCCCGGCTGCGCGGTGTGCGGGACGGCGCGATGCGCCGGAGCGGTGGAATCAGCCCTGCGCTAGCGGTCGCGCGATCAGGCGCAGGTCGGGGCCGATGCGGCGCAGGTCGCGGATGTCCAGCCTTGTGGCGCCTTCCAGGCGGGTGAGCGCGGGCAGGTTGAAGAGCCCCTGCGCGGCGTCGCCGACCAGCATCGGCGCCAGGTAGATCAGCAGCTCGTCCACGCAGCCCTCGCGCAGCAGCGAGCCGTTGAGCTTGAAGCCGGCCTCGACGTGCAGCTCGTTGATGCCGCGCTCGCCCAGCAGGCGCAGCAGCGCACCCAGATCCACCTTGCCGGCCGCGTTGGGCACGAAGACGATCTCGTGGCCGGCCGCGCGCAGCATGTCGATGCGGGCTTGATCCGTGCTGCCGGTGGCGATCAGGATGGGTTCGCCCTGCAGGATGCGGGCCTGCGGCGACACCTCCAGGCGCGCATCGACCAGGATGCGCAGCGGCTGGCGTTCGCAGGGCACGTCGCGCACGCCGAGTTGCGGATCGTCCTCGCGCACCGTGCCGATGCCGGTCAGGATCGCGCATGCGCGCGCGCGCCAGCGGTGGCCGTCGCGGCGTGCGGCCGGGCCGGTGATCCACTGGCTGACGCCGTTGTCGAGCGCGCTCTTGCCGTCGAGCGTGCCGGCGACCTTGAGCCGCACCCAGGGCCGACCGCGCGTCATGCGTGAAACGAAGCCGATGTTGAGCTCTTGCGCCGCCTCGGCGAGCAGGCCGTGCGCGGCGGCGATGCCGGAAGCGCGCAGGCGGGCGAGACCGCGCCCGGCGACGAGCGGGTTGGGGTCTTCCATGGCGGCGATCACGCGCGCCACGCCGGCCTCGATCAGCGCGTCGGCGCAGGGTGGGGTGCGGCCGAAGTGCGAGCACGGCTCCAGAGTGACGTAGGCGGTGGCACCGCGCGCAGCCGCTCCGGCCTGGCGCAGCGCGTGGACTTCGGCGTGGGCCTCGCCGGCGCGCGCGTGCCAGCCCTCGCCGACGGTCGTGCCGTCGCGCACGATCACACAGCCCACGCGCGGGTTGGGCGAGGTGGTGTCGAGGCCGCGGGCGGCGAGCTGCAGCGCGCGCGCCATGGCGGCGTGGTCAGCCGCCGAAAAGGTCATGTCCGGGGTCCGCTCCGCCCTTGTCGGCCTTGCCGCGCCGCGGGCGCGTCTGCACCTCGCGGATCACCTCGGCGAACTCGTCGACGTCGGCGAAGTTGCGATACACCGACGCGAAGCGGATGTAGGCCACCTTGTCGAGCTTCTTGAGTTCCTTCATGACCAGCTCGCCGATCTTCTCGCTCGGGACTTCCTGTTCGCCCATGGCGAGCAGGCGCGCCTCGATGCGGTCCACCGCAGCGTCGATGGCCTCGATGGTGACCGGGCGCTTGCGTAGCGCCAGCTTCATGCTGCCGGCGAGCTTGGCGTGGTCGAACTCGGTGCGGTTGCCGTTGCGCTTGACGATGTGAGGCATCTTGAGGTCGATGCGCTCATACGTGGTGAAGCGCTTGTCGCACTTGACGCAGCGACGGCGACGCCGGACGACATCGCCGTCCTCGTTCTCGCGCGTGTCGGTGACCTGGGTGTTGGGGTCAGCGCAGAAGGGGCATTTCATGGCCGGAAGGCGGCGCCGGGCGGGGCGGGTGCCATTGCGGCGCCCGCTCCGCCGAACGGCTTACTTGCCGTAGACCGGGAACTTCGCGCACAGCTCGGCCACCTGGCCGCGCACGCGCGCGATCACCGTCTCGTCCTGCGGTGCGTCGAGCACGTCGGCGATCAGGTGGGCGATCTTCTCGGCCTCGATCTCGGTGAAGCCGCGCGTGGTCATCGCCGGCGAGCCGAGGCGGATGCCCGAGGTGGTGAAGGGCTTCTCGGGGTCATTCGGGATCGAGTTCTTGTTCACCGTGATGTGGGCGCTGCCCAGCACCGCCTCGGCGGCCTTGCCGGTGATCTTCTTGTTGCGCAGGTCGACCAGGAAGACGTGGCTCTCGGTGCGGCCGGAGACGATGCGCAGGCCGCGCTCCTCGGACAGCACGCGTGCCATCACGCGGGCGTTGGCGATCACCTGCTCCTGGTAGTCGCGGAACGCGGGCGAGGCCGCCTCCTTGAAGGCCACCGCCTTGGCCGCGATGACGTGCATCAGCGGGCCGCCCTGCAGGCCGGGGAAGATCGCCGAGTTGAGCGCCTTCTCGTGCTCGGCCTTCATCAGGATGATGCCGCCGCGCGGGCCGCGCAGGGTCTTGTGGGTGGTCGAGGTGACGACGTCGGCGTGCGGCACCGGGTTGGGGTAGAAGCCCGCGGCGATGAGGCCGGCGTAGTGCGCCATGTCGACCCAGAAGATCGCGCCGACTTCCTTGGCGATCTTCGCGAAGCGCTCGAAGTCGATGCGCAGCGCGTAGGCCGAGGCGCCCGCGATGATGATCTTCGGCTTGTGCTCGCGCGCCAGCGCTTCCATCTTGTCGTAGTCGATCTCTTCCTTGGCGTCGAGACCGTAGGCGACCACGTTGAACCACTTGCCGGACATGTTCAGCGGCATGCCGTGGGTGAGGTGGCCGCCTTCGGCCAGGCTCATGCCCATGATGGTGTCGCCCGGCTTGGCGAAGGCCATCAGCACGGCCTGGTTGGCCTGCGAGCCGGAGTTCGGCTGCACGTTGGCGGCCTCGGCGCCGAACAGCGCCTTGAGGCGGTCGATGGCCAGCTGCTCGGCGATGTCGACGTGTTCGCAGCCGCCGTAGTAGCGCTTGCCCGGGTAACCCTCGGCGTACTTGTTGGTGAGCTGGGAGCCTTGGGCTTCCATCACCGCGTGGGAGACGTAGTTTTCGGAGGCGATCAGTTCGATGTGGTCTTCCTGGCGCTTGTTTTCGGCCTGGATGGCGGACCACAGCTCGGGATCGACTTTGGCGAGGGTGTCTTGCGAAGAGAACATGGCGTCTGCTTACCGGATGGGGTTGGGCGGAATCGAGGGGATTCGGACGCGCGATTCTAGCATGCGGCGATGCACGAAAAAGCGGCGGGCGCCCGTCGGACGCCCGCCGCCGGCAGGGAGGCGGCGGCCTTACCAGCCGCGCTGCTGCGTGCCGTAGCCCTCGTTGCCTGCGGCCGCTGCGGGCTCTCCTGAAGGGGGCGTGCCGCTGCCCTCCGGCGCTGCGCTGCCGGGGGGGTCCGCAGGCGATGCCCCGCCACCCCAGCTGTCGGACTGCTGTGCGCCCCAGCCGCCGCCATCGCCGCCCCCGCTGCCCTCGACCTTGATCTCGATGGTGTCGAGATCCACCTCCATCTTCTTGTCCAGCGTGAAGGTCACCAGGCCCGGGAATGCGATCAGCGCCACCACCATGATGATCTGCATCAGCACGAAGGGGATCGAGCCGGCGTAGATGTCCATCGTCTTGACGCCGGCCACGCGCTTCTTCGTCACGCGGTCGAGGTAGTCCTTCGCCGGCGCCACGCTGCGCAGGTAGAAGAGCGCGAAGCCGAAGGGCGGGGTCAGGAAGGAGGTCTGCAGGTTCATCGCCAGCAGCACGCCGAACCACACCAGGTCGATGCCCAGCTTGTCGGCCACCGGCGCGAGCAGCGGGACCAGGATGAAGGCGATCTCGAAGAAGTCGATGAAGAAGCCGAGGACGAAGATCACCGTGTTCACGAACACCAGGAAGCCGATCTCGCCGCCGGGCAGCTTGTCGAACAGGTGCTCGACCCAGATCGGCCCATCGACTGCGGTGAAGGTGAAGCTGAAGATCGTCGAGCCGATGAGGATGAACAGCACGAAGCACGACAGTCGCGCGGTGGCCTCGAGGCCGTGCTTGAGCATCGCCATGTCGAGCTTGCCGCGCGAGTAGGCCATGATCATGCCGCCCACCGCGCCCATCGCGCCGCCCTCGGTCGGTGTGGCCACGCCGAGGAAGATCGTGCCCAGCACCAGGAAGATGAGCGCCAGCGGCGGGATCAGCACGAAGGTCACGCGCTCGGTGATGCGCGACAGCAAGCCCATGCCGGTGAGCTTGTTGATCATCGCCGCGACGAAGGCGAACAGGGTGCCGCCGGTGAGCGCTACGACGATGGTCTCGTCCATCGCCGGCTTGACCTCGGCGCCCTTGAGGGCGGACAGGATCTCGCCGTAGTACATGCCGAAGGTGACCGCGACGACGGTGACGAACAGGGTGAACACCCCGAGCGAGCGCATGCCCGAGCTGCCGTCCGGCTCGCGGTAGGTGCGCGCCTCCGGCGGCAGTGCGGGGACCATGGCCGGCTTGAAGATCGCCAGGCCGACGATGAACAGCGCGTAGAGGCCGATCAGGATGAAGGCCGGGATGAAGGCGCCCTTGTAGAGGTCGCCGACGCTGCGGCCGAGCTGGTCGGCGATCACGATCAGCACCAGCGAGGGCGGCACGATCTGCGCCAGCGTGCCGGAGGCGGTGATCGCGCCGCTGGCGATCGCCGGACTGTAGCCATAACGCAGCATGATGGGCAGCGAGATCAGGCCCATCGAGATCACCGCGGCCGCGACCACGCCGGTGGTCGCCGCGAGCAGGGCACCGACGAAGATCACCGCCAGGGCGAGGCCGCCGCGGACCGGCCCGAACACCTGGCCGACGGTGTCGAGGAGTTCCTCGGCCATGCCGCTGCGCTCGAGCACCAGGCCCATCAGCGTGAAGAAGGGAATCGCCAGCAGGGTGTCGTTCTGGATGATGCCGAAGACACGCAGCGGCAGTGCCTGGAAGATGCTGGGCGAAAGCAGACCGATCTCGACGCCGATGAAGCCGAACAGCAGGCCGCAGGCGGCGAGGGCGAACGCGACCGGGAAGCCGGTGAGCAGGAAGAGCAGCAGCGACCCGAACATCAGTTCGGGGGCGTGGGCGGTGAAGAGTTCGATCATTTCTGCACCTCGCCGGCCTGATCATGATGGGGGTGGTCGTGCGTCGCGTCGTGCGACTCGTTGCCTTCGTGCGCGCCATGCAGCAGCGGATTGGGCGCCTTGCCCTGCAGGAAGGCGAAGCGCTTGATCAGCTCCGATATCCCCTGCAGGCCGAGCAGCCCGAAGCCGAGCGGCACCAGCGCATACACCGGCCAGCGGATCAGGCCGCCGGCGTTGGACGACATCTCGCCCGAGACGTAGGCGCCCACCACCACCGGCCAGGCGAACTGGATCATGAACCAGCACATCGGCAACAGGAACACGATGATGCCGGCGATGTCGATGAACATGCGCGTGCGCATCGACAGCTTGCCGGCGAGCACGTCGATGCGGACGTGAGCGTTCTGCAGGAAGGTGTAACCGGCGCCGAGCAGGAAGACCGCGGCGAAGAGGTACCACTGGATCTCGAGGAAGGCGTTCGAGCCGATGTTGAAGGCCTTGCGTGCGACCGCGTTGGAGGCGCTGATCAGCGCGGCGGCGAGCACCAGCCAGATGATGAACTTGCCGAAGAAGCGGCTCACGGCATCGATGCCGTGTGAAATTCGGAGGAGGGTGTCCATTTGGCTCGCCTCGAGGCTTGCGTGCACAAAAATGCCGAGCGGGGCCAGGGCTTCGCTCGGCGTGAGGGAGGGGGCGGGGGTGCCGCGAGCGATGTCCGGAACGCAAGCAGCTGCGCCCGGACATCCGATCGTCACAGCTTCTGCGAAGCCAGGTATTGCGCGTAGTTGCCTTCTGCGACCGACTCCCACTGCACCTGGTCGGCGAGGAAGCGGCTGTAGTCGGGGTAGACCTTCTTCCAGTTGGCGTTCTTCTCGTTCAGTTCTGCATAGACCTCGCGCGAGGCCTTGAACGCGGCGTCCATGAAGTCCTTCGGGAAGCGCGACAGCTTGGCGCCTTCCGCGATCAGCTGCTTGAGCGCGCTCGGGTTGCGGGCGTCGTAGCGCGCCTGGCAGGTGACGTGCGCGGCGCGCGAGGCCTGCTCGACGATCGCCTTGTACTCGGCCGACAGGCCATTCCACTGCTTGTCGTTGATATATACCGAGAACTGGGTGCTGCCTTCCCACCACGCCGGGAAGTAGTAGTTCTGCGCCACCTTGTGCAGGCCGAGCTTGAGGTCGTCGTAAGGACCGATCCATTCCGCGGCGTCGATCGTGCCTTTCTCCAGCGACTGGTAGATCTCGCCGGCGGGGATGTTCTGCGGCACCGCACCGAGCTTGGCGAGCACACGGCCGCCGAAGCCGCCGATGCGCATCTTCAGGCCCTCGACGTCCTTGACCGACTTGATCTCCTTGCGGAACCAGCCGCCCATCTGCGCGCCGGTGTTGCCGCAGGGGAAGTTCACGATGTTGAACTGGGCGTAGAACTCGCGCATCAGCTTGAGGCCGTTGCCTTCGAACATCCACGCGCTCATCGCGCGCGAGGTCATGCCAAAGGGGATGGTGCAGTCGAAGGCGAAGGTCTCGTCCTTGCCGAAGAAGTAGTAGGGCGCGGTGTGTGCGCACTCGATGGTGCCCTGCTGCACGGCATCGACCACGCCGAAGGCGGGTACGAGTTCGCCCGCCGGGTGCACCGAGATCACGAACTTGCCGCCGGTTGCATCGGAAACGTACTTGGCGAATGCCTCGCTTGCACCGAACACGGTGTCCAGGGACTTCGGAAAGCTGGAGGCCAGGCGCCAGCGGATCTGCTGTTGAGCGTTGACGATGGCCGGTGCGGTGCCGGCGGCGAGAATGCCGGCCATGCCGGCGCCCTGCAGGAATTTACGACGTTCCACGGTGTCTCCTTGTCGCGTGAGGTGTGATGTGTGATCGAAACCTTCGATGCGATTATAGGAAGACCCGATTCCGGGCCGTAATCCACGGAAAACCCTAATGGCGGTCGTCTACGTCATTTTCGATGCGCTTCGCATCAGGTTCCGGGCAGTTCGTCCAATGCGTCGGCGAGGTGACGCTCGTCGGCCCATGCGATCAACCGCCAGCTTCCGGCCGTGTGTTCGATCCAGTTGAGCGCGGCGTTCGGGATCGCGAAATCGCGCACGCCCTCGAGCGTCTTGCCGGTGGCCAGGCGGTGGGCGATGTCGAGCACGCCGCCGTGGGTCACCACCACCACCGACTCGCCGGCGTGGCGTGCGGCGATCTCCTCCAGTGCCGCATGCACGCGCGCGGCGAGCCCGTGCAGGCTCTCGCCGCCGCCGTCGAGCGCCACTTGCGGATCGCGCTTCCTGAAGTGCTGCCAGGCCTGCGGCTGCTGGTGTTCCGCTTCCTCGAAGGTCAGTCCCTGCAGCACCCCGTAGTGACGCTCGCGCAGGCGTGCGTCGTGGGTGGCGGCGAGGCCGTGCGCGCGCGTGACCGCGTCGGCCGTCTGGCGCGCGCGCTGCAGGTCGCTGCTGTAGAGCGCGGCAAAGCGTTCGCCGGCGCGCGCGAGGCTGCGCGCGGTGGCCTCGGCCTGGGACAGGCCGCGCGGATTGAGCGGCACGTCGATGTGGCCCTGCAGGCGGCGCTCGGCATTCCAGGCGGTCTCGCCGTGGCGTACGAGGCAGATCCGGCAAGCAAGTGCGGATTGTGTCGAGTTTCGTGTTTTCATCGTGATCGGCAAGCTGTCGCCCGGCGAGGGCGGCCCTTGTGGGATAATCGAGATTTTAAGGCCTGCCGGCTCGCAAAGCGGCACCGGGCGGCGTCCCGCCCCGGTTTCCGGAGTTTTCCCGTGTCTTCTTTGCTGCGCTTATCCCGCTTGATCGACTGGATCAACGAACGGGTCGGACGCGCCGTGATGTGGCTGGTGCTGGTCGCCGTGGTGATCAGCGCCGGCAACGCCCTCGTCCGCAAGCTGTTTAACACAAGTTCCAACGCCCTGCTCGAGATCCAGTGGTACCTGTTCGCCGCGATCTTCATGCTCGCCGCGGGCTACACCTTCCTGCGCAACGAGCACGTGCGCATCGACATCCTCACCAGCCGGCTGTCGCCGCGTGGGCAGAACGTCGTGGACATCGTCGGCATCCTGTTCTTCCTGCTGCCGATGGCCGGGCTGATCCTGTGGCTGTCGTGGCCGATCGTGATGACCTCGCTCGCCTCGGGCGAGATGTCGCAGAACTCCGGCGGCCTGATCCGCTGGCCGGTCAAGATGATGCTGCCGCTCGGTCTCGGCCTGCTCGTGCTGCAGGCCTTCTCCGAGCTGGTCAAGCGCATCGCCTTCCTCGCCGGCCACGGCCCCGACCCGTTGCAGAAGAAGTCCTCCGGCGCAGCGACCGCGGACCTGGTCGCAGCGATCAAGGCGCAGCGCGAGGGGAGGGTGGAGCCATGACCGAGTTCGTCGTCGCCAACATGGCGCCGCTGATGTTCGCGTCCATGATCCTCTTCCTGCTGTTCGGCTTTCCGGTGGCGTTTGCGCTCGCGGCCAACGGCATCCTGTTCGGCCTCGTCGGCATCGAGCTCGGCCTGCTCCACGGTGCGCTGTTCCAGGCGCTGCCGGAGCGCATCTTCGGCATCATGGCCAACGACACCCTGCTCGCGGTGCCTTTCTTCACCTTCATGGGGCTGATCCTCGAGCGCAGCGGCATGGCCGAGGATCTGCTCGACACCATCGGTCAGTTGTTCGGGCCGATCCGCGGCGGCCTCGCCTTCGCGGTGATTTTCGTCGGCGCGCTGCTCGCGGCGACCACCGGCGTGGTCGCGGCCTCGGTGATCTCGATGGGTCTGATCTCGCTGCCGATCATGATGCGCTACGGCTACGACCATCGCCTCGCCACCGGCGTGATCGCCGCCTCCGGGACGCTGGCGCAGATCATCCCGCCCTCGCTGGTGCTGATCGTGATGGCCGACCAGCTCGGCCGCAGCGTCGGCGACATGTATCAAGGCGCGCTGGTCCCGGGCTTGGTCCTCACCGGCCTGTATGTGGTCTATGTCGCGGTGGTGGCGATCTTCCGGCCGTCGCTCGCGCCGGCGATGCCGCCCGAGGCGCGGACGCTGCGCGAGCCCGATGGCGCCAGCGGGTTGCGCTCGCTGGCCCTGCTGACCGTGGTCGCGGGCGCCGGCGCCTGGCTCTTCGCCAGCCAGATCTATCGCGCCGATGCACCGCGCGACGAGGTGGTGGTGGTGTCGGCGATGGCCGGGATCGGCATCGCGTTCGTGGCAGCGATGGTCAACCGCATCTTCGGCATCGGCCTGCTGTCGCGCATGGCCGAGCGCGTGACCTTCGTGCTGATCCCGCCGCTCGGGCTGATCTTCCTCGTCCTCGGCACCATCTTCATCGGCGTCGCGACGCCGACCGAGGGCGGTGCGATGGGGGCCCTCGGCGCGGTGCTGATGGCGCTCGCGCGCCGGCGCCTGTCGCTGCCGCTGCTCAGGCAGGCGATGGATTCGACCACCAAGCTGTCGTGCTTCGTGGTCTTCATCCTGATCGGCTCCAGCGTGTTCGGCCTCACCTTCCGCGGTGTCAACGGCGACCTCTGGGTCGAGCACCTGATGACCTCGCTGCCCGGCGGGCAGACCGGCTTCCTGGTCGCGGTGAACCTGCTCGTCTTCGTGCTCGCCTTCTTCCTCGACTACTTCGAGCTCGCCTTCATCATCGTGCCCCTGCTCGCGCCGGTGGCGGACAAGCTCGGCATCGACCTGATCTGGTTCGGCGTGCTGCTGGCGGTGAACATGCAGACCTCCTTCCTGCATCCGCCCTTCGGCTTCGCGCTCTTCTTCCTGCGCTCGGTGGCGTCGGAGAAGGTGAAGACGGCGTCGATCTACTGGGGTGCGGTGCCCTTCGTGATCATCCAGCTTGTCATGGTCGGCCTCATCATCGCCTTCCCCGGCCTGGTGTCCTACGGCGACGCGGGCGCCAAGCCGGCGCAGCAGCAGGAACTCGACCTCGAGCAACTGCTGCAGGGCGGCGGCGGGGCCGCAGCGGCGGGCGATTCGAACGCCGACCTGATGCGGAAACTGCAGGGCGACTGAGTGCGCGCACCATGAAAAAAGCCGGGCATGCCCGGCTTTTTTTGCGCCTGAAGCCTGAAGCCCGTCAGCGCACCGACTGCATGAAGCGGTCGAAGCCCGCCTCGGCGACGCTGAACCACGCGTTCTGCGACTTGCGGTACTTCTCGAACTCGGCGTAGATCTTGGCCCACGCCGGGTTCTTCGCGGCCTCCTCGGCGTACAGCTCGCGCGAGATGTCGAAGGCCTTCTTCATGATCTCGTTGGAGAAGTTCTGCAGCTTGACGCCCTGCGCGAGCAGGCGGGCGAGCGCCTGCGGGTTCTTGTGGTCGTACATCGCGGTCAT
The DNA here is from genome assembly GCF_000831325.1 of Thauera sp. SWB20. Classification (NCBI taxonomy): domain Bacteria; kingdom Pseudomonadati; phylum Pseudomonadota; class Betaproteobacteria; order Rhodocyclales; family Zoogloeaceae; genus Thauera; species Thauera sp. SWB20. Next base: position 44,656 of record NZ_JTDM01000015.1, on the reverse strand, counting down.
CTGGATGTGCGCCTCGCGCGAGGCGGCGCGGAAGGCGGCCTGGTATTCCTTGGGCAGCTTGTCCCACTCGGCCTTGTTCACATAGAAGTGCACCACCGGGCCCGGCTCCCACCAGCCCGGCGAGTAGTAGTGGGGCGCGACCTTGTAGAAGCCGAGCTTCTCGTCGTCGTAGGGGGCGACCCACTCGGCGGCGTCGATGGTGCCCTTCTCGAGCGAGGGGTAGATGTCCGAGCCGGCGATCTGCTGCGGGATCGCGCCCATGCGCGACATGATCTCGCCGGCGATGCCGGCGATGCGGATCTTCAGGCCCTTGATGTCCTCCAGGGTGTTGATCTGCTTGCGGTACCAGCCGCCCATCTGCACGCCGGTGTTGCCGCCGAGGAAGGAATACACGTTGTAAGTGCCGTAGAACTCGTCGAGCAGCTCCTGGCCGCCGCCGCCGATGATCCAGGCGTCCATCTGGCGCGCGTTCATGCCGAAGGGCACGGCGGTGCCGAAGGCGAAGGTCTTGTCCTTGCCGACGTAGTAGTAGGAGCACGAGTGGCACATCTCGACCGTGCCCTGCTGCACCGCGTCGAGCGCCTGCAGGCCGGGGACGATCTCGCCGGCCGGGAAGATGCGGATGTCGAACTTGCCGCCGGTGATCTCGCGCAGGCGGTTGGCGAGCAGTTCGGCGCTGCCGTACAGGGTGTCGATGCTCTTGGGGAAGCTCGAGGTCATGCGCCACTTGATCTCGGGCAGGCCGGTCTGGACGGCGGGGGCGGCGACGGCCGCGGTGGAGGCGACGCCTGCGGCGGCACCGGCGGCAAGGCCGACGCTGGCCTTCTTGAGGAATGAACGACGTTCCACGATTTCTCCTTGTGTTCGGGGGTGGATTCCAGCGAATTCAGCGAACGATTATAGACGCCGCTCGCGCAACGGGACGGAAAGGTACCGCGCTGGCGGGATGAAGTCCGGACACCGGCTCAGCGCCCGGCGACCTTCATGCGCTCGATCAGCACCGAGCCGCACAGCTTGGCGCCGCGCGGCAGGGCGTCGTTACCCACCGCGACGATGCCGCGGAACATGTCGCGCAGGTTGCCGGCGATGGTGATCTCCTCGACAGCGTGCTTGATGCGGCCCTTCTCCACCCAGAAGCCTGCCGCACCGCGCGAGTAATCGCCCGTGACGTAGTTCACGCCGTGGCCGAGCAGCTCGGTCACGAGCAGGCCGCGGTCCATCTGCCGGATCAGTCCGGCGAGGTCCTGCTCGCCGGGCTTCACGATCAGGTTGTGCGAGCCGCCGGCGTTGGCGGTGGTCTGCAGGCCGAGCTTGCGCGCCGAATAGGCGGAGAGGAAGTAGCCGTTCAGCACCCCGTCGGTGACCACCTCGCGGTCGCGGGTGGCCACGCCGTCGCCGTCGAAGGGGCTGGAGCCGAAGGCCTTCTTCAGGTGCGGGCGCTCGGCGATGCTCACCACCGGCGAGAACACCTGCTTGCCGAGGCTGTCGAGCAGGAAGCTCGACTTGCGGTAGAGCGAGCCGCCGCTCACCGCCTGCACGAAGTTGCCGACGAGCGCCACCGCGAGCTGCGCCTCGAACAGCACCGGCACCTCGCAGGTGCGGATCTTCTTCGCACCCAGGCGCGCCAGCGCGCGCTCGCCGGCGCGCCGGCCAACCTCCTCGGCCACCATCAGCTCGGCAGGGTCGCGCCGCGAGTCGTACCAGTATTCGCGCTGCATGGCGTCGCCCTCGCCGGCGATCACCGAGCACGACAGACCGTGGCGGGTGGTGGCGTAGCCGCCGAGGAAGCCGTGGCTGTTCGCCGACACGAAGTGCGACTGCTGGATCGAGGTGTTGGCGCCCTCCGAGTTGCCGATCTTCGGGCTGACCGCGAAGGCGGCGTCCTCGCAGCGGCGGGCGAGTTCGATGGCCTGCGCGACGTCGATGTTCCACGGATGGAAGAGGTCGAGCTCGGGCATGTCCTTCGCCTTCGCCATCAGCGCCGCGTCGGCCAGCCCGGCGCAGGGGTCGGGCGCGGTGAAGCGCGCGATCGAGAGCGCGGCGTCCACCGTGGCCTTGAGCGCCTTCTTCGAGAAGTCGGAGGTGCTCGCGTAGCCGCGCTGCTGGCCGAGGTACACCGTGACGCCCACCCCCTTGTCGCGGTTGTACTCGATGGTGTCGACCTCGCCGCGGCGCACCGCGACCGACTGGCCGAAGCCCTCGGAGACGTCGGTCTCGCACGACGAGGCGCCGTGCTTGCGGGCGTATTTCAGGATGTCGGTGGCGATCTCGGCGAGATGCGCCTGCGAGAAGGAGAAGCCTTGGCTGGACATGGGCGGGCCGGGTGCGTGCAAAGGCTATAATCTTACCCCGATCGAGCCAGCCCCCCATGCAAGCAATGCGCCACCACCATTCCGACCCCGCGGACGAGGACGATTTTCCCGAGCCGCCGAGCAAGAGCAGCCGCAAGCGCGAGATGCAGGCGCTGCAGGACCTCGGCGAGCAGCTCGTCGCGCTCTCGCCCGAGCGCCTCAAGAAGGTGCCGCTGCCCGAGACCCTGTACGAGGCCATCCGCGCCGCCCAGGGTTTCAAGATGGAGGCGCGCCGCCGCCAGCTGCAGTACATCGGCAAGCTGATGCGCAAGATCGACCCCGAGCCCATTCAGGCCCAACTCGACATCTTCGCCGGCAACTCCGCCGCCGAGGTGGCGAAGATGCACCGCCTCGAGCGCCTGCGCGAGCAGCTGCTCGAAGACGAGCAGACCATCGGCACCATCGCCGAGACCTGGCCCGAGGCCGACCTGCAATACCTGCGCACCCTGCGCCGCAACGCGCTCAAGGAGCGCGAGGCCGCCAAGCCGCCGAAGTCCTTCCGCGAGATCTTCCGCGTGCTGCGCGAGCTGCAGGAAGCCCGCGACGCCGCCGCCGAGGCGGCGGAGACCCCGTCCGACGAGGACGCCGCAGAACAGGGACCGAACTCATGAGCGAACACATCCGCATCGGCCTCGTGTCGATAAGCGACCGCGCCTCCGAGGGCACCTACGAAGACCAGGGCATCCCCGCGCTGAAAGACTGGCTGGGCAGGGCGCTCACGTCGCCGTGGAGCGCCGAGACCCGGCTGATCCCCGACGAGCGTGCGTTGATCGAGCGCACCCTGGTGGAGCTGGTCGACCGGGCCGGCTGCAACCTCGTGCTCACCACGGGCGGCACCGGTCCGGCGGTGCGCGACGTGACCCCCGAGGCCACGCTCGCGATCGGTGACAAGGAGATGCCCGGCTTCGGCGAGGAGATGCGCCGCATCAGCCTGAACTTCGTACCCACCGCGATCCTGTCGCGCCAGGTCGCGGTGATCCGCGGCAAGTGCCTCATCATCAACCTGCCCGGCCAGCCCAAGTCGATCCGCGAAACCCTCGAAGGCGTGCGCGACGCCGACGGCAGCGTGCGCCACGTCGGCATCTTCGCCGCAGTGCCGTACTGCATCGACCTCGTCGGCGGTCCGTATGTCGAGACCGACGACGCGATGATCAAGGCCTTCCGCCCCAAGCACGCGATGCGGCCGAAGCAGGCGTGAGCACCTCGAGCGCAGCGGCGACGCTGACCTGGGAAGAGCTTGCGGACGACGGCAGCGTGCGCCGCTGCAGTGCGCGCTGGCGTTCCGAGAGCGGCCAGGCGCCACCGCGCCGGGTGGTGATCGCCGACGACACCACCAAGGCCGATGCGGCCTGGCGCCTGGCCTGCGAGGGCAGCGCCCTGCTGTGGCGCGGCGACTACCACAACGCCCGCCAGCTGCTGCAGGCGATGGCGCGCCGCGCCGACGCGCGCGCGCGGAAACCGGGCAGGGCGGCCAAGCCGGGCAAGGCGCCGGCCACGCCCGCCGAGGCCTTCCACCTCCACCGCATGGCGCAGGCGCAGCGCGCGCGCGCCCTGGGCATGCTGCTGATCCCCTTCGAGGCCGGCGTGCGCATTCCGCTGCGGCGCGCGCCCGAGGTCGCCGAAGTCGTCGCCGAGGCGGTCGCCGGCACAGCGGATGCGGACCTCGCTGCGGCACCCTTCGTGATGTCGCTGCGCGAGCTGCTCGGCCTCGTCGGCGCGCACGAGTGGCGGCGCAAGGGCGTCGCCATCCCTGCGCTCGGCGAGCGCATCCACCCCTGGTACGGCGTTTATTCGCCGATCCGCGGCGAATACCTGGACCTGATCGCGCGCGCGCCGCTGCCCGCGACCACGCTCGCCTTCGACATCGGTACCGGCACCGGCGTCATCGCCGCGCTGCTCGCGCGCCGCGGGGTGGCGCGCGTGGTGGCCACCGACGTGTCGCCGCGTGCGCTGGGTTGCGCGCAGCAGAACCTCGCGCGCCTCGGGTTGCTGGCCGGGGCCGCGGCGGAGGAGGGCGCCCCGGGCACAACCTCCTGCACGATCCCGGGCGCCGCTGCGCCCGAACTTCAGGTTTCCGCCGGCCGCGTGCAGTTGCTCCAGGCCGATCTCTTCCCGCCCGGCCGCGCGCCGCTGGTGGTGTGCAACCCGCCCTGGGTGCCGGCCAAGCCGAGCTCGGCGATCGAGTACGCGGTCTACGACCCCGACAGCCGCATGCTGCGCGGCTTCCTCGCCGGCCTGGCGGAACACGTGGAGGAAGGTGGCGAGGGCTGGCTGATCCTGTCGGACCTCGCCGAACACCTCGGCCTGCGCAGTCGCGCCGAGCTTCTCGGCTGGATCGAGGCCGCGGGACTGCGCGTCCTCGGACGCGAGGACATCCGTCCGCGCCACGGCAAGGCGGCCGATGCGGACGATCCGCTGCATGCGGCGCGCGCGGCGGAAACGACCTCGCTCTGGCGCCTGGCTCCGCGCTGAGGCGTGGCGCCGCCGGGCCCGACGGCGCCGCGGTGCCGCCTACTGCCGCGGCACCAGCCGGATCACCTTCTTCTCCAGGTGCTTCGCCGGCGGCGGCACCGAGAGCTGCCGCCGGCGTTCGAGTTCGCGCCACCAGCCGCGCAGGCCGAGCAGCACGGCGAGGATGCTCGCGTAGAGCAGCGGACGCCCGATGTCCGCCTTCACCAGCCACCAGAAGTGCACCACGGCGAAGATCGCGATCGCATAGACAGAGCGGTGCAGCGACTGCCAGCGGCGCCCGCCGAGGCGTCGGATCGCGAAGCTGTTCGAGGTCGCGGCGAGCGGAATGAGCAGCACGAAGGCGGCGAAGCCCACGGTGATGAAGGGGCGGTCGAGGATGTCGAGGGCGATCGCGTTCCAGTCGAAGAACTGGTCCAGCCACAGATAGATCGCGAAGTGCCCGAGCGCGTACGCGAACGCGAAGAGGCCGAGCATGCGGCGCAGGCGCAGCAGCCAGTGCAGGCCGCTGAAGCGGCGCAGCGGCGTTACGGCGAGTGTGATCAGCAGCAGGCGCAGCGTCCATTCCCCGCTCGCGCGCGTGATCGTCTCGATCGGGTTGGCGCCGAGCGCGTTCGCCTGCCAGCCGAGCGCAAGGTTCACTGCGGGCAGCAGGCAGAGGGCGAACACGATCGCCTTGAAGGCGACGATCGTGCCCGCGGAGGGGCTTCTGAGGGAAAGATTCATCGTTGCGGTCGGCGGGATGCAGTGCTCAGTAGAACTTCTTCAGGTCCATGCCCTGGTACAGGCTCGCGACCTGCTCCGCATAGCCGTTGAACATCTGCGTCGGGCGCTTGCGCAGCTCGCCGATGCGGCGCTCGGTAGCCTGGCTCCAGCGCGGATGGCGCACCTCGGGGTTCACGTTGGAGTAGAACCCGTACTCCTGCGGCGCGAACTTGTTCCACGCGGTCGCCGGCTCCTTCTCGGTCAGGCGGATGGTGACGATCGACTTGGCGCTCTTGAAGCCGTATTTCCACGGCACCACCAGGCGCAGCGGCGCGCCGTTCTGCTTGGGCAGCGCCTCGCCGTACACGCCTACCGCGAGCAGGGTCAGCGGGTGCAAGGCCTCGTCCAGGCGCAGGCCCTCGGTGTAGGGCCAGTCGAGCACGTCGCGGATCATGATCTTCGGATCGTAGTGGGTGACGAACTCGACGTACTTGGCGCTGCCCAGGGGCTCGACCTCCTTCAGCAGCGCGGCGAGCGGGAAGCCCACCCAGGGCACCACCATGGACCAGCCTTCGACGCAGCGCAGGCGGTAGATGCGTTCTTCCAGCGGTGCCAGGCGCAGCAGCTCGTCGATGTCGAAGCGGCGCGGCTTGCCGACCAGGCCCTCCACACGCACCGTCCACGGGCGCACCTCCATCTTGTGGGCGTTGCGCGCCGGATCGGCCTTGTCGGTGCCGAACTCGTAGAAGTTGTTGTAGCCGGTGACCGCGTCGCGCTCGCTGAGCGGTTCGGTCGTGCTCAGTGCCGAGGGCACGGTCTGCAGCCGGGTCGATGCGCGCGCGGCGCCGGGCAGGCCGTGCCACAGCGCCGCGCCCGCCACCAGCCCGGTGCCGCTGCGCGCGAGGAAGTTGCGACGGCGCTCGAACAGGCTGCGCGGGGTGATTTCGGAGGGCGGGACGTCGGCGGGCTTGTGGATCAGCATGATTGCGGACTCGTCTGGAACGGAGGATTCGGTGGTGCGCGGCGGGCGGCAGTGTACGAACAGACGCGCGCCGCGCCGATCGGTTCATCCCATCCGGCCTATAGTCTGCATTGCGTCCAGCCATGCTCGCCTTTCCGCTAGAATCAGGCATCCCAGCAAAGATCCGAGAAAGAGCCTCGCATGTCCGCCTCCATCAAACTCCACATCGACGACGTCCGCATCCAGGAGATCAAGGAGCTCGTGCCGCCCGCGCACGTGCTGCGTGAATACCCTGCCACGCCGAAGGCGGCCGAGGTTGCCTACGAGGCGCGCCAGGCGATCCATCGCATCCTGTACGGCGCCGACGATCGTCTGCTGGTGGTGATCGGCCCGTGCTCGATCCACGATGCCAAGGCGGCGCTGGAGTATGCGCACAAGCTCAAGGCCGAGGCCGAGCGCGTCAAGGACGACCTGCTGATCGTGATGCGGGTGTATTTCGAGAAGCCGCGCACCACCGTGGGCTGGAAGGGCCTGATCAACGATCCCGGGCTGGACAACAGCTTCCGCATCAACGACGGCGTGCGTCTGGCACGCAAGCTGCTGTGGGAGGTGAACGAGATCGGCCTGCCCGCCGGCACCGAGTTCCTCGACATGATCACCCCGCAGTACATCGCCGACCTGATCGCCTGGGGCGCGATCGGCGCGCGCACCACCGAGAGCCAGGTGCACCGCGAGCTCGCCTCCGGCCTGTCCTGCCCGGTAGGCTTCAAGAACGGCACCGACGGCAACCTGCGCATCGCCGCCGACGCGATCAAGGCCGCGCAGGCGCCGCACCACTTCCTGTCGGTGACCAAGGCCGGGCACTCGGCGATCGTGTCGACCCGCGGCAACGAGGATTGCCACGCCATCCTGCGCGGCGGCAAGGAGCCCAACTTCGACGCCGACAGCGTCGAGGCCGCCAGCCGCGAGCTCGCCGCGGCCGGAGTGTGCAACAAGGTCATGGTCGACTTCTCCCACGGCAACAGCCGCAAGCAGCACCGCCTGCAGATCGAGGTGGCGAAGAACGTCGCCGCCCAGCTTGCCGCCGGTGACGACCGCATCATGGGCGTGATGGTCGAGTCGCACCTCAAGGAAGGCCGCCAGGACCTCGTCCCGGGCAAGGAGCTCGAGTACGGCAAGAGCGTCACCGACGCCTGCATCGGCTGGGAAGACAGCATCGACGTGCTCGACATCCTCGCCGAGGGTGTGCGCCAGCGCCGCGTCAAGCGCGCCGCCGAGTTCTGAGCGCGGGCGCCGTTCGCTCGGCCTGCCCCCGGCGGGTCCGTCCGCCCCTGGCGCCTCACTCCCGACTCCTCACGCGCGCGGGCGCATGCGCAAGATCATCCACTGCGATTGCGACTGCTTCTACGCGTCGGTCGAGATGCGCGACGACCCCACGCTGCGCGGCAGGCCGGTCGCGGTGGGCGGGCGCGCCGAGACGCGCGGCGTCATCGCAACCTGCAACTACGAGGCGCGCGCCTTCGGCGTGCATTCGGCGATGCCCACCGCGCGTGCGCTGCAGCTGTGCCCGCAGCTCGTCCTGCTGGCGCCCGACTTCGAGCGCTACCGCGAGGCCTCGCGCCGCATCCTGGCGATCTACCACGACTACACGGCGCTGGTGGAGCCGCTCTCGCTCGACGAGGCCTACCTCGACGTGACCGGGGTCGAGCGCTGCCGCGGCTCGGCCTCGCTGATGGCGCAGGAGATCCGCGCGCGCATCCGCGCCGAGGTCGGCATCACCGCGTCGGCGGGCATCGCCCCCAACAAGTTCATCGCCAAGGTGGCGAGCGACTGGAACAAGCCCGACGGCCAGTTCGTGGTGCGGCCGCAGGACGTCGACGCCTTCGTCGCCGCGTTGCCGGTGAAGAAGATCTTCGGCGTCGGCAAGGTCACCGCGGCCAGGCTCGCCCGCCTGGGCGCGCACACCTGCGCCGACCTGCGCGCCTGGAGCGTGGCGGAGCTCACACGCGAGTTCGGCAGCTTCGGCGCCAGCCTGCACCGCCTGTGCCGCGGCATCGACGAGCGCCCGGTGCAGCCCGACCGCGTGCGCAAGTCGCTTTCGGTCGAGACCACCTACACGCCCGACCTGCACGACCTCGCCGCCTGCCGAGCGGGCTTGCTGGCGCTGCTGGAAGACTTCCTCCGCCGCTTCGAGCGCGCGCGCGATCGCCCGCCGGTGCACAAGGCCTTCGTCAAGGTGCGCTTTTCCGACTTCAGCCGCACCACCGCCGAGTGCATCGCCAGCGCGCCCGACCAGGCCACCTGGCTGCGCCTGCTCGACGAGGCGCATGCGCGCAAGGCGCTGCCGGTGCGCCTGCTCGGCGTCGGCGTGCGCTTCGCCGAGGACGAGGGCGGCGAGCGGCCGGCGCAGATCCCGCTATTCGATCCCGAATCCGATCCCAACCCCGATCCCGCGCGCGCAGCGGCGGAACCCCACTGACGCGGAGCCTGCGATGCCCGACCTCGAAACCAGCGCGGCCGCGGCCGAACCCCCGCCCGCGCCGCAGCCGCCTGCGGTCGCCGGCGAGCAGCCGGTGGGCATCGGCGCGCTCTACCGCGCGCTGTGGGAGCACGCCGCAGGCGCGCGCCAGTTGCTTCTCTACGCCTTCCTGCTGCTGCTCGCGTCTCAGCTCTTCAAGCTCGCCGTGCCCTGGCTGGCGGGCAACGCGATCAACCACATCCAGTCCGGCGGGCTGGAGGGCATGAGCGAGGCCGGGCGCTGGCTCGGCATGGTGTTCGCGGCCATCGTCGCGAGCTGGCTGCTGCACGGGCCGGGGCGCATTCTCGAACGCAACGTGGCGCTCAAGGTGCGTGAGCGCCTGTCGGCGCTGCTCGTGGGGCGCCTGCTCGCCGCGCCGCTGGCCTGGCACGAGCGCCACCACTCCGGCGAGACCACCCACCGCATGCAGCAGAGCACGCACGCGCTCTACGACTTCGCGCAGAGCCAGTTCATCTACCTGCAGAACACCGTGCGCCTGGTGGGGCCGATCGTGGCGCTGTGGCTGATCTCGCCGCTGGTGGGTGCGGTGGCCCTGGTCGGCTACGGCCTCATCGGCCTGCTCATCACCCGCTTCGACCGCGTGATGATGCGCGTGGCGGTGGAGGAGAACCGCGCCGAGCGCGCCTACTCCGCGACCCTGGTCGATGTGCTCGGCAACGTGCTGTCGGTGCTCGCGCTGCGCCGCGGCGAGGGCGTGGCGCGGCTGATCGGCGAGCGCCTGGCGGCGGTGTTCGGGCCGCTGAAGAAGAGCATCGTGCTCAACGAGGCCAAGTGGTGCGCGGTGGATCTGCTCGCGAGCGCGCTGTGGTGCGTGCTGGTCGGAGTGTATGCGGCCGAGGCCGCGGGTGTGTTCGGCTTCGGCGCGGCCGCGGGCGGGGCTGCGGCGGCGGCCGGCACGATCGCGCTCGGCAAGGTCTTCATGGTGTACGAGTACTCGCAGCAGGCCGGCGGGGTGATCACCGCGATCGCGGCGCACTTCCAGTCGCTCGCGCGCCAGCGTGCCGACTACGCCGCAGCCGAGCCGCTGTTGTCCGCCGCGCCGGCGCCGCGTCCGGCCGACGGCGAGGACATCGCCGCCTCGGGCTGGCGCACGCTGAGCCTGGAGGGCGTGTGCTTCGCCCATGGCGACGGGCGCGCGAGCGCGCTCGAGCTCGACCGCCTGGCGCTCGTGCGCGGCCGCCGCTATGCCCTGGTCGGCCCGAGCGGCGCGGGCAAGACCACCCTGCTGCGCCTGCTCGCCGGGCTGGACGCGCCCACGGCGGGTGTCCTGTCGATCGACGGCGAGGCGGTGCCCGCAGCCGCCACCGCGGCGGTCGTCGGCGAGCGCGTTCCCAGCGCTGGCGGCTTGCCGAGCGACGCCGGGGGGCTGGCGGCGATGCCGGCGCGTCTGCGCCATCTCGCCACCCTGATCCCGCAGCAGGCCGAGATGTTCGACGGCACGCTGGCCGAGAACCTGCTGCTCGGTGCCGGTCGCACGCCCGAGCGCATCGAGGCCGCGCTGCATGCGGCGTGCGCAGACTCCGTGGTCGAGGGCCTGGCGCAGGGGCTGGACACGCGGGTGGTGGAGGGGGGCGCGAACTGGTCCGGCGGGCAGCGCCAGCGCCTCGCGCTCGCCCGTGGCGTGCTCGCCGCCGCAGGCACCAGCCTGCTGCTGCTCGACGAACCCACCAGCAGCCTGGACCCGGAGACCGAGGCGCGCGTCTACCAGCGCCTGTTCGCGCATTTCCCGGACGCGGCGCTGGTGTCCTCGGTGCACCGCCTGCACCTGCTCGATCGTTTCGACGAGGTCATCCTGATGCGCGCCGGCCGCATCGAGGCGGTCGGCCGCGCCTGGGAGCTGGCGCAGAGCTCGGCCTTGTTCCGCGAACTCCTCGCCGCCCAGGCGGTGAGCGGAGAGGAGGCGTCGCAGGGGTGAAGCCGGGGAGCGGCACGCGCTGCACCCCGTCCGGGCGCGCCGGCATGAGCGACGCCCGTCGCGATCGGGCGCTTCCGGGGCGGAGGCGCGGATTCCAAGCGCCGCAATCGCGACTCGCGTCGCTCCTACGAGAAACGACGTGGCTGCGGGAGGCGGCCCTCAGGCATTCTTCCGCTTCTGCCAAAGCACGTCGCCGCGGCCGCCGGCGCGGTTGAGCACGCGGCCGAGCACGAAGAGGAGGTCGGAGAGGCGGTTGAGGTACTGGCGCGGGGCGTCATTCACAGACTCCTCGAGTGCCAGCGCCACCAGCGCGCGCTCGGCGCGGCGGCACACCGTGCGGGCGTGGTGGGCGTAGGCGGCGGCGCGGGTGCCGCCGGGCAGGATGAAGTCCTTGAGCGGCTCGAGCGGTTCGTTGAAGCGGTCGAGCTCTTCTTCAAGGTGTGTCACCTGCTTGCCGGTGATCATGCTCATGCCCGGGATGCACACCTCGCCGCCGAGGTCGAAGAGGTCGTGCTGCACGTTGGTCAGCAGCACGCGCACGTCCTCGGGCAGCTCCTCGCACAGCAGCAGGCCGATGATGGCGTTGGTCTCGTCGACCTCGCCCAGGGCGTGGATGCGCAGGCTGTTCTTGGAGACGCGCTTGCCGTCGCCCAGGCCGGTGGTGCCGGCGTCGCCGGTGCGGGTGTAGATCTTGGAGAGCCGATTGCCCATGTTGTCCTCGTGTCCGGGGTGGTTGTCGTAACGCATAATTATAGGCGTCACGGGCGGAAATTGACTTCGATCGCAGCGCGTCATACGATGCATTACGTTGTGTAATACAGGAGGCCGGCCCCATGACCCTGTCGATCCGTCTCGATCCCGAGCTCGAGTCCGAACTCGCGCGTGCCGCCGCGCAGACCGGCCGCAGCAAGAGCGAGCTGGTCAAGGCCAGCCTGCGCGAATACCTCGCCCGGCTTGCGCCGCGCAAGACGCCCTACGAGCTCGGCAAGGACCTGTTCGGCGATCCGTCCGCCACGGCGGCGACGCTCGATCTCACCAGCAAGGACCGCGTCCGTAGCACCATCGTGGAGCGGCTGCGTGCTGAGAACGATCGCTGACTCCGGGCCGCTGATCGCGCTGTTCGAGCCCGCCGAGTGCAACCACGTACGCGTGCGCCGCTTCATCGAGAACTACGAGGGGGCGCTGCTGACCACCTGGCCGGTGCTGACCGAAGTCGGTCATATGCTCGGTCATTCGGTCGATCGCCAGCTCGCCTTCCTGCAATGGGTGGAGCGTGGTGGCGTGGAGGTGACGACCCCCGGCGCGGGCGCCGTCTCGCTGATCCGCCAGCTCTCCGAAAAATACCGCGACCTGCCGATGGATATCGCCGACGGGTCGCTGATCGTGCTCGCGCTCGAAAGTGGGGTGCGCGACATCCTGACACTCGACCGGGACTTCGACGTCTATCGTCTCCCCGATCGCTCCCGATTCAACAACGTCCTGGCCACGACCTGACATGAAATCCGCCGAAATCCGCGACGCCTTCCTCAAGTTCTTCGAATCCAAGGGCCACCAGATCGTGGCCTCCAGCTCGCTCGTGCCGCACGAGGACCCGACGCTGCTGTTCACCAACGCCGGCATGAACCAGTTCAAGGACGTGTTCCTCGGCTTCGACAAGCGTGCCTACACCCGCGCCACCACCTCGCAGAAGTGCGTGCGCGCCGGCGGCAAGCACAACGACCTCGAGAACGTCGGCTACACCGCGCGCCACCACACCTTCTTCGAGATGCTCGGCAACTTCAGCTTCGGCGACTACTTCAAGCGCGACGCCATCGCCTACGCCTGGGAGCTGCTGACCGAGGTCTTCAAGCTGCCCAAGGACAGGCTCTGGGTCACGGTGTACGCCGAGGACGACGAGGCCTACGACATCTGGACGAAGGAGGTCGGCGTGCCGGCGGAGCGCGTGATCCGCATCGGCGACAACAAGGGCGCGCGCTACGCCTCGGACAACTTCTGGATGATGGGCGACACCGGCCCTTGCGGCCCGTGCACCGAGATCTTCTACGACCACGGCGACCACATCTGGGGCGGCCCCCCGGGATCGCCCGAGGAAGACGGCGACCGCTACATCGAGATCTGGAACAACGTGTTCATGCAGTTCAACCGCGACGAGCAGGGCGTGATGCATCCGCTGCCCAAGCCCTCGGTGGACACCGGCATGGGCCTGGAGCGCATCTCGGCGGTGCTGCAGCACGTGCACGCCAACTACGAGATCGACCTCTTCCAGGCGCTGATCAAGGCGGCCGCGCGCGAGACCTCCAGTGCCGACATGGACTCGCCCTCGCTGAAGGTGCTGGCCGACCACATCCGCGCCTGTTCCTTCCTGATCGCCGACGGCGTGATCCCGGGCAACGAGGGTCGCGGCTATGTGCTGCGCCGCATCATCCGCCGTGCCATCCGCCACGGCTACAAGCTCGGCGCGCGCGCCGCCTTCTTCCACAAGATGGTGCCGGACCTGGTTGCCGAGATGGGCAGCGCCTATCCCGAGCTCAAGGACGGCGAGCGCCGCATCATGGACGTGCTGCGTCAGGAGGAAGAGCGCTTCTTCGCCACCATCGAGAACGGCATGGCCATCGTCGAGGCCGAGCTCGCCGCGATGGAAGCGGCGGGCAAGAAGGTCTTCGACGGCGACACCGCCTTCAAGCTGCACGACACCTTCGGCTTCCCGCTCGACCTCACCGCCGACATCTGCCGCGAGCGTGAGGTCACCGTCGACGCGCTCGCCTTCGACGCCGCGATGGCGCGCCAGAAGGAGCAGGCGCGCGCCGCGGGCAAGTTCAAGATGGCGGCCAACCTGGAATACGACGGCCCCGAGACCACCTTCCACGGCTACACGCTGCTGGAAGAGAAGGGCAACATCCTCGCGCTGTACAAGGACGGCGTCCGGGTCAATGAGCTGCTCGAGGGCGAGATGGGTGTGGTCGTGCTCGACCACACCCCGTTCTATGCCGAGTCCGGCGGCCAGGTCGGCGACCGCGGCGAGCTGCGCGCCGCCGCCGGCATCTTCGGCGTGGAAGACACGCAGAAGATCCAGGCCGCGGTGTTCGGCCATCACGGCGTGGTGCGCACCGGCAAGCTGGCGGTCGGGCAGGGCGTGGTCGCGCGGGTGGACGTCGCCGCGCGCGCCGCCACCGCGCGCAACCACTCGGTCACCCACCTGATGCACAAGGCGCTGCGGGAAGTGCTTGGCGCCCACGTGCAGCAGAAGGGCTCGCTGGTCGATCCCGACAAGACCCGCTTCGACTTCGCCCACACCGCGCCGATGAGCGCCGAGGAGATCCGCGAGGTCGAGGAGATCGTCAACCGCGAGATCCTCGCCAACGCCGCCACGCAGGCCGAGGTGATGGCGCTGGAGGCGGCGCAGAAGTCGGGCGCGATGATGCTGTTCGGCGAGAAGTACGCCGACGAGGTGCGTGTGCTGTCGATCGGCACGTCGAAGGAGCTGTGCGGCGGCACCCACGTGGCGCGCACCGGCGACATCGGCCTGTTCAAGATCGTCGGAGAGGGCGGTGTCGCCGCCGGCATCCGCCGCGTCGAGGCGATCACCGGCGAGAACGCGCTGCGCTACGCCCAGGAGCAGGAGCGCCGCGTGCAGGGCATGTCGGCGCTGCTCAAGGTCCAGCCCGACGAGGTCGCCGAGCGCGTCGCCGGCATCCTCGACAACGTTCGTGCGCTGGAGAAGGAACTGGCCCGCCTCAAGAGCAAGCTCGCGGCCAGCCAGGGCGACGAGCTGGTGAGTCAGGCGGTCGAGATCAAAGGCATCAGGGTGCTCGCCGCCCTGCTCGAAGGCGCCGACGCGCCGACCCTGCGCGACACCATGGACAAGCTCAAGGATAAGCTCAAGTCGGCCGCGATCGTGCTCGCCGCGGTCGCCGACGGCAAGGTCAGCCTGATCGCGGGCGTCACCGCCGACCACACCGCCAAGGTCAAGGCTGGCGAGCTGGTCAACTTCGTCGCCCAGCAGGTCGGCGGCAAGGGCGGCGGCCGCCCCGACATGGCCCAGGCCGGCGGCACCCAGCCGGAGAACCTGGCGGCGGCGCTGGCGGGGGTGAAGGACTGGGTGGCCGGGAAGCTGTAAGCGCGATCTTCAGCGCGGCGAGCGCGAGCGGCGCGCGTTTGCGATCCGGCCTTGCATGCAGGACGACGCCCGGCGATTGCCGGGCGTCGTTTTTCGAGACGGGCTCCGGCGCAGGCGGTGCCGTCGGTGCAATGGAGAATCCCGCGAACGCTCGTTTGCAGGAAAAGATTAGCCAGACTAGACTAAACAAGTGTCTGAGGAGGCCTCCATGCAATCCGTAAATATGCTGCAGGCAAAGTCATCCTTGTCCCGCCTGGTGGAGGCGATCGAGTCCGGCCGGGAGCGCGAGATCGTCATCGCCCGCAACGGCCGTCCTGCCGCGCGGCTCGTTCCGATGGAGAGCGCGTCCGTGGGGCCGCGCATCGGGGTGGCCAAGGGCAGGTTCGAGGTGCCCGACGACATCGACGCCAGCAACGAGGACGTCGCCAGGCTGTTCCTCGCCGGAGGCTGATCTTGAATCTGCTTCTGGATACGCATGTCGCGCTGTGGGCCATCACCGACCACCCCAGGCTGCCGCAGGCCGCGCGCGATCTGATCCTGTCGCCCAAAACGACGGTATGGGTCAGCGTCGCAAGCGTCTGGGAGATCGCCATCAAGCATGCGCTCGGGCGTGGAGACATGCCGGTGTCCAGCCGGGATGCCGTGTGCTATTTCACCGCCTCGGGGTATCGCCTCCTGGCGATCGAGCCCGAGCACGTCGTGGCGGTCGAGACCTTGCCCGCGCATCATCAGGACCCTTTCGACCGTCTTCTGGTGGCACAAGCACTGGTCGAGCCGATGCGCCTGGTCACGCACGATCGTTTCGTGGCGCTCTACAGCGACACCATCATCAAGATCTGAATCTCCGGAGTCCGACATGCGCCGACTGCTTTCCCTCCTCGCCCTGCTTCCCCTTGCCGCTGCGATCGCAGCCGGGCCGCAGACCACGACCTTGCCCTCGGGCGTCACCGTCGAGATCTACCGCGTGGGCGAGACCGGCGCGCCGCCGACGCTGGCCGACGTGGTGCGGGTGCATTACCAGGGCACGCTCGCCGACGGCAAGGAGTTCGACAGCTCCTACGGCCGCGGCCGCCCGGCCGAGCTGCCGCTGGAGGCGCTGGTGCCGTGCTGGAAGGAAGTGCTGCAGCAGATGAGGCCGGGCGGCGCGGTGCGCATCGTATGTCCGCCGGAGACCGCCTACGGCAGTCGCGGCGTGCCCGGCCGCATCCCGCCCGACAGCACGCTGAACTTCGTGATCGAGCTGCTCGAGGTCAAGCGCTGAGGCGGTCGGTGCCGCGTCAGGCGGTGGGTGGGCGCTCGCCACCGGCCCCCCGCAGCGCGGCCAGCTCGGCGCGGATCGCGCGCAGTTCGGCGACCACCGCGTCGTGGTCCACGCCGACCAGCTCGCGGGTCTGCTCCTGCTCCTCGTGTTCGACCGCGCTCATCGAATCGACCACGATGGCGATGAAGAGGTTGAGCACGGCGAAGGTGGTGAGCAGGATGAAGAGGACGAAGAAGATCCACGCGTAGGGATAGGCCTCCATGACCGGGCGGGCGATGCCCATCGACCACGACTCCAGGGTCATGACCTGGAACAGGGTGTAGAAGGATTCGCCGATGCTTCCGAACCACTCCGGGAAGCTCGCGCCGAAGAGCTTGGTGCTCATCACCGCGGCGACGTAGAACACGAGCAGCAGCAGGGTGAGCACCGAGCTCATGCCGGGGATGGCGCGCAGCAGCGCATTGACGACCTTGCGCATCGAGGGCACCACCGACACCAGGCGCAGCGCGCGCAGGATGCGCAAGGAGCGCAGCACCTGCAGGCCTTCGCCGGTGGGGGCGAGGGTGATCGCGACGATGGTGAAGTCGAACACGTTCCAGCCGCTGCGGAAGAAGCGCAGGCGGTAGACGTAGAGCTTGAGCGCGAGCTCGACCACGAACACCGCGAGCGCGGCGCGGTCGAGCGCGAGCAGCAGTCCGCCCGCCTGTTGCATGGCGGTGGGCGAGGTCTCGAGGCCGAGGGTGATCGCGTTGATGACGATCACCATGACGATGAAGCGCTGGAAGGCGGCGGATTCGACGAGGCGTTGCAGGGTGACGGTCATGTCGGGTCGGGGGGAGGTAGGGGGGCGGTAGGGGTAGGGGATTCAGGGGGGGCGGCACCTGCTTTTCCGGCGGGATCGCGACTTGCGTCGCTCCTACCGTGCAGCCCGACATTTCGGGCTGGTTCTCGTGGGAGCGACGCAAGTCGCGATGGCGGGATGGGGGCGGCGACGCGGCGCCCGGCGCCCCCAACCCGCCCGCTGCGCGTCAGCCCGCGTTGATCCTGGCGGCTTCCTTCTCCTTGCGCGCCGTGTACCACAGGCTCGCGAACACCGAGCAGGCCAGGATGGTGGCGACCACCGACAACGAGACCAGCACCGGGATCTTCACCCACTCCACGATCAGCATCTTGGTGCCGATGAAGACCAGGATGGCCGCCAGTCCGTACTTGAGCAGCTCGAAGCGGTCGCCGAGGTCGGCGAGCAGGAAGTACATCGCGCGCAGGCCGAGGATGGCGAACAGGTTCGAGGTCAGCACGATGAAGGGGTCGGTGGTGATCGCGAAGATCGCCGGGATGCTGTCGACCGCGAAGATCACGTCGGAGATTTCGACCAGCACCAGGGCGAGAAAGAGTGGCGTCATCATGCGCACGCCGTCGCGCACGACGAAGAAGCGCTCGCCCTCGAGCTTCTCGGTGATCGGGTAGTGATTGCGGATCCAGCGGATGAGCGGGTTCTTGTCCAGGTCGGGGTCGTGCTCGGAGAACCACGCCATCTTGATGCCGGTGACGATCAGGAAGGCGCCGAAGACGTAAAGCAGCCAGTGGAACTCGCTGATCAGCCAGCTGCCTGCGAAGATCATGATCGTGCGCAGCACGATCGCGCCGACGATGCCGTACAGCAGCACGCGGCGCTGCAACTCGAGCGGCACCGCGAAGAAGCTGAAGATCATCATCCACACGAAGACGTTGTCGACCGCCAGCGACTTCTCGACCAGGTAGCCGGTGACGAAGGCGGTCGTCTGCTCGTTGGCGACCGCACGCCCGAGCGTGCCGTCGAGATACCACCACAGCCCGGCGGCGAACAGCATCGCCACGGTGACCCAGGCGAGCGACCAGCCTGCCGCCTCCTTCAACGACACCCGGTGTTGCTTGCCGCCACCGAAGGCGAACAAGTCGACAAGCAGCATCGTTCCCACGATGGCGGCAAAGGCCGCCCACATCCACCACGTTCCGATCGATTCCATCGCGCGCTCCGCAGAAAACAAAAAAGGTCTGTTCCCGACGGACACAGACCCTGGCGCGCTGCGATGCACGGACCTTGCCCATCGGGCAAGGTCTCGCTTGCAACGAACGAATGGATCCGTTCGTTGCCCCCGGCACCGGGAGACGGTCTGAAGACCGATCTGCCGTATTGACGATGCCGGAGCGGAAAAGCTACTCCCCTTGATGAACGGGATTGTGTCTGTTGCACTGCGGGAGTGTCAACGCCGGCGTTTCGGGTCGCCGCGAGCAAGGGGTTCGTGGTGTTGCGCTGCAGCAGCGGGCGAGCGTGGCGCGTGGTCGCGCGGTCGACACCCCGTGTCCGCTGGGGCATCATCGGCGGCGTTCGGCCCGCCCGTCATGCCCGGGGGCCCGCCGGCGCCCCTCTCTCAACCACCTCGAACCCATGGAAATCCTCTTTCTGATCGGCCTCATCGTCCTCAACGGCGTCTTCGCCATGTCCGAGATCGCGCTCGTCACCGCGCGTCGGGCACGGCTCGCGCGGCTCGCCGAGGAGGGCGACGGCGCGGCCGAGGTGGCGATCAAGCTCGGCGAGGACCCGACCCGCTTCCTGTCGACGATCCAGATCGGCATCACCTCGATCGGCGTGCTCAACGGCATCGTCGGCGAGGCCGCGCTCGCCGGCCCGCTCTCCGACTGGTTGCAGGTGCTCGGCATGGAGCAGCGGGTGAGCGAGATCGGCTCCACCGTGCTGGTCGTGGTGGTGATCACCTATGTGTCGATCGTGGTCGGCGAGCTGGTGCCCAAGCGCATCGGGCAGATCGACCCCGAGGGGATCGCCCGCCTGGTGGCGCGGCCGATGAATGTGCTGTCGATCGCCTCGCGGCCCTTCGTCTACCTGCTCGCCGGCTCCACCGCGCTGCTGCTGCGCATCATGGGCCAGCGCGAGAGCACCGGGCCGAGCGTGACCGAGGAGGAGATCCACGCCATGCTGGTCGAGGGCTCCGAGGCCGGCGTGATCGAGAAGAGCGAGCACGACATGGTGCGCAACGTGTTCCGCCTCGACGACCGCCAGATCGGCTCGCTGATGGTGCCGCGCGCGGACATCGTGTCGCTCGACCTCGAGCGGCCGCTGGAGGAGAACCTCGAGCTGGTGGCGTCCTCGTCCTACTCCAGCTTCCCGGTGTGCCGCGGCGGGCTCGACGACATCCTCGGCATTGCCAGCGCCAAGAAGCTCTTCAACCAGTCCCTGCGCGGCGAGCCGATCGACCTCGCCAGGGAGCTGCAGCCTGCGGTGTACGTGCCCGAGTCGCTGACCGGCATGGAGCTGCTCGATCAGTTCCGCTCTTCCGGCACCTACACCGTGTTCGTGATCGACGAGTACGGCGAGATCCAGGGCATGGTCACGCTGCACGACGTGATCGAGTCGGTGACCGGCGAGTTCCTGCCGCACGACACCGAGGAGGCCTGGGCGGTGCAGCGCGAGGACGGCTCCTGGCTGCTCGACGGCCTGATCCCGATCGTCGAGCTCAAGGACCGCCTGGGCATCAAGACCGTGCCGGAAGAGGAGAAGGGGCGCTACCACACGCTGTCGGGCATGGTGATGTGGCTGCTCGGCCGCCTGCCGGGCACCGGCGACATCGCCACCTGGGAGAACTGGCGCTTCGAGGTGATCGACCTCGACGGCAAGCGTATCGACAAGGTGCTGGCGAGCCGCCTGCCCGAGCCGGCCGACGAGATCGGCGCCGAGCAGGAGGCCAGCCCGGAAGATCGGGGCGAGACCGCATGATCGACCAGGTCGCGGAGAAGGTCGTCCGCCGCGTCATCCTCGGCTTCCTGCTCGGCGGCCTGCTGTTGCTGAGCTATGCGGTGCTGCACCTGTTCATCGTGCCGGTGGCGTGGGCGGTGATCATCGCCTATGCCACGTGGACGCCTTACCGCCAGCTGCGCTCGCGGTTACCGCGCTATCCCACGATCAGCGCTCTGCTGATGACGCTTTTGCTGAGCGCCGCCTTCGTGCTGCCCGCGCTGTGGATCGGCATGCTGCTGCGCACCGAGGTCGGTGTCGCGATCGCCGCGGTGACCGCGCAGATCCGCGAGGGCGCCTTCGTGCTGCCCGAGTTCGTCCGCACGCTGCCGTGGATCGGCGACGACCTGCAGGCGATGGTGGGCGAGCTCACCCGCGAGCCGGAGGCGCTGCGCGCGCAACTCACCGAGTGGGTGCGCCAGGGCAGCGACCTCGCGCTGACGCTGATCGGCGACGTCGGGCGCAACGCGGCCAAGCTGGGTTTCGCACTCATCACCGTGTTCTTCCTCTACCGCGACGGCGAGCGCGTGCTCGAGCAGGTGGTGGCGGTGCTGCGCCGCTTCCTCGGCGAGCGCCTGGACCCCTATCTCTCCGCGGTGGGCGGGATGACCAAGGCGGTGGTGTGGGGCCTGATCGCGACCGCGATCGGCCAGGGTTTCGTCGCCGGGCTGGGCTACTGGTGGGCGGGCGTGCCGGCACCGGTGCTGATGGGGGCGATCACCGCCGTGATCGCGATGATCCCCTTCGGCACGCCCTTCGCGTGGGGCTCGATCGGCGCCTGGCTGCTGCTCACCGGCAACACCGTCGAGGGCATCGGGCTGCTGCTGTGGGGCGCGCTGGTGGTGAGCTGGGTGGATAACCTGGTGCGTCCGCTGGTGATCAGCAATGCCACCCGCATCCCCTTCCTGCTGGTGATGTTCGGCGTGCTCGGCGGGCTGGCCGCGTTCGGGCTGGTCGGCCTGTTCCTCGGGCCGGTGGTGCTGGCAGTGCTGATGGCGGTGTGGGGCGAGTGGCTGGAGGAGTCGGAGTTCGCGCGCCTTGCGGCGATCGGAGCGCCCGCGGGCGCGAGGGAGGAGGTGGAGCGCGGCGGTCGGTCCTGAGCCGCCGATCGCGACTCGCGTCGCTCCTACAGGAAACGTCGAAGCGCGCGGTCGCCCCGTAGGAGGCGGCGCAAGTCGCGATTGCCACGGTTCCGTCGGCACGGCACCCGGTTCGCGCCGGGATCGCGACTCGCGTCGCTCCTACAGGAAACGTCGAAGCGCGCGGTCGCCCCGTAGGAGCGACGCAAGTCGCGATTGCCACGGTTCCGTCGGCACGGCGCCCGGTTCGCGCCCGGATCGCGACTCGCGTCGCTCCTACAGGAAACGTCGAAGCGCGCGGTCGCCCCGTAGGAGGCGGCGCAAGTCGCGATTGCCACGGTTCCGTCGGCACGGCGCCGGGATCGCGACTCGCGTCGCTCCTGCGGAAAGCGCGAGGCTCAGGTGCCGTACTTGCGCGCCAGGGTGTCGTGCAGCGCGACGAACTCCTGCGACAGCTTGTGCTTGGGGTCGAGGTGGATCATCGGCTTGGCCTGCTCGTGCGATTCCTTGATCCTGATCGAGGCCGACAGGTAGGGCTGCAGCACCGGCAGACCCTCGTCGATGAGTTCCTGGACCACCTTTTGCGGCAGGCTCGCGCGCGGCTGGAACTGGTTGACCACGATGCCCTCGACCTCGAGGGCGCGGTTGTGGTCGGCCTTGATCTCTTCCACGTTCGCGAGCAGCGAGTACAGCGCCTTGCGCGAGAACTCGTCGCAGTCGAAAGGGATCAGGCAGGCATCGGCGGCGATCAGCGCCGAGCGGGTGAAGAAGTTGAGCGCCGGGGGGGTGTCGATGAAGACGCAGTCGAAGTCCTTCGCCAGCTCCTCCAGCGCATCGCGCAGCTTGTAGATCTTGTAGCGCGACTCGAGCTTGGATTGCAGCTCCTCGAGCTGCGGATGCGAGGGCATCACGTGCAGGCGCTCGAAGGGGGTGGCGACGACGAAGTCCTTGGTGCCGCGCGGGTTGAGCTTGAAGTTGAGCGTCTGGTCGAAAAAATCGGCGAGCGTCGCATCCAGGACGTCCACGCCGGCACCGAGCAGGTACTGGGTGGAGTTGCCCTGCGGGTCGAGGTCCACCACCAGGGTGCGCTTGCCCTGGGCGGCGGCGATCGCCGCGAGGTTGCAGGTGATCGTCGACTTGCCGACACCGCCCTTCTGATTGAATACCACCCGTCGCATCGCCTTCTCCCCTGTCGTCATGTGCGCGCGGCTGCTCGCCGGCCCCGCATTCTGCCAAAAACCGGCGCCTCCGGCGCGCCAGGCACCGGCAAAGCCCGATTCCAGGGTGATCCTGCGCATAAGCGGCGGGCGTGTCCAAGGCCGGGGTGCTGGAGTACACTTCGGGGGCGTCGGTCGCTGGCGATCCCGAGCCGGACGACGCCAACAAGAACAAGCAGGTCTGCGTTCGATTCCCGAGCAGGTCCTCCGTCCCGGGCTGCAAGCCCCGGGCGGGCGGGTGCTGCGTCGCGATTCCGGCCCGGCCTCGACGACCTCATATCGATTACCTCATAGACACGAGAGGGGAGAACATGGATCAGGATTTCATCACCGCAGCGCTCGACTATCACCGCTCGCCGACGCGCGGCAAGATCTCGGTGGTGCCCACCAAGGGCCTCACCAACCAGCGCGATCTCGCGCTCGCCTATTCGCCCGGCGTGGCCGCGGCCTGCGACGCGATCGTCGCCGACCCTGCCGAAGCCTTCGAGCTCACCAGTCGCGGCAACCTCGTCGCCGTGGTCACCAACGGCACCGCGGTGCTCGGCCTGGGCAACATCGGCCCGCTCGCCTCCAAGCCGGTCATGGAAGGCAAGGGTTGCCTGTTCAAGAAGTTCGCCAACATCGACGTCTTCGACATCGAGCTGGCCGAGAACGACCCCGACAAGCTGATCGAGATCATCGCCGCGCTCGAGCCCACGCTCGGCGGCATCAACCTCGAGGACATCAAGGCGCCCGAGTGCTTCTACATCGAGAAGAAGCTGCGCGAGCGCATGAAGATCCCCGTCTTCCACGACGACCAGCACGGCACCGCGATCATTTCGGCTGCCGGCCTGGTCAACGGTCTCAAGGTGGTCGGCAAGAACATCGCCGACGTCAAGCTGGTGTGCTCCGGCGCCGGTGCCGCGGCGATCGCCTGCCTCGACATGATGGTCAGCGTGGGCCTGCGCCGCGAGAACATCTATGTGTGCGACTCCAAGGGCGTCATCTACGAGGGCCGCGAGCCCAACATGGAGCCGACCAAGGCGCGCTACGCGCAGAAGACCGAGGGCCGCGCGCTGGGCGACGTGATCGCCGGCGCCGACGTCTTCCTGGGCTTGTCGACCGCGGGTGTGCTCAAGCCCGAGATGGTGGCGAAGATGGCTGCCAAGCCGCTGATCTTCGCGCTCGCCAACCCGAACCCCGAGATCCTGCCTGCCGACGCCAAGGCCGTGCGTCCGGACTGCATCGTGGCCACGGGCCGTTCGGACTTCCCGAACCAGGTCAATAACGTGCTGTGCTTCCCCTTCATCTTCCGGGGTGCGCTCGACGTCGGCGCGACCACGATCAACGAGGAGATGAAGCTCGCCTGCGTGAAGGCGATCGCCGAGCTGGCCGAGGCCGAGGCGAGCGACATCGTCGCCAGCGCCTACGGCGGCCAGGAGCTCAGCTTCGGTTCCGAGTACATCATCCCGAAGCCCTTCGATCCGCGCCTGATCGTCAAGATCGCGCCCGCGGTGGCGAAGGCGGCGATGGATTCGGGCGTGGCGACCAAGCCGATCGCCGACCTCGAGGCCTACGCCTCCAGCCTCAACGCCTTCGTCTACCAGTCCGGCATCGTCATGAAGCCGGTGTTCTCGGCCGCCAAGGCGGTGCCGCTGGAGCAGAAGCGCGTTATCTACGCCGAGGGTGAGGACGAGCGCGTGCTGCACGCGGTGCGCGTGGTGCTGGACGAAGGCCTGGCGCGTCCGATCCTCATCGGTCGCCCCGAGGTCATCGAGATGCGGATCAAGAAGATCGGCCTCAACCTCAAGCCCGAGCGCGACTTCGAGATCGTGAATCCGGAGTTCGACCCGCGCTATCGCGAGCTGTGGACCGAGTACTACAAGCTCATGAAGCGCGACGGGGTCACCCCCGACCTGGCCAAAGCCAAGATCCGCCGCGACACCACCCTGATCGGGGTCATGATGCTGCGCCGCGGCGATGCCGATGCGCTGGTGTGCGGCACCTTCGGCTCCTACGACTACCACCTCAAGCAGGTGGCGGACGTGATCGGGCTGGCGCCGGGCGCCAAGCAGTTCGCGGCGATGAACCTGCTGCTGCTCACCAAGCGCATGCTGGCGATCACCGACACCTATGTGAATGAGAACCCGAGTGCGGAGGAAGTCGCCGAGATCGCCCGCATGGCGTCCGACGAACTGCGCCGCTTCGGTATCGAGCCGAGCGTGGCGCTGTTGTCGCATTCCAACTTCGGCAGCTCGAACTCGGCTTCGGCGCGCAAGATGCGCCGCGCCTGCGAGATCCTGCGCGAGACCTCGCCCGACCTCAACGTCGATGGCGAGATGCACGGCGATGCCGCGCTCTCCGAGGAGATCCGCGACAAGCTGCATCCGGATTCGGGCCTGAAGGGCGAGGCCAACCTGCTGGTGATGCCCAACCTGGACGCCGCCAACATCTCGTTCAACCTGATGAAGGTGGCCAATGGCGACGGCGTCTCGGTGGGTCCGATCCTGC
Organism: Thauera sp. SWB20; assembly: GCF_000831325.1. Classification (NCBI taxonomy): domain Bacteria; kingdom Pseudomonadati; phylum Pseudomonadota; class Betaproteobacteria; order Rhodocyclales; family Zoogloeaceae; genus Thauera; species Thauera sp. SWB20. The sequence continues at coordinate 19,762 of NZ_JTDM01000015.1, read as the reverse complement.
TGGGCGCGGCCAAACCGGTGCACATCGTGACCCCCTCGGCCACCGTGCGCCGCCTGGTCAACATGACCGCGCTCGCCGTGGTCGATGCCAAGGAGTCGCGCAACGCCGGGGCCTGATGCCTGCCGGCGGCGCCGCTCGGCGCCGCCTCCGCACGAGCCTCGCACGAGGAGGTTCGCGCGGCGTTTTCCCGGGGGCAGTCCTGCGAGGGGCTGCCCCGCTTTGTTTCCTTCGTTCCCGCCAGGCGATCGCCATGCCGAAAACTTCCTCCCCGCGCCCGCTGCTGCTCGCCGGCGCGCTCGCCCTGGCCGCGCCGGCCGCGTTCGCCGCCGACTGGCTGCTCGCCACCTCCAGCCCGCAGGTCGTGCCGGGCCAGCGCTTCGAAGTCGTGGTGATCGGCGAGGGCCGCGCGGCGGATTGGCCGGCGCGGCTGCCGGCGAGCATCGAGCTGTCGGGTGGCGGGCCGCGCATCGCGGTCGAGCTGGTGGCGATCGGCAGGCCCGCGGCGGGGGGCGGCCAGCGCCGCTATTTCGCACGCTGGCCGATGGAGGTCACCGGGGTGGCGGCGCTCGCGCTCGTCGGGCGGCCTTCGGCCCGCGTGCTGCTCGACGCCGGGACGGCGGCCGATGTGGCTACGGCGGCCACCGCGTCGACCGCCATCCCGCCGGTCGCCGCGGCCGGCACGACGGCGGTCGCCCCAGCGGCCGCGGTGGCGCCGATGGCGCCGGTGGCGGCGGTGCCGTCCGATGCGGCGCCGGTCGAGCCGTCGGGCTTCGGCTTCCACGAGCCGATGTACTTCCTCATCGGCGGACGCGACCCGGTATCTGCGCGCTTCCAGTTCAGCTTCCGTTACCGCATCTTCGACGAGCAGGGCGTGGTGGCGGAGACGATCCCGGTGGCGAGCGGGCTCTACTTCGGCTTCACCCAGACCTCGCTGTGGGACCTGCAGTCGGAATCCAAGCCATTCCGCGATTCGAGCTTCCGCCCTTCGCTGTTCTACCGCTTCGCGCTCGACGACCCGCAAAAGCGCGGTTCGCTGGCACTCTCCGGCGGTTACGAGCACGAATCGAACGGCAAGGAGGACATGCCCTCGCGCAGCATCGACACGCTCTTCGTGCGCGCCGACGCGCGCCTGCGCCTGGACGAGTCCGGCTCCTACCTCGGCGTCGTGCCCAAGGCGTGGACCTACCTCGATCGGGAGGACAATCCCGACATCGCGCGCTACCGCGGCCACGCCGAGCTCGGCCTGCGCCTCGGCCGCGACGACGGCTGGCTGTTCTCCACGCTGATCCGGCGCGGCACCGAGGGCAAGATGGGCACCCAGTACGACCTGTCCTATCCGATCCGGCGCAGCGTGTTCTCCGGGGTGGGCGCCTTCGTCCATCTGCAGGCCTTCAAGGGCTATGGCGAGACCCTGCTCGAGTACGACGAGAACAAGGAAGCGCAGTACCGCATCGGGGTCTCGCTGGTACGCTAAGATCACCCGACGCCGCGTGGCCGGGCTCCCTCCGACGCTGCGCGCAAGGAATCCCGAGGAGAATCCGATGACCCATGCGATCCGAATCCACCGCACCGGCGGCCCCGAAGTCCTGCAGTGGGAGGCCGTCGAGCTGCCGCCACCCGCGACCGGCGAGGTGCGCCTGCGCCACCATGCGGTGGGGCTCAACTTCATCGACACCTATCACCGCAGTGGCCTGTACCCGCTGACGCTGCCGTCCGGGCTGGGCATGGAGGGGGCGGGCGTGGTGGAGGCGGTCGGCGACGGTGTCGCCGAGCTGAAGGTGGGCGACCGCGTGGCCTATACCAGCGGCCCGCTCGATGCCTATGCCGAGGCGCGCAACATCGAGGCGCGCCACCTGGTGCCGTTGCCGGACGACATCTCCTTCGAGCAGGGCGCGGCGATGATGCTGCAGGGCATTACCGCACAATACCTGTTGCACGCCACCTACCCGGTCAAGGCGGGCGAGACCATCCTGGTGCATGCGGCGGCGGGTGGGGTCGGCTCGATCCTGGTGCAGTGGGCGAAGCAGCTCGGCGCAACCGTGATCGGCACCGTGGGCAACGATGACAAGGCGCAGCGCGCGCGCGTGCTCGGCTGCGACCACGTCATCGTGTACTCGCGCGAGAACTTCCCCGAGCGCGTGCGCGCGCTCACTGGCGGCGAAGGCGTCGCGGTGGTGTACGATTCGGTCGGGCGCGACACCTTCCTCGATTCGGTCGCCTGTCTGCGCCGCCGCGGCACCATGGTGAGCTACGGCAACGCCACCGGTCCGGTCGCCGCCTTCGATTGCGCCTTGCTGCACAAGGCGGGCTCGGTCTACGTCACTCGGCCCGGCCTGCCCGACTACATCGCCAGCCGCGCGGAGCTCGTCGAACGCGCCGCGGCGCTGTTCGAGGTGGTGCGCAGCGGCCAGGTGAGGATCGAGATCCTGCAGCGCTATGCGCTGAAGGACGCGGCCCAGGCACACCGCGACCTCGAGGCGCGCAAGACCACCGGCTCGACGGTGCTGTTGCCCTGAGTGTCGGCGGCGGGGGCGGGCGGCGTCGGGTAAAATCCGCGCCATGAATCCTGCTGCCCCCTCCATGGCCGAAGCGCCCATCGTGCCGAGCGCTCCGCGCTTCGTGCATCTCCGCCTGCACTCCGAATATTCGATCACCGACGGCATCGTCCAGCTCGACCAGGCGATCGCCGCCGCCGCGGCCGACGGCATGCCGGCGCTCGGCGTCTCCGATCTCGCCAACCTGTTCGGCATGGTCAAGTTTTACAAGGGCGCGCGCGGCAAGGGCATCAAGCCCATCGTCGGCGTCGACGCCTGGATCCGCAACGAGGCCGAGCGCGACAAGCCGCAGCGCGTGCTGCTCATCTGCAAGAACCGCGCGGGCTATGGTCAGCTGTGCGAGCTGCTGACGCGCGCCTACCTCGAGAACAAGCACCGCGGCCGCGCCGAGATGCGCCGCGAGTGGTTCGAGAATGGTGCCGCAAGCGCGCTGCTGTGCCTGTCGGGTGCGATGAGCGGCGACATCGGCGCGGCGATCGCGGCCGGCAACCTCGCGCTCGCCGAACAGCTCGCGGCCGACTGGGCGCGGCTGTTTCCGGACGCCTTCTACATCGAGATCCAGCGCGCCGGGCATCCCGGCACCGAGTCCTACATCCGCCACGCGGTGGAACTCGCCGGCCGGCTCGGCCTGCCGGTGGTGGCGACCCACCCGGTGCAGTTCCTCAAGCGCGAGGATTTCAAGGCACACGAGGCGCGCGTCTGCATCGCGCAGGGCTACGTGCTCGCCGACAAGCGCCGGCCGCGCGACTTCACCGAGGAGCAGTACCTCAAGAGCCAGGCGGAGATGTGCGAGCTCTTCGCCGATCTGCCCGAGGCGCTCGAGAACGCGGTCGAGATCGCGCGCCGCTGCTCGCTCACCGTGCAACTCGGCAAGAACTTCCTGCCCTTGTTCCCGACGCCCGAGGGCATGACGCTCGACGACTTCCTCGTCGCGGAGGCGAAGAAGGGGCTGGAGGAGCGCCTCGCCCAGCTCTACCCGCACCCGGAGGAGCGCGAGCGTCAGCGCCCGCGCTACGAGCAGCGGCTGAAGTTCGAGACCGACACCATCATCCAGATGGGCTTCCCCGGCTACTTCCTGATCGTGGCCGACTTCATCCAGTGGGGCAAGAACAACGGCGTGCCGGTCGGACCGGGGCGGGGCTCCGGCGCGGGCTCGCTGGTGGCCTACTCGCTCAAGATCACCGACATCGACCCCCTCGAGTACGCGCTGCTGTTCGAGCGCTTCCTCAACCCCGAGCGGGTGTCGATGCCCGACTTCGACATCGACTTCTGCCAGGACAACCGCTACCGCGTCATCGAGTACGTGCGCGAGCGCTACGGCAAGGACGCGGTGAGCCAGATCGCCACCTTCGGCACCATGGCCTCGAAGGCGGTGGTGCGCGACGTCGGCCGCGTGCTGGATCTGCCTTACGGCCTGTGCGACCGCCTCTCCAAGCTGATCCCGATCGAGGGCGCCAAGCCCGTCTCGCTGAACAAGGCCTACGAGATGGAGCCGCAGATCGGCGAGATGATGGCCGACGGCAACGACGGCGAGTCGGTGCGCGACCTGTGGAGCCTGGCGCAGCCGCTGGAGGGCTTGAGCCGCAACGTCGGCATGCACGCCGGCGGCGTGCTGATCGCGCCCGGCAAGCTCACCGACTTCTGTCCGCTCTACATCGCCGACGGCGACGACGCCACGCCGGTGTCGCAGTTCGACAAGGACGACGTCGAAGCCGTGGGCCTGGTCAAGTTCGACTTCCTCGGCCTGCGCAACCTGACCATCATCGAGCTCGCGCTGGAGTACGTGGCGCGCCTGGAGGGCAGCCGTCCGGACCTGATGAGCCTGGGCTTCGAGGATCCCGCCGCCTACCAGATCCTCAAGGACGCCAACACCACGGCGATCTTCCAGGTCGAATCGGACGGCATGAAGAAGCTGCTCAAGAAGCTCGCGCCCGACCGCTTCGAGGACATCATCGCGGTGCTCGCGCTCTACCGTCCCGGCCCGCTCGGCTCGGGCATGGTGGACGACTTCATCCTGCGCAAGAAGGGCCAGCAGGAGATCGACTACTTCCACCCCGACCTCAAGGCCTGCCTGGAGCCGACCTACGGCGTGATCGTGTACCAGGAACAGGTGATGCAGATCTCCCAGATCATCGGGGGCTACACGCTTGGCGGTGCCGACATGCTGCGCCGCGCGATGGGCAAGAAGAAGGCCGACGAGATGGCCAAGCACCGCGCCACCATCGCCGAGGGTGCGAAGCAGAAGGGCTATGACCCGGCGCTCGCCGAGCAGCTCTTCGACCTGATGACCAAGTTCGCGGAGTACGGCTTCAACAAGTCGCACACCGCGGCCTACGCGGTGGTCACCTACCACACCGCCTGGCTCAAGGCGCACCACTGCGCGGCCTTCATGGCGGCGACGATGTCGTCCGACCTGGACAACACCGATACCGTCAAGATCTTCTACGAAGACACGCTCGCCAACGGCATCAAGGTGCTGCCGCCGGATGTCAACGCCTCCGACTACCGCTTCGTGCCGGTGGATCGCAAGATCATCCGCTACGGCCTGGGCGCGGTGAAGGGCGTGGGCGAGCCTGCGGTGCGCGCGATCCTCGCCGCGCACGAGAAGGGCGGAGACTTCCGCGACCTGTTCGATTTCTGCGAGCGCGTCGATCGCCGCATGGTAAACCGCCGCGTCATCGAGGCGCTGATCCGCGCCGGCGCGATGGACACCCTGCCGGGCCACAAGGGCCTGGACCGCGCGCAGCTGATGGCGACCGTCGCGCTGGCGATGGAGGCGGCCGAACAGGCGGCGGCCAACGCGATGCAGGGTGGGCTCTTCGACCTGATGCCGGAGGCCGCGGGCGCGGCGCCCGAGTTCGCCAAGGTGCGTGCGTGGACCGAGCGCGAGCGCCTCAAGGAAGAGAAGCTCGCGATCGGCTTCTTCCTCTCCGGCCATCCCTTCAACGCCTTCAAGCCCGAGGTGCGCCGCTTCGTGCGCCGCACGCTGGCGCAGCTCGAGCCCTCGCGCGACATCACCATGCTGGCCGGCGTGGTGATGGAGCAGCGCACCAAGGTCGGCAACCGCGGCAAGATGGCCTTCGTGCTGCTCGACGACGGTACCGAGCCGCGCGAGGTCACGGTGTATTCCGAGGTGCTGGAGGCGAGCCGCGGCAAGATCGTCACCGACGAGGTGCTGGTGGTGGAGGCCAAGGTGAGCAACGACGATTTCTCCGGTGGCCTGCGCATCAACGCCGACCGCCTGCTCACCCTCGGCGAGGCGCGCAGCCGTTTCGCACGCGCGCTGTCGCTACGCATCGACGGCGAGCTTGCCGCCAGCGGCGGTGCGGCGGGCGCGGCCGGCAAGCTGCAGACCCTGCTCGAGCCCTTCCGCGAGGGCGGCTGCCCGATCCGCGTCCGCTATCGCAACGCCGCCGCCGAAGCCGAGCTCCCGCTCGGCGACGGCTGGCGCGTGCGCCTGGACGACGCGCTGCTGGAGAGCCTGCGCGAATGGCTGCCGGGCGAGGCGGTCGAGGTGGTGTACCCCTGAGGCGCCGCCCGGTGCGGTGACGACTGCGGCGTGGAATGGAGGCGCTGCAATCGCGACTTGCGTCGCTCCCACGGGAATCGAACATGCGCTGGGGGTCTGCGGGTTTTCGTAGGAGCGACGCAAGTCGCGATCACAGCGCATGAACTCCCACGGCGCGCAACGGGCGCGCCGCGTCGCCGTCGCGGAAGTCGAGGGCGCTTCGTTCGGGTCGGGCTGTGCTCAAACCGTCGGACGCTGCTCGAAGCCGGTGAGGCGCTCGAGTTCGGCCTCGAACACCTCCACCCGCGACACGCGCGCATTCTCCGGGCCCCGGTGGGCCCAGGCGACGAAGGTTTCGACCTTGACGAGCGGGCCGATCGCGAGCGCCTCGACCGTTCCGTCGCTGCGGTTGCGCACCCAGCCCGAGAGGCCGAGGCGCGCCGCCTCGGCGGTCGCGCTGCCGCGATACCAGACGCCCTGCACCCTGCCGTGGATGCGCAGGCGGCGGGCGATGGCGTCCGCCGCCGGCGCGCTTGCAGCGGGCAGCGGTGATTTCCCGTCGGGCATGCTCGAGTGCTGTTCAGGCGTGGGCGATTTCCGCTCAGGCATAGGCGATCTCCGGCTCGCGCCCGCTCAGGCGCTGGGCGCGGATCAGCGCCTCGGTGAGGTTGGCGGCGATGTTGTCGTCGCCGAGCTTGTCGCTGAAGCCCGAGCGGAACACGATCGAGCCGGGTTGCGAGTTGAGTCCGCACAGCACGAGGTGGGCGCCGCGCTTCTGCAGGTTGCGGTGCAGGGTCTGCAGGATGTCCAGGCCGGTGGTGTCGATGTTGATCACCTTGTCGAGGTCCAGCACGACCACCTCGGGGTGGCCGGGCAGCCCGAGCAGCAGGTTCTCGAGCTTGTTGGCGGCGCCGAAGAAGAGGCTGCCCTTGAGCTTGTAGGCGACGATGCGCGGCGTGCCGTCGGGGTGGGACAAGGCTTCGACGCCATAGAAGTCTTCCAGCGGCACGCGGTCGATGCGGGTGAGGTCGGACATGCGGTAGATGAAGAATAGGCTCGCGAGCGCCATCCCGATCTCGACCGCCAGGGTGAGGTCGAACACCACGGTGATGAAGAAGGTGCCGAGCAGGATGGTGCGGTAGTTGAGCGAGTAGCGCGCGAGCTCCTTCGGCGCGAAGGCGTGCCACTCTCCCATGTTGATCGACACGATGACCACGATCGCCGACAGCGTGGCGAGCGGGATGTGGCTGGCGAGCGGGGCGAGCGCGAGCACGATCGCGAGCAGCACGCCGGCGTGGATCATGCCGGCGATCGGGGTGCGTCCGCCGGTGCGGATGTTGGTCGCGGTGCGCGCGATCGCGCCGGTGGCGGCGAAGCCGCCGAAGAGCGGCGCGGCGACGTTGGCGATGCCCTGCGCCATCAGCTCCTGGTTGGGGTCGTGGCGGTCGTCGATCTGGCTGTCGGCGACGCGCGCCGAGAGGAGCGACTCGATCGCGCCGAGCAGCGCGATCGTGATCGCCGGCGCGATCAGCTTGCCGAGCGTGGACAGGCTCAGTTCCGGCAGGCCGAAGGGCGGAATTTCCTGCGGGATGCCGCCGAAGCGGCTGCCGATGGTGTCGACCGGGAGCGCGATCAGGGCGTTGATCGCGGTCAGGATGATCAGTACCGCGAGCGGGCCGGGCAGGCGGCGCATCCACGCGGTCTTCACGGCCTGGCGGTTCCACGCCACCAGGATCGCGAGCGACACGAGCGCCACCGCCACCGTGGGCAGGTGCAGCGTGGGCAGCGCCGCGGCGAGCGCCCCCATCTTGGCGAAGAACTCGCCCGGCAGGTCGGCGATCTGCAGGCCGAGGAAGTCCTTGATCTGCGAGATGAAGATCACCACCGCGATGCCGTTGGTGAAGCCGATCACGACCGACAGCGGGATGAAGCGGATCATGTTGCCCAGGCGCAGCGCGCCCATGGCGAACAGCAGCACGCCCGACATCATGGTGGCGATGAGCAGGTTCTGCACGCCGAGGTCGGCGACGATGGCGTAGATGATCGGGATGAAGGCGCCGGTGGGCCCGCCGATCTGCACCTTGGAGCCACCAAGGAAGGCGATCAGGAAGCCGGCGACGATCGCGGTCCAGATGCCCGCGGTAGGCGACATGCCACTGGCGATCGCGAACGCCATCGCGAGCGGCAGCGCGAGCACGCCCACGGTGATGCCCGAGGAGAGGTCGCCGACGAAGGTCGCACGGCTGTAGCCGGGCAGGGTGTCGAAGAGCTTGGGACGGAAGTCGAGTTTCATGTTGTCTCCGCTGCGTACTGGTTCAGGACGGGGCGCGAGGCCCGGGCGGCGCCGCCGCCATCGAGGGCAGGCAGGCGGCGCGGAGCGCGGAGACGGTCACCCTCGGCCGGCGTGATGCAGGACGATCCAGCGTTTCGAGGGTGTGAGCGGCATGACGGCGACTCGGTGCGGCTTACTTCACCTTCATGCCGGGGTGCGCGCCGGCGTCGGGTGAGAGCAGGAAGATCCCTGGCGTGTTGCCGGCAGCGTCGGAGGCGGCGAGCACCATGCCCTCGCTCATGCCGAACTTCATCTTGCGCGGTGCGAGGTTGGCGACCATCACCGTCAGGCGCCCGATGAGCGTCGCCGGGTCGTAGGCCGACTTGATGCCCGCGAAGACCTGGCGCGGTTTCGGGTTGCCGGACTCGTCGGCCTCGCCGATGTCGAGCGCAAGCCGGATCAGTTTGTCGGCGCCTTCGACGTGCTGGGCATCGACGATCCTCGCGATGCGCAGCTCGACCTTGGTGAAATCGTCGATCGTGATATGCGGCGAGGCGGTCTCCGCAGCCTGGGCCGAATGCTGCTGTTTCTCGGCGTGGCGCTGCTGCGAGGACGCCGCCTCGGTGTCCTTGGCAGGCTCGTCTGTCTTCGCGGGCACCGCCGTCGCCGGGGCGAGCGACTCGCGGTTGGCCTCGAGCAGGGCGTCGATCTGCTTGCGCTCGACGCGGGTCATCAGGTGGCTGTAGGCCTGGATGGCATGGCCGGCAGGCAGCGCCGCCCAGTCGCCCTGCCAGTCCATGGCCGGGATGGCGAGGAAGGTTTCGACCTGCGCGGCGAGCGCCGGCAGCACCGGCTTCAGGTAGCGGGTGAGGTCGCGGAACATGGTCAGCGCGGTGCTGCACACCGTGTGCAGGCGGGCTTCCTGGCCTTCCTGCCTGGCGAGTTCCCAGGGCTTGTGGTCGTTCACGTACTGGTTGGCGAGGTCGGCCAGGCGCATGACCTCGCGCAGCGCGCGGCTGTAGTCGCGCTCCTCGAACGCGGTGGCGACTCGGCCCTCGCTCCAGGCGGCGGCGAACTCGGCACAGGCGGCGGCGTCGGCCTCACCCAGGCGGCCGTCGAAGCGCTTGCCGATGAAGCCGGCGCAGCGGCTGGCGATGTTCACGAACTTGCCCACGAGCTCGGAATTGACCTTGGCGATCATGTCGTCGAGGTTGAGGTCGACGTCCTCCATGGTGCCGTTCGACTTGCCGGCGAAGTAGTAGCGCAGCCACTCGGGGTCGAGCTTCTGCGCGATGTAGGAGTGCGCGGTGATGAAGGTGCCGCGGCTCTTGCTCATCTTGGCGCCGTCGACGGTGAGGAAGCCGTTCACGCACAGCCGGCTGGGCGTGGCGTAGCCGGCGAACTTCAGCATCGCGGGCCAGAACAGGGCGTGGAAGTAGAGGATGTCCTTGCCGATGAAGTGCACCATCTCGGTGCCGGCCGCGGCGGCGCGGGCGGCGTCGGTGTAGTCCTCGACGGCGATCGTCTCGCCCGCGGCGGCGCGCTTGGCAGCGAGGTTGCGGAAGCTGGCGAGGTAGCCGATCGGTGCGTCCAGCCACACATAGAAGTACTTGCCCGGCGCACCCGGAATCTCGAAGCCGAAGTAGGGTGCGTCGCGCGAGATGTCCCAGTCGGAGAGCGTGTTCTCGCCTTCCTCAGTTGCGTTTTCTCCGAGCCACTCCTTCATCTTGTTGGCGGCTTCCATCTGCAGGCGGCGCTCGCCGGCGGCGTTGGTTCCGCGCGTCCATTCGCGCAGGAAGGCGACCGCGCGTTCGTCCGACAGACGGAAGAAGTAGTGCTCCGAGGTCTTCAGCACCGGCTTGGCGCCGGACACCGCGGAATAGGGGTTCTTGAGCTCGGTGGGGGCGTAGGCCGCGCCGCAGGCCTCGCAGTTGTCGCCGTACTGGTCGGGGGCGCCGCACTTCGGGCACTCGCCCTTGATGAAGCGGTCGGGGAGGAACATCTCCTTGACCGGGTCGTAGTACTGCTCGATCGAGCGTGTGTCGATCAGGCCGCCCGCCTTCAGTCTGGCGTAGATGTCCTCGGCATAGAAACGGTTCTCGGCGCTGTGCGTCGAGTGGTAATTGTCGAATGCGACGCCGAAGGCGGTGAAGTCGCGCAGGTGCTCGCCGTGCACGCGCTCGATGAGCTGCTCGGGCGTGAGCCCTTCCTTTTCGGCGCGCAGCATGACCGGCGTGCCGTGGGTGTCGTCCGCGCACACGTAGTGCACCGAGTGGCCGCGCATGCGCTGGTAGCGCACCCAGATGTCGGCCTGGATGTAGCCCACGAGGTGGCCGAGGTGGATGTCGCCGTTGGCGTAGGGCAGGGCGTTGGTGACGAGGAGCTTGCGGGACATGATGGGTGCGGGAACCGGTGCCGGATAAAGTCGAGAGTTTAGCAAAGCGGCACGCGATGCCGCGCCGTGGCGCGCGCTCAGGGCATGCGCGAGAGGATCAGCTCGATGCGGCGGTTGCGCACGCGGCCTTCCTCGGTGGCGTTGGACGTGAGCGGATCGGCCTCGCCGCGACCGTCGGCGGCGAGGCGGTCGAGGGCGATGCCGCGCTCGCGCAGCCACGCCACCACTGCCTCCGCGCGCGCGATCGACAGGCGCAGGTTGACCATCTCGCTGCCTTGGCTGTCGGTGTGGCCGACCACCCGCACCGCCACTCCGGCCTCGGCCGCGAGCGCGGGCGCGAGCGCGTCGAGCGCGCGTCCGAGCGTCGGACGGATTGCCGGACTGCCGCTGGCGAAGCCGTCGGCGACCGGGATCTGCACGCGGAAGCCCGTGTCGCCGGCGCTGCCGATCTCGACTCCCGCGAGGCCGGTGGTGGCCTTGGCGAGCTGCTCGCGAAGTGCGGCCCAGGACGGTTCGGGCGGTGCGGTCCGCACCAGCGCATGGCGGTGGATCGCGTCGGTGGCCGTGCCATTGCCGCCAGGGCTGGCGCAGGCGGCGAGGAGGCCGGCGAGCAGGGTGGCGGACACGAGGGCCGTCGGGAAGCCGGGTCTGTGGCGGGAATTGCGCAAAGTCATGTGCATGTGGCGCCTGCATGCGGCGCGCGGGAAATTCGTCGAACGGGGTCGGGTGCGGGGGCGGGCGAGAAACCCTGCGCAGAACGCGGATGAGTCCGGCGCTGCGCTCCGGTATGATTCTGCCGCTTCCACCCGGCGGCGGGTGCACCGATTTTCGAGGAAAACGCGATGAGTCTTGATCAGCAAACCGTAACCGAAGCGCTCAAGCAGGTGATCGATCCCAACACCGGCAAGGATTTCGTGGCGGGGCGCAGCATCCGCAACCTGTCGGTGCAGGGTGGCGAGGTCCGCTTCGACGTCGAGCTCGGCTACCCGGCGAAGAGCCAGCACGATCCGATCCGCGCGCTGCTGAGCGAGGCCGTGGCCAAGCTGCCGGGCGTGGAGCGCGTCGCCGTGACGGTGTCTAGCAAGGTGGTCGCGCACGCGGTGCAGCAGGGCGTCAAGCTGCTGCCGGGCGTGCGCAACATCATCGCGGTGGCCTCGGGCAAGGGCGGCGTGGGCAAGAGCACGACCGCGGTGAACCTCGCGCTCGCGTTGTCGGCCGAAGGTGCCCGCGTCGGCCTGCTCGACGCCGACATCTACGGTCCCTCGCAGCCACAGATGCTGGGCATCGGCGACCAGCGCCCGGTGTCGGAGGACGGCAAGACCATGACCCCGCTGCAGGCCTTCGGGCTGCAGGCGATGTCGATCGGCTTCCTGATCGACCCCGATACGCCGATGGTGTGGCGCGGCCCGATGGCCACGCAGGCGCTCAACCAGATGCTCAAGGACACCGCCTGGGACGACCTCGACTACCTCGTCATCGACATGCCCCCGGGCACCGGCGACATCCAGCTCACCCTGTCGCAGAGCGTGCCGGTGACCGGCGCGGTGATCGTCACCACGCCGCAGGACATCGCGCTGCTTGACGCGCGCAAGGGCGTGAAGATGTTCGAGAAGGTGGGCGTGCCCATCCTCGGCGTGGTCGAGAACATGAGCATCCACATCTGCTCGAAGTGCGGCCACGAGGAGCACATCTTCGGCCAGGGTGGCGGCGAGAAGATGTGCGCGGACTTCAAGGTGCCCTTCCTCGGTGCGCTGCCGCTCGACATCCAGATCCGCACCGAGGCCGACAGCGGCGCGCCCACCGTGGTCGCCGATCCGGATGGCCGCATCGCCTCGATCTACAAGCAGATCGCGCGCAAGGTGGCGGTGCGCATCGCCGAGCGCTCGAAGGACATGACGCACAAGTTCCCCAACATCGTGTTCAAGTCCGCCTGATTGCGCAGGCCGCGCCCGTCCGTAGCGGCGGGCGCGCACGTCGAGCGTGCCCGCCGTGCGCCAACTTCGCGCGATCCGGCCGCGATTCGTTTTCCCTCCGCCTTTCGTCCGCCGCTTGCCTGCCTTACACTACGCGGCTTTTCACGGACGGCCTCCGCCGCCCGCACCGCAACCCGCCGGAAGACGCGCCCATGTCCATCAAGTCCGACAAGTGGATCCGCCGCATGGCCGAACAGGCCCGCATGATCGAGCCCTTCGCGCCGGAACTGGTGCGCAGCAACGACACCGGCCGCATCGTGTCCTACGGCACCTCGAGCTATGGCTACGACGTGCGCGTGGCGAACGAATTCAAGATTTTCACCAACATCAACTCGACCATCGTCGACCCCAAGGACTTCGATGCGCGCAACTTCGTCGACTTCACCGGCGACGTGTGCATCATCCCGCCGAACTCCTTTGCACTCGCGCGCACGGTCGAGTACTTCCGCATTCCGCGCAGCGTGCTGACCGTGTGCCTGGGCAAAAGCACCTACGCGCGCTGCGGCATCATCGTGAACGTCACCCCGCTCGAGCCCGAGTGGGAAGGCCACGTGACCCTCGAGTTCTCCAACACCACGCCGCTGCCGGCGAAGATCTACGCCAACGAGGGCGTGGCGCAGATGCTGTTCTTCGAGTCGGACGAGGTGTGCGAGACCTCGTACAGGGATCGCGGCGGCAAGTACCTCGGGCAGACCGGCGTCACCCTGCCCAAGATCTGAGCGCCTTCGCTTCGCCGACCTTCCTCCACGGGGCCGCCTGACGGCCCCTTGTGCTTTTTCGAACCAATTTCGGTAACGCGCGGGCAATCTTCGCCGGAGTACACTGCCGGCTTTACCCGGCCCGCACGGACCCGCTGGAGACGACCAGGATGAGATTCCACTTCCCCATCATCATCATCGACGAGGACTTCCGCTCGGAGAACACCTCGGGACTGGGGATCCGCGCGCTCGCCAAGGCGATCGAGGAAGAGGGCATGGAAGTGCTCGGCGTCACCAGCTACGGCGACCTGACGTCCTTCGCGCAGCAGCAGAGCCGTGGCTCGACCTTCATCCTGTCGATCGACGACGAGGAGTTCTCCTCGCCCGAGGCCTCGGCCAAGGCGATCGCCGACCTGCGCGCGTTTGTCGTCGAGATCCGCTTCCGCAACGCCGACATCCCGATCTTCCTGCACGGCGAGACGCGCACCACGCGCCACATCCCCAACGACGTGCTGCGCGAGATGCACGGCTTCATCCACATGTTCGAGGACACGCCGGAGTTCATCGCGCGCTACGTGGTGCGCGAGGCGAAGAACTATCTCGATTCGCTGGCGCCGCCCTTCTTCCGCGCGCTGGTGCACTACGCGGCCGACAGCTCGTACTCGTGGCACTGCCCGGGGCACTCGGGTGGCGTTGCTTTTCTGAAAAGCCCGGTGGGGCAGATGTTCCACCAGTTCTTCGGCGAGAACATGCTGCGCGCGGACGTGTGCAATGCGGTCGACGAACTCGGCCAGCTGCTCGACCACACCGGGCCGGTGGCGGCCTCGGAGCGCAACGCGGCGCGCATCTTCAACTGCGACCACCTGTACTTCGTCACCAACGGCACGTCGACGTCGAACAAGATGGTCTGGCACACCACGGTGGCGCCCGGCGACATCGTGGTCGTCGACCGCAACTGCCACAAGTCCATCCTCCACTCGATCATCATGACCGGCGCGGTGCCGGTGTTCCTGACGCCGACGCGCAACCACTACGGCATCATCGGCCCGATCCCGCTGGAGGAGTTCTCAATGGAGAACATCCGCAAGAAGATCGAGGCCAACCCCTTCGCGCGCGAGGCGAAGAACAAGAAGCCGCGCATCCTCACCATCACCCAGTCGACCTACGACGGCGTGGTGTACAACGTCGAGGCCATCAAGGAGCTGCTCGACGGCGAGATCGACACCCTGCACTTCGATGAAGCCTGGCTGCCGCACGCCGCCTTCCACGACTTCTACGGCGACTATCACGCGATCGGCGCCGATCGTCCGCGCTGCCGCGAGTCGATGGTGTTCGCCACCCAGTCCACCCACAAGCTGCTCGCCGGACTCAGCCAGGCCTCGCAGATCCTGGTGCAGGACTCGCAGACCCGCAGGCTCGACCGCGACATCTTCAACGAGGCCTACCTCATGCATACCTCGACCTCGCCGCAGTACGCGATCATCGCGTCCTGTGACGTGGCGGCGGCGATGATGGAGGCGCCGGGCGGCACCGCACTGGTCAATGAATCGCTCTCCGAGGCGGTGGAGTTCCGTCGCGCGATGCGCAAGGTGGACGCCGAATTCGGCGACGACGAATGGTGGTTCCAGGTCTGGGGGCCGGAGTACCTGGCCGAGGAGGGCATCGGCGAGCGCGACGACTGGACGCTGAAGGCCGGCGAGCGCTGGCATGGCTTCGGCAACCTGGCCGAGGGCTTCAACATCCTCGACCCGATCAAGGCAACGATCATCACCCCGGGCCTGAACATGGACGGCGACTTCGCCGAACACACCGGCATCCCGGCGGCGATCGTCACCAAGTACCTCGCGGAGCACGGCATCATCGTCGAGAAGACCGGCCTGTACTCCTTCTTCATCATGTTCACCATCGGCATCACCAAGGGCCGCTGGAATACGATGGTGACCGAGCTGCAGCAGTTCAAGGACGACTACGACCGCAACCAGCCGCTGTGGCGCGTGATGCCCGAATTCATCGCCAAGCATCCGCGCTACGAGCGCGTCGGGCTCAAGGATCTGTGCGACCAGATCCACAGCTTCTACAAGGCCAACGACGTCGCCCGACTGACCACCGAGATGTATCTGTCGGACATGGTGCCGGCGATGAAGCCCGCCGACGCCTTCGCCAAGATGGCGCACCGCGAGATCGAGCGCGTGGCGCTCGACGAGCTCGAGGGCCGCGTCACCGCGATGCTGGTCACGCCCTATCCGCCGGGCATCCCGCTGCTGATCCCGGGCGAGCGCTTCAACGCGACGATCGTGCGCTACCTCAAGTTCGCGCGCGACTTCAACGCCCGCTTCCCCGGCTTCGAGACCGACATCCACGGCCTGGTCAAGGGCGAGGACGGGCGCTACCACGTGGATTGCGTGAAGGGCTGAGCCGCTCCCGCCGCAGGGGGTGTCGAATGACGAGGGTCGCGCGATGCGGCCCTTGTCGTTTCTGCGGCAGGGCAGTCGGCGCGGCCGTCGGGCTCAGCGCCGGCAGTAGCGCACGAAATCGAAGTCGAAGGCGTTGTCGGCGTCGGCGTGGTGTGTCTCGCGACGCTCCTCGACGAACCGCGCCGGATCGACGGCGGGGAAGTGCGCATCGCCCTCGACGTCGGCTTTCACCTCGGTGAGCTCGAGGCGGTCGGCGAGGGGAAGCAGCTGGGCGTAAAGTTGGGCGCCGCCGATCACGAACAGTGTCTGGGCCTCGCCGGCCGCGGCGATCGCGGCCGCGGGGTCGGCGAAGCATTCGGCGCCTTCGGCACGGTAATCCGGCGTACGGCTCACCACGAGGTTGCGCCGTCCTGGCAGCGGGCGGCCGAGCGATTGCCAGGTCTTGCGCCCCATCAGGATCGGGTGCCCCAGGGTGAGGGCACGGAAATGCTGCAGGTCGGCCTTCAGCCGCCAGGGCAGCTCGTTATCGCGGCCGATCGTGCCGTTGCGCGCGACCGCGGCGATGAGGACGATCTCGGGCTTCTTCATACCGCCACCGGGGCCTTGATGTGCGGATGCGGGTCGTAGCCTTCGAGCGCGATGTCCTCGAAGCGGAAGCCGAAGAGGTCGCGCACTGCGGGGTTCAGGCGCAGCGTCGGCAGGGGGCGCGGGGCGCGCTCGAGCTGCTCCCGCGCCTGCCTCAGGTGGTTGCTGTAGAGGTGGCAGTCGCCACCGGTCCACACGAAATCGCCCGCTTCGAGCTCGCACACCTGCGCCACCATGTGGGTGAGCAGGGCATAGGAGGCGATGTTGAAGGGCACGCCGAGGAAGATGTCCGCGCTGCGCTGGTAGAGCTGGCACGACAGGCGACCGCCGGCGACGTAGAACTGGAAGAGCGCGTGGCAGGGCGGCAGGGCCATGGCGTCGACTTCGCCCGGATTCCATGCCGAGACGAGATGGCGGCGCGAATCCGGGGTGCGCCGGATGCTTTCGACGACGCGTGCGATCTGGTCGACGCTGCGCCCGTCTGCGGTCTCCCAGCGCCGCCACTGCTTGCCGTACACCGGGCCAAGCTCGCCGTCGGCGTCCGCCCATTCGTCCCAGATCGACACGCCGTTTTCTCTCAGGTAGCGGATGTTGGTGTCGCCCTGCAGGAACCACAGCAACTCGTGGATGATCGAGCGCGTGTGCAGCTTCTTGGTGGTCAGGAGCGGAAAACCGTCCTGCAGGCGGAAGCGCATCTGCCAGCCGAACACCGACAGGGTTCCGGTGCCGGTGCGGTCGGTCTTGGGGTCGCCGTGCTCGAGCACATGGCGCATCAGGTCGAGGTACTGTCGCATCGTCGCTCCCGGAAAAGGCGAGATTCTACTGTGCAGGGCGAAGGATCTGTGATGGCGGTGGCGATACGATCGCTTCGTCCCGGCGTGTATGCGGTGGACATCGCCGTGGACGCTGGTTCAGAATGTGACGAAATCTTTCGTGCGACGCCTGTTTTCCCTGGGGAACACAGGCAGGGCGCGGTTTGTGCGGAGAAAGCCCTTTGGACCAGCCCAGGACGCTCGACTACACGCCTGCCGGTGTGCTCGCTGGTGGAGGCAACCCGGTCGCGGGCCTGGAGGCGGCGACTGCGACGCTGCGGGCATTGTACAAACCGGGAAGCCAGAAGACGGAGGTCGCGGGCTTGCATGTGGTGTCCAGCTTCGACGACGCCTTGCGTGAAGCAGTCGAGCGCTCGGCGCCGGTCGGGGTGCGCGCTCTGGCAGGCGCCGCGCCCGAGCGTGACCACGCGTGGTGGGTGCGTTGGCTCGCAGGGGTCCGGGATGCCTGGATGGCAGTGTGCGATGGCTATTGGTGTCTCTCGCCGTCGAACTCGGTGGCCGCCTCCGAAGAGATCCGGTTGCGTCTCGCGAGCAGCGTGGTCGAGGCGCTGAAGTGGTCCGCCTGCGATCGCTTCGGCCCCGAGGAGGTGCTCTGGGGGCGCATCGGCCAGTTGTTCTCTTCCTCGCCGCAGGCCCGCGACAGCGTCGTCGGCGGAGACTTGCACAGCATCGGGCGCGAATACCTGCGCGCGGTCGCCCACTACAGCATCAACCTCGATCAGGTCGAGCTCGAGATGGGCGTCGCGCTCGGGCACGTGGTGGATATTTGCCTTCCGTTTCTCTCCCTCGATCGGCGCGCGGCGGATGTTCCGCAGTATGTGGTCATCCCCGAGGAGGGAACCATCCCGGTGCGCCAGATGGGCAAGCACCGGGATGGCGAGTGGCGTTTCGCCCCGTGGGCGGCGGGGGAGTTGCTGACCGAGTTCTCGAGGCAGCTCGCGCGCTCGATCGTGCCCGCTCCGTTCGGGCGCCTGCCACTCGAGCATGCCCGCGCAGCCGTCGAATACCTGCGCATGCAGTGGTCGCATACCCCTCCGGTGCGCACACGACGCCGTTACGCCCAGGAGGCGAGCGCAGATATCGCGCGGGGATTGCACGCCTGTGCCGCGGTGATCGGCGGGCAGCCCTTGCCGGTGCCGCGAAACTGGAGGGTGGTCGATTTCAGTCGCAGCGGCCTGCAGATTGTCGCCAACAGCGACCCGACGCGCGCGTGGCCAGACATCGGTGAACTCCTCGGCATCCATTTCGTGGACGGCGAAGGCTGGCAGCTTGGCATCGTGCGCCGGTTGCGCATGTGGGCTGCGCACGCGGGTCTGGGCATCGAGTTGCTGGCTCGCAGTCCGACGCTCGGCGTGATCGATGACGGTCGCGCCAGCGTGGACGGCATCCTGTGCGATCTCCCGAGCAAGGGCGAGGCCTTGCGCGTCTTGATGCCCGCCAATGCGCCTGCGCTCGCCGAGCCGGTCTTCGTCAAGACCGCGGGGGCGGTCCATAAACTACGCTCGCTCGGTGTTCTCCGGCGCGAAGCCGGTTATCAACTGCAGGTGTTCCAGGTTCTGTAAGTCCTTAGGCGCTCCTTGGCCGATCCGACCGGCCGTTCGCGGTTGTCGGATGCAAGGGGGGGGGCGGGGATTTCTTTGGTTGGCGTCGTGCGAGGGCGACGCAGGTCGAGTGTGCTTGGCGTGGATGGCCTGTGGTTTTGCGCGGCGTGGTGCTTGCGGCTGGTGTGCTGGTGCGGGTGTTCCTGGATTGGTCGGAGAGGTTTTTTGTTGTTTTTTTCTTGACGTCAGGATTTGGTTGTCTATAATGCGCACCTCTTCCAGCGCAGCGGTGCTTGAGTTCAGGCGCAGCGGGGCGGGAAGGGAGAGGCAGTCGGGTGTTGCGGGTCTTGTTGTTCCGTGTTTTTGGCGGGGCGGCGCAAAAAAGATTCGCGAGATGCTTGACAGGGTGATGTAGGTTCTACATAATCTCGCTTCTTCGCTGCGGCAGCGCAGCGATTCTTTAAAAACTTGGACAACCGATAAGTGTGGGTGCTTGGTTGTTGTGGTCGGCGACTTTGGTCGCATAGGTATCACAATGATTGGTGCTCATGCTGATGTAAGTCAGTATTTTGAGTACTTTGCTGGATTGAACTTAAGAGTTTGATCCTGGCTCAGATTGAACGCTGGCGGCATGCTTTACACATGCAAGTCGAACGGCAGCGGGGGCTTCGGCCTGCCGGCGAGTGGCGAACGGGTGAGTAATGCATCGGAACGTGCCCATGTCGTGGGGGATAACGTAGCGAAAGCTACGCTAATACCGCATACGCCCTGAGGGGGAAAGCGGGGGATTCTTCGGAACCTCGCGCGATTGGAGCGGCCGATGTCGGATTAGCTAGTAGGTGAGGTAAAGGCTCACCTAGGCGACGATCCGTAGCGGGTCTGAGAGGATGATCCGCCACACTGGGACTGAGACACGGCCCAGACTCCTACGGGAGGCAGCAGTGGGGAATTTTGGACAATGGGCGCAAGCCTGATCCAGCCATGCCGC
>NZ_JTDM01000014.1:0-246588 GCF_000831325.1 Thauera sp. SWB20 | reverse complement strand
CGGACATGCCGCCCATGCCACCCATACCGGCCATGCCGCCCATGCCCGACATGCCGCCCATGCCACCCATGCCCGACATGCCGCCCATGCCACCCATACCCGACATGCCACCCATGCCACCCATACCCGACATGCCACCCATGCCACCCATGCCCGACATGCCACCCATGCCCTGCTGCTGGGCGAAGACGGAGCCGGCCATGGCAAGGGTCAGCGCGCTCGCGGCAACAACGATCAGTTTTTTCATGGCGATACCCATATCAACGTTGATTGAATGCTTGCTTGTTGCCTGGCATCCGAGGATGCAGGTGATCAGCACTCAGCAACTCCTGGGCCAGAACGGCCCCAAGAGCTATCAATCTGTTTACGACTTTCTTACTCACTGGACTATCCGGCCATGCAGAAAAAACTGATCGTCTGTTGCCGCGAGCGCGCTGACCCTTGCGCATGGCCGTGGCTCCCGTCTTCGCCTCATGCAGGCAGGGCATGCGGTGCGCACTGTGTCGGGCTCATGAGGTGGGCATGGGTGGCATGTCGGGTATGGGTGGCATGGGTGGCATGTCGGGTATGGGTGGCATGGGCGGCATGTCGGGCATGGGTGGCATGGGCGGCATGTCGGGCATGGGCGGCATGGCCGGTATGGGTGGCATGGGCGGCATGTCCGGCATGGGTGGCATGTCCGGCATGGGCGGCACGACCGTAATCATCAACATCCCCGCCGGTATGGCTGGCATGGGCGGCATGTCGGGCATGTCCGGTATGGGCGGCATGTCGGGCATGGGCGGCATGTCGGGGATGGGTGGCATGTCGGGGATGGGTGGCATGTCCGGTATGGGTGGCATGTCGGGCATGGGTGGCATGTCGGGCATGGCGGCCGACGCACCCAAGAAGTAAGCGGGACTGTTTGCCCTAGCTGGGCACGGGAAGGGGGCCGCCCCCCTTCCTCCCTTATTGGAGAGTGCCGGAGATGCGTCTTCCTGTTTTGATCCTTCTTCTTGCTGGCATCAACGCCGCGATGGCGGACGCGCCGGCTTATCCCGTTGCAGGCCTGCAACCTGATGCCAGGCCAGCAGGCGCACCAGTGATCCACCAGCACACGACCAGCGAGGCGGCAAAGACCCGTCTGCAGCGCGGAATCGTGCTGCCTGCACCGGCCACTCTGGCCGTCATGCGCGATCAGGAGGCCTGGTACACGCCCTTCGACCAACCGGGAATGCTCGGCTATTACGATCTGCGCGGCTGGCATGCCGCTGCACCAAAGAAGACCGCGGCGAAGAAGTCCGCCAAGCCCGGCGGCTCCGCCGAGCGGCCTGGCGAACACATGCGCGCAACGTACAGCCCGCTGCACTTCAAGCCGGCGATCGAGACGGCCACCGATGCACAGTGCCTCGCCTGCCATGCTGACGTCCTCGAGGACAAGCCGCTGGCGCGGAGTCCGGCCGGTGTCGCGGCCAAGGGCAGCCTAGCGTGGTACCAACAGGTTTCCACCTACCAGGGCGAACAGGACAGTTTCCACCGTCGTCACCTGGTCACGCCGCTGGCCAAGCAGCTGATGGATCTGAAATGTACGACCTGCCATCAGGGTCATGACCCGCGTGACGAGGCCCCGGGCACGTCGGCGAACACCGCAGCGCAGGGAAGCGGCGACTTCACCCTGCGCAAGGCCGTCAATACCGAGGCAATCTGCCTGAAGTGTCATGGCCAGCCCACCGACTACACGATCATGGGGCTGCCCGGGCCTTGGCACGAGGTGCGCATCGACATGCAGAACGACTGCCTCGCCTGTCACGTGGCCTTCCGTACCAATCGGCACCAGGTCAATTACCTCAAGCCCGCCGCGATCGAGGCCGCAGCCGAGGCCGGACGCGAGCACATGGCCGGCGGTGATGTGTGCTTTGGCTGTCACGGCGGCAGGCCCTGGTACCGCATCGCCTATCCGTTTGCACGTAACGCCTGGCCCGGCATGGCGGACGAGGTGCCCGAATGGGCCAAGGATCGCCCGACGCGGTCGGAAGCACGCTTCCTGATCGACAAACCAGCGGCCAAATGACAGCACGGGAACTCGCCATGAACAAGGACACACTCGCCGCGCCGATCAACCCGGCGCGCCGCGACTTCCTCAAGACCACCGCGGCGGGCGCCGCCGCGGCCGCCGCCAGCAGCTTCGTGGAACTGGCAAGCACGGGCAAGGAGGCTTCGGCCTTCGCTTACGAGCCCTACTACACCGACGACCAGCTCACCACCATGGTGACCAGCTGCGCGCACAACTGCGGCTCCCGCCACATGCTGGTCGCGCACAAGAAAGGAGACGTGATCGTTCGCCTGTCGTCCGATGACGGCCGCTACCAGGCAGGCGGCGCCTTTGGTTTCGAGACCGAGGCGGTGCCGCAGCTGCGCGCCTGCTTGCGCGGACGCTCCTACCGCGCGCGGCTCTACTCCGCCGAGCGCCTGCTCTACCCGATGGTGCGCGTGGGCGAACGCGGGGAGGGCCGCTTCAAGCGCGTGTCGTGGGACGAAGCGCTCGACCGCATCGCCAAGAAGATGATCGAGCTGAAGGACACCTACGGACCGACGGCCATCCTCGACCAGTCCTATGCCGGAGCCTCCTACGGTGTCCTGCACAAATCGGATCAGATCGAGGGCTTGCTGGCACGTTTCCTCGGGATGTTCGGTTGCCGAACCAGCTCCTGGTCCGTGCCAAGCTACCAGGGCACAACCTTCTCCAGCCGCACCACGTTCGGCACCATCGAGGACGGCAACGAGGACGACGCCTTCGCGCACTCGAAGCTCATCATCATGTGGGGCTGGAACCCGGCCTACACCTTCCACGGCGGCAACACGTTCCACTACATGCGGCTGGCCAAGCAGCGCGGCTGCAAGTTCGTCGTGGTCGACCCCCAGTACACGGATTCGGCGTCGGCCTATGACGCCTGGTGGATTCCCATCCGCCCCAATACCGACGCGGCGATGCTGGCCGCGATGGCGCACTACACCTTTGTCAATGAGCTGCAGGACCAGGCCTTCATCAACCGTTTCTGCCTGGGCGTGGACGCGGGCACGATGCCGGACTGGGCGCGCGGGCACGAGAACTTCAAGGACTACATCCTCGGCACCTACGACGGGCAGCCGAAGACGCCGGAGTGGGCTGCCGAGATCTGCGGCGTGGCGGCAGACGACATCCGCAAGCTTGCCGACATGTACGCCCGCACCAAGCCGGCGGCGCTGAAGGCCTCGTGGTCACCCGGGCGCAACGCCTACGGCGAGCAGTACAACCGCATGGCGGCGGCCCTGCAGGCAATGACCGGCAACATCGGCATCCTCGGCGGCTGTGCGGAAGGCGTCGGCAAGGGCTGGCACGCGGAAGCGGTGGCCTACCCCTATGACGAGTACGCCAACGTGTGGTCGGCTTCCATCAAGTCCGACCGCTGGGCGCATTGCGTACTCAACTACCCCGACGTGCGGCGCGAGGAGATCGGCCTGTGGCCGCGCGCTGACCAGTTCGACGGCGTCATCCCGAACATCAAGGCGATCTGGTGGCATGGCTCGGACTGGTTCAATCAGCTGACCAACATCAACAAGGAAATCGAAGCCATCCGCAAGCTCGAGCTGGTGGTATGCGCCGACTCCACGATCACGCCCTCGGGGCTGTGGGCCGACATCCTGCTGCCGGTGGCCACGCACTTCGAACGCCACGATGTCGCCTTGCCTTGGTACAAGGGGCACTACTACATCCATCGGCCCAAGGTCATCGCCCCGCTCGGCGAGTCCAAGAGCGACTTCCAGATCTTCACCGAGCTCGCCTATCGCCTCGAGGCCCTCGACCCGGCCCGACTGTCAGGTTTCGGCAAGCGCTACAACCCCAAGGCCGACCGCAGCTACTTCGAGAACGACGATCCGGTAGACGAGGCCTATCTGGTGGACTGGTGGCACCGGGTGCAATCGCACCAAGGGGTCACGATGAGCTGGGAAGAATTCAAGCAGCGCGGGGTATACAAGTTCGAATTCGCGCAACCGCACGTAGCGTTCCGCGACCAGATCGAAAAAGGGGTGCCGTTCAACACCCCGTCGGGGCGGATCGAGATCTTCTCCACCACGCTGGCCCAGGTCAGCGACTGGACCAAGACCCAGTACGGTTACCCGATCCCGGCGATCCCGAAGTGGATCGAGCCCTTCGAGTGGCTGGGCGATACCGGCAAGGCCGCGAAGCATCCCTTTCACCTGATCTCTCCGCACCCGCGCTGGCGCACCCACAGCATCTTCAACAACATTCCCTGGCTGCGGGAGACCTACCAGCAAGAGGTCACCATCGCAGCGCGCGATGCGGAGCGGCTCGGCATCCGCACCGGTGACGTAGTGGAGGTGTGGAACGAACGCGGCAAGGTGGTGGTGCCGGCCTATGTGACCGAACGCTGCATGCCGGGCGTCCTCGTGCTGCATGAGGGCGCGTGGATGGATCTCGACGACAAGGGCGTCGATCGCGCGGGTAACCCGGATTTTCTGACCGACGACCAACCCTCGCCTGCCGGGGCATTCGCCTACAACACCGTGCTGGCCGACGTGAAGAAGACGACGCTGGAGCATCGCCCAGGCTGGGATTCGCTCGCTACCGCGCGCTCGATCGTTTTCCGACGCGACTATTGAGGATGCGCTCATGAGCAAGAAGCTCGATATGGACGAAGTCCGCTCGGCCCTCGAACGCCAGGCGGCCCAGACCTACAGACCCGTCAAGCCAGCGGTACAGCTGGGCTTCGTGCATAACAACGTCGACTGCATCGGTTGTCGCGCCTGCGAGATCGCCTGCAAGGACAAGAACGGTCTCGCCCCCGGGCCGCGCTTCCGGCGCGTGATGTATGTCGAAGGCGGCCATTACCCCGACGTGTTTGCCTACAAGGTGAACATGAGCTGCAACCATTGCGCCGATCCTGCCTGCCTGCCCACCTGCCCGACCGGTGCGATCTGGAAGCGGGCCGACAACGGCGTCGTCGACATCGACTCCACCCTCTGCATCGGGTGTCGGCGCTGCGAGGCGGCCTGCCCCTACGGCGCGCCGCAGTGGGACCCGACCGAGCACATCGTGAAGAAATGCAACATGTGCATCGACGAGCTCGAGGCCGGGCGTAAGCCTTACTGTGTGATGGCCTGTATGATGCGGGTACTGGATATCGGTCCGATCGACGCGCTGCGGGCGGGGACGTACCCGACGACCGCGGTCGGCCCGGGAGACAGGGTCACTGGACAGGTCAAGGACATGGCGAACCCCGCGCTCACCGACCCATCGATCGTTTTCGTGCCACATCGCCGAGGTCGCGTAGATGAGTGAGCACGCGCGCTGGCCAGGGCAGGAGGCGGCGCAAGCGCTCGCCGCCGACGCCGACATGCTGAGTTTCCTGCATGCCAGCGAGCTCGACGCGGCCGTGCTCGAGAGCCTGCGTGCGGTCGGCTTTCCGGCCAATCTCGCGCTGCTGCCCGGCGATGCGATGGCCAGGGAGGCATGGCGCGCACTGTCTGCTGCGCTGCGCGAGATCCCGGTGCAACCGGACGCAGCCGCGCTGGATGAGCTCGCCGCGGAGTTCGCCGCGATCTATCTCACCGGCGCGTACCGGCTGTCGCCGTGCGAATCCTACTGGCTCGATCAGGACCATCTGCTCTACCAAGGGCCGATGTTCGAGCTACGCCAGCGCTATGCCGAGGCGGGGCTGCGTGTCAAGGACTGGCGCAAGCGTCCGGAAGACCACGTGACCCATCAGCTCGGCTTCGTCGCAAGGCTGCTCTCGGCGGCGCGGGGCGAAGAGGACTGGAAACAGCTCGCCAGCTTCCTCGACCAGCACCTGTTGCGCTGGATCCACGACTTCGCGCGTGCGGTGCACGCGCGGACGGGCGCCTCTTTCTATGCTGCACTCGCGGTGCTCACCGCGACCTGGTGCGCGAGCCTGCGAGCCTGCATCGACGTTCCACCCATGGCGCATGCCGAGCTGGCGGAAGCGCATGCCGATGCGAACGACGTGCAGCACTGAGCCCGAACGGAAGCTTGCGAGTGCCGATACGTGTCGTTGCGGCCCGCCAGGACAGCCTGGCGCGCCAGATGCTCTGGAGAATCCTGATTGTTGCGAGCGCCGCCTCGGTCGCGTTCGCGACGGTCTTCGTCGCGCTTTACCTCGATCAACTCAAGGCGACGCGCGCCGATGCCTCGCTCAACCTGAACCGGATGCTCGCGACCACCTGGGAAAACGCGATGCTCAAGCGCGACGTCGAGGGCCTGCGCGAGATCGTCTCCAGCCTGGGTGCGCTGCGCGATATCCGTGACGTCCTGGTCCTCGCCCCCAATGGTGAAGTGCGCTTCGCCTCCAACCCGGTCCGGCTCGGAATGCAGCTACCCGGGCTCGTGGCGTCGACAGCGGGCGGAATGGCCACGAGCCGGTTCGAGCATGGCATCGAGGGTGAGGAAGTGCTGCGTTCGATCAATCCGGTGCCCAACCGTACAGAGTGCGTGCCGTGCCATGGCCCGGTGTCGTCCTCGCCGATCAACGGCGTCCTCGTGATCGACTACGACGCCACCCCGGTGCGCCAGCAGGCGCTTGCGAGCGCCGCCCTGTTCGCGGCTGCGGGCGGGCTGGTCATCGTGCTCACGATCATGGCGGTATGGTGGTTGTTGCGCAGACGGGTGCTCAACCCGCTTGCGCACCTCGATCGCGCCGCAGGCGCGCTCGCCGCTGGCGATCTGAGTGCGCGCGTCGAGGTCGCCCACCTCGACGAGATCGGGCGCAGCGCACAGCGCTTCAATACGATGGCCGACGCGCTCCAGCGCGAACTCGGCCGCCACGCCGCGCACCGCAAATATCTGCAGGACCTCATCGATGGCCTGCCGGACGGGCTGCGCGTCATCCGCAAGTCCGACTTCATCGTGGTTAGCGCAAACCGGGCGTTCGGCGAGCAACTCGGCTTGTCCGCGATGGAGGGCCAGCCCTGTTACATCTCCAGTCACGGCCGCAGCAGCCCCTGTCCGCCCACGATGGTGCGGTGCCCTGTTGCCGAGCTGCAGGCGCATGGCCAGGTCCTGAAGTGCCACCACCGTCATCGGCGTGCGAGCGGCGAGGAGTTCGCGGTCGAGGTACACGCCGGCCTCATCGATGTCGAGACGGAGGGTGGGCGCGAGCGCTACATCGTCGAATCGGTCCGCGATGTCAGCCGCGTGGCAAGCATCTCGCAGGAGCACAGGATGACCGAACTCGGCTTGCTCGCAGCCGGCATTGCGCACGAGATCCACAACCCGCTCGGTTCGCTGCGCCTCGGCCTCGAGGCGATGGAGCGCCGCTTGCGCGGACGCCCCGAGCGCGACGATCGCATCGACGACTACCTGCGCACGATGGATGAGGAGATTGACCGCTGCCTGCAGGTCACCCAGCGGCTACTGATGCTGTCCCGCCCGCCCCAGGCTCGTGTTCAGCCGGTGGATGTCAATCCGGTGCTTGCGGACACCTCCTGCCTGCTCGCCTACGATGCGGAGAATCGCCAGATCGCGCACGTCCTCGAGGCCGACACGGCGGCTCCGCGGGTGTGGGCGGACGACGCCGACCTGCGGATGCTGATGATCAACCTCGTGCAGAACGCCCACCATGCGATGCCCTCGGGCGGGCAGGTGACCCTGCGCAGCCGCATCAACGGCGACGAGGTGCTGATCGAGGTGGAGGACACCGGGGTTGGCATCCCCGAAGACGACGTTCCGCATCTCTTCGAGCCTTTCTTCAGTCGGCGCGCGGATGGCGAACCGGGAACCGGGCTGGGGCTCAGCATCTGCCGCAGCATCGTGGACCATTACGGTGGCCGCATCGCGGTCGAGAGCCGCCCGGGCGAGGGCGCGCGCTTCAGGGTGTCTCTGCCCCGGGTGCTCGAATGAGTCGCAGCAAGGTCATCCTCGTCATCGATGACGACCGCGGCTTCCGCGGCCTGCTGACCGCCCAGCTCGCCGACATGGGCTACGACACCACGGGTGCTGCAAGCTGGGCCGAGGCGAGCGCCTGCCTCAAGGAGATCGAGCCTGACCTCATCTTGCTCGACATGAAGCTGCCCGACACCACGCCCGAGCGCGCAGTGCCCGAGCTCGCTGCCGAGTATCCCGTCATCGTGCTTACTGGCTACGGCAGCATCCGCAGCGCGGTCTCGGTCATCCACGCCGGCGCCCTCGACTATCTGACCAAGCCCGTCAGTCTCGCCGAACTCGAACTCACCATCGCCCGCGTCCTCGACAACGCCGAGATGCGTCGTTCGAATGCGCTCTACAAGCGTCAGCTGGCGGCACGCCAGGGATCGGGGCTGATCGGAAACTCGGCGGCGATCCTGGCGCTCGAGAGCCTCATCGACGCGGTCGCCCCGACCAACGCCACCGTGCTGATCCATGGTGAATCGGGCAGCGGAAAGGAGGTCGTCGCCAGCGCGATCCATCAGCGCAGCGAGCGCAAGAACCGCGAGCTGGTGACCGTCGACGCCACGACCTTGTCCGAGACCCTGTTCGAGTCCGAGCTCTTCGGCCACGAGAAGGGTGCATTTACCGGCGCCGACCGCCAGAAGAAGGGCCTGATCGAGGCCGCCGAAGGCGGCACCCTGTTCCTCGACGAGATCGGCGAGGTCAGCCTCGCCAACCAGGCCCGCCTGCTACGCCTCCTCGAGAGCGGCACGTTCCGCCGTGTAGGCGGCACCAAGACGCTTCGGGCCGACGTCCGCTTCATCGTCGCCACTCACCGCAACCTCGGGCTCATGGTGCGCGAGGGGCGCTTTCGCAGCGACCTCTTCTTCCGTCTCTCCAGCTTCGTGCTCACCTCGCCACCCCTGCGGGACCGTCGCGAGGACATTGCCCTGCTCGCCGAGCACTTCCTGACTCAATTCTGCCGCGGGCAGAAGAAACTGCTCGCGCGCGACGCGATCGCCACGCTGACCGCCTACGACTGGCCAGGCAACGTCCGTGAGCTTCGCAACGTGATCGAGCGCGCGGTGATCCTGGCGCGCGAGGCAGCGGTCATTCGTCGCGATCACGTCTCCATGCCCGAGCTGGAGGGGGCGAGCGTGCTCAACTTCAGTTTCGAGCACCCGCCGACGCTCAAGGATCTCGAGCGCAGCTACTTCCTGCGTACGCTCGAGCGCTTCGGCGGTAACCGCGCGCGCACCGCGGCTGCGCTCGGCATCAGCGAGCGCAACGTCTATCGGCTCATCGGCCTGTATGGTGGCGAGCTCAGTTAGAGCACGTTCGTTCACCCGCCCCTCCATGCAGAGCAAACAGTGAAGCCTGCCCTCGGGGGCAGGACTGGACAACCGGGTGTCAGGCTCAATCCATCATATTCAGAGCTTGGGAAACCGCCTCTAGGGGTTTGGGTGTGACGGAGGTGGGATCTTGGAATGGGTTGCCCTGGACCAGGACGATGGCTGCGGTGGGGGCTGCCGCGAGCGCAAAGAGCAGGACCGCGGCGAAGGCCGCTCGCGGGCGTTCGAGGTGCACCGCAGCGATCGACACCAGCGTGATGAAGCCGAGGAAGGCCATGCCCAGCCACTTGAGGGGATTGACGTGAGTCTGGCTCAAGGCTACGCGCAGGTCGCGGTCGGCGCGCGCGTCGCTCGCCCGAGCCAGCATCAGCGCCTGGGCGTTGCGCCCTGCGGCCTCCTCCACTGTGCGGCCGGCCAGCAGGACCAGCAGGGCGTCGGCGTG
Organism: Thauera sp. SWB20; assembly: GCF_000831325.1. Classification (NCBI taxonomy): domain Bacteria; kingdom Pseudomonadati; phylum Pseudomonadota; class Betaproteobacteria; order Rhodocyclales; family Zoogloeaceae; genus Thauera; species Thauera sp. SWB20. The sequence continues at coordinate 236,894 of NZ_JTDM01000014.1, read as the reverse complement.
TGCAAGCACTTCCGGGTTCTGTCGGCGTTGTGCCAGATAAGGCCACTCGGCCACGCAACTCGTTGCGTAGTTGCTGAGCGCAGCGCGGACCCGGGTGCGCAGGGGCGCAGGCAGGGTGTCCGTGAGCGCCGCCACGCTGCGTAGCGCGTCAGCCTCACGATAGACGGCATTCATTGCTCGGTCGTGTGCGCTCCACGTATCGTTGGCCAGAAAGGCAAGGGTCAAGCCGAAAAGCACCCCAATGATGTTGATGAAGGGCGGAGCCACACCCTGGAACAACATCGCCCACTCGCGCCAGCGCGAAGCTTGGATGAACCACTGAATACTGACAGTGGCGATCAGCGTGCCGACAACCGCGATTAAAGCGAGGCCATAATGGTCATAGGCATGCCAGCTGGAGGACAGGGTCATGGCATATCCTATGGCAATCGGAACAGGAACGCTATTGTCCCTGCAGAAGGCCGTTCGTCAAACCCTCGACAACCAAGACCATACGGGCCTATCGGGGGCGACTAACCTGTCTTGACTCGTGGCGTGCGAAAGCTATCCGGTTTAATTAGGCGCCAAGGGGGGGGCGTGATAAGACTGGCAAGTTTTCGGGACTAGCAGCGTGATGCAAAAGCCGGCGGTACCGCGCCAGCACTGAGGTTCAGGTCGAGTTTCATCGTGACATCGCTTTCCGGAATCGCCTTCGCTCCGCGTTCGAATTGTCTTCGTGGCCGCAAGGGCGACCGCGAAGGCCCGTTTGTGCGCCTGTGCTCATGCCTTCACCTCCGAAACGCTCAATTTCGCGATTCGAAGCAGGTTGTATGCGGCACCGGAAATGAAGGCCGCCATCTGGGTCTTCGCCTGGCCGATGAAACGGGACTTTCGCAATCCGCCGACCGTTTTCAACCAACCGAAGATCTCCTCGACGCGCTTTCGCTTTCGTTGGCTGACCCGGTAGCCCTCGGTTCGGGTGGTTCGCCCATCCAGGCCGGGCGTCTTCCGATCCTTGATGCGCGCGATGTGCGGTCGCACCGCGTGCTCGCGCAGGTGCCCGACAAATTCCTTCACGTGATAGCCCTTGTCGGCGGCGAGCGTCTTGGGGTGAATGTGCCGTCGTCGTGCGCGAGTGAGCAACTGCCGCGCGGCACGGTGCTCGGCCTGGGTCGATTCCGTGATGAGGATATCGACGCACAGCCCATTGCGGTTCTCCATGAGCACATGCCCGCCATAGCTGAGCTTGGCCGGCTGGCCGTTGCCCTTGCGCATGAGTCGAGACTCGGGATCGGTCGTGCTTTGATGTGTGGCGTTCGAGCGCTTCTCGCCCTTGAAGTCGACCATCCCGGTGCCGTCATCACCGTCCTTGGGCGGGGTGCCATCCTTGGGCTTAAAACTCTTGAACGAAGCCCAGGCATCGATCAGCGTGCCGTCGACCGTGAAGTGGTCCGAGGACAGCAGCTTCTGCTTGCGGGCCAGATTGACGACCTCATCGAAGAAGCGTCGGGCCACGTCGGTGGCGACCAAGCGCTCGCGCAGGCGGCTGAAGTTCGACTGGTCCAGCGTCGGGCTCTCGAGATCCATGTCGAGGAACCAGCGGAACAGGATGTTGTAGTCGAGTTGTTCGCAGAACTGCCGGTCCGAGCGAACCGAATACAGCGCAATCAGCAATTGCGCCTTGAGCAGTCGCTCTGGCGGAATCGATGGGCGACCAGTCGAGGAGTACAGCGCGTCCAACTCCCCAGAAATTGCGCCCAGGGCACGGTCGGCCAAACGCTTCACCCGTCGGAGCGGATGATCCGCCGGCACACGCGACTCCGGCGAGAAGTAGTGGAACATCGAGGACTGGGGGTCGAGTTGGCCGCGCATCGTTGCAGGACAAGGAGTCTGGAGATACGTCTATGACAGGCAGCTTTTCGGATCGTTCACAGCCTTTTGCATCACGCTGCTAGATCCGAGTGATGCAGTTCGAATGCTACTCTGATGCCTTTTAAACCACGCCTTGGGACACGATCGTCCGTCTCGATAGGGCACCTTGCAGATCCAGAGCCCTCCAAGCAGGGCTAGGACCCAATGGTCCGGGCTGCGGCGGCTCGCTGCAGAACGGCGTAGAGCTGATCCTTCAGGCGGAGCTTCTCCTTCTTCATCGTCTCGACTTCTTCGTGCGTCCTGTGCTCGAGGTGCATCTCGATGTTCTTGATCCGCTGGTCGAGCTCGTTATGGCGATCGAAGAGTTGCAGGAAGTGACGGTCGGTCGTCTTAAGTTCAGTGATGAGGTCGCGATGTTCAGGAAACATGGTGAATGTCTCGCCTTGTCGAGAAAAATTCTGGATTACGGATCGTCGGTTTGAAGGAAGTGGCGCTCGTGACCGAGTTCGCCCTCCATGCAAAGCTGTGCTCAGCGATGAAATGAGAGCACAGCGTGTCTCAGGAGACCGCGCTGCGCATGATGCCTGATGGCTTCGGGCGTTCCACACGATCGTTACTCTCCAGTGTGCCTTCGATGCGTGCTCCGCTCTCAATCTCGATGGTTTGATACTTGATGCTTCCGGTCACGGTTGCGCCCGCGCGGATCACCAGATGCTTGACCGCTGCAATTGTCTGACCTGCACTACCAGCGAGGTCAATGTTCTGAGCGGTAAGGCTTCCGTTAATGCGCCCCGAGGTGCCGACCCTGATGTCCTGTGCAGCAACATCGCCATCAATCGCACCATTTACAAGCACACTACCCGGAGCATCGATTTTTCCATTTAGGCGAACCCCCTCGCCAATGATGAGCGAACCGGCTTCCCAGTCCTGATCCTGTGTCATGAATAATCCCTGGAGTTTCTGGGCCTTGAATTGCTTCACGCCGAGTGGATTTTGTTGGCGAGGTAACCGGGCGAGCCCTAGCCCCGCGGATGTTTTTCTGTTCCAAACAATCGGGTCATGAGTGACGTCCGCTGCTGCGTGTGCTCCTCTACATAGCGGATTTCTTCCCTGTCGAATGTCACCGCTCTGTGAATAGGTGCGGGTGCCGGCTCATTGCGATAAAGCAGGTTGCAGTTCAGAAGAGCCCCCGCCTCAGCGCGAAAGTCCTTGTGATAGGTCAGATCCCCCTCTAACGTGGCGCCGGCCCTTATGACCAGCTTATCGCTACACCACAGCGTGCCGCTCAGCGTCCCATGGATCGTTCCCATTTCACACGAAACATTGCCGACCACGGTTCCGCCGCTGAGCACGATGATCTCGGCGGCCTCAATTTCCCCGTCTACCCGTCCTTCAACGCGCAGCGTTCCCGGGACCGAGAGTGAGCCTGTTACATGTGTGTCGCGACCCACGACCAAGCAGCCATATGCGAGTGGCTCGTTGGCGGGTGGTGGCAGATCGGTCTCCTCCAATTGCACTGTGTCAGGGCCAAGCGCACTGTCGCGCGACTGAGGGCTCTGGCTCACAGCGGACTCCATGGCAGGTGCCTACGGCGCCGTTCCGAAGCTGTGAGGGGACATGTGGAAGCACGCAAGGCCGCGATCGAAATGGTCGGCTCGAGCCCTTGCCTAGAAGGGCTGCTGCTGTCGATTCTTGGGAAACGTCCGCCGGAGAAGTCCGACGCGTGTAAGAAGCTCATCAAGCAACTGCTTGACCTCGATTTGACCGAGCGGACCAGCTACGGAGCAGCCTTTTCGAAAGCGGTGCTCGAGTCAGCGAGGACGCGGCTCCCTGAATTGGATCGGCTGCTGCGCCTTTACGAGGGCCGACCGTAGCGCTGCCGTCAGTGATCCGAAATTCCCGAGGATGAAGTGCAGCGCCCGCAGCCCCCTGTAGGAGCGGCGCCAGCCGCGATCACAGCCGCCTCGCACGCACCACGCCCGCCGCCGCGCGCCCAAACCGCCCAAGATCGCGCCTGCCGGCGCTCCTACAAAAATCCGACCACGCCTGGCACCCACTGTAGGAGGGGCGGCAGCCGCGAACAGGGCGGTCCAGCAACCGCCGTCGCCGACGCACCCCAACCGCCGCTTTCGCGGTTTGTGCCGCAGGGCCACGACCCTGGCCAGCAGGCAGCTGCGCACGATAAAATGAGCATTGAAACGACCAAATAACGCGTTTTTGGTTAAAATACTGAGCAAATGACCACGTCAGAAATAAACATCATCATGGAACGCCAGCTGCTTCTGCAGTTGGGTGACCGGCTCAAGCGTCTGCGCAAGGCACAGCGGCTTGGCACGGTCGAGATGGCTGCGCGCGCGGGGATCACCCGCAACACGCTCCGCGCGGTCGAGTCTGGCGATCCGGGGCCGTCCATCGGCACCTACCTGCGCGTCATGTCTGTCCTTGGGGTCAGCGGCGAGCTGGCATTGCTGGCCGGAGACACCCTCCAGCCGGCGCCAGCGGACTCCGCGGCGGCGCGATCGCGGCGGGCAGCGCCGGTCGTGCAGGTACACATCTCGACCGACGACACAAGGCATCGGCATCAAGACCTGCAGAGCCTCGCACTCCACGAGGAGGCCGTGCGACGGGCCAAGGCCGATCCCGCCCTGGTGCAACGTGCGCTGGATACCGTAACCCGCTGGCTCACCACGGGCGACCCGCGCTCGGCAAGCCTATGGCTCGAATGGCGGCGCATCCTCGAAGCGGGTGCCTGGCGCAAAGTGCTCGGCCGCACACGGCATGCCCAGCAACTACGACAGGCCTCGCCACTCGTCACCATCCTTCCGGAGGACGTTCGCCAGCGCATCCTTCAGCAACTGAGCGAGCTCAAGAAGGGGGTTCTGATCGCCAGCACGCCGCCGGATGCGGACGCAAGCGAGGAGAAGCGCGCATGACCCGCGAAGAGCTCGAACACATCATCCGCGCCAGCGCCGACATTACGGACCAGTACGAGTTCGTGATTGTCGGAAGCCAATCAATGCTGGGTCCGGTGCCCAACCCCGAAGCGGAGTTCACCGTCTCAATGGAGGCGGACATCTACCCCCTCCAAGCCCCTGAACTCGCAGACAAGATCGATGGCGCCATCGGCGAAGGCTCCCAATTTCACCAGACCTATGGCTACTACGCGCAGGGCGTAGGCCCGGATACTGCCACCTTGCCAAAGGACTGGATGCACCGCGTGCATCGAGTCCAAAACGGCAATACCAATGACCGTGTGGGCTATTGCCTTGATGTTCTCGACCTCTTTCTCGCCAAGGCGAGCGCTGGCCGCGAGAAGGATCGCGAATTTTGCATGGCACTTTTCAAGCACGGCTACGCCACGCCGGCGCAGGTACTGGCGCTGGTGCCGACCCTGCCCCTCGACGGACAGCAGCAACGAAGGCTGCGCGCAACAATCCGACGCTGGGCCCAGACCCTGAGAGATGCCGGCCACAATCTTCCGGAGGACTGAGCGACGGGCGGCGTCGATAGCGTAGCTAGCAGCGTGATGCAAAAGGCTGTGAACGATCCGAAAAGCTGCCTGTCATAGACGTATCTCCAGACTCCTTGTCCTGCAACGATGCGCGGCCAACTCGACCCCCAGTCCTCGATGTTCCACTACTTCTCGCCGGAGTCGCGTGTGCCGGCGGATCATCCGCTCCGACGGGTGAAGCGTTTGGCCGACCGTGCCCTGGGCGCAATTTCTGGGGAGTTGGACGCGCTGTACTCCTCGACTGGTCGCCCATCGATTCCGCCAGAGCGACTGCTCAAGGCGCAATTGCTGATTGCGCTGTATTCGGTTCGCTCGGACCGGCAGTTCTGCGAACAACTCGACTACAACATCCTGTTCCGCTGGTTCCTCGACATGGATCTCGAGAGCCCGACGCTGGACCAGTCGAACTTCAGCCGCCTGCGCGAGCGCTTGGTCGCCACCGACGTGGCCCGACGCTTCTTCGATGAGGTCGTCAATCTGGCCCGCAAGCAGAAGCTGCTGTCCTCGGACCACTTCACGGTCGACGGCACGCTGATCGATGCCTGGGCTTCGTTCAAGAGTTTTAAGCCCAAGGATGGCACCCCGCCCAAGGACGGTGATGACGGCACCGGGATGGTCGACTTCAAGGGCGAGAAGCGCTCGAACGCCACACATCAAAGCACGACCGATCCCGAGTCTCGACTCATGCGCAAGGGCAACGGCCAGCCGGCCAAGCTCAGCTATGGCGGGCATGTGCTCATGGAGAACCGCAATGGGCTGTGCGTCGATATCCTCATCACGGAATCGACCCAGGCCGAGCACCGTGCCGCGCGGCAGTTGCTCACTCGCGCACGACGACGGCACATTCACCCCAAGACGCTCGCCGCCGACAAGGGCTATCACGTGAAGGAATTTGTCGGGCACCTGCGCGAGCACGCGGTGCGACCGCACATCGCGCGCATCAAGGATCGGAAGACGCCCGGCCTGGATGGGCGAACCACCCGAACCGAGGGCTACCGGGTCAGCCAACGAAAGCGAAAGCGCGTCGAGGAGATCTTCGGTTGGTTGAAAACGGTCGGCGGATTGCGAAAGTCCCGTTTCATCGGCCAGGCGAAGACCCAGATGGCGGCCTTCATTTCCGGTGCCGCATACAACCTGCTTCGAATCGCGAAATTGAGCGTTTCGGAGGTGAAGGCATGAGCACAGGCGCACAAACGGGCCTTCGCGGTCGCCCTTGCGGCCACGAAGACAATTCGAACGCGGAGCGAAGGCGATTCCGGAAAGCGATGTCACGATGAAACTCGACCTGAACCTCAGTGCTGGCGCGGTACCGCCGGCTTTTGCATCACGCTGCTAGAGGTCGCGGTGCAGGAAGCCGCCGCACAGGGCGTGAAGGTCGAGCTGGTCGAGTTCACCGACTGGAACACGCCCAACCTCACGGTCGCCAAGGGCGACATCGACGCCAACTACTTCCAGCACATCCCCTTCCTCGAGAACGCCAACAAGGCGGGCGGCTTCAACCTGGTGCCGGCCGCGATCGGCATCATCAACAACGTCGGCCTGTACTCGAAGAAGCACAACGCGCTGGCCGACATCCCGGTGGGCGCCAAGGTGGCGATCGCCGGCGACGCGGTCAATGGCGCGCGCGGCCTGCAACTGCTGGAGAAGGCCGGGCTGATCAGGCTCAAGCCGGGCACCGGCTACAAGACCACCCAGGCCGACATCGTCGACAACCCGAAGAAGCTCAGGATCATCGAACTCGAAGCGGTGCAACTGGCGCGCGCGCTCGATGACTTCGACCTGGCGCAGGGCATGCCGCATTACCTGAAGCTGGCCGGCACGATCGACCCGGCCAAGGCGCTGATCTTCGACGGCCAGGACCAGAAGGTGTATGCGCTGCAGTTCGTCACCCGTCCGGAAGGGAAGGATGACCCGCGCCTGCAGAAGTTCGTGCGCATCTACCAGACCTCGCCGGCGGTGCGCGCCGCGCTCGACAAGCATTCCGGCAAGTTCTACACCGCGGCCTGGGAGCACTGACACCATGGACCGGCTTGCAACCCGCATCGAGCAGTCGCTCGCCCACATCCGGCTGGAGGCGATCGGCAAGACCTACGACACCGGCCGCGGCGCGGTCACCGCGCTGGAAGACATCGACCTCGACATCCGGCGCGGCGAGATCTTCGGCATCATCGGCCGCAGCGGCGCCGGCAAGTCCTCGCTGATCCGCACCCTGAACCGCCTGGAAGACCCGAGCAGCGGCAAGGTGGTGATCGACGGGCGCGACATCGCCACGCTCGACGAGAGCCAGCTCGTCGGCCTGCGCCGGCGTGTCGGCATGATCTTCCAGCACTTCAACCTGATGTCGGCGAAGACGGTGTGGCAGAACGTGGCCCTGCCGCTGAAGGTGGCGGGCGCGAGCGCGGCCGACATCGAGCGCCGCGTGGCCGAGCTGCTGGAGCTGGTCGGCCTGACCGAGAAGCGCGACAGGTATCCGGCGCAGTTGTCGGGCGGGCAGAAGCAGCGCGTGGGCATCGCCCGCGCCCTGGTGCACCAGCCGGAGATCCTGCTGTGCGACGAGGCCACGTCGGCACTCGACCCGGAGAGCACGCAGGCCATCCTCGCGCTGCTGCGCGACATCAACCAGCGCCTGGGCCTCACCATCGTGCTGATCACCCACGAGATGGAGGTGATCCACGAGATCTGCCACCGCGTGGTGGTGCTGGAACGCGGCCGCGTGGCGGAGCAAGGTCCGGTGTGGCAGGTGTTCGGCGACCCGCAGCACGAGGTCACGCGCAGCCTGCTCGGCACCGTGCATCACGACCTGCCCGACGACCTCAACGGCCGCATCCACCCCGAGCGCAGCGCGGAAGCGCGCGCGCTGCTGCTCGACCTGCACTTCACCGGCGTCAGCCGCCGCGACCCCGACCTGCTGTCGATCGCCAGCGTGCTGGGCGCCGGCACCCGGCTCGTGCATGGAGGCATCGACCGCATCCAGGGGCGGGCGCAGGGCCATCTGCTGGTGAGCGTGGATTCGAGCGAACCGGCCGCGGACATCATCCGCCGCGCACGCGGCCTGGCCGACAAGGTGGGAGGACTGGGTTATGTCGCCCTTGCTCATTGATCGGCTGCTCACCGGCGCCTGGGAGACCTTCGTGATGATCGGCGTGTCGTCGCTGATCACGCTGCTGCTCGGCATCCCGCTGGCGCTGATCCTGGTCGCCACCGCGCGCGACGGCATCTTCGCGGCGCGCTGGGCCAACAGCGTGCTCGGCAGCGTGGTGAACGTCGTCCGCTCGATTCCGTTCCTGATCCTGATGGTGGCGATGATCCCGATCACCCGCCTGCTCGTCGGCACCAGCTACGGGGTGTGGGCCGCGATCGTGCCGCTGAGTGCGGCCGCGGTCCCCTTCTTCGCCCGCATCGCCGAGGTCAGCCTGCGCGAGGTGGACCGCGGCCTGATCGAAGCGGCGCAGGCGATGGGCTGCAAGCGCTGGCACATCATCTGGCACGTGCTGCTGCCCGAGGCCCGGCCGGGCATCGTCGCCGGGTTCACCATCACGCTGGTGAGCATGATCAACGCCTCGGCGGTGGCGGGTGCGATCGGCGCCGGCGGGCTGGGCGACCTCGCCTACCGCTACGGCTATCAGCGCTTCGACACCGACGTGATGCTGACCGTGATCGTGCTGCTGGTGGCGCTGGTGACGGTGATCCAGTTCGGCGGCGACCGGCTGGCGCTGAGGCTGAATAAGCGGAGTTGAACGCCCGGGCTGACTGGTCCGCGCCGCCCCTCCGCCCATACCGGGCGCAACAAACCGAAACTCCCGTCGCGCAAAAGGTGGCGGGAGTTTCTGCATTCAAGTCCTTATGGGCCGCCCTGGATGCGGCTTGATTTCTCCCATTTTGGGAGCCACAATCCATCCATGCGCATCATTGCAAAAAGCACCTTGCGAAAGTTCTGGCAACGTCCGGGGTATGACGACGCACAAGGCCCACTGGAAAGTTGGTATGACGAGGCCGCTCAGGCCAACTGGACTTCGCCTCAGGACATCAAGGCGCAGTACCGGAACGCCAGCTTCTGCGGCAACAACCGAGTCGTGTTCAACATTGCTGGCAACAAGTACCGACTGGTGGTGGAAATGCAGTACCGGGCCGGGATTGCCTGGGTCAAGTTCGTCGGGACCCATGCGCATTACGACAAGATCGATGTAGAGACCGTCAATGAATATTAAGCCGATTCGTAACGATGACGATTTGCGGGCTGCGTTCGCGCGCCTCGAGACCGTTTTCCAGGCCGCCGAGGGGTCGCCCGAGGCGGACGAGATGGAGGTGCTGGTCGCACTCATCGAGTCCTACGAGAACAAACACTATCCCGTCGGCCCTGCAGATCCTGTGGAGGCAATCAAGTTCCGCATGGAGCAACAGGGCTTGGTGGCGAAAGACCTCGAACCGTTCATCGGCTCGAGCGGCCGGGTTTCCGAGGTGCTGAACCGAAAGCGCCCCCTCAGCCTGCGCATGGTGAAGCGACTGCACGATGGCTTGCGGATCCCGTATGAGAGCCTGCTTTCGCAGGCCGCTTGAACAGCCCGGCTCCTCTGGGGCAGCGGGGCAAATGAAGCGCGAGCCCACCGAAGTCCGCCTCGATTACGCCTACTACTTCGCTGGATCAACGTCTGTCGGCACTGGGGTTCCGCTCGCGCCACGCGGCGAACTCCAGCGGCCGCAGTCCGAATCGGATGGCATTCCCAGGATGCAGGCTGCGGAATTCCTCTCCAACCAGCTCAATGAAGCGCTCCCGGTCCTCGGCAGCAACGGTGTCGGGAAGCAAAGCGCGGATCACTGCCGGCTCGGCCCTTGCATCACTGCGGACGATGGTCGCGATGAGCGCCGTCAATTGATGGCGATAACGTAGCCGTACAGGGTCCGGCGGCACCATTTGCTGGCGCACGGCGACGTATTGCTGGCAGGAACGCTCGTAAGCGCGCACAAAGATGTCGCGCAACAGCTCGATCCGGTTGAGTTCGTAGATTCCGAGCAGGCCTTCGATGTAGTCCACCGCGGGCACATCGATGAAGGACAAGGGCGACAGGTTGTGCTTGATGAAAGGAATGTTCGCGGCAAGTCGGGAGACCCGCTTGTTGACGTCCTCGAAGGGGTGCAGATAGGGCAGATGCACCATCAGGAAGAAGGACTGCTCGAAGGGATCACGAATTTCGGCGGCCATTCCGACGACGACAGCAAACAGTTCCTCGATTCGCTGCGGCATGGCGATGGGCAGGTAGACGCTGCCGCCGATTTCCACTGGCCGGGTACGCAGGCGACCGCAGGCCGCCGGGTCGGGCATCAAGCCATCCGACAGGAAAGCGTGCAGGGCGATGATGGTTTCCGGATTGACACCAACGTGTTCGGTATCGTGCACCAGATACTCGATCGCCGCCTTGTGGTTGAGGATCATCTGGGTTTCCAGTGCGTCCTTGCCGGCCGCGGCCTGGCCAAATTCGATCAGGCGTTCGGTGTCGAGCCGTGAATAGGTGTTGCCTTCCAGTTGCGACGAGGCCCAGGAGAGATCGATCAACAGGCGGTTGAGGATGTCACGGGCAAACGTACCCGCTGGGGCAGCATCGATCTCTGCGACGGCGGGACGGCCGAGCTGGCGCAACTGCACGCGCAAGGGTTCCGGGAGATAGGCCGTCAGGTTTGGCGTGTATTGCTCCAGGAAGGATTGCCGGTAGCTGACAGGCGTCCGCTTTTCCCGAGACTGGCGCACCTGGCGCCGGATCTCCTCGCCTTCGGGCGACACCCTGAGACCGGCGTCGGTACTCGACTTGTCGGAAGCTGAAACCGTCTGGTGGAGTTCTACCCCAGCAACGCCGAGTGGCCGGTAACGCAAGCCGGGGCCTGAGCCGTGGGTGGCGATCTTCCTCGCCTCGACCAACTCAGCCAGTCGTCGCTGCAACGTGCGGCGGCTAACCCACCCTGCCAGCAGGGCGTGCAATTCATCGGTGCTGATCCCATCCGGGTGCTCGCCGATGAGCGCCTCGATGCGTTCGCCAAGATCGGAAGGTAGTTTTTTTGGCATGGTGTTCTGACGCAATGAATGCCTACTGCGCCAAAAGACTATCTTTATTGGCGCGATAAGGCAAGCAACGCGCCATTCCGATCTGTTGTCGTGCGTGTTGCCCATGCAGCAGCCCGCTGCGGCGTTTGCTGCGCGGCCAGCAGCAGGATCGGCACGAAGCTGTCAAGACACTGTTTTACAAGCACAAAAAATCTGGCACGCACCGTGCTAATGCTCATGCAAGTGCCAAACCTGGCACGCCGCACACAACCCAAAAAGGTGAACGCATGAGCAAGCACATCAAGGTCGTGGCCGTCTCCGGCGGTCTGCAACGTCCCTCCCGCACCCTGACCGTGGTCGAGGCCCTGATCGACGCCTTGGGCGAGCAGGCCCCGATCGACGTGCGCCTGATCGAACTCGGCACCGTCGGCCCCAAGCTGGCCGGAGCGCTCTACCCCTCGCAACTGCCCGACGACGTCAAGGCCGACATCGCCGCGATCGAATCGGCGGACTTCCTGGCGGTAGCGAGCCCGGTGTATCGGGCCTCCTTCACCGGCCTGTTCAAGCACCTGTTCGACTTCGTCGACCACAACGCGCTGATCGACGTGCCGGTGCTGCTTGCCGCCACCGGCGGCAGCGACCGCCACGCGCTGGTCATCGAGCACCAACTCCGCCCGCTGTTCAGCTTCTTCCAGGCCCACACCCTGCCGATCGGCGTGTATGGCAGCGAAGCCGAGATCCAGGACTACCAGATCACCAGCCCGGCGCTGCAGGCGCGCATCGACCTCGCCGCCGAGCGCGCGCGGCCCTTCCTGCGCCCCCGCGTCCCAGCCCTGTCGAGCGTGCACAAGAACGCGCGCGCTGCCGCCTGACCCCCCCATTCACCGTCAAGGAAAAACGAGCATGAGTCGCGACAACATCAAATTCGCCTACTGGGTGCCCAACGTCAGTGGCGGGCTGGTCGTCAGCAAGATCGAGCAGCGCACGAGCTGGGACATCGACTACAACCGCAAGCTGGCGCAGATCGCCGAGAACGCAGGTTTCGACTACGCCCTGTCGCAGATCCGCTTCACCGCCGGCTATGGCGCCGAATACCAGCACGAGTCGGTGGCGATCAGCCATGCGCTCTTGGCCGCGACCGAGAAGCTGCGCGTGATCGCCGCGGTGCTGCCCGGGCCGTGGCATCCGGCGGTGCTGGCCAAGCAGATCGCCACCATCGACCAACTCACCGGCGGCCGCGTGGCGGTCAATGTGGTGTCGGGCTGGTTCCGTGGCGAGTTCCACGGCATCGGCGAGCCCTGGCTGGAACACGACGAGCGCTATCGCCGCTCGCAGGAGTTCATCGAGGTGCTCAAGGGCATCTGGACCCAGGACAACTTCACCTACAAGGGCGACTTCTACCGCTTCCACGACTACACCTTGAAGCCCAAGCCCCTGCAGCGGCCGCATCCGGAGATCTTCCAGGGCGGCAGTTCGCGCGCCGCGCGCGACATGGCTTCCCGGGTGTCCGACTGGTATTTCACCAACGGCAACACCGTCGAAGGCATCAAGGCGCAGGTCGACGATATCCGCGCCAAGGCGGCCGCCAACGGGCACCGGGTCAAGGTCGGCGTCAATGCCTTCATCATCGCCCGCGACACCGAGGAAGAGGCGCAGGCGGTGCTGCAGGAGATCATCGACAAGGCCGACCCGGAGGCGGTCAATGCCTTCGGCGACGCGGTGAAGCAGGCCGGCAAGGCGAGCCCGGAAGGCGAAGGCAACTGGGCCAAGTCCACCTTCCAGGATCTGGTGCAGTACAACGACGGCTTCAAGACCAACCTGATCGGCACGCCGCAGCAGATCGCCGAGCGCATCGTCGCGCTGAAGGCGGTCGGCGTGGATCTGGTGCTGAGCGGCTTCCTGCACTTCCAGGAAGAGGTGGCCTACTTCGGCGAGAAGGTGCTGCCGCTGGTGCGAGCGCTTGAGGCGAAGGCTGCTGCCGCGAAGCCGGCACCCGAACTGGCCGAAGCGGCCTGAGGACAGGGAAAGACATGAGTCTCGACATCTTCTGGTTCCTGCCCACCGCCGGCGACACGCGCTACCTCGGCAAGTCCAGCTCCGGCCGCCCGGTCAGCATCGAATACATGCAGCAGATCGCGGTGACCGCCGACAACCTGGGCTACGACGGCATCCTGATCCCCACCGGCAGCGGCTGCCTCGACCCCTGGGTGGTGGCGGGCAGCGTGGCGCCGGTGACGCGCAAGCTCAAGCTGCTGGTGGCGCTGCGCACCGCGCTGACCAAGCCGACCGCCGCCGCACGCATGGCGGCGACACTGGACCAGGCCACCCGGGGCCGGCTGCTGCTCAACGTGGTGGCGGGCGGCGACTCCGCGGAGCTGGCCGGCGACGGCATCTTCCTCGACCACGACGCGCGCTACGACGAGGCGAGCGAGTTCCTCACCATCTGGCGCCGACTGCTGCAGGGCGAGACGGTCGATTACGAGGGCGGACATCACAAGGTGAAGGACGCGCAACTGCTCTTTCCCGCGCTGCAGAAACCCTACCCGCCGCTGTATTTCGGCGGCTCGTCGAACGCCGCCCACGACCTCGCGGCCGAGCATGTCGACGCCTACCTGACCTGGGGCGAGCCGCCCGCGGCGGTGGCCGAGAAGATCGCCGACGTGCGTGCGCGTGCGGCGAAGCGCGGGCGCAAGGTCCGCTTCGGCGTCCGCCTGCACGTGATCGTGCGCGAGACCAACGAGGAAGCCTGGGCCGAGGCCGACAAGCTCATCAGCCGCCTCGACGATGACACCATCGCCAAGGTGCAGGCGCGCTTCGCGACGATGGATTCCGAAGGCCAGCGCCGCATGGCTGCGCTGCACGGCGGCCGGCGCGACAAGCTCGAGGTCAGCCCCAACCTGTGGGCGGGCGTGGGCCTGGTGCGCGGCGGTGCGGGCACGGCGCTGGTGGGCGATCCGCACACCGTGGCGACGCGCCTCAGGGAATATGCCGATCTGGGCGTCGACAGCTTCGTCCTCTCCGGCTATCCGCATCTCGAGGAAGCCTGGCGCTTCGCCGAGCTGGTGTTCCCGCTGCTGCCAGGCAAGGCGCCGGTGACGATCCAGGATCAGGTGATCACCGGCGGCCCGTTCGACCAGAGCACGGTCAGGACCCCGGCAGCGGTGAAGGCGGCGGCATGAAAGTCATCGACATGCGCTGCCGGCCGGCTTTCCTGCACGACTTCTTCGGGGCCACGCCGGGCACACCCGAATACGATACCGCGCGCTGGCTCAACCGGCGCGTGGGCACACGCGGCAGCGACGAGCACTTCACGCGTTCCCACACACAGGAGGGTTTCCTCGCCGAAGTGCGCGACGCGGGGCTGAGCAAGGCCGTCGTGGTCGGTCGCCACACGCCGTCGCAGCACCTGCCGAGCGAACTGATCCACCGCATCACGCACGGCCATGACGAGCTGCTCGGCATCGCCGGCGTCGATCCGGTGATCCAGGGGCGTGCCGCAGTGGAGGAGGCCGAGCGCGCGATCCGCGACCTCGGGCTGGCGGGCATCGACATCGAACCGGGCTTCGGCAGCCCCGCCCACCACGTCGATGACCCGGCGTACTTTCCGATCTACGAGGTGTGCGCGCAGCTCGGCGTGCCGGTGTTCCTGATGACCGGCCCGACCACGCCCGACCCGCGCTTCAACGACCCGGCGCCGCTGGCCAACGTGGCGCGGGCGTTTCCGCAACTGCCGATCGTGAGCTACCACGGCTGGTGGCCGAACGTGGCGCAGGCGATCGGCCTCGCCTTCCGCTACGAGAACATCCACCTCGTGCCCGACATGTACCTCTTCGTCGCCGGTAGCAAGGCCTATGTGGAGGCGGCGAACGGCTTCATGGCGGATCAGTTCCTGTTCGGCTCGTCCTACCCCTTCCGCCCGATCCGCCAGTCGATCGGCGACTTCCTCGAGCTGGGCCTGCGCGAGTCGGCGCTGGACAAGGCGCTGTACGGCAACGCGGCGCGGCTGTTCGGGCTGTAACGACACGGCGGCGATTGACCAAGCCCCTGGGGCGACCGGCCACCGCCTGCGGACCATCCCGGAGGTGGCCGGCACCGCGCCAGAGTCAATATGGATATGCGCTCGCCGCTGATAAGCAAAGCAGATCTTCTTGGTTCGGTCCGTCGCGCAGGCTCAGCACAATTGCGTCCGTTTCCCGATCCGGATCGAACCCCATGTCCCGTCTGCCCCTGCAAAACCTCGAAACCGCCCCGGAAGCCAGCCGCCCCTTCATCGAACGAGCGCTCGGCAACAACGGCTTCGTGCCCAACCTGATCGGCGTGCTGGCCAACGCGCCCACCGCGGTGGAGACCTACTTCACCGTCGGCGAGATCAATGGCCGCGCCAGCCTGACCCTGGCCGAGCGCGAGGTGGTGCAGATCACCGCCGCCAGCGTGCATGGCTGCGAGTTCTGCGTCAGCGGCCACTCGGCGATCGCGCTCAAGAAGGCCGGCTTCGACCGCGCCACGGTGGTCGCCCTGCAGCAGCGCGGCATCACCGGCATTGCGCGCTACGACGCCCTCGTCGCCTTTACCCGCGCGGTGATCGTCAGCCGCGGCAACGTCGGCAATGGCGAGCTGAAGGCCTTCCTCGACGCCGGCTTCACCCAGGCGCAGGCGCTGGAAGTGGTGCTCGGCATCAGCCTGGCGACGCTGTGCAACTTCGCCAACAACCTCGCCGCAAGCGAGATCAACCCGCAGTTGCAGGACTTCCGCCCCGGAGTGCTGCAACCATGAATGCGCGCATTGATGCGGTCGACGCAGACCTGAGCTGGTTCTCTATCAACGCCGAGGCCTACAACCTTGGCAACGCCGACGCCGACCAGCTCGTTCCGGAGCTGGGCCGGCGCGGGCTGTTTCGCATCGGCGTGCCGCAGGCGCTGGGCGGGGACGGCGGCGACACCTTCGACGGCGTCGAGGCAATCGCCGCCATCGCCGAGCGCTCGCTGACCGCCGCCTTCGTGTGCTGGGGGCAGCGCACCTTCATCGAGTACCTGCTGCAGTCGCCCAACGCGGCGCTGCGCGAGCGCTGGCTGCCGGCGCTGCTCGCGGGCGAGTTCGCCGGCGCCACCGGGTTGTCGAACGCGATGAAGTTCCTCTCCGGCATCGAGTCGCTGCAGTTGAACGCCACGGCCAAGGGGGAGCGCTGGCAACTCGACGGCCGGCTGCCCTGGGTGACGAACCTGCGCAAGGCCGGCTTCATCGTCGCCGCCGCAGTCGCGCGCAGCGACGGGGCGGCACCGATGGTGGTCGCCATCACCGACAGCGAGTCCGGCGTGACGCGCAGCGCAGACCTCGATCTGGTCGCGCTGCGTGGCAGCAACACCGCGGCCATCGACATTCGCGCCGCCGATATCGGGCCGGAGCATGTGCTGCACGAAGACGCGCGCAGCTTCTGCCCCGGCGTGCGTCCGGCCTTCCTGTCGCTGCAACTGGGCATGTCGATCGGCCTCGCACGCATCGCGCTACGCACCGCTGCCGAGCAGGGCAAGGGCGCGCACGCCATCCTGCTGCCGCGCGTCGGCGAAGTGTCGGCCGAACTGGAGCGACTCGTGGGCGCCGTGCGCGAGGGTCTGGCGAGCGGCCGCTTCGTGAGCGAGCCGGCGGCGCTGTTCCGAATTCGCATCCGCCTCGCCGAGATCGCCCAGACCGCGTTGGGCCTGGAGCTCGACGCCAGTGGTGGGCGGGCTTACCTGCGCGACCAGCATCGCGACTTCGCGCGGCGCTGGGTGGAAGGCGCCTTCATCCCGGTCATCACCCCCAGCCTGACGCAGTTGCAGGGCGAACTCGCCAGGCAGGCCGGAGCCTGCGCAGCATGAACGCGCCGCAGCCGCTGGCGACCACCTTGGCGATCAACGCCGCGCGGGAACGGGTGCTCGACGCCGAGGGCCTGTGTTTCGCCTACGCGAAATCCGCCCCGACCTTCGCGGACGTCTCGCTCGGCATCGGCCGGCGCGAGATCGTCTGCCTGCTTGGCGGCAGTGGCTGCGGCAAATCGACCCTGCTGCGCGTGCTCGCCGGGCTGGAGGCGGCAAGCAGCGGTGACGTGCGCTTTCTTGGCCAAGCCCTCAGTAGCCCGCATCCGCGCAGTGCGCTGGTGTTCCAGCAGGCCAGCCTGCTGCCATGGCTGAACGTGTTCGACAACGCCAGCTTCGGCCTCGACTTCAAGCACCAGCCCGCCATCGCCGCGTCCGCCCGCAAGGCGCGCGTGCACGCGGCGCTGGCCGCCGTGGGGCTGGCCGGACGCGAGCAGGCGTGGCCCGCCGAGCTGTCGGGCGGGCAGGCCCAGCGCGTCGCGCTGGCCCGCGCCCTGGCACGCGAGCCGGAGCTGCTGTTCGCCGACGAGCCTTTCTCGGCGCTGGATGCGATCACCCGTGCCGAGATGCAGCGCCTGCTGGTGGACGTCGTGCACCGCTGGCATGCGGCAGTGCTGCTCGTGACCCACGACATCGACGAAGCCATCCTGGTGGCCGACCGCATCCTGCTGATGGCCGGCAAGCCCGGCCACATCCACCGCGAGTGGGCCGTCGACATCCCGCATCCGCGTGAGGACCACGCCGAAGCGGTCACCACGCTGCGGATGCAGATCCTGGCCGCCCTGCGCGCGACGATTGAGGGCGCTGCCTCCACATCTGCAGCGGCGCCAACACCTACCCATTCCTGAACAGGGGCCAGAAACCATGAATTACAACCCCGCCGCCCGCCCGCACATCTGCCTGTCGTCCGACTGCGGCTGCGGCATGACCCGCCGCGACTTCCTGCGCCTGTCCGCCCTGACCGGCGCCGGCCTGGCCGTGCCCATGCTGCGCGCGGGCGACGCCATGGCTCAAGCCAGTACGGGCGACGATGTGCCGGTGAAGATCGGCTATCTGCCGATCACCGATGCCACGCCGCTGCTGGTCGCCCATGCACGCAAGCTGTTCGAGGCCGAAGGCCTGCGCACCGAGGCGCCGCGCCTGTTCCGCAGCTGGGCACAGATCGTCGAGGCCTTCGTCTCCGGCCAGGTGAACGTCATCCACCTGCTGTCGCCGACGACCTTGTGGGTGCGCTATGGCACCAGGTTCCCGGCCAAGGTGGTGGCCTGGAACCACATGAACGGCTCGGCGCTCACCGTCGCGCATGACATCAACACGGTGGCGGACCTCGGCGGCAAGACGGTGGCGATCCCGTTCTGGTACTCGATCCACAACATCCTGCTGCAGAAGCTGCTGGTTGCGAACGGCCTGACCGCGGTGACCCGGCCGCGCGGCAGTTCGATCGCGGCCAACGAGGTCAACCTGGTCGTGCTGCCGCCGGCGGAGATGGTGTCGGCGCTGGCGGGCAAGGGCATCGCCGGCTTCATCGTCGCCGACCCGTTCAACGCCGCGGCGGAGATCAACAGAGTGGGCAAGGTGCTGCGCTTCTCCGGCGACGTGTGGAAGGACCACGCCTGCTGCGTGACCTTTCTTGCGGAGCGCGACATCGCCGAGCGCCCGCAGTGGGCGCAGCGCGTCACCACCGCCATCGTCAAGGCGCAACTGTGGACGCGCAGCAACCAGCTCGACGCCGCCAAGCTGCTTGCCACCTCCGGTGACAACCGCTACACGCCGCACTCGGTCGAGGTGCTGGCCAAGGTGTTGTCCGCCACCGACTACACGGCCTACGAGGACAGCGGCGTCGCCCGCAACAAGGGCTGGCACCAGCGCCGTGTCGACTTCCAGCCCTACCCCTTCCCGTCCTACACGGAAGAACTGGTGCGCAGTCTGCTCACCACCAAGGTCGAGGGCGATGCCAGCTTCCTGGCCAAGCTGGACCCCGCCTTCGTTGCCCGCGATCTGGTCGATGAGCGCTTCGTGCGCGAGGCGATCGCCGCGGTGGGCGGCCCGCAGGCCTTCGGTCTGCCAGCCAACCTGCTGCGGCAAGAAACCATCGTGGCCTGAAGCGCATGTCTGCACCCTTGATACTGCCTGTGCTCGGCCTCGGGCTGGTTGCCGCCTTTTGGGCAGCGACCACGCTGCTGCTGGCGACCGAGACGCCGATCCTCGCAAACTTCGCCCCGGTGGAAGCGCTGCGCGCCCTGGGCCGCCTGGTCGTTGATCCGCTGATGTGGGATCACATCGGCGTCAGCCTGCAGCGGGTTGCCGTTGGTCTCGCGGTGGCGCTCGCCATCGGCGTGCCACTGGGCATCCTCACCGGAGTGTCACGGGCGTTCGCGCACACGACCACGCCGCTGTTCCAGTTCCTGCGCATGATCTCGCCGCTGTCGTGGATGCCGATTGCGGTGATGGTGCTGGGGGTGGGCGATGCGCCGGTGTACTTCCTGCTTGCCTTCGCTGCCGTATGGCCGATCCTGCTCAACACGGCGGCAGGCGTCGCCCAGCTCGACCGCAACTGGCTGATGCTGGCGCGCAGCCTGTCGGCAACACGCTCCGAGACGATCTTCCGCGTCGTACTCCCCGGCATCGTTGCCCACATCCTGAGCGGGGTACGGCTGGCGATCGGCATCATCTGGATCATCCTGGTGCCGGCGGAGATGCTCGGCGTGTCGGCCGGTCTGGGCTACTTCATCCTCGACGCCCGCGACCGCCTCGCCTATCCGGATCTGATGGCGGCGATCCTGATCATCGGCGCACTGGGTTTCGCGCTCGACTACGCCGCGCGCTGGCTCTACCAGCACTGGCTGCACAAGCGCTGAGCGCTCCGGGAGGGGTGGGGCGCCCCCGTGACGCGCTGATTCAGCGACCATCGCGGCCAATCAATGAGGGCTCCGCAAAATGAACGCCGCACCCCCGCCGCAACAGCGCCCCGCCCTTCCCACCTTCGGCGAGGCCTTCCTGTACTGGCTGAAGCTCGGCTTCATCAGCTTCGGCGGCCCCGCCGGGCAGATCGCCATCATGCATCAGGAGCTGGTGGAGAGACGGCGCTGGATCTCCGAGCACCGCTTCCTGCACGCCCTCAACTACTGCATGCTGCTGCCCGGTCCCGAGGCGCAGCAACTCGCCATCTACATCGGCTGGCTGCTGCACCGCACCTGGGGCGGTATCGTCGCCGGCGTCCTGTTCGTGCTGCCTTCTCTCTTCATCCTCGCGGCGCTCACGTACGTCTATCTGGCCTTCGGCGATCTCACCTTCGTGCAGGGGGTGTTCAACGGCATCAAGCCGGCGGTGGTGGCCATCGTGGTGTTCGCCGCCTGGCGCATCGGCTCGCGCGCGCTGAAGAACAACATCCTGTGGGCGCTGGCGGCCCTGTCCTTTATCGCGATCTTCGTCTTCCGCGTGCCCTTTCCCTACATTGTCGTCGCGGCCGGCATTCTGGGTTTCATCGGCGGCAAGGTGGCCCCGGACAAATTCAAGGTCGGCGGCGGGCACGGCGCCTCGGACAAGAATTACGGGCCGGCCCTCATCGACGACGACACCCCGCCCATCGCCCATACGCGCTTTCGCTGGTCCTATCTCATCACCCTCTTGGTGATGGCGCTGGCGATCTGGGCGGTGGCCATGGCCTTGCTGGGCCACCCGGTGTTGCAGGACATGGGGGAGTTCTTCACCAAGGCGGCACTCGTCACCTTCGGTGGCGCCTACGCGGTATTGCCTTATGTCTATCAGGGCGGTGTCGAACACTATCAGTGGCTGACCGCCACGCAGATGATCGACGGCCTGGCCTTGGGCGAAACCACGCCGGGGCCGCTCATCATGGTGGTGTCCTTCGTCGGCTTCGTCGGCGCGTGGACCAAGGAGATCTTCGGTCCCGACGCCCTGCTGCTGGCAGGGTTCGTGGGCGCCTCGGTGGCCACCTTCTTCACCTTTCTGCCCAGCTTCGTCTTCATCCTGGCCGGCGCACCCCTGGTGGAATCCACCCACGGCAACCTGAAGTTCACCGCGCCGCTCACCGGCATCACCGCCGCCGTGGTGGGCGTGATTCTCAACCTGGCCCTCTTTTTCGGCTGGCACGTGATCTTCCCCCATGCCACCGACGCCGCGCCGTTCTCCGGCGGCTTCGAGTGGTTCTACGCGCTGATCTCGGTGGCGGCCTTCATCGCGCTGTGGAAGTATAAGCAGGACATCATGAAAGTGATCGGCGCCTGCGCCGCCATCGGCCTCGTTTACACGTACCTGGCGTGACGACTCCGCCGCATTTCCAGAAATGGAGGATGGAACATGCAATGGGTCACCCGCGAACGCCCCAAGATCGACCGGATCGCCTGCCCCTGGCTGGTCACGCGCTTCATCGATGAGGCTCCCGAGTTCCTCTACGTGCCGGCTGGCGACGTGCTGAAGAAGGTCCCTCGCCTGCGCTGTTTGAAATGATGCTGCTGCCCGCGGGAACCGCGCCCGAGGCGCGCCTGCTGCTGATCGGCCGCGCCCTGCGGGCCTTCACCGACGGCTTTGTGGCCATTCTGCTGCCGGTTTATCTGCTCACGCTCGGGTTCGGCACGTGGGAGGTCGGGCTGATCAGCACCGTCACCCTGCTCGGATCGGCGCTGGCGACCCTGGCCGTCGGGCAGTGGGGACATCGTTTCCCGCAGCGCCGGCTACTCCTCGCCGCTGCTTGCCTGATGGCCGCCACGGGTCTGCTGCTGGCCGGCCTGGGCGGTATCGGCGCCTTCTGGCCGCTGCTGATCGTCGCCTTCGTCGGTACGATGAACCCGAGCTCCGGCGACGTCAGCGTCTTCCTGCCGCTGGAGCATGCGCGGCTGGCCGAATCGGCGCAAGGCGAGGCGCGCACGTTCCTGTTCGCGCGCTACACCTTCGTCGGCGCCTTGTGTGCCGCGACCGGTTCGCTGGCGACAGTGATCCCGCAAGTGTTGACGGATGCCGGCCTGGCCCCGATCGACGCGTTGCGCCTGATGTTCGTCGCCTACGGGCTAACCGGCGTCGCGATCTTCGTCCTGTATCGCGCCCTGCCGGACCACCCCGTGCATGAGCATGCGTCGCCCGCGCCGCTGGGGCCTTCGCGCGGCATCGTGGTCAAACTGGCGGCGCTGTTCTCGGTCGATGCCTTCGCCGGAGGCTTGATCGTCAATACCTTGCTCGCGCTCTGGCTGTTCGAGCGTTTCGGCCTCTCGCTCGCCGCCGCCGGCCAGTTCTTCTTCTGGGCCGGGCTGCTGTCGGCCGGCTCCCAACTCGCCGCCCCCTGGGTGGCGCGCCGCATTGGCCTGATCAACACGATGGTGTTTACCCACATCCCGTCGAGCGTCTGCCTGATCCTCGCTGCCTTCGCCGATAGCCTGCCGGAGGCGCTCGCGCTGCTGTTCCTGCGCAGCGCCCTGTCGCAGATGGACGTGCCGACGCGCTCGGCCTTCGTCATGGCGGTGGTGACGCCGTCCGAGCGCGCCGCAGCGGCGAGCTTCACCACCGTTCCCAGGAGCCTCGCCGCTGCAGCGAGCCCCGCCATCGGCGGTGCCCTGTTCGCCGCCGGCTGGCTGGCGGCGCCGCTGGTGACCTGCGGGCTGCTCAAGATCGCCTATGACTTTGCACTCTGGCGCGCGTTTCGGAAGTACGAGAAACCCTCCTCTTGAGAGTGCTTGTGCGTAAGCACATGGCGCGCCCTGACGAACGATTCTTTCCGTTTCGTGAGCTGACACCATCACCGCCGCCGTGGTGGGGGTGATCCTCAACCTGGCGCCGTTCTTCGGCTGGCACGTGATCTTCCCGCGCGCGACCGAAGCCGCACCGTTCTGCGGCGGCTTCGAGTGGCTCTACGCGCTGATCTCGCCAGCGGCCTTCATCGCGCTGTGGAAGTACAAGCAGGATGTCATGAAGGTGATTGCGGCATGCGCCACCGTCGGGCTCGTTCAGGCCCTGCTCTGAGGGGCCCTGCTCTGAGGGGCCCTGCTCTGAGGGGCCCTGCGCCGGCAGGAAGAAGCCGCCTACTTGTGGCTCATGCCTGCCCCGGCGTCAGCAGGTGACGCGCCAGGTTGTGCGCGTGTCGCCGCAGTTCGGGCACCGCGATGGCCTCCCAGTAGCGCGCGCGAAGCATGGGCCCGACGTAGTGCAGGCCCGAGACCTTGAGACCGTCTGCACCGACCACATGGTAGCCGGCGTCCACATCGATGCCGATGTGCAGAGGATCCGCGCGCACGTAGCCCTCGTCGCGCAGTTGTGCGACCAAGGGCGAAGCGGTGAGACGGTCGATGTCGTAGTCAGGCCCGGTGCAGTTCACCACCGCGGCGACGTCCCACTCGCGCGCCTCGCTCCCGCCACGCGGCCTGACGATGACCCGCACGCCCGGTCCGTGCTCGTGCATCTGCAGAACCTGCCCCGCAACGACCGCGGCCTGACCGGACGCCAGCATTCCGCGCAGGCGCCGGTAAGCGGTGGGTGCCAGGCGATGGCGATGGATGTCCCACCACGGGCCTACACGCGAGAGAAAACGCCGGCGCTCCATCTCCGGCAGGCGGCGCCAGATCTCCGGCGTATGCGGGCGCAAGGCGTTGACGACGTCGCGCCAGTTGCAGCCCTGGCGCTGCCGAAGGCGGACCTGGCGCCGTATGGCTCGCAAGTAGGCAAAGGTGGTCGGCGGCAGGTCTTCGAGATAGCCCGGGAAAGTCGTCGTTGGCGGCGGTTGCGGAAGCGTACGGTGGCCCTTTGGCAGCAAACCACGTCGCGACAGCAGAAACACCTTGCGCTCATCGTCCCGACTGGTGAGACGAAACAGGGCATCGATCGCGGTGTGTCCGGTGCCAAGGACCACAACAGGTCCGCCCGCGGGGATCTGGTCCATCGCCGCATAATCCCATGGGTTGCCGATATAGCGACTCGAGCCGGCGAGGGCATCGGCGAAGTGCAAGGGCTGCGCGCCCAGATGCCCGAGTGCAAGCACCACCTGATCGGCCTGCCGCGTGACGCCATCGTCCAGTTCGATCTGCAGAAGTGGCGAGGCCTGTTTTCGGCGTACCGCAACGGCCTGGGCGCGAATGCGGGTGAAGGGCGTGCGGCTCCCCCGCTCGGCGACCTGCAGCGTGTGCTCGAGATAGTCGCCAAAAAGCCGCCGCGGCACGAACGATCCCTCATTGAACGCGGGATCGATGTCGCGACAGTAGGCGAGGAAATGCCCCGGCTCATCGGCGAGCGCGCTCATGTTGCCCGCCGGCACGTTGAGCAGCATGCTGTCGTCCCAGATGCGGTACGCCAACCCGCGCGCGGCACGCCGATGCTGTTCGATCAGCGTGACACGCAACTGCCCCGGCCTCGCCTCGCGCAGCAGATGGACGGCGGTGAGCGTACCGCTGAAGCCACCGCCAATGATGAAGATTTCCTGCGGACACGATGCGGCCATTGCTCGACTCTCGGTGACTCAGAAGGCGAAGCGGTCCAGCACATGGCGTTCGGCGCGCATGATCGCCGCCCGCTGCGCCGGCAGGCCATAGGCATGGCCCTGGAGGTGCACGCCCTCGGGCAGGGCACCGTCCAGTTTGCGCTCCAGCCGCGTGACGACGATGTCCGCACGCTCGCGCAGCGTTGCCAGCCATTCCAGGCGCGCCCGCCAGTCGTCGGCAATGAACAGTCGCGCGCTGTCGATCTTGACGAACTGAGCCGGCACCAGACTGGAGAGCGCTTGCCACTGCATCGGCGAATCGACGTTGATCGCCACCTGGAAACCATTGTTGCGGTAGTTGCGCAGCACGAAGGCGAGCAGCTCGGGCTGGCTGCTGGCAGCGAGCGGCGTTTCGATGACGATGCGCTCCGGCGCCAGGCCGAGGGCATCGACCACCTTGCGGAACGCGGCACCGTGATCGCCGCTGACGGCGGCGAGCAGGCGCCCGTGCACGTTGAGGAACAACAGGCTGTCGCGGTCCACCGAGGTCACGAAGTTCAGCGCATGCGCGGTACGCGCCAGACGATCGAGCGCAATCAGGCGGTCGTCGTCGGCGTTGGCCGAAAACAGGGTCCACGGCGAAAGCGACCGCTCGCCGCTGCCCAGGATGCGCAGATAGGCCTCGTAGCCCGTGATGGCCCCGGTGCCGGGGATGACGATAGGCTGGAAGACACTCGACAACTCGCAGCCGAACCAGTCGCCGACCACACCACCTTCCGGCAGACGGCGGAGTCGCCGCCCGCCATCCCGCGCCAGTGGCAGGCGGTCCAGAAAGACTCGGGTACGCTCCGCCAGCGCGCGCGATGGTCCGCCCGGATCTTGATCCATTTTCTGGTCTCCTCATGCACGGGCCCGATCGGGCCCACCTGTCAGGTCAAGGCGTCGGCCCAGATGTTGCGTGCCCACGCCAGCGCGTACTTGCCTTCCAGATCGTTGGCCACTGCCGACAGCCCGCCCGCGCCCTTGACCGGCAGCAGCGTGTTCTCCTGCGTGTCGAACTTGTGGATCGACGCCACGTGCACGACGTCGCGGTCGGAGACGAAGCTGTAGCAGGTGTTGGCGATGATCGGCGTCGGGTTCGGCTCCAGCCCGGTGAGGCTGGCGATGACCGCATCCGCCGCCACCTTGGCGTGGTTGTTGGCCATGAAGCCCGACTTGGGCATCCCGGGCGCGGTGGCGATGGCATCGCCGATCAGGTGCACGCCCGGCACCGCGGTCGACTCGAAGCTGCGGAAATCGACCCCCGCCCAGCGCCCGCCCACATTGGCGAAGGGGCTGGCGATGAGGCCGCTGCGCTGCGGCGGGATGACGTTGAAGAGCTCGGCGCGGACGCTCTCGAACTCGAACTTCCCGACATTGGCGCGCACGTCGAAGTCCTGCAGCACGCTGTCGGGGCGATATTCGATGATGCCCTTGTAGCGCTCCTCCCAGGCCTGCAGGAACAGCGCCTTCTTGGAGGTGATCTCGGGGTTGCCGTCCAGGATCAGCACCTTGGAGCGCGGCTTGTGCTGCTTGAAGTAGTGGGCGACGACGCTGGCGCGTTCGTAAGGCCCGGGCGGGCAGCGGTAGGGCGCCTTGGGGATCGAGATCGCGAAGACCCCGCCATCCGGCAGTTCTTCCAGGCGCTTGCGCAGCGCCACGGTCTGCGCACCGGCCTTCCACGCGTGCAGCACCTGCTGCCGGGCGTCGGCGTTGTTCAGGCCCGGGATCTGCTCGTAGAGAAAGTCGATGCCGGGCGCGACGACGAGCCGGTCCCAGGGCAGCGGATCGCCCTTGGCCAGACGGACTTCGCGCTTGTCCACGTCGATGGCCACCGCCTCGTCGCGCACCAGGCGCACGCCGTACCGGGCCAGGCCATCGTAGGCGAGGGTGATGTCCTCGATCCGCTTGACACCCGCCAGCACCAGGTTGCTGATCGGGCAGGAGACGAAGTTCTGGTTGCGCTCGACCAGGGTCACCTCGAGGCGGGGCTCCCACTTCTTCAGATACTTGGCGGCGGTGGCGCCGCCGAAGCCGCCGCCGATGACGACGACGCGCCCCGGCGCGGCGCGGCCGACGGGGGTCGCGCATGCGCCGACGCCCACGCCGGCACCGAGCGCAAGGGCCAGGCCACCGGCCGACCGGATGAAACCGCGACGATCGATTGTGCTCATGCCCGCCTCCTCAGCGCTTTGCCTGGGCGGCGAACCACTGCGCCAGCCGTTGCAGTTCTTCATCCGTGTAGCCCTTGGCATGCTGATGCATGACGGTCGCCGGGCGCACATCGCGCTTGAACTCGATGAGCAGCGTGTAGAGCTCGTCGGCGTTCCGTCCTGCAAGGCTCGTCATGCCGGCCTGGGCGTGACCGTCGGTGCCGTGGCAGGCCGCGCAGGCGGCCGCCCATACGCGCACAGGGCGATCGTCGGGCGCGGCCTGCACCGAAAAGGGCAAAGCGAGCGCAGCAGCGGCCGCAAGGGCCGCGAGTGCGCGAGTTGCGATGGGCATGTCGGTTCTCTCCGCAGGGGTTGAACGAGGCGGATGCTCGCTGATCCGCCCCCGAAACTGAAAGAAGAAATTCTGCTTAGTTATCCTGGCCCGCAGACCAGGCCCGCGCCGCCCCCTCTCAGGATCGACGTCTCCAGCGTGCGAACGCCAGCAGCAGCACCGCACCGAGGACCGTGCCGGCCCCCAGCCCCGCCCAGCTGCCGACCGGCACGGGATTGCGCACCGCGATGTAGAGCAGCGCGACGGGCAAGGCGATCGCGAAGGCGATGTTTCCACCATCGCGGGTGCGCACGAGCAGCGCGCAGACGGCGTAGAGAAAGCGAATCAGCCCGACCAGCAGCAGCGCCAGCAGGAAATTGCCGAAGAAGTCCGTCACTACGTGCTCCTTGATCAGGTCTCGCCAGCTCGGGCCGGGACCGGCCCCAAGGCGGGACCCGCATTGTATGCAAGCAGCGGCGCGGACGAGTGACCGTCGCGCGGGAGGAGTCCGCACCACACGAAGCCGCGCCATTCGCCGCAGGACGCTGGCCAGCCGGATCGCACGAGGGTTCGATTAGCAGAAAAGCGAATAAGCAACGCGGTTTTTATTATTTTTTTGCCCTGCAGCAACTGACTAGACTCGCTTTCATCCCCTTTGAAAGGAGTCCGACATGGCTCGCAAAGCCCGCCCGATACCCGTCCGCTGCCGCGCCAGCGCCACGCGCCGGGCCAATCGCCGAGACGGTCGCGAGGCCCGCCACGCCCACCGCTTCGAGCCGATCGTGGAGCAAGGCTGATGTCCACCGCCAAGACCTTCCGCGTACTGCCCGGCTTCGGGCCCACGCTCGGCTACACCCTCGCCTACCTGTCGCTGCTGGTGCTGATCCCGCTCGCGGCGGTGTTCCTGAAGACGGCCGAGCTGACTTTCGCCGAGTTCTGGAACGTCGTCACCGCACCGCGGGTGGTGGCCTCCTACAAGCTGTCCTTCGGCATGTCCCTGCTCGCCGCCGCGATCAACGCCGTGTTCGGGCTGATGCTGGCATGGGCGCTGGTGCGCTACTCCTTCCCCGGCAAGAAGCTGATCGACGCCCTGGTCGACCTGCCCTTCGCGCTACCCACCGCGGTGGCCGGCATCGCGCTGACCGCGCTGTACGCGAAGAACGGCTGGATCGGCCAGTTCCTCGAGCCGCTCGGCATCCAGGTCGCGTTCAAGCCGCTCGGCGTGCTGGTGGCGCTGGTCTTCATCGGCCTGCCCTTCGTGGTGCGCACGGTGCAGCCCATCCTGGAAGACCTCGACACCGAACTCGAAGAAGCCGCCACCAGCCTCGGCGCGCAGCGCTGGCAGGCCTTCCGCCACGTCATCCTGCCGATCGTGTTCCCGGCGCTCTTGACCGGCTTCGCGCTCGCCTTCGCGCGTGCGGTGGGTGAATACGGCTCGGTGATCTTCATCGCCGGCAACATCCCCATGGTGTCGGAGATCACCCCGCTGATGATCATCACCAAGCTCGAGCAGTACGACTACACCGGCGCCACCGCGATCGCCACCGTGATGCTGATCCTGTCCTTCACCCTGCTGCTGCTCATCAACGGCCTGCAGGCGTGGACCGCCAAACGAACCGGGAGGGACCGCTGACATGGCCGGCGCCACCACACTCCGCCTGGGCGCGGCCCAGGCCATCGGTCAGACGCGCTTCGAGGCGCGCGCGGCGACGCGCGAGACGGCGCTGGTGAAGTGGCTGATCCTCGGCACCGCCCTCACCTTCTTCGCGGTGTTCCTGCTGATGCCGCTGATCGCGGTCTTCGTCGAGGCGCTGCGCAAGGGCTGGGAGACCTACGCCAGCGCGCTGGTCGACCCGGACGCGCTGTCCGCGCTGCGCCTGACCCTGCTCGCCGCGGCGATCGCGCTGCCGCTGAACCTGGTGTTCGGCGTGTGCGCGGCGTGGGCGATCGCCAAGTTCGAGTTCCGCGGCAAGCACTTCCTGATCACGCTCATCGACCTGCCCTTCTCGGTGTCGCCGGTGATCGCCGGCCTGATCTACGTGCTGGTGTTCGGCGCTCAGGGCTGGTTCGGGCCGTGGCTGGCGGAGCACGACGTGAAGATC
Source organism: Thauera sp. SWB20 (assembly GCF_000831325.1). NCBI lineage: Bacteria > Pseudomonadati > Pseudomonadota > Betaproteobacteria > Rhodocyclales > Zoogloeaceae > Thauera > Thauera sp. SWB20. The sequence continues at coordinate 207,601 of NZ_JTDM01000014.1, read as the reverse complement.
ATCTTCGCGGTGCCGGGCATCGTGCTCGCCACCGTGTTCGTGACCTTCCCCTTCATCGCCCGCGAGCTGATCCCGCTGATGCAGGCGCAGGGCAAGGAGGAAGAGGAAGCCGCGGTGGTGCTCGGCGCCAACGGCCTGCAGACCTTCTGGCACGTCACCCTGCCCAACGTGAAGTGGGGCCTGCTGTACGGCGTCATCCTCACCAACGCACGCGCGATGGGCGAGTTCGGCGCGGTGTCGGTGGTGTCCGGGCACATCCGCGGCGAGACCAACACGCTGCCGCTGCACGTCGAGATCCTCTACAACGAGTACCAGTTCGCCGCCGCGTTCGCGGTGGCCTCGCTGCTCGCCCTGCTGGCGCTGGTCACCCTGGGCATCAAGACCTGGATCGAGCACCGCGCCGCGCACACGCAACACGACATTCACGAAGGACAGCCATGAGCATCCAGGTTCGCAACATCCACAAGCGCTTCGGCAGCTTCGTCGCCCTCGACGACGTGTCGCTCGACTTTCCCACCGGCGAGCTGGTGGCGCTGCTCGGCCCCTCGGGCTGCGGCAAGACCACGCTGCTGCGCGTGATCGCCGGGCTGGAGCAGGCCGATGCCGGCCAGGTGCTGCTCGACGGCGAAGACGCCTCGGGCACGCATGTGCGCGATCGCCAGGTGGGCTTCGTGTTCCAGCACTACGCGCTGTTCCGCCACATGAGCGTGTTCGACAACGTCGCCTTCGGGCTGCGCATGAAGCCGCGCGGCCAGCGGCCGACGGAGAAGCAGATCGCCGAGAAGGTGCACGCGCTGCTCGACCTCGTGCAGCTCGACTGGCTCGCCGACCGCTTCCCGGCCCAGCTCTCCGGCGGCCAGCGCCAGCGCATCGCGCTCGCGCGCGCGCTCGCGGTGGAGCCGCGCGTGCTGCTGCTCGACGAGCCCTTCGGCGCGCTCGACGCCAAGGTGCGCAAGGAGCTGCGGCGCTGGCTGCGCAAGCTGCACGACGAGCTGCACGTCACCTCGATCTTCGTCACCCACGACCAGGAAGAGGCACTCGAAGTCGCCGACCGCGTGGTGCTGATGAACCAGGGCGCGGTCGAGCAGATCGGCACGCCGGAAGAGGTCTACCGCCGACCGGCGACGCCCTTCGTATATGGTTTTCTCGGCGCGGTGAACCTGTTCCACGGCCGCGTCGACGGCGAGGGCCTGCGCGTCGGCGACGCGCGCCTGCCACAGCAGGCGCGCGGCTTCGGCGAGGGCGCCGAGGTGCTGGCCTTCGCCCGCCCGCACGAACTCGACATCGTGCCGGACGCCGGCGCGGGCGAGGGCATCGCGGCACGGGTGAGCCGCGTCCTGGCCTTCGGGATCACGGCGCGCGTCGAACTCGATGGCCTGAACGGCGCCCAGGGCCAGCATTTCGAGGTGGAGATCACACGCGAGCGCGTCGACCGCCTCGGTCTCGCGGAAGGACAGGCCGTGCGCCTGCTACCCTCGCACCTGAGCCTGTTCGAATCGCGACAGGCCGCCACGACGGCCGGAGCCGCCCGATGAATTTCCAGCAGTTGCGCATCATCCGCGAGACCGTACGGCGCGGGTTCAATCTTACCGAGGTGGCCAACGCGCTGTTCACCTCGCAGTCCGGGGTGTCCAAGCACATCAAGGACCTCGAGGACGAGCTCGGCATCGAGCTCTTCGTGCGCAAGGGCAAGCGCCTGCTCGGCCTCACCCCACCCGGCGAGGAGCTGGTGGTGATGGTCGAGCGCATGCTGCTCGACGCCGCCAACATCAAGCGCCTGGCCGACCAGTACCGCGGGCGCGACGAAGGCCAGCTCACGGTGGTCACCACCCACACCCAGGCGCGCTACGCGCTGCCCAAGGTCGTGGCGGCCTTCAAACGCGCCTACCCACGCGTGCTGCTCAAGCTGCACCAGGGCAGCCCGCACGAGATCGTGCAGATGCTGCTCGACGGCGAGGCCGACATCGGCGTGGCCACCGAGGCGCTGGCCGAGGTGCCGGAGCTGGCCTCCTTCCCCTACTACGGCTGGCAGCACGCGGTGGTCGTGCCCGCCGGGCACCCGCTCGAAGAAGCGCACCCGCTGACCCTGGAGGCGATCGCCACGCATCCGCTCATCACCTACCACGAGGGCTTCACCGGCCGCACCCGCATCGACCAGACCTTCGCCCGCGCCGGGCTGACGCCCGACGTGGTGATGTCGGCGCTCGACGCCGACGTGATCAAGACCTATGTGGAGCTCGGGCTGGGCGTGGGCATCCTGGCCTCGATGGCCTTCAACCCGGCGCGCGACCCGGGCCTGCGCAAGCTCGACAGCGACCACCTGTTCGCCGAGAACGTCACCCGCATCGCGGTGCGTCGCGGCCACTACCTGCGCGGCTTCGCCTACCGCTTCATCGAGCTGTGCGCGCCCGAGCTGACCGAGGCCGTGGTGGCCGAAGCGGTGGGCGGCGGCGGCTGACGAACCGCCTGGGTCGGCTGCGCCCGCCCATCGTCCGCGCAAGCGCGGCGCCGGGGCGGCGGGCCTGGTGTGCCCCAAGCGCGGCGCCCCCGCCACCGGGTCTCAGCCGCGGTGGTAACGCTGCGGCACGAAGGGTGTGCTCGCGACCTCCACCGGCACCGGCTTGCCGCGCACCATCGCGGCAAGCTGCGTGCCCGGCTTGGCGAGCGCGCTCTCCACGTAGCCCATCGCCACCGGCGCCTCGAGCGTCGGTCCGAAGCTGCCGCTGGTCACCACGCCGACCTTGCGGCCGTCGGCGTCCACCAGCTCGGCGCCCTCGCGCACCGGCACGCGCGCGTTCGGGCGCAGGCCCACGCGCTTGCGCGCCACGCCCTGGGCAATATGCTCGAACACCACCGCAGCACCCGGGTAGCCGCCCGGACGTGCGCCATCGGCGCGACGCACCTTGGACAGCGCCCACAGCAGGCTGCTCTCCACCGGCGAGGTGTTCTGGTCGAGGTCGTGGCCGTACAGGCACAGGCCGGCTTCCAGGCGCAGCGAGTCGCGCGCACCCAGGCCGATCGGGGCGACTTCGGGGTGGCTCAGCAGCTCTTTCGCCAGCGCCTCGGCCTTGTCGGCCGGCACCGAGATCTCGAAGCCGTCCTCGCCGGTGTAGCCCGAGCGGCTGATGTAGCACTCGGCGCCGACCAGGGTGACGGTGGCGGTGTTCATGAACACCATCCTTGCGGTCTCGGGCGCCAGGCGCGTCATCACCGCACCCGCCGCCGGCCCCTGCAGCGCCAGCAGGGCGCGGTCGGCCAGCACCTCGACCTTGCAGCGGCCAGACAGGTGCTGCTGCATGTGTGCGATGTCCTGCTCCTTGCAGGCCGCATTGACGACGACGAACAGCCGGCCGTCGCCGAAGTTGGCGACCATCAGGTCGTCCATCACGCCGCCCCGCTCGTTGAGGAAGAGCGCGTAGCGCTGCATGCCCACGGGCAGGTCGACGATGTCCACCGGAACCAGGGTTTCCAGCGCTGCCGCGGCGTCGGGGCCGACGAGCATGACCTGACCCATGTGCGAGACGTCGAAGAGACCGGCCTGGCTGCGGGTATGGTTGTGCTCCTTGAGGATCCCGTCGGGGTACTGCACCGGCATCTCGTAGCCGGCAAAGGGCACCATTCTGGCGCCGAGGGAGACATGCAGGTCGTACAGCGGGGTGCGCAGCATGGGCGCGGCGGAGTCGTGGTCGCTCATCGTGTGTCCTTTGTGCAGTGGCAGGGGGTGGTCAGCATTCGATCACGTTCACGGCGAGGCCGCCGCGCGCGGTTTCCTTGTATTTCAGCTTCATGTCGGCGCCGGTGTCGCGCATGGTCTTGATGACCTTGTCGAGCGACACGAAGTGGGTGCCGTCGCCGCGCAGCGCCATGCGCGCGGCGTTGATCGCCTTGATCGAGCCCATCGCGTTGCGCTCGATGCAAGGCACCTGGACCAAGCCGCCGACCGGGTCGCAGGTCAGGCCCAGATTGTGCTCCATCCCGATCTCGGCCGCGTTCTCGACCTGCTCCGGCGTACCGCCGAGGACCTCGGCGAGCGCGCCGGCCGCCATCGAGCACGCCACGCCGACCTCGCCCTGGCAGCCGACCTCGGCGCCGGAGATCGAGGCGTTCTCCTTGTACAGGATGCCGATCGCCGCCGCGGTGAGCAGGAAGCGGATCACGCCCTCCTCGCTCGCGCCCGGCACGAAGCGGCTGTAGTAGTGCAGCACCGCGGGCACGATGCCGGCGGCGCCGTTGGTGGGCGCGGTGACGACGCGCCCACCGGCGGCGTTCTCCTCGTTCACCGCAAGCGCGTAGAGGTTGACCCAGTCCATGGTCGTCAGCGGATCGCGCAGGCTCGCCTCCGGGTTGGCGGAGAGCTTGCGGTACAGTTCGGCCGCGCGCCGCCTCACCTTCAGGCCGCCCGGCATGATGCCCTCGCGCTCGCAACCGCGGCGCACGCACAGCTGCATCACGTCCCAGATGCGCAGCAGGCCCGCGCGGGTCTCGGCGTCGCTGCGCCACGCGCGCTCGTTCTCCAGCATGAGCTGGCTGATCGAGAGCTGCTTGTCGCGGCACTGCGCGAGCAGCTCGGCGCCGGAGCGGAAGGGGTGCGCAAGCGGCGTGGTGTCGACGACGATGCGGTCGGCGCCGGCGGCGGTCTCATCGACGACGAAGCCGCCGCCGACCGAGTAGTACACCTTGCTCGCCAGCACCCGCCCGGCCGCGTCGAACGCGGTGATCCGCATGCCATTCGGATGATAGGGGAGCACCTGGCGGCGATGCATGAGCAGATGCTCGCGCTCGACGAACGGGATCGCATGCGTGCCGGCCAGCAGCAGCCGGCGTTCGCCGCGGATGCGCCCGAGCCTGGCATCGACCTGGTCGGGGTCGACCCGGTCGGGGACCTCGCCCTCCAGGCCGAGCAGCACCGCCTTGTCGCTGCCGTGGCCCTTGCCGGTGGCGCCGAGCGAACCGTAGAGCTCGGCCTTCACGCCGCCGACCTGCCCGAGCAGGCCGGCCTCGGCGAGCCCGCTCGCGAACACCTGCGCCGCACGCATCGGCCCCACCGTATGCGAGGACGACGGCCCGATGCCGATCTTGAACAGGTCGAAGACGCTGATGGCCATGGCGACGCCTCCGCGCTCAGCGCCCGTACACCGGGAAGCGGGCGCATAGCGCCGACACTTTCGCCCGCACCGCCTCGATGACCGCCGGGTTTTCGATGTCGTCGAGGATGTCGCAGATCCAGCCGGCGAGCTCGGTGACCTCGGCGACACCGAAGCCGCGCGTGGTGGCCGCCGGCGTGCCGATGCGGATGCCGCTGGTGACGAAGGGCGACTGCGGGTCGTTGGGGACGGTGTTCTTGTTCACCGTGATGTGCGCTGCACCCAGCGCTGCGTCGGCGGCCTTGCCGGTGATGCCCCTGGCGATCAGGTCGACCAGGAACAGGTGGTCGTCGGTGCCGCCGGAGACGATCCTGTAGCCGCGCTCGACGAACACGCCCGCCATCGCGCGCGCGTTGGCGATCACCTGCTTCTGGTACTCGGCGAACGCAGGCTCGAGCGCCTCCTTGAAGGCCACCGCCTTGGCGGCGATGACGTGCATCAGCGGCCCGCCCTGGGTGCCGGGGAAGACCATCGAGGCGATCTTCTTCTCGATGTCCGGGTTGGCGCGGCCGACGATGATGCCGCCGCGCGGGCCGCGCAGGGTCTTGTGGGTGGTGCTGGTGACGATGTCGGCGAAAGGCACCGGGTTGGGGTAGAGCCCGGCGGCCACCAGGCCGGCAACGTGGGCCATGTCGACGAACAGCAGCGCGCCGACCTTGTCGGCGATGGCGCGGAAGCGCGCGAAGTCGAGGTGGCGGGCGTAGGCCGAGAAGCCGGCGACGATCATCTTCGGCTTGCATTCGACGGCCTGGGCCTCGAGCGCGTCGTAGTCGATCACGCCGTCGTCGGTCACGCCGTACTGCACCGCGTTGAAGATCTTGCCGGAGAAGTTCACCTTGGCGCCGTGCGTGAGGTGGCCGCCATGGGCGAGGCTCATGCCGAGGATGGTGTCGTGCGGCTGCAACAGCGCGAGATACACCGCGGCGTTGGCCTGCGAGCCCGAGTGCGGCTGCACGTTCGCCCAGTCGGCCGCGAAGAGCTGCCTGGCGCGGTCGATGGCGAGCTGCTCGACCACGTCCACATGCTCGCAGCCGCCGTAGTAGCGCTTGCCGGGGTAGCCCTCGGCGTACTTGTTGGTGAGCACCGTGCCCTGCGCCTGCATCACGCGCGGGCTGGCGTAGTTCTCGGAGGCGATGAGCTCGATGTGGTCTTCCTGGCGCTGGCGCTCGGCCTCGATGGCGGTCCAGAGTTCGGCATCGTAGCCGTCGATCTGCATGTGCTTGTCGAACATGGGAGTCTCCTGAAGGGATGGGGTACGACGGGCGGGATGCGCGACACCCCGCCCATCGAGGGAAGCTCAACGGCCCGGGCGCGCGCCCGCCGCGCGGGCATCCTCGCCATCGGCACCACCGCTGGCGAAGTACTCGCGGCTGAGGCTGACGATGACCGGCGACAGCAGCAGCAGCGAGATGAGGTTGGGGATCGCCATCAGCGCGTTCAGCGTGTCGGCGACCAGCCAGGCGAAGTCGAGACTCAGGGTGGCGCCAAAGAACACCGCGATGGTCCACAGGATGCGGAAGGGCTTCTCGCTGACCGTGCCGACCAGATACTCCCAGCACTTCTCGCCGTAGTAGGCCCAGCCGAGGATGGTGGTGAAGGCGAACACCGCCAGCGACGCGGCGAGCAGGTACTTGCCCACGCCCGGCATCGCCGCCTCGAAGGCCTGCGAGCTCAGCACCGCGCCGGAGGCACCCGAGGTCCACACGCCGGTGACCATGATCGCCAGGCCGGTCATCGTGCACACGATGATGGTGTCGATGAAGGTACCCATCATGCCGATCAGCCCGGAGAACACCGGGTTGCTGGTGGCCCCCGCGGCCTGCGCGATGCCGGCGGTGCCCAGGCCGGCCTCGTTGGAGAAGATGCCGCGCGCGACGCCCTTCTGGATCGCCATCATGACCGTGGAGCCGAGGAAGCCGCCGGTCGCCGCGGTGGGGTTGAAGGCCTGCGTGAAGATGGTGGCGAAGGCATCGGGGATGCGGTCGGCGAACACGAACAGGATCACGCCCACGCACAGGATGTAGCCGATGCACATGAAGGGCATCAGCCACTCGGCCACCGCGCCGATGCGCTTGATGCCGCCCAGCACCACCGCGCCGGTGAGGATGACGAGCACGACGCCGGTGACCCAGGTGTCGACGCCGAAGGCGTTGTGCACCGCGCTGGCGATGCCGTTGGCCTGAACCATGTTGCCGATGCCGAAACCGGCCAGGCCGCCGAAGATGGCGAAGGCCGTGCCCAGCCAGCGCCAGTGCTTGCCGAGACCGTTCTTGATCGCGTACATCGGGCCGCCGGCGTGCTCGCCCTTGTCGTCGACCTCGCGGTACTTCACCGCGAGCACGACCTCGCCATACTTGGTGGCCATGCCGACGAAGGCGGTCATCCACATCCAGAACAGCGCACCCGGGCCGCCGACCGCAATCGCGGTGGCGACGCCGGCGATGTTGCCCGTGCCCACGGTGGCCGACAGCGCGGTCATCAGCGCGGCGAAGGGCGTGATCTCGCCTTCGGCCTTCGCGCCGGGCGCCCGGCTCTTCCAGATCATGCGGAAGCCGTAGGGAATCTTGAAGATCGGCATGAAGCCGAGGCGGAGTTGCAGGTAGAGGCCGGTACCCAGAATCAGCACGATCATGGGCACGCCCCAGACGATGCCATTGAGCCAGCTGAAGAAGTCGTTGATGAACTGCATGGTGTCTCCGTCTTTATTGTCGTTTTAGGGCTCGCCGGGCGCGACGCTTGCTGCGCCTTGATGTCCCGCTCGGGCCGGTGCGTCCGCCCACACGGGCGGGCGGAGGTGCTCGGTCAGCTCAAACCTTCGCCTCCAGCTTCAGATCGACCATCAGCTCGTTGGCCAGCGCCTCGAGCGCCGCCTGCAGCGCGGCGGGCGACACGCCGGCCGGTACGCGCAGCTCGAGCTCGGCGCGGAACATCGCCTCGCCGCTGAACGAGCCACTCTCGCAGGCGCTGTCCATGCGCTCGATGCTCGCGCCGTGCTGCGCCAGCACCGAGGAGATGTCGCGCACGATGCCGGGGCGGTCGTGGGCGAGCAGTTCCATGCGGATCAACTCGCCGCCGGTCGCGTCGGCCGCACTGGTGCCGCGCTCGATGCTCAGGCTCAGGCCGGCGGACGACAGCGCGCGCAGCGCCGCCTCAAGGCGATCGGCGTCCGCTGCGGCCACGTCGAGCCGCAGGATGCCGGCGAACTTGCCCGCCAGGTGCGCCATGCTGCTGTCCAACCAGTTGGCGCCGTTCGCGGCCGCGCACTCGGCGAGCGCGTTGACCAGGCCCGGGCGATCCTCGCCGACCAGGGTGACGATGAAAGGGACGTTCATGTGCGGGGCTCCTCAGGCTTGTTCGTAATCGGACAGCGGCGGGCAGGCGCACACCAGGTTGCGGTCGCCATACACGTTGTCCACCCGGCCGACCGGCGACCAGTACTTGTTGCCACGCAGGCTGGCCACCGGATAGGCGGCGAGCTCGCGGCTGTAGGGGTGCGACCACTCGCCGGCGATGGCTTCGGCGGTGTGCGGGGCGTTCACCAGCGGGTTGTCCCGGGGGTCGTACTCGCCGCTGGCGACCTTGGCGATCTCCGCGCGGATCGAGATCATCGCGTCGCAGAAGCGGTCGAGCTCGGCCTTCGACTCGCTCTCGGTCGGCTCGATCATCAGCGTGCCGGGCACCGGGAAGGACATCGTCGGCGCGTGGAAGCCGTAGTCCATCAGGCGCTTGGCCACGTCGTCGACCGTGATGCCGGTGCTGTCCTTGAGCGGACGCAGGTCGAGGATGCACTCGTGCGCGACCAGGCCGTTCTCGCCGCGATAGAGCACCGGGTAGTGCGGCTCGAGGCGCTGTGCGATGTAGTTGGCGTTGAGGATCGCCGTCACCGTGGCATGGCGCAGGCCCTCGCGGCCCATCAGCGTGATGTAGGTCCAGGTGATGGGCAGGATGCTGGCGCTGCCCCAGGGCGCGGCCGCCACTGCGCCGATGCCCTCGAGGCCCACCGATCCGTGGCCAGGCAGGAAGGGGGCGAGGTGCGCCTTGACGCCGATCGGGCCGACGCCCGGGCCGCCGCCGCCGTGCGGGATGCAGAAGGTCTTGTGCAGGTTCAGGTGCGAGACGTCGCCGCCGAACTGGCCCGGGCCGCACAGGCCGACCATGGCGTTGAGGTTGGCGCCGTCGATGTACACCTGGCCGCCGTGGGCGTGCACGATGTCGGTGATCTCGCGCACCGCGGTCTCGAACACGCCGTGGGTGGACGGGTAGGTGATCATGATCGCGGCGAGCTGGTCGGCGTGCTGCGCCGCCTTGGCCCTGAGGTCGGCGACGTCGACGTTGCCGTTGGCGTCGCAGGCGACCACCACCACGCGCATGCCGGCCATGTTCGCCGTGGCCGGGTTGGTGCCGTGCGCGGAGCTCGGGATCAGGCACACGTCGCGGTGGCCTTCGCCGCGGCTGGCGTGATAGGCGCGGATCGCCAGCAGGCCGGCGTATTCGCCCTGCGAGCCGGCGTTGGGCTGCAGCGACACCGCGTCGTAGCCGGTGCAGGCGCACAGCATCTGCTCGAGCTCGGCGGTGAGCTGGGCGTAGCCCTGCGTCTGGTCGGCCGGTGCGAAGGGGTGCAGGCCGCCGAACTCGGGCCAGGTCACCGGGATCATCTCGGTGGTGGCGTTGAGCTTCATGGTGCACGAGCCGAGCGGGATCATCGTGCGGTCGAGCGCGAGGTCCTTGTCGGCCAGGCTGCGCAGGTAGCGCAGCATGCGGGTCTCGGACTGGTAGGCGCTGAACACCGGGTGGGTCAGGAAGGCGGAGCTGCGCAGCTGCGCGGCCGGCAGCGCCTCCTGCACCAGGCTCTCGACGGCATCGAAGTCGGGCGCTGCGACGCCGCTGCCGAACACCGCCCACAGCGCCTCGACATCGGCGCGGCGGGTGGTCTCGTCGAGCGCGATGCCGACCGTGCCGGCGTCGATCTCGCGCAGGTTCATGCCCGCTGCGCGCGCGGCGGCATGCACCGCGGCGGCGTCGGCGACACGCACGGTGATCGTGTCGAAGAAGGCCGTCGTCGGCACGTCGATGCCGAGGCGGCGCAGGCCGGCAGCCAGGGTCGCGGTGAGGCGATGGACCCGGCGCGCGATCGTCGTCAGCCCGGCCGGGCCGTGGTAGCAGGCGTACATGCTGGCCATGATCGCGAGCAGCGCCTGCGCGGTGCAGATGTTGGAGGTGGCCTTCTCGCGGCGGATGTGCTGCTCGCGGGTCTGCATCGCCAGGCGGTAGGCCTTGTTGCCGTGGCTGTCGATCGACACGCCGACCACGCGCCCGGGCATCACGCGCTTGTGCTCGTCGCGGGTGGCGAAGTACGCCGCGTGCGGACCACCGAAGCCCATCGGGATGCCGAAGCGCTGGGTCGAGCCGATGGCGACGTCGGCGCCGAACTCGCCCGGCGGCTTGAGCAGCGTCAGCGCCAGCAGGTCGGCGGCGACCACCACCAGCGCCTTCCTGTCGTGCGCGGCAGCGACGATGGCGGCGTGGTCGACCACCTCGCCGGTGCTCGCCGGATACTGCAGCAGCACGCCGAAGACCTCGTGCGCGGCCAGTTCGGTCGCGGCGTCGCCGACGATGACCTCGAAGCCGAGCGGCTCGGCGCGGGTGCGCACCACCTCGATGGTCTGCGGGTGGCAGTCGCGCGAGACGAAGAAGGCCTTCGACTTGCTCTTCGACAGGCGCTGGCAGAAGGCCATGGCCTCGGCCGCGGCGGTGGCCTCGTCGAGCAGCGAGGCGTTGGCGATCTCCAGGCCGGTGAGGTCGGTGACCATGGTCTGGAAGTTCAGCAACGCTTCCAGGCGGCCCTGCGAGATCTCGGGCTGGTACGGGGTGTAGGCGGTGTACCAGGCCGGGTTCTCGAGCACGTTGCGCAGGATGACCGTGGGCGTGAAGGTGTCGTGGTAGCCGGTGCCGATGAACGAGCGCAGCACCCGGTTCGTGCCCGCGATCGCGCGCAGCAGCGCCAGCGTCTCGGGCTCGCTGCGGCCTTCGGGCAGGGCCAGCGGTGCAGCCGACAGGATGGAGGCGGGGATGACCTTGTCGATCAGCTGGTCGAGCGAGTCGAGGCCGAGCACGTCGAGCATGGCGCGCGTCTCGGCGGCGTCCGGGCCCACGTGGCGGCCGACGAAGTCGTCGCGCTGTTCGAGCTGCGCGAGCGTCGCGGGGAAGCGGGTGTCGTGGATGTTCATGGCGAGGGCGGTCCGTTTAGGGTCGAGCAGGCGGGCGTGATCAGGCGGTGAGCTTCTCGTAGGCGGCCTGGTCCAGCAGCGCGTCGGCCGCCGACGGATCGTCGAGGCGGATGCGGATGAACCAGCCTGCGCCGAGCGGATCCTCGTTGACCGTGGCGGGCGCATCGACCAGCGCCGGATTCACCTCCAGGACGGTGCCGGCCAGCGGCATCTTCAGCTCGCCGGCGGCCTTGACCGACTCGATGACCGCCGCCTCGTCGCCACGCGCGAAGCTCGCGCCCACGTCGGGCAACTGCACGAAGACGATGTCGCCGAGCGCGTTCTGCGCGTAGTCGGTGATGCCGACGGTCGCGCTGTCGCCCTCGATGCGCAGCCATTCGTGGTCTTCGGTAAATTTCAGGATGCTCATGATGTCTCCCACACTCGAATTGATCGGACAGGCCGCGGATCGCGGTTGCAGGGCGCATCTTAACGGCGCGACTCCATTTGCAAAGTTGATAGTTGAAATGAAATAATTAATCTTATAAATGCACTCGAGCCCATGCTGAACCTGCCGACGGAGCTTCTCCGCACCTTCATCAAAGCCGTGGATCTGGGCAGCTTCACGCGCGCAGGCGACGCGGTGGGACGCACGCAATCGGCGGTCAGCCTGCAGATGCGGCGCCTGGAGGAGTTGCTCGGCGCCCAGCTCTTCGAGCGCGGCACCCACCGCGTCAAGCTCACCGAGGAGGGCGCCACGCTGGCCGGCTACGCGCGCCGGCTGCTGGCCCTGAACGACGAGGCGGTGGCGAGCCTGCGCCGACCACGGGTGGCGGGATGCGTGCGCCTGGGGGCTCCGCACGAATACATGGCCTCGCTGCTGCCGACGATCCTCGGCAAGTTCGCACAGTCGCACCCTGGCGTGACCCTCGAGGTCACCTGCGACCTGAGCAAGAACCTGCTCGAGCGCCAGCAGAAGGGCGAATTCGACCTCGTCATCGCCTTGCACGATCAGGGTCAGTCGGACGGGGGCACCCAGGTCCATACCGAACCGCTGGTGTGGATCGGCAGCGTGGACCACGCGCGTCACGAGCAACAGCCGCTGTCGCTGGTGCTGGCCCCGCCCCCCTGCATCTATCGCAACCGCATCCTGCAGACCCTGGGACGGCTGGACCGTGGCTGGCGGATCGCCTACACCAGCTCCAGCTACAGCGGCATCCTCGCCGCGGTGCGCGCGGGGCTGGGCGTGACCCTGCTGGCGGAGAGCACCGTGCCGACGGGTGTGCGCAGGCTGGGCGAGCGGGAAGGTTTTCCCGAAATGGGCGCGCTCGACGTGTGCGTGCACGGCAGCCGCGAGAACGCGTCGGAAGCGGCCGACTGCCTGGCCGAGTACGTTGCGTGCAGTTTCGGCTGAGCAAGGCCCGCTCGACTCGCCACATCGGCGGCATCCGCGCCCTGACCTGCAGCAACCGGGTCGAGACCTGCAGCGCCCGCATCGAGCACGACGACGGACGCATCGAGGTGATGAGCCGGGCGCTGCACGAGCCCCCGGTCGAACCGATTCGGCATCCGGCATCCTGGTGGCGCCGCCTGCGTTCGGCACCGCTTCGAAGCCCGAGGAGGGCGCGCTGGACAGGCCTTTGATCACTCAATAACCTGCTCTCTGTTTCCGATCGATCGGACGGGAATCGAAACCAGAAAATGCACAAGCCCGACGGTCGCGATCGAACGCTGCCGACACCGGGCAAGGAGACAGACAACATGCAAAATCACGCTCGGACTCGCCGCGCGGCGGGCTCGCTTCTTGCCATCACCGTCGCACTCGGCGGCCTCTCCTTCCCCTGCGCCTCGTCGTTCGCAGAGTCCGCGGTTCGCCCTGCGGTGGCGGCGAAGGGCACAGCCGATACCGTGACGATTCGGCGTGACTCCTACGGCGTTCCGCACGTCTATGCGAACTCGGAATTCGGCCTGTTCTACGGCTACGGCCATTCGGTGGCGCAGGACCGCCTGTTCCAGATGGAAATGGCGCGGCGCAGCACCCAGGGCACGGTCGCCGAGGTGTTGGGCGACAAGTTCCTCGCCTTCGACAAGGCCACCCGTGCCAACTATTGGCCGGCCTCCATCCATGGGCAGATCGCACGCCTGCCGAAGGCCGACCGCGACATTCTCGAGGGCTACGCGGCGGGCATGAATGCCTGGCTGGCGAGGGTGAAGGCCGATCCCGAAACGTGGATGCCGAAGCAGTTCCGCGATTTCGGCTTCGAGCCGGGGCCGTGGACCGCATATGACGTGGCGATGGTGTTCGTCGGCACGATGGCGAACCGTTTCTCCGACTTCAACACCGAACTCGACAACCTCGCGCTGCGCACTGCGCTGATCGACAAGCACGGCGAGGCGAAGGGGAAGCAGATTTTCGACCAGTTGAAGTGGATCGTGGACCCCGAGACGCCGACCACGATCGCGCCGGAGGAAGGCGAATACGCGGTCAGTCTGGCGACTCGGGCCGCCGCTGCGCCCCTCGCCTATGCGCTGCCGCGCTACGACGACGTACCGCCCACGCTGGCCCGCCTGGCGAAGACGCCCGACGGCGCGCTGGCCGGCGGAACGCCGGAAGCGCAGCGCGAGCTGCTGCTGGCCGAACTGGGTACGCTGGGCATGACCGGCCAGGCCGGCTTCCCGGCGGCGAGCAACATGTGGATCATCGGCCGCAAGCTTGCGCGCGGAGCCAGCTCCATCCTGCTCAACGGCCCCCAGTTCGGCTGGTTCTCCCCGGCCTACACCTACGGCATCGGCCTGCACGGCGCCGGCTTCGATCTGGTGGGCAACACGCCGTTCGCCTATCCGAGCGTGCTGTTCGGCACCAACGGGCGTATCAGCTGGGGCTCCACCGCCGGCTTTGGCGACGGTGTGGACATCTTCGTCGAGAAGCTCGACCCTGCCGACCCGACGCGCTACCAGCACAAGGGCGAGTGGCGCACGATGGAAAAGCGCACCGAAACGATCGCGGTGAAGGGCGGCGAAGCGGTGACGCTCGACGTGTTCCGTACGGTGCATGGCATGGTGGTGAAGTCCGACCCGGCCAGGGGCGTGGCCTACGCCAAGCAGCGCACCTGGGACGGGCTGGAACTGCAGTCGCTGATGGCGTGGACGCGCAAGGGTCAGTCGCAGAACTGGGCACAATGGCTGAAGCAGGCCGAACGTCACGCGCTGACCATCAACTGGTACTACGCGGATGCCGACGGCAACATCGGCTATGCGCATACCGGCAAGTATCCGGAACGCAAGCCCGGCCACGACCTGCGCCTGCCGGTGCCGGGCACCGGCGAAATGGACTGGAACGGCCTGCTCTCCTTCGACACCAACCCCAAGATCTACAACCCGCGCCAGGGCTACATCGCCAACTGGAACAACCCGCCGATCAAGGGCTATCCCAACCCGGACATGATCTGGCTGTCGTGGGGCGCCGCCGACCGGCTCAACGAGCTCGAGGAGCGCCTGCGCGCAAAGGGTCCCATGGACGCCGAGGGCATGTGGAGCCTGCTCAAACCCACCAGCCTGGCCGACGTCAATGCGCGCTACTTCCTGCCGGTGCTGCGTGATGCGGTCGCGCCGCTGCCCGTGGGCGATGCGCGCAAGGCGCTGGTCGCCGCATTGCAGGACTGGGACGGCATGAACGCCGACGACAACCGTGACGGCGTCTACGATCATGCTGCGCCGGCCATCCTCGATGCCTGGCTGGGTGCGATGCTGAAGGCGACGTTCGCCGACGAGGTGCCGGCGGACTTCATGCGCTACTTCGGCGCCACCGGCTACCCGACGCCCGACCGTCCGCCGGCCGGCTCGATCAACATCCAGGTCGGCACCAAGCTGCTCTACCAGGTGCTGCGCGGCAAGTCGGCCAGCGTGCCGCAGCAGTACGACTTTCTCAACGGTCGCGACGCGCTCGACGTCGTGCGCGAGGCGCTCGGCCAGGCGGCGGACAAGCTGGCCGCGGAGTACGGCGGCGCGGCGCCGGCGAACTGGAAGGTGCCGGTCGCGCGGCTGCGCTACTTCACCAACAACTTCATGGGCATCCCGCAGGCCCTCGAGATCGAGGGGGCGCAGACGCACGTGGTGATGAACCGCGGTACCGAGAACAACATGGTGGCGCTGGGCGGCGGCGCAGTGCGGGCCTGGGATGTGCTAGGGCCGGGTCAGAGCGGCTTCATCGACCTGCAGGGGATGCGCTCGCAGCACTACGCGGATCAGCTCGAGCTGTTCGACACCTTCGGCCGCAAGGCTCTGCCATGGTCGGCGCGAGACGTACGGCGCGCGACGCAGTCGGTCGAGCGGCTGGTGCTGCCGAAGCGCTGATCGAGCGCGAATCGCCCGGCCTCGAAGGGCCGGGCTGCAGGCTCAGGCGGCGAACGCCGCCAGGGCCTCGCTCAGCGCGTCCGGGGTGACATCCTCGGCCAGGGTGGCGACCGTCTGCCCATCGACCACGATGCTCGCACCCTCGACGGCGAACGGAGTGCCCGCCTTCAGCGCCGCCACCACCGCGCCCGCCTCGCGCGGCGAGGCGAAGCCCTCGCCCTGCAGCAGCAGGCGGCTGTCAGCGTCGACCAGCTTGAAGTGGAAGCGGCCGTCGGCCTCGCGGTACTGCTTGAACTGGGGCTGTGCGGTCTTCGCCTTCTCGGCCTTGGCCTCGCCCGCCACGCTGGCAAGATTGCGCAGGCCCACCGCGCGGCGCAGCTCGCCGAGGAAGGGGGTGGCGATCGCGCGCGCCTTGGCGGCGCCCTCGTGCAGATGCTTCTCGATGCGCGCCGGCTCGGCGACGAGCGCCAGGTAGTGCTCGCGCATCGGCGCCACCGCGGCCTCGATCTGCTCGAACAGCGCCTGCTTGGCCTCGCCCCAGGCGATGCCCTCGTCGAAGGCGGTACGCATCGCGCGCGTCTCCTCGGCGGTCGAGAAGGCCTGGTAAAGCTGGAACAGCGCCGAGCCGTCGGCATCCTTGGGCTCGCCCGGCGCCCTGGAGTCGGTGACGATGGAGAAGATCAGCTTCTTCAGCTCGGCAGTGGGCGCGAACAGCGGGATGGTGTTGTCGTAACTCTTGCTCATCTTGCGGCCGTCCAGCCCGGGCAGGGTGGCGACCGAGGCGTCGATGGCGGCCTCGGGCAGCACGAAGTGCTCGCCGTAGAGGTGGTTGAAGCTGCCCGCCATGTCGCGCGCCATCTCGATGTGCTGGATCTGGTCGCGCCCGACCGGCACCGATTGCGCCTTGAACATCAGGATGTCGGCGGCCATCAGCACCGGGTACATGTAGAGGCCCATGTTGACCCCGGCATCCGGATCGACACCCTCGGCGGTATTCCTGTCCACCGCCGCCTTGTAGGCATGGGCGCGGTTGAGCAGGCCCTTGCCGGCGACGCAGGTGAGCAGCCAGGTGAGCTCGGGGATCTCGGGAATGTCGGACTGGCGGTAGAACCACACGCGATCGGTGTCCAGGCCGGCGGCGATCCAGGTGGCGGCGATCTCCAGCGTCGAGCGCTGCACGCGCAGCGGGTCGGTGGTCTTGATCAGCGCATGGTAGTCAGCCAGGAAGTAGAAGCTCTCGACGCCGGGCTGGCGGCTGGCGGCCACCGCCGGGCGGATGGCGCCGGCGTAGTTGCCGAGGTGGGGCGTGCCCGAGGTGGTGATCCCGGTGAGGACGCGCTGGACAGACATGGATCGCTCCGGCTCGAAATGGTCAGGGAGCGCGAGTTTAACGGCTTCGACGCGTGCGGATAAGGCGGATGCGCTACGGCGGCGTGCGCATCTCTCGCTGCGCTCACTCTTGCCAGCGCAGCGAAAGGCGCGCACCGCCCTGCGGCACGAGATCGACCCAGTGTTCCTGGCGCGCGCCGGCATAGGACGCGGAGATCCGGTAGCGCCCCGGCGCGGGCACATCGACCTGACCGATCGGCCCGCAGGACGCCTCGACGCGCTGCCCGGAGAGCGGCTCGTCGACCCGCGTCTCGACGTCGGTGACCCAGCCGCCCGCGGTGGTGGAGAAGAACACGGTCAGCGCATGCATGCCGATCTCGGCGCGCATGCGCTCGGACTCCTCGAGCCCGATGCCGCCGCACTCCAGCCGGAGCACGGGCGCATCGTCCACCACCGGCTGCGTCCATCCCGGGGCGGCGAGCGCAAGCAGGGCAAGGGCGGCGAACACGCGTTTGCAAGGTTTCATCATTGGGTGCGACTCCGGGAACCGCCCGAATCAGGCTTCCGCATTGTTCCCGGCTCCCCGCGGGGAGGCAAGGATCGGACTGCAAGCGGGTGACGCAGTCGCACCGCCCGCGCAGCATTTACGTGGATCTTGCGTTCCTTTAGACGCGATCTTTACCAAAGGTGGGGAAATTGTCACAGTCATTCGAGCGGATCTCGGCGACCCTTCAGGCACATCCCACCCTCCCATCCCGTGGGGCGACTGCATGCACACGACCAGCTCGATAGAGAAGACGACCGAACCGATGAAAACCCTGCTCCTCGCCCTGGCCCTGTCCGCCGTGGGCACGGCTCAAGCCGCCGTATGCCAACTCAGCGACGTGAAGGTGACCGGCGTCAGCATCTACAGCGGAACGACGCGGGACGCGGCGCTTGCCCCGATCCCGCTCGACACCCTGCCGGTCAGCGCCGCCGCCTGTGCAGGCGCTTTCATGGGCAACGACGGCCACTACCCCCAGACCAATCTCGGCTACGCGGGCGACGGACTGCTCAACGGCGGCGCCCAGATGGGCAGCAAGTCGGTCCTGTTCCCGGGCGGGGCCTTCATCAGCGAGCACTACCCGCTCCAGGACCTGCGCGGCGACGGCACGGCCGACGACCCGGGCTGGATCATGCTGGGCAAGTCGGAAACACAGGGCGGGCGCTGGCAGTTCTCCCCGAGCGCGATCGGCGGTGACCGCTCGGTGGTCCTCGACTCCTTCTTCAGCGTGACCGAAACCAGTGCCGGCAAGGGAACGTGGTCCTTCACGCCGGATGCGGAAGCGGCACGGCGCGCCGCCTCCGTCCTTGGAGGCAACTGGATCGACCAGTTCGCGATCTCGTTCAAGGCAGGGAACGGCTTCGCCCTGTACAGCTTCACCTCCGCACTCTTCGATGCTGCGACACCGAAGGCAAGCGACCCGCTGCTGAACTGGTTCGGCAGCTACGATCTGACCGAGACCTTGATCAACCGAGGCGGCAACCCGGCGGGGCTGTCCCACGTCACGCTGTGGGTGCGCGACCCTGCGACAAGCCCGGATCCGGTCCCCGCGACCAATGCGGTGCCCGAACCCGGCTCGCTGGGCCTGCTCGCCCTCGCCCTCGTCGGCCTGGGCTTGCGGCGTCGCGGCTGACCCTGGCGGGTGCCGCGCGGGTCCGGGGCGACACCCGGCGCCCTCTGCGCATCCACTCCGCGGATGCACGCCCACCGGCCGGCAAGCACGCACGAAATGCCCGGCCGGCCGAAGCGCCGTGGGCGCGGCCGGCCGAACGCGTTAACATTGCGCGTCTCATGCCGCATGCGCACTTGCCCCGGGTACGCATCCCCCCGCACCGCCCGGCCTGCCTGCCCCTCGTCGCCAGCCTCTCATTTCCAGCCGACATCGTGACCCAGCCTCTTACCGAACGTCCCCGCGTCCCCATCATCACCGTGGGCCTGCGCCCCCACCCCACCAGCCCGGACGCCGAAGCGCCCTGGCAAGGCCCGGTGGGCCGCCTGCTCGCCACCATGTTCGCCCTCCCCGAAGGCGGCGCGGTGTTCGAGTTCCGCCTCGAGGAGAGCCGCCCCGCCCAGCTCGCGATCCCGGCACCGGCCACGCCCGGCCCCGCCGACGAGCTGTGGAAGCACACCTGCTTCGAGGTCTTCCTCGGCGTGCCGGGCGAGGCCGGCTATCGCGAATACAACTTCTCGCCCTCGGGACAGTGGGCGATCTATGGCTTCCGCGCCTGGCGCGAGCGCATCGAGGACTACATCCCCGCGGCCAAGCCCGAGGTCCTCTTCGACCAGACCGACGACGGCCTGGTGCTTGAGGCCCGCGTGCCCGCCGAGCTGCTGCCGGCGGTGCCGCCCGGCAGCGACCTGCAGGTGAGCCTGGCCGCGGTCGTCGAACGCAAGGACGGCATGCTCGAATACTGGGCGCTGCGCCACTCCGCCGCGCAACCCGACTTCCATGCCCGTGACACCTTCGTGCTGACCCTGGCCACCACGACGCAGAAGGCAGCCTGAAGCCATGGCGCAACCGGTCCGTTTCGGCCTCGACCGCCTGCTGGAGGATTCCGCGTTGCGCCGCCCGCTGGCGGGCAGACGCGTCGCCCTGCTCGCCCACCCGGCCTCGGTCACGCGCGCGCTGGTGCATTCGCTCGACGCGCTCGCGGCCCTGCCCGGGCTCCAGCTGACGGCCGCCTTCGGCCCCCAGCACGGCCTGCGCGGCGACAAGCAGGACAACATGGTGGAGTCGCCCGACTACACCGACCCGCTGCTCGGCATCCCGGTGTTCAGCCTGTACGGCGAGGTGCGCCGCCCGACCGCGGCGATGATGGACAGCTTCGACGTGCTGCTGGTGGACCTGCAGGACCTCGGCTGCCGCATCTACACCTTCATCACCACGCTGCGCTACGTGCTCGAAGAAGCGGCCCGCCTCGGCAAGTCGGTATGGGTACTCGACCGCCCCAACCCCGCCGGGCGGCCGGTCGAAGGCACGCTGCTGCGCGACGGCTGGGAGAGCTTCGTCGGCGCCGGGCCCTTGCCGATGCGCCACGGACTCACCATGGGCGAACTCGCGCACTGGTTCGTCGCCACGTTGAAGCTGGACGTCGAACTGCGCGTGATCGAGATGCAAGGCTGGGACCCCGACGCCGCCCCCGGCTTCGGCTGGCCGCTCGGCGAGCGCAGCTGGGTCAACCCCAGCCCCAACGCCCCCAACCTGTGGATGGCGCGCGCCTACGCCGGCACCGTGATGCTCGAGGGCACGACGTTGTCGGAAGGGCGCGGCACCACTCGCCCGCTGGAGCTCTTCGGCGCGCCCGATGTCGACGCGCGCGCGCTCGTCACGGAGATGCGCGCGCTCGCGCCCGAGTGGCTCGCCGGCTGCGTGCTGCGCGAGTGCTGGTTCGAGCCCACCTTCCACAAGCACGCAGCCAAACTGTGCAACGGCGTGCACATCCACGTCGAGGACCCGGCGCACTACGACCATGCCGCTTTCCGTCCCTGGCGGGTGCAGGCGCTCGCCTTCAAGGCCATCCGCCGGTTGTGGCCCGACTACCCGCTGTGGCGCGACTTTCCCTACGAGTACGAACACGGGCGCCTCGCGATCGACCTGATCAACGGCTCGCCGCTGCTGCGCGAGTGGGTGGACGACCCGGCGGCGACGCCCGCGATGCTCGACGCGCTCGCCTGCCCCGACGAGGCGGCGTGGGTCGAGACGCGCCGGCCCTTCCTGCTCTACCCCGGCTGAGGCCTCGCCGCGGCCAGCCGCCGCGCCTCGGCGAGGGCGGCGTCGAGCTCGTCGTGCAGGATCGCGGCGGGCAGCTGCGGCGCACCCAGGCGCAGCAGCTGGGCGTGGATCTCGGGCGGCACCACCACGCGCGCGGCGATCGACTGCGCCTGGAGGCCCTCGATCATTTCCTCCAGCGCGAACTGCGCCGACAGGTCCATGAAGGGCACCCGGCTGCAGTCGAAGACGACGACGCGGGTACCGATCACCTGGTCCACGCGGTCGAGCAGCTGGCTCGCCGAGCCGAAGAAGAAGGCGCCCTCGATCTCGATCACGCGCACGCCGCTGTCGAGGCCGGGGAGCTCGTCACCGGCGGGTGTCTGACCGCCCTCCTCCGCATGGGGGAGCGGACGGACGCGCAGGCTGCTCTGGCGGGCAAGGCGGTGGATGATCAGCGCCATCGACAGGATCACGCCGGCGCCCACCGCCACGATCAGGTCCACCAGCACGGTGAGCGCGAACACCGCCGCCATCACCGCGACGTCGGCGCGCGGCGCCGTGCGCACCAGGCGCAGCATGCGGTAGTCGAGGATGTCCACGCCGACCTTGATCAGGATGCCGGCGAGCACCGCGAGCGGGATACGCTCGGCGAGCGGCCCCAGCCCGAGCAGCAGGGCGAGCAGGAAGAGCGAGTGCACCACGCCCGAGGCACGGCCGCGCCCGCCCGACTTGATGTTGATGACCGTGCGCATGGTCGCGCCAGCGCCCGGCAGGCCGCCGACGAAGGCGCACAGCAGGTTGCCGATGCCCTGGCCGACGAGCTCGCGGTTGGAGTGGTGACGGGTGCGCGTGATCGAGTCGGCGACCAGCGAGGTCAGCAGGCTGTCGATGCTGCCGAGCACCCCGAGGGTGATGCCGAGCAGCAGCACGGTGGTCCAGGTCTCCAGCGTGAAGCTCGGCAGCGCCGGTACGGGCAACCCGGCGGGGATGTCGCCGATCACCGGCACCTGCAGGTCGGCGGCGGCGGACAGCGCGCTCATCGCCACCAGCGCGACCAGGGGTGCAGGCACGATCCGGCTCACCGTCATCGGGGTGCGGAACACGATCAGCAGGGTGAGCCCGCCGAGCAGCAGGGCCTCGGCGTTCACCTTGGCGAGCACGCCCGGGAGCGCGAGCACCGCGGCCAGCGGCGAGGACGCCGGCGCCACGCCGAGCAGCGGCGCGCTCTGCAGCAGCACGATGATCACGCCGATGCCGCTCATGAAGCCGGAGACCACAGGATAGGGGATGAAGCGCACCAGCCCGCCGGTGCGCAGCACGCCGAGGCCGATCTGCACCAACCCGCCCACCAGCACCGCCGCCATCGCCAGCGCGGCATCGCCGCCCACCACCGCGAGCGCGGAGGCGAACACCACGGTCATCGGCCCGGTAGGGCCGGAGATCTGCATGCGGGTGCCGCCGAGCAGCGCGGCGACGAAGCCGAGCACGATCGCACCGTACAGCCCGGCCGCGGCCCCTGCGCCGGAGGCCACGCCGAAGGCGAGCGCGAGCGGCAGCGCCACGATGCCGGCGGTGAGGCCGCCGAAGAAGTCCCCGCGCAAACGGGCGAGCGCCGAAGCCTGCGCATTCATGAGCGCCTCGAATCGAAGTCTCGTCCGGGCGGCTCGGACGGGTTCGTGGGTGCTGTCCCCGACCGCCGTGTTTTGTACAACGATGTGGCAAAAAGCGGCGCGCCGCAAGCCCCCGCCACTTGCCCTAGAGCGCTTCGGCGAAGCCTCGCTTCGGGAAGCATTCAGCTTCCTGATTCGCCCCCGGCCGCCCTCTTCCCGTAGCATTGCGCCTGCGCCCGAAACCGCGGCCCGCGCCCCCGATCCGGCGCTGCGCGAACCCACCACAGGAGCCTCCACCGATGATCAAGCACGGCCTGCAGATCTTCGCCTGCAACGCCAGCCGCGAGCTCGCGTGCGACATCAGCAACCGCCTCGGCCTGCGCCCGGGCCGCATCGACATCTCGCGCTTCTCCAACGACAACCTGCGCGTGCAGATCCAGGAGAACGTGCGCGAACGCGACGTCTTCGTCGTGCAGTCCTTCACCGAGCCGGTGAGCGAGCACATCATGGAGTTGATGATCACGCTCGACGCGCTGCGCAGCGCCTCGGCGCAGCGCATCACCGCGGTGATCCCCTACTACTCGTACGCACGCTCGGACAAGAAGGACGCGCCGCGCATCTCGATCACCGGACGGCTGATCGCAGATCTGCTGCAGACCGCCGGGGCGAACCGGGTGCTGACCATGGACCTGCACGCCGACCAGGTGCACGGCTTCTTCAGCGTTCCGGTCGACCACCTCACCGCGGTGTCGCTGATCGCCGAGCACTTCCGCAACCGCCACGACCTGTCGAACATGGTCGCGGTCGCCACCGACGCCGGCGGCGCCAAGCGCACCGGGCGCTTCTCGGAGAAGCTCGGCATCCCGATGGCGATCATCGACAAGCGCCGCGTGTCGGACACGGCGGTCAAACAGGGTGCGGTGGTCGGCGACGTGGCCGGGCGCGACGTGGTGATCTTCGAGGACGAGATCGCCACCGCCGGCACCCTGGTGTCGTCGGTGGACACGCTGAAGGCCGCCGGCGCGCGCAGCATCCACGCCGCCGCCACCCACGGCGTGCTGTGCGGACCGGCGATCGAGCGCCTGCGCGCGGCGGCGATCGACTCGGTGGTGGTCACCAACACCGTGGCGCTGCCGGAAGACAAGCGTCTCGACAAGCTCGCCGTGCTCAACGTCGCACCGCTCTTCGCCGCGGCGATCGAGCGCATCCACAGCGGCCAGAGCGTGGGCGCGCTGTTCGAGTGAGCGGGAGCGCGCTCAGTTGAGCACGAAATCCCCATCCGGCTGCGGCGCGGGCGGCGGCGTGTCGCCGAGCAGCTCGCGCAGGCTGGCGTCGATGGAGGCGACGATGGCATCGAGCGCCAGGTCGTTCGTCATCGTGCCGAAGGGCTCCTCGATCTCGTCGCTGAGCGCCTCGAGCGCGAAGAAGGTGTAGGACACGAAACCCACCACCAGCGGCGTCATCCAGCCCGTCGTATCCACCAGGCCGAAGGGCAGCAGCATGCAGTACGTGTACGAGCTGCGGTGCAGGATCACCGTGTAGGTGAATGGCAGCGGCGTGTTGGCGATGCGCTCGCAGCCCCCGAGCGCGGCCGACAGCGCGTCGAGCGAGCCCTCCATGTGCTGCGCCAGCATCGGCGGCAGGCAGCCCGCCTCGCGCCGGTCGCGCACCCATTGGCCGAGCCACAGCAGCACCAGCGCGGGTGCGAAGCGGGCACTCCGCACGCGTCCGAGCACCGCGTCCGGAAGCAGGCCTTCGAGCCCCTCGTCGCGCGGACGGCCGCGCAGCTGGTTGCGCATCGTGCTTGCGAAGGCGATCAGGCCGAGCACGAAGGGGCGGGCATCGACGTCGGCGCGCGTCAGGGTCAGGGCATGCCGCGACAGGTTGCGCGCCTCGACCAGCACGACGCCCCAGAATTTGCGCGCTTCCCAGTAGCGGTCGTAGCTCGCGTTGATGCGAAAGCCGAGGAAGATCGCCAGGGCGACCCCCATCAGCGAGAACGGCGCGGAGGTCAGCGTGACCTTGACGTGGAAGAGCTGGCCGTGCGCGAGCACCACCGCGCAGGACAGCAACAGCACGAAGAGCTGCTGCGAGAAGATGCGCGGCAACAAGGAGCCGCGGCGGACGAAGAGAAGGTGAATCCAGTGCGGACGAGGGCGGACGATCACGACGGGCGGGCGCGGGGCGAGGCGCAAAGGCGTGGATTCTGACAGCTTCGCGGCGAGGGGGAGCAATTTCGATCGCAACCGACGCCCTCGGCGTCCGGTCCCGGCCGCGACCGACGGGCCTGCGGTGCCCGCGTCCCCCCTCACTCGCCGGGCCGCGCCGACACCAGCCAGTAGGTCACGCCGAGCGCGAGCACGATCACGCCGATCGCGAACAGGTACATCGGCTCCAGCGTCGACAGGTCGAGCACGATCACCTTGCGCGCGATCGCCATCAGCGCGGTGGCGATCACCAGCTTGACGTGGATGACGTCGTCGCGCAGGTAGAGCGTGATGTTGACGAAGATCTCGATCGCGATCAGCACCGCCAGGAAGGCGGCGAAGACCACGAAGATGTCGTTGAGGTCGAGCAGCAGGAAGGGCGGATCGGACAGCTTCTCGTAGAGCACGAGGACGACGTCCGCGACGGTCCACAGGATCACCGCCACCATCAGCACCGCCAGCACGCGGATCGCCTGGCGGATGATCCAGTGCAGGCGGTCGATCAGGGGATCGTCGACACGATCGCCCAGATGGTTGTCGTGGGCCTTGCCGGGCCCGTGCCTCATCTCCCCCATGACTGCCTCCGTGGCGGTGGTGGCGAGCGCGCCGGATCATGTTCCGACCCGGCTCGCCACCGGGTTCGTTCGGGCGTGCCCTAGTGCGGGCGCGAGCCCCATTTTTCCAGCGCGCGGGCGAGCACCTCGACCTCGGCCGAGGTCTCGACCCCGTCGGCGCTGACGATGTCCTGCATCGTGCGCAACAGGGCCTGCTGCAGCCTGGGGTCGGCGATGTCCTCGAGCAGCAGGTCGAGCACCTCGTCGGCCACCTTCAGGCGCACGCCGTCGAGGTAGTGCGCGCTCAGCAGCAGGTCGTCGCAGTATTCGCGCAGGATGCGCTCGAACTCCACGCTGCCGATGCCCAGCCTGCGGGCGAGGTCGGCGTGCATCATCGTGTCGACCTCGTTGCGGTCCAGGCCGCCGTCGGCGAGCACGGTGAGGGCGAGCAGGCGGGCGGCCGCCGGGGTGCTGTTCGTTTCGTAGTGGCGCATGGCGTGGTCTCCTTTCGTATGCGGTCTCTGGCGTCGCCGCGCGCTCCCCGGAGAAGCACCGCAGCCGACGAGTGCAGACTAAGGGAGAAGCCTCCGCCGAAAAAGTCGACTACGATTAGTCGATCGATCGATTTTTTCGACGGAACTGAAAATCATGGGCAGCAGCGACCTCAACTACAAGCACCTGCGCTATTTCTGGACGGTGGCGCGCGTGGGCACGATCGCCGAGGCCGGGCGGGTGCTCGGGCTGGCGCCGCACTCGATCAGCGCCCAGCTCGCCACCTTCGAGGGCACGCTCGGCGTCACCCTGTTCCGCCGCAGCGGCCGTCGCCTGGCGCTGACCGAAGCGGGTGAACGCATCCTGGGCCAGGCCGAGGAGATCTTCGCGCTCGGCGACCAGATCGTGGAGACGCTGCGCGACGACAGCCTGCGCCGCAGCCTGCCCTTCCGCATCGGCATCCCGGACTCGATGCCCAAGTCGATGGTGCATCGCCTGATCGAGCCGGCGCTGCGCCTGGAGCGCCCGGGCCGGCTGGTGTGCCGCGAGTCGCCGCTGTCCGAGCTGCTCGCCGAGCTCGCGGTGCACCGCCTCGACCTGGTGATCGCCGACCGCCCGATCCCGCCCGAAGTCAGCGTGCGCGGCCACGAGCACCTGCTCGGCGAGAGCACGCTGAGCGTGTTCGCCGCGCCGGCACTGGCCGGGCGCCTGCAGGGCGACTTTCCGCGCCTGCTCGACGGCGCGCCCTTCCTGCTGCCGGGCGAGGACGTCGCCCATCGCGGCGCCCTGCTGCAGTGGTTCGAGCGCATGCGCATCCGCCCGGCGATCGTCGCCGAATTCGACGACAGCGCGCTGATGAAGGCCTTCGGCCAGGCCGGCGATGGCGTGTTCGCCGCCCCCACCACGATCGCCGACTACGTGTGCCGGCAGTACGGGGTGCGCCTGCTCGGCGAGGTGCCGGATGTGCGCGCGCGCATCTATGCGATCACCACCGAGCGCCGGCTCTCGCATCCGGCCATGCAGGCGATCCGCAACGCGGCCTCGCGCGCGCTGACGCCCGCGCCGCGGGCCTGAGGGTCGGCCGGAATCCCTCGCCGGGGTCGTTCAGCCCTGCTGCGCGTCCGCCTGTTGCTGGGCGATCTCGGCGCGCACCTGGTCCATGTCGAGGCCGCGCACGCCCTCGATCACCTGGTTCAGCGCGTTCGCGGGCAGCGCGCCGGACTCGCGGAACACCATGACGCCCTCGCGGATCACCGCGATGGTGGGGATGGAGCGGATCTGGAAGGCCGCGGCGAGATCCTGCTGGGCCTCGGTGTCGACCTTGCCGAAAACGATGTCGGGGTTGGCCTCGGCCGCCGCCTCGTAGGTCGGCGCGAAATTGCGGCAGGGACCGCACCAGGCCGCCCAGAAGTCGAGGAACACGATCGGGTGGTGCGCGACGGTGTCGTTGAAATTGTCGGCGGTGAGTTCGAGGGTGGCCATCTGCGGCTCCATTCAATATTAGCGAAGGGCGATGATACGTCGCGCGACCGCATGGGTCACGGAGCGGTCGGGCATTTCGCCTAGAATAACCGTTTGGACCCAATCGAAAAGGAAATCCCATGATCCGTTCCCGCGCCGCCGTCGCCTGGGCTGCCAAACAGCCGCTCGAAGTCACCGAAGTGGACGTCGCCCCGCCCAAGGCCGGCGAAGTGCTGGTACGCATCGTCGCCACCGGGGTCTGCCACACCGACGCCTACACGCTTTCGGGCGCGGATCCGGAAGGCATCTTCCCCGCCATCCTCGGCCACGAGGGCGGCGGCATCATCGAGGCGGTGGGTGAAGGCGTGAGCTCGGTGGCGGTCGGCGACCACGTGATCCCGCTGTACACGCCCGAATGCGGCAAGTGCAAGTTCTGCCTGTCGGGCAAGACCAACCTCTGCCAGGCCATCCGCGCCACCCAGGGCAAGGGGCTGATGCCCGACGGCAGCAGCCGCTTCAGCAAGGACGGCAAGCCGATCTTCCACTACATGGGCACCTCGACCTTCTCGGAATACACCGTGCTGCCCGAGATCAGCGTGGCGAAGATCCGCAAGGACGCCCCGCTCGACAAGGTCTGCCTGCTCGGCTGCGGCGTCACCACCGGCATCGGCGCGGTGCGCAACACCGCCAAGGTCGAGGCCGGCGCCAGCGTGGCGGTGTTCGGCCTCGGCGGCATCGGCCTGTCGGCGATCATCGGCGCGGTCATGAACAAGGCCGGGCGCATCGTCGCGGTCGACATCAACCCGGAGAAGTTCGAGATCGCACGCCAGCTCGGCGCCACCGACTGCATCAACCCGCTCGACTACGACCGCCCGATCCAGGAGGTCATCGTCGACCTCACCGACGGCGGCGTGGACTACTCCTTCGAGTGCATCGGCAACGTCAAGGTGATGCGCTCGGCGCTGGAGTGCTGCCACAAGGGCTGGGGCGAGTCGGTGATCATCGGCGTGGCCGGCGCGGGCGAGGAGATCTCCACCCGCCCCTTCCAGCTCGTCACCGGGCGGGTGTGGCGCGGCTCGGCCTTCGGTGGCGTGCGCGGGCGCAGCGAGCTGCCCGGCTACGTCGACATGGCGCAGCGCGGCGAAATCCCGCTCGACACCTTCATCACCCACCGCATGGGGCTGGAGGACATCAACAAGGCCTTCGACCTGATGCACGAAGGCAAGAGCATCCGCTCGGTGATCCTGTACTGATGGCGGAGACCGCGATGTCGACCGCCCCTGAGCAGATCGCCGCCAACCGCAGCTTCGGCGGCTGGCACCGCCGCTTCCGCCACCGCTCGGCGGCGCTGGGCTGCGACATGGTGTTCGCGATCTACCTGCCCCCGCAGGCCGCGGCCGGCCCGGTGCCGGTGCTGTACTGGCTGTCGGGGCTCACCTGCACCGACGAGAACTTCATGCAGAAGGCCGGCGCCCAGCGCCTGGCCGCCGAGCTGGGGATCGCGATCGTGGCGCCCGACACCAGCCCGCGTGGCACCGGGGTGCCGGGCGACCCGGACGGCGCATGGGACTTCGGGCTGGGCGCGGGCTTCTATGTGAACGCGACCGAGGAACCCTGGAGCCGCCACTACCGCATGTACGACTACGTGGTGACGGAACTGCCGGCGCTCGTCGAGGCGAACTTTCCGGTGAGCGACGCGCGCGCGATCTCGGGGCATTCGATGGGCGGGCACGGCGCGCTGGTGTGCGCGCTGAAGAACCCGGGGCGCTACCGCTCGGTGTCGGCCTTCGCGCCGATCGCCAACCCGAGTGCCTGCCCCTGGGGCGAGAAGGCGTTCTCGCGCTACCTCGGCGCGGAGCGCGCGCGCTGGCTCGAATGGGATGCCTGCGCGCTGATCGCCGGCGCCAGCGAGCGCCTGCCATTGCTGGTGGACCAGGGCGAAGCCGACGGTTTTCTCGCCGAACAGCTCCGCCCCGAGGCCCTGCGCACCGCTTGCGCCGCCGCCGGCCACCCGCTCACGCTGCGCCTGCAGGCGGGTTACGACCACAGCTACTACTTCATCGCCAGCTTCATCGACGAGCACCTGCGCCACCACGCCGCCGCGCTGCGCGGCTGAAGCGCCGTGTTCGCGCCTTGCCGCGCGCCTACACGAAGATTCTCGCGCGTCTTCCGTAGGCGCGCCGCAAGGCGCGAAGCGGGCCGCGGGACGAGCGCCCTCTCACAGCAGCGGCGCCAGCCAGCGTGCGGCCTCGTCGACCTCCATGCCGGTGCGGCGCGCCCAGTCCTCGAGCTGGTCGCGGCCGATCTTGGAGACGGCGAAGTAGTGGCTCTCGGGGTGGGCGAAGTAGAAGCCGCTCACCGCCGCCGCCGGCGTCATCGCGTAGCTCTCGGTGAGGTCCATGCCGATGCGCGCGCGCGCGCCGAGCAGCTCGAACAGCGGGCCCTTGACGGTGTGGTCCGGGCAGGCCGGGTAGCCCGGCGCGGGACGGATGCCGCGATACTCCTCGCGGATCAGGGCCTCGTTGCCGAGCGTCTCGTCGGCGGCATAGCCCCAGCACTCGCGGCGCACGCGCTCGTGCAGCCACTCGGCGCAGGCCTCGGCGAGGCGATCGGCCAGGCTCTTCAGCATGATGGCGTGGTAGTCATCGTGCGCGGCCTCGAACTCTGCGACCCGGGCCTCGATGCCGAGGCCGGCGGTGACCGCGAAGGCGCCGATCCAGTCCGGCACGCCGGATTCCTTGGGCGCGACGAAGTCCGCCAGGCACCAGTGCGGCTTGCCCGCCGGGCGCTCGTGCTGCTGGCGCAGGCCGTGCCAGACCATGGCGAGGTGCTTGCGGTCCTCGCCGGTGTAGATCTCGATGTCGTCCCCCGCCGCGTTGGCCGGGAACAGCCCGAACACCGCCTTCGCCTGCAGCCACTCCTCGGCGACGATCCTCTCCAGCATCGCCTTGCCGTCGGCAAAGACGTTGCGCGCGGTCTCGCCCACCACCGCGTCGTCGAGGATGGCGGGGAAGCGGCCGGCGAGGTCCCAGGTCTGGAAGAAGGGGCCCCAGTCGATGTAATCGACCAAGTCGCCGAGCTCGACGTCGATCGCCTGCACGCCCAGCATGTTCGGGCGCGGCGGCTGGTATTCGGAGGCGACGCGGAAGGCGTTGGCGCGCGCAGCCTCGAGGCTCACCAACTGCATGCCCTTCTTGTTGGCGTGCAGCGCGCGGATCTTCTCGTAGTCGGCGGCGACCTCGGCCTTGAAGGCCTCGCTCCGGCCTTCGGACAGCAGCGCGGTGACCACGCCCACCGCACGCGAGGCGTCGGGCACGTACACCACCGGCTGATCGTAGTGCGGCGCGATCTTGATCGCGGTGTGGTTGCGGCTGGTGGTGGCGCCGCCGATCAGCAGCGGCACGGAAAAGCCCTGGCGCTTCATCTCGGCGGCGACGTGGGCCATCTCCTCGAGCGAGGGCGTGATCAGGCCGGACAGGCCGATCGCCTGCGCGCCGTGCTCCTTCGCCGCCTCGAGGATCTTCGCTGCCGGCACCATCACGCCGAGGTCGATCACCTCGTAGCCATTGCAGCCGAGCACCACGCCGACGATGTTCTTGCCGATGTCGTGCACGTCGCCCTTGACCGTGGCGACGACGATACGGCCCTTGCTGCTGGCGCCGGTGCGCAGCTTCTCGGCCTCGATGTAGGGGATCAGGTGCGCCACCGCCTGCTTCATGACGCGCGCCGACTTCACCACCTGGGGCAGGAACATCTTGCCCGCGCCGAAGAGGTCGCCGACCACGTTCATGCCGGCCATCAGCGGGCCCTCGATCACCGCCAGCGGCGGCTTGCCCGCGGCCTCCAGCTTCGCCCTCACCTCCTCGGTATCGGCGACGACGAACTCGGTGATGCCCTTGACCAGCGCGTGGCTCAAGCGCTCCTCGACCGCCCACTCGCGCCAGGCGAGGTCCTGCGCGGACTCCTTGGCCTGGCCCTTCACCGTCTGCGCGAACTCGACCAGCGCCTCGCCCGCCCCGGGCTTGCGGTTCATCACCACGTCCTCGACCTTGTCGCGCAGCTCGGGCGCGAGCTCGTCATAGACGCCGAGCTGGCCGGCATTGACGATGCCCATCGACAAGCCGGCCTTGATCGCGTGGTAGAGGAACACGGTGTGGATCGCCTCGCGCACCGGGTCGTTGCCGCGGAAGCTGAAGGACACGTTCGACACCCCGCCCGAGGTCTTGGCGTACGGCAGGTTCTCCTTGATCCAGGCCACCGCGTTGATGAAGTCGACCGCGTAGTTGTCGTGCTCCTCGATGCCGGTGGCGATGGCGAAGATGTTGGGGTCGAAGATGATGTCCTCGGCCGGGAAGCCGGCGCCGCCCTCGGCCACCGGCTTCACCAGCAGCCTGTAGGCGCGCTCGCAGATCTCGGTCTTGCGGCGGAAGGTGTCGGCCTGACCCTTTTCGTCGAAGGCCATCACGATCACTGCCGCACCATAGCGGCGTGCGAGCCGCGCCTGGCGCAGGAACTCTGCCTCGCCCTCCTTCATCGAGATCGAGTTGACCACGCCCTTGCCCTGGATGCACTTGAGGCCGGCCTCGATCACCGACCACTTCGACGAGTCGAGCATGATCGGCACACGCGAGATGTCGGGCTCGGTGGCGATCAACTTGCAGAAGCGCTCCATGGCGGCGACCGAATCCAGCATCGCCTCGTCCATGTTGATGTCGATGACCTGGGCACCGTTTTCGACCTGCTGGCGCGCCACCGCGAGCGCGTCGTCGAAGCGGCCCTCGAGGATCATGCGCGCGAAGGCCTTGGAACCGGTGACGTTGGTGCGCTCGCCGACGTTGACGAAAAGACTGTCGCCGCCGACGTTGAAGGGCTCCAGCCCGGACAGGCGCAGCTTTTTCTCCAGCACCGGCACGGCGCGCGGCGCCAGGCCCCGGACCGCTTCGGCGATCGCCGCGATGTGCGCCGGCGTGGTGCCGCAGCAGCCGCCGACGATGTTCACCAGGCCGCTCTGCGCCCACTCGCGAATCTGGCCGGCGAGGTGCTCGGGCGTCTCGTCGTAGCCGGTGGGCGACAGCGGGTTGGGCAGGCCGGCGTTGGGGTGGGCGGACACGTGGGTGTCGCAGGCGGTGGAGAGTTCCTCGACGTACTGGCGCAGCTGGTCGGCGCCGAGCGCGCAGTTGAGGCCGAAGCTGATCGGCTGCGCGTGGCCGAGCGAGTTCCAGAAGGCCTCCGCGGTCTGGCCCGACAGCGTGCGGCCCGAGGCGTCGGTGATGGTGCCGGAGATCATCACCGGCCAGCGCCGGCCGAGGTCCTCGAACAGCTTCTCGATCGCGAACACCGCCGCCTTGGCATTCAGCGTATCGAAGATGGTCTCGATCAGCAGGATGTCGGCACCGCCTTCGAGCAGGCCCTTCGCCGAGGCGTAGTAGTCGTCGGCAAGCGCATCGAAGCTGATGTTGCGGTAGCCGGGATCGTTCACATCGGGCGAGATCGACAGCGTGCGCGAGGTCGGCCCGAGCACGCCGGCGCAGAAGCGCGGCCTGGCGGGGTCCTTTGCGGTGTATTCGTCGCACAGCCGGCGCACCAGGCGGGCGCCCTCGACGTTGAGCTCGTAGGCCAGCGCCTCCAGGCCGTACTCCGCCTGCGACACGCGGGTGGCGTTGAAGGTGTTGGTCTCGATGAGGTCGGCGCCAGCCTCGAGGTAGGCGCGATGGATGCCGGCGACCACGTCCGGACGCGTGAGCACCAGCAGATCGTTGTTGCCCTTGAGGTCCTTGGGGTGGTCGAGGAAGCGCTCGCCGCGGTAGTCCGCCTCGCCCAGCTTCTCCTGCTGGATCATCGTGCCCATGGCGCCGTCCAGGATCAGGATGCGCTCGGCGAGAAGCTGGCGGAGTTCGATGCTGCGGTCGGCTTGCATGGGATGTCCTCGGTCGTTCGACGGTCGCCGGGCAACGCCACGCACAAATGCGAACGGCGCCACAAACCGGCTGAAGGTTTGTGAGCGCCGTTGATCGGTTGCCGAGCCTGGCCCCGGATCGATCAGGGGGTCGCAGCGCTCCTCGGCAGGCCCAGGATTCTATCGGCAGCATGCGCCCGCTGCCAAGGGCGGCGGCCTACCAGAAGAAGGGGTGCCCGAACGGCCGCGGGAAGAAGGGGCCGGGGTAACCCCAGCCGATGCCCCAACCCCAGGGATGGCCGTAGTAGCCGCTCCAGCCCCCGAGGACGGCGCCGTCACGCGGAAACACGTAGGTCTGGCTGGTCCGCACCACCTTGCCGTCGATGAAGTGCACGTTGAACAGGACGGCGATCCCAGGACCGTCGTTGCGGATGTTCCAGTCCCACACCTCCTCGCCCGAGTTGCGGAAGCGCTGCTCGGAGCGGTGGGTGCCGAGCAGGCGCGAGACCTGCTCCTTGTCCATGCCGCGCTCGACGCGGGCGAGATTCTCGGGGGCGAGCGCATCCCACTGGCGCAGCACGATCCCGCCCCGGTCGACCTGCACCATCAGGCAGCTGCGACCGTTGGGCTGGGTGGAATACTCCAGCGTGACCGTGCCGTCGTCGTTGTTCCAGCGCCGCGTGGGCTCACCGCGCGCGGACAGGGCCTCGGCCTCGGTGGTGTAGGGACGCGGCGGCTCGAAGCTCGCGCAACCTGCGAGCAGGACGGCCAGCAATACGGGCCACAGCCAGCACAGCGGTGAAGCCTGGGCGCGGACGGACGGGGTGCTGGAGAAATACATCGAGGCCTCCCTGCTAACGCTTGTACTGGGTATGTCTTCCGGTTCCGGTCACTCGCCCTTCGTTGTTGAACGACACCGTGAAGAAGACCGGATCGTTCGTGCCGTCGGGACCGCGCGAGATCCGCCACTCCCACACCGTCTCCTGCTTGAGCTGGAAGAACTGGCTGGACGCCGGCTTGCCGAGCAGGCGACGCACCTGGTCGCCATTCATGCCGTGTTGGACCTTGGCGAAGGTCTCCTCGTTCAGCACCTGGTCGATGCGGCGCAGGATCTGGTCGGGGCCGATGGTGATCATGAAGCACTCGATCCCCTCCGGCTGACGGCTGAACTCCCAGGTGAGCGAGCCGTCCTCGTTGCGCCATTCCATGTGTGGCGGGCCGAAGCGCTCGCGCACCTCGGCGGAGGTGGAAACGCCCGGCTGGAGTTCCTTCACGTTGATGTAGTCGCAGGCGGTGATGCCGATTGCGGACAGCAGCCCGCACAGCCACGCGAGGAAGCGCTTCATGTTGGTTCTCCGGTGATCGACGGCATGTGCCAGCCGCCGCCGCGATGCCCCGGCCACGCGCAAAAACCCTGCCGGAAGCGGATCGACGCCACCAGCATCGACCATGGCGGCCCGTTTTGCAATTGGCGAAAAGTGACGCTTTGCAATCGCGCGCAGCCGCTGCAAGGGTTCGCGGCTGCTGCCGCTCCTGCACGAACCCGGGATTCAGGTTTCCTGTCGGAGCGGCGGCAGCCGCGAATGGCGTGCATTGCCAGGGGACCCGCCCGGCATCCGGGCGGGATGCGATCACTTCATGTCGGCGATCGACTCGTAGCCCGTGCCGCTGACCTTGAAGAAGGCGTAGTTGCCCGGCACGTCGCCGGCGGCATCGAACTCGTGGTCGCCGCCGGCGCCCTTGTAGTCGATGTCCTTGCCTTCGGCGATCAGCTTCTTGGCCTTGGCCCACTCGCCCGCCAGGATCGGCTCGCCGGGCGCGGTCGCCACCGCGCGCAGCGACTCGGCCAGCTTGGTCTTGTCGCCCCCCGCCTTCTCGATCGCCAGCGCGGCGAGGAAGGCTGCGTCGTAGGAGGTGGTGGCGAACACGGCGTCGATGTTCTCGCCCGCGGCCTTGAAGGCCTTGTTGAAGTTGTCGAGCGAGGCCGAGGCCTCGCCCACCGGGGCGGACACGAAGAAGCCACCGAGGTTGGCCGCGCCGATCGCCTTGACCAGACCCTCGGACTTCATGCCGTCGGCGCCGACGAAAGTCTTGAAGAAGTTGTTCTCGAGCGACTGGCGCAGGATGCTCAGGCCGGTGCCATCGCCGTAATCGAAGATGACCAAGGTGTCGGCGCCACCGCGGGCGAGCGTGGCCAGCTCGGAGCGGTAGGAGGCCTTGCCCTCCTCGTGGCCCGAATAGCCGGCGATGGTGCCGCCGTTGGCCTCGAACTCGGACTTGAAGGATTCGGCCAGGCCCTTGCCGTAATCGTTGTTCAGGTAGGCCACCGCCACCTTGGCGATGCCGCGCGCCTTGAGGGTGCGCGCCAGGGCGCGGCCCTGGTAGTCGTCGGACGGCAGCGTGCGGTAGACGAGGTCCTTGTCCTTGAGCTTGGTGATCTCGGGCGAGGTGCCGGAAGGGGTGATCATCAGAACGCCGGCGGGAATGGTCACCGAGTTCGCCGAGGCGAGCACCGCGCCCGAGCAGGCCGGACCGACGACCGCGATCACGCGGTCGATGTTCACCGCCTTGGTAGCGACGTCGGTGGCGTTCTGCGGGTTGCAGGCGCTGTCGCCGAGCACGACCTCGAGCTTGCCGCCCTTGAGGATGCCGCCCTGTTCGTTGACGTGGGCGACCGCCAGCTTGGAGGCCGCCGCCATCGGCGGCGCGAGCGCCGCGATCGGGCCCGAGATGGCCGCCATCAGGCCGAGCTTGACGTCCTGGGCGTGGGCCGGTGCGGCGACGACCGCGGCGCCGAGCATGGCGCCGACCACTGCTGCGACTGTTCTTTTCTTCACCTTTGTCACCTCCTGAATGTGCCGAAGCACCTGATGGACGATGCGGGCCCGCCGCGGGCCCGCCACGAAGTTCTGGTCACGGTCGCGCGCAGCTCAACGATGCGGCGGCGAACCCGCCTGGCGCTCGGGCAGGATGCCCTCGGGGCGGAAGCGCAGCACCAGCTGCAAGGTCAGGCCGATGATGAACACGCGCACATACTTGGCCTGCACCGCGACCTCGGTGGGCAGGCGGTCGGTGAGCAGCTCGGACACCGACCAGATGATCCAGATGACCGCCGCGCCGAGGATGGCACCGCGGTTGTTCCCGGAGCCGCCCAGGATCAGCATGATCCAGATGAGGAAAGTGGCGATCATGGGGTCGATCGCCTCGGGGGTGATCGAGCGGTTGAAGTGCACGAACAGCGCGCCCGCCAGCCCCATCAGCGCCGAGCCGAACACGAAGGCCTGCAGCCGGCGCGCCTCGACCTGCTTGCCCATCGCCGCGGCGGCGAGCTCGTTGTCGCGGATCGCCCGCATCATGCGCCCCCACGGCGCCTTCACCTGGCGCTCGACGAGCAGGTAGGCGATCAGCACCAGGGTGGCGACGATCGCCAGGTAGGCGATCTGCGAGGGCATGTAGTCGAGGTCGCCGAAGGGACGGGGCACGCCGGTGACGCCGCGCACGCCGCCGGTGAGCCAGCCTTCGGTGCGGATCACAAGGCGGATGATCTCGGCGATGCCGATGGTGGCGATGGCGAGGTAGTCGGAGCGGAAGCGCAGGCAGATCTTGCCGATCGGCCACGCGATCAGCGCCGCCGCCGCCATCGCCGCCAGCCAGCCGACCACGAGCGGCAGCTCGTAACCGCCCAGCCGGCCGGTGGCGGGCAGGCTGGTGAGGATCGCGGAGGTGTAGGCGCCGACCGCGAAGAAGCCCGCGATGCCGGCGTTGAAAAGGCCGGTGAAGCCCCACTGGATGTTCAGCCCGAGCGCGAGCAGCGCGTAGATGCCGATCAGGATGGCCATGAAGACCGCGTAGTTGGCGAGTCCGAGCAGATCCATCAGAGCACCTTGCCGTTGAGCAGGCCGCGCGGGCGGACGAGCAGGATCAGCAGCAGCAGCGCGAAGGCGGTGGCCGCCTTGTACTGCGCCGGCAGGATGAAGATCGACAGCTCCTCGGCGATGCCCACGATCAGCCCGCCGAGCACCGCGCCCTCGACCCGACCCACACCACCGAGGATGGCGGCGGCGAACATCGGCAGCAGCACCTGCCAGCCCATCATCGAGTGCAGCTCGTTGTTGATGCCGAGCATGAAGCCCGAGGCCGCGCACAGCGCGCCGACGATCGCCCAGGTGAGCATGGTGACCTTGCGGTTATCCACGCCCGAAAGCCGCGCGAGGTCGGGGTTGTCCGACATCGCCCGCATCGCCTTGCCCCAGCGCGAATGGCGCAGGAAAAGGGTCAGCCCGATCACGATCGCCACCACCGCGGCCAGCGTGTACAGCTCGCGGTCGCGCAGCAGGATGCCGAAGTATTCGTCCGGGCGCACGATGCCGCTGGCGTAGGTGCGCGGATCGACGCCGAACACCACCTGCACCACCGCGCGCAGCATCAGCGCGACGCCGAGCGAGGCCATCACGGTCATGATCTTGGGCCGTGCCTTGAGGTAGTCGTAGAACAGCTTGTCGACGACGATCGCCACCACCGCGACCGCCGCCATCGCGATCGGCAGCGCCGCCCACGGGGTGAGCCCGGCGGTGACCAGGGCCAGCGCAACGAAGGCGCCCAGCGTGGCCATGTCGCCGTGGGCGAAGTGGGAGAAGCGCAGGATGCCGAACACCAGCGTGATCCCGATCGCGCCCACCGCGTAGATCGAGCCGAGCACGACGCCGGGCACGATGTGGAAGTTGAGGAAGTCCATGAAGCTCATGTGCGCCGGACTCCCTCAGCCGCCGAGGAACATTTCGGCCACCTCGCGATCCGCGAGCAGGGCCTGACCCGTGCCCTCGTGGCGGTTGGCGCCGGTGGCGAGCACGTAGCCGCGGTCGCAGAAGGCGAGCGCCTGCTTGGCATGCTGCTCGACGAGCAGGATGGAGACACCGGCATCGCGCACGTCGCGGGTGATCTGGAAGATCTGTTCCATGTACTTGGGCGACAGGCCGGCGGTCGGCTCGTCAAGAAGGAGGAGTTTGGGGTCCAGCATCAGCGCACGCCCCATCGCCACCATCTGGCGCTGGCCGCCCGAGAGATCCCCGGCGAGGTTGCGGCGCTTGGCCTTGAGGTCGGGGAAGAGCCCGTAGATGCGGTCGTAGGCGGCGGAGAGGTCGCCGCGGCGCAGGAAGGCGCCCATCTCGAAGTTCTCGTGCACCGTCATCTCGCGGAACACGTTGTCCACCTGCGGCACGTAGCAGATGCCGCGCTGCACGATGCGGTCGGGCGCCCAGCCGGTGATGTCCTCGCCGTCGAAGACGATGCTGCCGCCGCGGATCGTGAGCAGGCCGAACACGGACTTCATCGCGGTGGACTTGCCGGCGCCGTTGGGGCCGACGATGACGACGATCTCGCGCTCACCCACCGTCATCGTCACCCCGTGCAGGATATCGGCGTCGCCGTAGCCGCCGCGCACGGCCTTCATGTCGAGCAGCGCCATCACAGGTCCTCCCGGTGCAGTTCCTGCTCGCGCAGTTCCTCGACCTTGGGGTCGTGCTCGGCGGCCTCGCGCTCGACCGCGGTCGGGGTCTCGCCGAGGTAGGCCTCGAGCACGCGGGAGTCGGAGCGCACGGTGCGGAAATCGCCCTCGATCAGCACCTTGCCCTCGGCCATGCACACCACCGGGTGGCACAGCTTCTCGATCATCTCCATGTCGTGCTCGATCAGGATGAAGGTATAGCCGCGCTCGCGGTTGAGGATGAGGATCTTCTCCTCGAGCTTGCGCAGCAGCGTGCGGTTGACACCGGCGGCGGGCTCGTCGAGCAGCACCAGCCTGGCGTCGGTCATCATCGTGCGGCCGAGCTCGAGCAGCTTCTTCTGCCCACCGGACAGGTTGCCCGCGCGCTCGTCGGCGACGTGGGTCAGTTCCAGGAAGGCGAGCGTGTCGTCGGCCTTCCTGCGTACCGCCTCCTCGGCCGCGCGCACCTTGGCGGCGGCGAACCAGTTGGCGAAGAGGTTCTCGCCCGGCTGCGCAGGCGGCACCATCATGAGGTTCTCGCGCGCAGTGAGATTGTGGAACTCATGCGGGATCTGGAAGGTGCGCACCAGACCCTTGTGGAAGCGCGCGTCGGTGGGCAGCGCGGTGATGTCCTCGCCGAGGAAGCGGATGGTGCCCGCGGTGGGCTGCAGGGCGCCGGCGACCAGGTTGAACAGCGTGGTCTTGCCCGCACCGTTGGGGCCGATGAGGCCGAGGATCTCGCCCTTGCCCACCCGCAGGGTGCAGCCGTCCACGGCACGGAAGCCGCCGAAGGCTTTGACGAGGCCGTCCACTTCGAGCATAGCGTTGCGATTCCTTGCGGCGAGAAGAGCGGGAGGACTGGAGTGCCGGCGCAACAGAGCCACTGCGCGCGCTGGGCAGTCGGCAGGCGCGGCATTCCAGAGCGAGGCGTGACCTTAGCCGAAGGCGCGCACGACAAAAATAAGGGCCAACCATTACGGCCGCGGCGCCCTCTCGCTAAGCCGTCCCGTCGCCGGCCGGGTGCCCGCACGCTGCCAACCGCCGCCACGCCACCCAGGCACACAGCCCGAGTGCGGCGAACATGCCCATCCCCGAAGCCAGCCCGAGCGGACTCGACCACAGCAGCGGCGCCACCAGCGCCGAGCTCGCGGCGTTGAAGCCGATCTGCAGGAAGCTCTGGCAGCTCGACGCCATGCCGCGGCGCTCGGGAAAGATCTCCAGCCCGAGCAGGCTCATGCTCGGCATCGCCACCGCCATGCCGCAGCTGAACAAGCCGATCGGCAGCACCGAGACCGGCACCCCGGGCACCAGCAGGCCCGACACCGCGGCGTTGGCGACCACCGCAGCGAACATCAGAACGAAGCCGAAGCCCACGGTGCGCACCGGCGACCAGCGCCCC
Organism: Thauera sp. SWB20; assembly: GCF_000831325.1. NCBI lineage: Bacteria > Pseudomonadati > Pseudomonadota > Betaproteobacteria > Rhodocyclales > Zoogloeaceae > Thauera > Thauera sp. SWB20. The sequence continues at coordinate 167,713 of NZ_JTDM01000014.1, read as the reverse complement.
GCCATGCGCTCGGAGAGCACCGAACCGATCATCATGCCCCCCACCGCCGGACCGAACAGCCAGACGAAGCCGCCGCTGCCGAGACCGAGATGCTCGAGGATGAAGACCGGTGCCGACAGCACATAGAGGAAGAATCCGTTGAAGTTCAACGCCACCCCGAGCGCCAGCAGCATGAAGGCCGGGTGGCGGAAGATCGCCAGGTAGGCGCGCAGCAGCGGCCGCGGATGCAGCGGCTGGCGGTCCTCCTCGGCGAGCGTCTCGGGCAGGAAGCGCCACGTCGTCCACGCGAGCGCGAGCCCGAAAAGGGCGAGGAAGAAGAAGATCGCCCGCCAGCCTGCGAGCGCGAGCAGGCCCGCGCCCAGCATCGGCGCCAGCGCCGGAGCGAGTGCGAAGATCAGCATCACCCGCGACATCAGGCGCTGCGCCTGCGGCCCCTCGTGCAGGTCGCGCACCACCGCACGCCCGACCACGATGCCCGCGCCGCCGCTCAGCCCCTGCAGGGCGCGCCCGAACCACAGCCACTCGATGCTCGGCGCCAGCGCGCACACAAGCGAGGCGAGCGCGAACACCACCGTCAACGCGACCAGCACGCGGCGACGCCCGAAACGGTCGGCGAGCGCACCGTGCCATAGCACCATGGACGCGAGCGCCACCATGTAGATCGTCAGCGTCTGCTGCACCTCCAGCCGGCTCGCGCCCAACGCCGCCGCGATCGCCGGAAAGGCGGGCAGATAGGCATCGATCGCGAACGGGCCGATCGAGGACAGGGCTGCCAGCAGCGAAGCGAGGCGGGCGTGGGTGAGCGGTCGGATCATGTACGCCTTCGGGCGGACTCCTGGTGTCGTCGTCCGCAGCCGACGGCGCACGGGGCGCGGGGTCGTTCAGCGGGAGTCGAGGCTGCGCCGGTACTGGATCGCCTCGGCCACCTGGGCTGCCCCCGGACGGGACGCGCCGGCGAGATCGGCGAGCGTGCGCGCGACGCGCAGGACACGATGATACGCCCGCGCCGACAGGTCGAGCCGCTGCATCGCCTGGCGCAGCAGGGTTTCGCCGCCCGGATCGGGGCGACAGTGGCGCTCCACCTCGCCGGCCGGCAGGCGGGCGTTCGGACAGCCCTGACGCGTTGCCTGCAGCGCACGCGCCGCCGCCACCCGCGCGCGCACCGCGCTGGAGGGCTCGCCCGGCGGGCTTTCGAGCAGGACCTCCGGCGCGATTGCAGGCACCTCGACGGTGAGGTCGATGCGGTCGAGAAAGGGGCCGGACAGCCGCCCGCGGTAGCGCGCCACCTGCTCGGGCGTGCACCGGCAGGCGCGGCGCGGATCACCGAGATGGCCGCAGGGACAGGGATTCATTGCCGCGACGAGCTGGAAGCGGGCGGGGAATTCGGCGCGCCGGCGCGCGCGCGACACCGTGACGGTGCCGGTCTCGAGCGGCTCGCGCAGGGACTCGAGCACACGGCGGTCGAACTCGGGCAGCTCGTCGAGGAACAGCACGCCGTGGTGCGCGAGCGAGATCTCGCCCGGGCGCGGCACCGCGCCGCCGCCCACCAGCGCCGCCGCCGAGGCCGAGTGATGCGGCGACCGAAAAGGTCTGCGGTGGAAGCTGCGCGGATCGAGGCGCCCCTCGATCGAGGCCACCGCGGCGGCCTCGATCGCCTCGTCCTCATCCATCGCCGGCAGCACGCCGGGCAGGCGCTGCGCCAGCATCGACTTGCCGGTACCCGGCGGTCCGAACAGCAGCAGGGAATGCCCGCCCGCCGCGGCGACCTCGAGCGCACGCCGCGCCTGCAGTTGACCGCGCACATCGGCGAGATCGGGCAGCCCGGCGGCGTCCTCGTCCTCGGGGGCCGCCGCGAGCGCCGGCTCGAGGCGGGTGTGTCCGTTGAGATGCGCGCACACCGCGCCCAGGCTGTCGGCCGGGAGCACGGTGGCGCTGCGCGCGAGCGCGGCCTCGGCCGCATTGGCGGGCGCCAGCACCAGCGCGCGTCCGGCGCGCGCGGCGGCGAGCGCTGCCGAGAGCACCCCGCGCACCGGGCGCAATCCGCCGTTCAGCGAAAGCTCGCCGCACAGCTCCAGGCGCGGGAGCAGCCGCTCGGCCACCTGGCCGGAGGCGGCGAGGATGCCGATCGCAATCGCGAGATCGAAGCGCCCGCCCTCCTTGGGCAGGTCTGCAGGCGCGAGGTTGACGGTGATGCGGCGCTGGGGAAACTCGAACTGCGCCGACTGGATCGCCGCACGCACGCGGTCGCGCGCCTCGCGCACCTCGGTGTCGGCGAGGCCGACGAGATGGAACTGGGGCAGGCCGTTGCCCAGGTGGACCTCGACCGTGACCGGGGGCGCCTCGATCCCGTCGAGCGCGCGCGCATGAACGAGGGCGAGCGACATCTGCGACTCCGGACGGAAAGGAATCGTCAGTCTAGCGGAGCCGCGGTCGATGACAAAGAAATATGCGGAACGCGGGACCGGGGGCATTCGGTCACGAGACGCATACGGTGTTTCATGCAGACGCGAACGCAGCATCCAGCGTGTCGCGACGCCCATCGCCACCCACCGTCCGTTCGCGGCTGGCGCCGCTCCTACGAGGTTTCCGGGAACCTTGCCGGTTTCCGCAGGAGCGCCGCCAGACGCGAATGCAGCGTGTGGAAACGCAGCTGGATCAGGCCTTGTCGCCGCCGGCCAGCTTCGCTTCCAGTTCGGCGACGCGCGCCTCGAGCTCGGCGAGCTTGCGCCGCGCCTGCGCGAGCACCTCGCGCTGCACCTCGAATTCCTCGCGGGTGACCAGGTCGAGCTTGCCGAAGGCCGAGCCGAGCATGGCCTTGGCGTTCTTCTCGATGTCGCGGACGGGGCTGTTGGCGGCGAGTTCGGAGAGGCGGGCACCGATTTCGTCGAGGATGCGGGGCGTGCTCATGATGGCGTGGATTCCGGGTTGCAGAGGCGTCGGAGTCTAGCACGCACGCCCCTGCCGACTGGAGCGCCGGCGGCCCGCCGCACACGATCGGCGCAGGCGCGGTGCGCGCGACATTGCCGTGATCACGACTTGCGTCGCTCCGGCGGGAGCCCGGGCGACGCAGGGGTGGGCGAAGGTTTTCGTAGGAGCGACGCAAGTCGCGATCTGGCGCCAAGAACCGTCAACCATCGCTCGCACAACACGAATGACGCACCACATTGGTGCGCAACGCCCCGAAATCGCGCGCCCATCCCTGCCGCAGCGCAGCAAGATCCGCCCGCCGACAAGCGGAAACCCAGGAATCACCGGGCTTTCCGCACCCTGGCACGCCACGTGCTTAGGGAGTCTCGTCGCGAACTTTCCAAACCTCGTCAGGAGATGACCATGCACACGAAACCGCTCGCCACCGCGCTCGCCATCCTCGCCACGATCGCCACCGCCGGCACCGCCCATGCCGGCGACGGCCCCTTCACCGCCAACGTCGGCCTGGTGTCCGACTACGCCTACCGCGGCTGGAGCCAGACCGACGAGCGTCCCGCGCTGCAGGGCGGCTTCGACTACGCCCACGACAGCGGCCTGTACGCCGGCGTGTGGGGCTCGAACGTGTCGTGGCTGTCGGACGCCAACACGGACGTCAGCAACAGCCTCGAGCTCGACCTCTACGGCGGTTACAAGGGGACGGTCGGCGCCATCGGCTACGACGTCGGCCTGCTGCAGTACTACTACCCCGGCAGCTACCCCAAGCCCTACAACAGCCCGAACACGCTCGAGGGCTATGTCGGCCTGTCGTGGGAGTTCCTGTCCTTCAAGTACTCGTACGCCTTCACCGACCTGTTCGGCTACGACAAGTCGGACGGCAGCCAGTACTACGACCTCGGCGCCGCGGTCGATGTCGGCGGCGGCTTCACCCTCGCCGCCCACGTCGGTTACAGCGACATCAAGGGCCAGGACGACTACACCGACTGGAAGCTGGGCGTCACCAAGGAGTTCGGCGGCTTCAACTTCGGCCTGCACTACGTCGACACAGACGTGGACAATGCCGACCTCGCCGACGAGCGCGTGATCCTGTCGATCGCCAAGAGCTTCTGAGCATCGCCCATCCGGAACCGGAGAAAGACATGAAATTCATCGCTGCAATCATCAAGCCCTTCAAGCTCGACGAGGTCCGCGAGGCGCTCTCGGCCATCGGCGTGCAGGGCATCACCGTGACCGAGGTCAAGGGCTTCGGCCGCCAGAAGGGCCACACCGAGCTCTATCGCGGCGCCGAGTACGTCGTCGACTTCCTGCCCAAGGTCAAGGTCGAGGCCGCCATCCCCGACGACATCCTCGACCAGGCGATCGAAGCGATCGAGAAGTCCGCCGCCACCGGCAAGATCGGCGACGGCAAGATCTTCGTCTTCGAACTCGAGCAGGCCATCCGCATCCGCACCGGCGAGACCGGCCCGGACGCGCTGTAAGGGAGCAACGCAAAATGAGAAAACTCCTCGCATACCTGCCGGCAGCAGCCCTGCTCGCCGGCGTCTCCGGCGGCGCCTTCGCCCAGGAGGCCGCGGCCGCCGTGGCCGAGGTGCACAAGGGCGACGTGGCCTGGATCATGACCTCCACGCTGCTCGTGCTGATGATGGCCCTGCCCGGCCTGGCGCTGTTCTACGGCGGCATGGTGCGCGCCAAGAACATGCTCTCGGTGCTCATGCAGGTCATGACCGTGTTCTCGCTCAACGCCCTGCTGTTCGCGATCTACGGCTACAGCCTGACCTTCACCGAAGCCAGCCCCTTCATCGGCTCGCTCGACAAGGTCTTCCTGTCCGGGGTGACGATCGAGACGCTCGCCGACACCTTCACCGAGACCGTGAAGCTGCCCGAGTTCGCCTTCATCGCCTTCCAGGCCACCTTCGCCGGCATCACCGGTGCGCTCATCGTCGGCGCCTTCGCCGAGCGCATGAAGTTCTCCGCGGTGCTGATCTTCTCGGTGATCTGGTTCACGCTGTGCTACCTGCCGATCTGCCACATGGTGTGGGGTCCGGGCGGCTACCTGCTCGAAGACGGCGCGCTCGACTTCGCCGGCGGCACCGTGGTGCACATCAACGCCGGCATCGCCGGTCTGGTGGGCGCCTGGATGGTGGGCAAGCGCATCGGCTACGGCCGTGAGGCGCTCGCACCGCACAGCCTGACCCTGACCATGGTCGGCGCCTCGCTGCTGTGGGTGGGCTGGTTCGGCTTCAACGCCGGATCCAACCTCGAAGCCACCGCCGGCGCCGCGCTCGCCTTCATCAACACCCTGGTCGCCACCGCCGCCGCGGTGCTCGCCTGGTCGCTCGGCGAGGCGCTCATCAAGGGCAAGCCCTCGATGCTGGGCGCGGCCTCGGGTGCGGTCGCCGGCCTGGTGGCGATCACCCCGGCCTGCGGCTCGGTCGGCCCGATGGGCGCGATCGTGATCGGCACCCTCTCCGGCTTCATCTGCCTGTGGGGCGTGAATGGGCTCAAGCACATGCTCGGTGCGGACGACGCGCTCGACGTGTTCGGAGTGCACGGCGTGGGCGGCATCGTCGGCGCGATCCTCACCGGCGTGTTCGCCGCGCCCAGCCTGGGCGGCACCGGCGCCGAGGACTTCTCGATCGCCTCGCAGGTGTGGATCCAGACCTGGAGCGTGCTCGTGACCATCGTGTGGTCGGCCGTGGTCGCCTTCGTCGCCTACAAGGTCGCGGACCTGCTGGTCGGGCTGCGCGTGCCGGAAGACGAGGAGCGTCAGGGCCTCGACACCACGGCGCACGGCGAGACCGCCTACCGCTACTGAGCCGGCTTGCGGAACCGTGCTCCTCCGGTTCCGATCCACTCGCGGCGCCCTTCGGGGCGCCGTTTTTCTTTGGCGCGCCCCCAATGGAAGCGATCGGGCGCAACGCCCTGCCGGCATTCGCGCAGCGCAAGCCTGCCAGCGGCACCGACACCGCAAGCTTGCCGTTCGACCCTCCGCACGATGACATCGGGAGAATCCCCGGGGTCCAATCCACCCCGAGGCAACGCCCCATGCGTCACAAGATCGCCCCTCTCCGCCTGCTTTCCCTCGCCGCACTCGTTACCGGCTGATTCTCGATGCCGGCCCCTGGGTCGCCCTGCCTTGCCGTGATGACACGCACCATGAATGAGCCAAGGCGCAGTTTGCGCAATACCCAGGACCTTTCCCGACTTGTGAGGCGGTGGTCGCGGAGGCCTGTCTCCTCCTCGCTCGTGCCGGCTTCGACCTCGCCCGGGCACTCATGCTGCTCGAACGGAGCGCCGTGCACATCGCCTTGTCACTGGAGTCGCAGATCGCTCCCGTGCGCAGGCTGTTCGAACGCGACGACAATGTGCCAGCCTCGCTGGCCGACGCCTGTCTCTTGCGCATGTCCGAGCTCTTCGAGCCCTGCAGCATCCTGACTCTCGGCAGAAATTTCGGCATCTACCGACGCCTCGGCCGCAAGACGATCTCGCTGATGTCGCCCTGCGCGTAGGTCCGGACGGACTGAGCACGCACGCAGCGGGACTCGACCCGCTGCTCGGCTTCTACCACCGCCCGGCCTTCGGCCGAAGCCCTGCACGCGCTGCTGCGACCGCCCCCGAGCATGGGCGGGGCGCGATCGGACGGGTAGACTGCGAGGACCTGCCGAACGCACCTCCCGAACCTCCATGCTTTTCTCCGACTGGCACAGCTACGACCACTACGGCCTCGCCTTCGTCGCCTTCTTCGGCACCCTCGCCGCCGTGTTCCTGATCCAGTGGGTGATGATGCGCTCGCGCTGGGCGGGATGGATGCAGTCCCTGCAGGGGGTGGCGCCCCCGTTCATGAACGCGCTCGGCGTGCTCTTCGGCCTGGTGCTGGCCTTTCTCGCCAACGACACCTGGAGCGCGCACGACCGCGCGATGAGCGCGGTGTATCGCGAGGCGGACGGCCTGCGCAGCATCGGCGCGCTCGCCGCCACGCTGCCCGAGCCGCTCGGCGGCGAGCTGCGCGCGGCGGCAGCCGGCTACGCCCACGCCAGCGCCGCCGAATGGACCCAGCTGGCGCGCCGCAGCGAGGCGCCGGAGGTGCTCGCCCGCGCCGACGCGCTGCTGGCGCTGCTCGCCGCCCCCGCGCTCGCCGAGGCCGCGGGCGCCAACGTGCAGGCCCTGCTGCTGCGCAAGGCGAGCGACATCCGTTCCGACCACGACCTGCGCGTGGCCCTCAGCCAGACCCACGTCAACCCGCTGAAGTGGCTGGGAATGGCCTTCCTGGGCTTCCTGACCCTGGTCTCGGTGGCCATGGCCCACCTCGAACGCCCGCGCGCGGCCTTCGCGGCAGTGCTGCTGTTCGCGCTCGCCGCGGCCCCCACCGCCGCCATCGTGCTGATCCAGGGCAACCCCTTCCAGCAGCCGAGCTCGGTCACGCCCGCGCCGATCGTCGCGGTCGCAAACGCACTGGAGCGCTGAAGCGCTGAAGCGCCGGTCGGCCCTGCCGTTGCGGCGCAGTGTCGAAGTCCCGCCGCCCCCGCTTGCGCTACAGGCCCTGCTGCGCCTTGCGACACCCGATCGGGCAAACGGCGAATCCGTCGCGATGGACCCGGCCGCCCCCGGTCGATGGCTGTCGGAAAAATTGACACTGCGGCAACTCGAGCACGCCCGGGATGGCCCGTGCATTCCTCTCCAGAGGCCCATTTCCCACTGGAATCAAGGCGCTGTGACCTTCTGCCGCGCGTGCTGGCGCGATCATTGCTTAAGATCTGATACCTGAATCCGTGTTCGCTTAGCCGGAAATCCAGCCTAACGCATTGATGTAATTGTATAATTACGCATCCGAGCCTTTCACCCAACCGACCATGCCGCGCTTCGAAGTCAAGCAATCCGCCAAGCTCAATCTGACGTCCTACTCGGGCCTGGCGTTGATCGGGCAGTGCTGCCAGGCGGCACAGGTCGAGGCGGTGATCGACCCGAGGCTGCCGGTGTCGCAGGGTATGCGGAGCTCGGACCTGGTCAAGTCGGTGGTGGGGCTGCTGAGCCTGGGCAAAAGCGACTTCGAGGCGATCGAGCCGTTTCGCGGCGACCGCTTCTTCAAGGAAGCGCTCGGGCTCGCCAAGGTGCCCGGCAGCGTGTGGATGCGCCAACGGCTCGATGCCCGCGCGGCCGAGCTGCGCGAGCTGACCGACGAGCTGAGCCTGCGCCTGCTCGAGCGCACCGAGGCGCCGATCACGGCGCACAAGGGCTACGTCTGCGCCGATCTGGACACCTTCGTGATGGACAACTCCGACACCAAGAAGGAGGCGGTCAGCCGCACTTACCAGGGCGTCGATGGCTACACGCCGATCGCGCTGTACCTGGGCAACGAGGGCTGGAACCTCGGCCTGGAGCTGCGCGCGGGGTCGCACCACTCGGCGCTGGAGACCGAGTATTTCTTCGAGCGCGCGTTCCCGCGCCTGCGCCGGGTGTGCGCGGCCGATGCGAAGCTGCTGTGGCGGGCCGACAGCGGCTTCGACAGCGCCCGGCTGCTGTTCGCGCTGGCCGACGAGCGCGATCGCTGGGCAGCGCTGGGGCGTTCGTTCGACTACCTCACCAAGTGGAATCCGCGCCGTCAGGACAAGACCGCCTGGGTGGACCGGGCCGAGGCCGCCGGCGTCTTCGAGGAAGTGCGCGCGGGCAAGCGGGTGGGGCTGCTGGACCTGAAGATCGACCGTGCCTGGAAGAAGGCCAAGCGCACGCTGCGTCTGGTGGTGCGGGTGACCGAGCGCACGATCGACAAGAAGGGCCAGCACCTGCTGACCCCCGAGATCGAGATCGAAGGCTGGTGGACCAGCCTCGAAGTGGCGATGGCCGACGTGATCGAGCTCTACAAGCACCACGGCACGCACGAGCAGTTCCACTCCGAGATCAAGACCGACCTGGACCTCGAGCGCCTGCCCTCGGGCAAGTTCGACACCAACGACGCGGTCATGCATCTGGCCGCGTTCGCCTACAACTGCCTGCGCCTGATCGGCCAACTCGGGCTGACCGGCGAGCTCTCGCCGATCCGTCACCCGGCCAAGCGCCGACGCATCAAGACAGTGCTGCAGGAGGTGATGTACCGTGCGGCGAAGTTCGTCGAACACGCCCGCCGCCTGGTGCTGGACTTCGGACGCGGCGTCGCCGCGCATGTGAAGGTGTTCACCACGGTGCAGGCGCGACTGTGCGCGGTGGCTTCGCCGTGATGCAAATCCGACGGCCGGATTCTCCGAATCGAGGCCATTTCGCTGCGGCGAAAGGGCGACGGCCGCGTGGGAGCAGGAAAATGACGTAGCGCACCCCCCGTAAGCCCGGCTCGCCGGGCCTCCGGGCCGTGAAAGGACGGTGCTCGGGGCTGCGGTGAGCTGAGATTGGGAGTCAGGCAGCAGAAAAATCATGCGCTGGGGCTCGCGGAGCGGGTACGCGCTGAAGACAACACGGATTCAGGTGATAGAAACTCCGGGGCCGACCTCTCGCGTCGACACCCGTCACCAAACGTGTCGCCCAAAAATAAAGGAACCACCCATGTCCGCCTCGCTCCCCCGCCTCCTCACCACCCTCGCCACGATCGGCGGTCTGGCCGCGACGGGCACCGCCCACGCCAGCCTGATCAACGGCGGCTTCGAAACCGGAACGGGGACGCCCTTCGTCGCCGACGCCAGCTGGGCGCTGTTCAACGAGTCGGCGGTACCCGGCTGGGAAACCACCGCCACCGACAACCAGATCGAGATCTGGGGCAACAACTTCAGCTCGGTGAGCGGCGGCCCGGTGCCCGCCTACGAGGGGCGCCAGTTCGCCGAGATCAACGCCACCCAGTTCGCCACCCTGTACCAGGACGTGTTCGGCATCGCCGCAGGTAGCGTCGTGGGCTTCGAGTTCGCCCACCGCGGCCGCTCGGGGGTGGACACGATGCGCATGATGATCACCGACCTCGGCCTGGACAACCTGCTCGGCGGTGGCAACGACACGGTGTTGTTCTCCAAGGACTACTCGACCGGCAACACCGCCTGGGCGTTCTACACCAGCGCCGGTGAGGCGCCGATCAGCACCCTCGGCAATGCCACGCGCTTCTCGTATCAGGCCATCAGCACCGCCAATGGCAGCCCCTCGGTCGGCAACTTCATCGACGCTGCCGACTTCGGCGTCGGCGTGCAGGCGGTGCCGGAACCGGCGTCGATCGCGCTGATCGCGCTCGGCCTCGCGGGGCTGGGGCTGCGCCGCAAGCGCGCCTGAGACACGCGTCGCAGTGCAGGCGGTTTGACACCACGGCCTCGGCGGTTCGCCCGGGGCCGTTTCACTTTGCGGGGTCGGCTGCGCAGTGCACCGCCAGCCACAACGCATCCGCCGAGGTGGACTCGACGCGGTGACGCCGATGTGCCGGGATCACGAGCCAGTCACCGGCCTTCAGCTTCACGTCGTCGCCGTCATCGTCGCCCCCCTCGAAGCGCAACACCGCCGCGCCCGCCAGCAGCAGCACCCACTCGTCGCCATCCTGGTCGTACCACTCGCCGGGCGCGCTCGCGTGGCCGTGCGAGACGATGCGCTCGATACGGCAGCACGGATTGGCGAACAGGGTCTGGAAGATCTCGCCGCCGGCGGGCGGCGGCAGCGCGGCGAAGAGATTGCCGCGCCCGGCAGTCCCGACCTCGGCGCTCATTCCCCGCTCACGAGACGATGTACGCTGCCGAGCCGGTGGCGAGCAGCTTGCCGTCAGCGTCGAGGAAGCTCATCCGCGTCGACGCGACGCGCGAACCGAGGCGCAGGACCTCCGCGTCCATGCGGAAGGATTCGCCGATGCCGGGGCGCAGGTAGTCGATGCGCAGGTCGATGGTGCCGAGCTTGGAGAAGCGGTGCAGGCGCTGGAAGGGCGGTTCGTCGAGGTGGCGGGCGCCGATCGCGGCCATCACCGCGAGACCGCCCATGGCGTCGAGGCAGGCGGCGATCACGCCGCCGTGGATGCGGTTATGCACGAAATGGCCGACGAGCTCGTGGCGCATCGCGATGCGGCCATGCACGCGCTCGCCGCCGATGTCGTCGATCTGCAGGCCGAGCAGCGCGTTGAAGGCGATCTTCTGCTCGAAGATCTCGCGGACGCCGACGATGAACTCCGGCTCGAACTGGACCGGGAAACCCGGCGGACTGGCGTGTTTCGACATCGATGCGCTCCATTGCGGAAAATGGCGGAGCCCCGGGGCGTGGGAGACACGCTTCGGGGCTCGGCAAACAGCTTGAGGCTCAGGCGCGCTCGGGGTCTCCCCGCCACGCCCGAACCCCGACCGACGCACATGGTAACGATCCCGCGGCGCGGATGGTTGCAGCGCAGCCGTCGGGGCAACGCACTGCACGCATCGGGGTCGGGACACGCGCCGGCCCGGGCGATCAGGCCAACGCCGCGTCGGTGTCCATCAGTGCAGCGCTGCCGGCACGCGCGGCTCGCATCAGCATCGTGGTCTCGGGGAACAGGCGCGCGAAGTAGAAGCGCGCGGTCTGCAGCTTGGCGGTGTAGAAGGGGTCGGTGCTGCCGGCAGCGATCTTCTTCAACGCCACCGAAGCCATCAGGGCGAAGAAGTAGCCATACACCAGATGACCGGCCACGCGCAGGTAGGGCACGGCCGCGGCGCCCGCCTCGTCCGGATTCTGCAGCGCCTTGACGCCGATCTCGGTGGTGAACTTGGTCATCTGCTCGCCGAGTTGGGCGAGCGGATCGATGAACTCGGCCATCTTCTCGTTGACGCCCTCCGCCTCGACCAGCGCCCCCGCCAGGCGGGCGAATTTCTTCAGCGTGGCGCCGCTATTGCCGAGCACCTTGCGACCGAGCAGGTCCAGGCTCTGCACGGTGTTGGTGCCCTCGTAGATCATGTTGATGCGGGCATCGCGCACGAACTGCTCCATGCCCCATTCCTTGATGTAACCATGGCCGCCGAAGACCTGCAGGCACTCGTTGGTGGCAGCGAAGCCGTTGTCGGTGACGAAGGCCTTGGCGATCGGGGTCAGCAGTGCGAGCAGATCGGCGCTGTCGCTGCGCACCTTCTCGTCCGGGTGGTGCAACTCCTTGTCCGCGAGCACCGCGCAGAAGCACAGCAGCGCGCGCGCACCTTCGGCCCAGGCCTTCGCGGTGAGGAGCATTCGGCGCACGTCGGGATGCACGATGATCGGGTCGGCCGGCTTGTCCGTCGCCTTGGGGCCGGTCAGGCTGCGCATCTGGATGCGCTCCTTGGCGTAGGCGAGCGCGTTCTGGAACGCGACCTCGGTCAGGCCCAGGCTCTGGTTGCCCACGCCGAGGCGTGCGGCGTTCATCATCACGAACATCGCCTGCAGGCCCTTGCCGGGCTCGCCGACCAGGGTGCCGACCGCGTCCTCGAGCACCATCTGGCAGGTGGCGTTGCCATGGATGCCCATCTTGTGCTCCAGGCCGCCGCAATGGATGCCATTCCGCGCGCCGAGCGAGCCGTCGGCATTGACCAGGAACTTGGGGACGACGAACAGCGAGATCCCCTTGCTGCCGGCCGGTGCGTCGGGCAGGCGGGCGAGCACCAGGTGCACGATGTTGGCCGCAAGGTCATGCTCGCCGGCGCTGATGAAGATCTTCTCGCCAGTGATGCGGTAGCTGCCGTCGCCCTGCGGTTCGGCCTTGGTGCGCAGCAGGCCGAGGTCGGTGCCGCAGTGCGGCTCGGTCAGGCACATGGTGCCGGTCCATTCGCCGCTGGTCAGCTTCGGCAGGTAGGTCGCCTTCTGCATCGGCGAGCCGTGCGCATGCAGGGCCTCGTAGGCACCGTGCGACAGGCCGGGATACATGGTCCACGCCTGGTTCGCGCTGTTGAGCATCTCGTACAGGCACTGGTTGAGCACGAAGGGCAGGCCCTGGCCGCCGTGCTCGGGAGCGCAGGCGAGCGCCGGCCAGCCGCCCTCGACGTACTGCGCGTAGGCTTCCTTGAACCCCCTGGGCGCACGCACCTCGTGCGTGACGCGATCGAGCGTGCAGCCTTCCGTGTCGCCGCTGAGGTTGAGCGGGAAGGCGACTCCGGCAGCGAACTTGCCGGCCTCTTCCAGCACGGCGTTGAAGGTGTCGACATCGAGTTCGGCGTGCGGCGGGCAGGCCTGGAGCTGGCCGACGGCGTCGAGAACCTCATGGAGGACGAACTGCATGTCGCGCAAGGGCGGGGCGTACTGGGGCATCGCGGGTCTCCTTCGGGTGGAATCGGCCGCGGCCGCCCGAAGGCGGCCGCGGCACTAAATCAAACGTTCGTTTAATTTTATACTGACATAAGGGCTTGTCAAACGACCGTTTGAACCACACCTGTCTCCCAGGGTTCCCGCCGCATCCGGAGGCTGCGCGTGCGCAAGACGGACGGAAGAAAAAGGGCGGCCCGCAGGCCGCCCATTTTTCTTCCTTCAAGACGCCCCACGGGCGCCGCGGCGCGTTCAGGCGCGCGGCACCGGCACCCCGGGCGTCACGCACAGCGAATGGTTGAGGGCGATGATCGCCTTCTTGTAGTCGCTGCGCTCGATGATGAACTGCATATTCACCTGGCGCAGGGTCTGCGACACGCAGTTCACGTTGATCTGCGCGTCGGCGAGCGCCTGCGCCGCGCGCGCGAGCACGCCGGGGATGCTGATGTTGGAGCCGATCGCGCACACGATCGCGCTGTGCTTGGCCGTGACCACCTGGTAGCGCGCCTCGAGCTCGGCGACCAGCTCGGGCGTCACCGAGCTCTCCCACAGCACGTGGGCGATCGAGTTGGCGTTGGTCGCCTTGAGGATGTAGGAGACATCGTGCTTGAAGAAGATCTCCATGATCCCGAGGTCGAAGCCGACGGTGCCGACCATGCTGGGGTCGTGGATCTCGACCAGGGTCACCTTGTCGCTGCCGGTCACCATCTCGACGCGAGCGCGCTCGCCGACGTAGTCCTTGGTGATCAGCGTGCCCGGGTGATCGGGCTCGAAGGTGTTCTTGAGGCGGATCGGGATGCCGGCGAGCTCCATCGGCTTGGCCGCCTTGGGGTGGATGGCCTCCATGCCGACGTCGGCGAGCTGGTCGGCGACGTCGTAGTTGGTCGCACCCACGATCACCGCGTTCTCCAGGCCGACGATGTTGGGGTCGGCCGAGGAGAGGTGGAACTCCTTGTGGATCACCGCCTCGGCGGGGCGCACCTCGACCGCGATCTTGCTGAAGGTGACCTCGGAGTAGCCGCGGTCGAACTCGCGCATGATGCCCTCGGTGCCCTTGGTGTAGCCGGTCGCGACGATCACGCTGTTGTCGAGGTCGAGGCCCTTGAAGCTGTTGTGGATGCGCTCGTCGATCGTCCACGCCTTGTCGTCGTGGAAGCCGGCGAGGTCGAGCAGGATGGCATTGACGCCGTTGGCCTTGAGCATCTCCACGCTGTTGAAGGCGCTGTGCGACTCGCCCACCGAGGCCAGCACCTCGCGCGCGGCGAGCAGCACGTCCTGGCGGCGGATGTAGCCGCTGGCGAGCACGTGCTGCATCGCGTCGAGATACTTCTTGACCTCGCCGATGCGGGTGTCGACGAAGGCGTCGGCGACATCCAGCGGCAGGGCGAGCTCGGCGAAGCCGGCGTTGAGCTTCTTGAGGCTGGCCGCAAGCGCGTCGAGCGCGCCGTGGTAGTCCGCGCCTTCCGCGAACAGCGCGTAGATGCCGCGCTCGCCGGTCTTCTTGTGCTCCAGCAGCTGGTTGGTCACGCCGGAATAGGCCGACACCACGTAGATGCGGCCGAGGATGCGCGCCTTGTCGTAGAGCATGATGTGGCGCAGCACATCCCCGAAGGCCGACATCGAGGTGCCACCGATCTTTTCAACCGAGATCATCCGTTTTCCCGAGCTTTGCATGACGTGTATTCCAGTTCTGATTAGAGACCGACCGAAACCCGTCATCGTATTGTTTTGGCGCGGAAATGGACATAGCCGCGGACGAAATCGGCGCCACTTCGGCGCGATTTTCTCGTCCAGGCCACCAGAAACGCTGCCCGCGGGCGACTGCGCCCGGAACCGAGCCGCCCGCCGACGGGCTCAGCAGGCAGCCACCGTCGCCGCGCCCGATGCAGCCGCAACGGGCGGCTCCGCGGCGATGAAGCCGAACAGGTCCTTCGGATCGTCCAGCTCCGGGATCAGCGCCAGCCGCTCGCCCATGCCCGACTCCAGCGCGAGGTCGCGCATGTAGCGCAGCGCCGAATAGTCCTCCAGCGCAAAGCCGACCGAGTCGAAGATCGTGACCTGGGCCGCGCTCGTGCGCCCCTGGACACGACCGGCGAGCACCTGCCAGAGCTCGGTGACCGGGAAATCGGCGGGCATCTGCTGCATGTCGCCCTCGATGCGCGACTGCGGCTCGAACCCGCAGAACACCGGGCCGAGGCGCAGCACGTCGGCGTGCAGCTCGGTCTTGCCCGGGCAGTCACCACCCACGGCATTGAGGTGCATGCCCGGCTCGATGATGTCGGCGGTGAGGATGGTGGCGTTGGTCTTGTCGGCGGTCGCCGTGGTCACGATGTCGCAGCCGCGCACGGCCTCGCGCACGCTGTCGAAGGCGCGCCAGGCCAGGCCCATGCGCTCGAGGTTGGCGGCGAGCTTGCGGGTGGCCGAACGATCGACGTCGAACAGATGGAAGACCTCGACGCCCAGCAGGTGGTGGAAGGCGAGCGCCTGAAACTCGCTCTGCGCGCCGTTGCCGATCAGCGCCATGCTGCGCACGTCCTCGCGCGCCAGCGCCCGCGCGGCCACCGCGGACATCGCGGCGGTGCGGATCGCGGTGGTCAGGGTCAGCTCGCTGACCAGGTCGGGGGTGCCGGTCTCCACGTCCGCCAGCACGCCGAAGGCCATGACGGTCGGCAGGTTGAAGCGATGGTTCGACGGGTGGCCATTCACGTACTTGAAGGCGTAGCTGCGGGCGTCGGACACCGGCATCAGCTCGATCACGCCGACGTCGGAGTGGCTGGCGACGCGGGCGCACTTGTCGAAATCGTTCCAGCGCAGGAAGTCCTGGCGGATGTAGCTGGCGACGCCGGCGATGCAGTTGGCCAGCCCCTTGCGGCGCACGATCTCGGCGACGCGCTCGGCGCTCAGGTACTGGGTGTTCAGGCGTTTGGCGGTGGTGGCGCTCATGTCGGGTCTCCGTCCTCGTTGTTCGGTGTGATGCTGCGATGGCAGTATCTTGACGGAATCCCT
This sequence comes from Thauera sp. SWB20, assembly GCF_000831325.1. Classification (NCBI taxonomy): domain Bacteria; kingdom Pseudomonadati; phylum Pseudomonadota; class Betaproteobacteria; order Rhodocyclales; family Zoogloeaceae; genus Thauera; species Thauera sp. SWB20. The sequence goes on along the minus strand of NZ_JTDM01000014.1, from coordinate 151,606 downwards.
TGCCAGACAGAATACGCAACTCTGTATCGAAAATGTCAGTTCATAGGCACAATTGCCAGGTCGAATTGACGGAATGCTCGAATGGACACCCTGGACCACCAATTGATCGGCCTGTTGCGCAACGACGCCCGCCTGAGCGTGGCCGCGCTCGCGCACAAGCTCAAGGTTTCGCGCGGCACGGTCACCAATCGCATCACCCGCCTGGAGGACCAGGGCATCATCGTCGGCTACACGGTGCGCCTGCGCCCCGACGCGCAGCCGCACGACATCCACGCCTGGACAAGCATCGCGGTCGAGGGCAACGAGACGCGCGCGGTGATCGCCAGCCTGCTCGGCGAACCCGCGGTCGCCGAGTTGCACGACACCAACGGCCGCTGGGACCTGCTCGTCGGCCTGCGCGCGGCCAACCTCACCGAGCTGTCGACGGTGCTCGAGCGCATCCGCCTGATCAAGGGCATCCAGAGCAGCGAGACCAGCATCCACCTGAAGACCTACCGGGTCTGAGCTTCGGCAAGCTTGCGGTACGCTTGCCGGGCCGTGTTTTCGACTATAACCACGGCATTGTCCATCCGGTCGGTCGCCCAACCATGCAAGCCGAAGCCCCCCGCACCAGCTCCCGCCGTATCCTGCTCGCCGTCACCGGCCTGTCGCCGCAGATCGTCACCGAAACGCTCTATGCGCTCGCGATCGCCACGGACACGCCCTTCATCCCCACCGAGATCCATCTCGTCACCACCGCCGAAGGCGCCGAGCGTGCCCGCCTCGCGCTGCTCTCGGACAAGCTCGGCTGGTTCCATCGCCTACGCCTCGACTACGCGTTACCGCCGATCGCCTTCGACGCCACGCACATCCATGTACTACGCGACACCGACGGTCGGCCCATGAGCGACATCCGCAGCCCGCAGGACAACCTCGCCTGCGCCGACTTCATCACCGAGCAGGTGCGCACCCTCACCGCCGATCCCGACACCGCCCTCCACGTCTCGATCGCCGGCGGACGCAAGACCATGGGCTTTTTCCTCGGCTACGCCCTGTCGCTTTTCGGCCGCCCGCAGGACCGCCTCTCGCACGTGCTGGTCTCGGAACCCTTCGAGAACACCTGGTCGTTCTTCTACCCCACCCCCTACGAGAACGTCATCGAGACCGCGGACAAGAAACTGGCCGACGCGCGCGACGCCCGCGTCAGCCTGGCCGAGATCCCCTTCGTGAGCCTGCGCCACGGCCTGCCGAGCGCACTGCTGGACGGCCGCGCCAGCTTCAACGCGACGGTCGACGCCGCGCGCGCCACCCTCGGCCCCGCGCGCCTGGAGATCGACCTCGGCCGTCGCGAAGTCCGCGCCGCCGGCCGCAGCTTCCGCCTGCCACCGGCCGAACTGGCCATCCTCGCGGTCTTCGCGCGGCGCGCGCTCGCCGGCGAGCCCGCCCTGCCCGCACCGCCCAAGGACGTCCCGGACATGGCCTGGGCCGCACGCTACCTGCGCGAGCTGCGCGCCATCGTCGGCCCCATGCGCGACATGAGCTCGGCCGAGCACGCCCTGCGCGGCGGCATGGACGGCAGCTACTTCTCGTCGCGGCTGTCGAAGCTGCGCAGCGCGCTCACCCGCGAACTCGGCGCCGCGGCCGGCCCCTACCTGATCGACGACGGCGGCAGAAGGCCGCATCGGTATAGGCTGGGGCTGGAGGCCGAGGCGGTCCGGATCGTGCGCTAGCGCACGACCACAATCTTTCCAAATGGGCATGCTTACGCCCTTTGCGTAGAATCTTGGCATTCCACCGAGGCCTCGACATGAGAACGACGACGCTCCAGATCCGCTTCAACTCCCCCGCTTTCCTGGGCAATGCAGACCAGAACGGCCAGTGGCGCACCCCGCCGATCAAGGCGCTGCTCAGACAATGGTGGCGCGTGGCGTTCGCCATGCAGAACGGATTCCGCGTTCGTGAAAACGAAATGCGCCACGTCGAGGGGCGGCTCTTCGGCCACGCCTGGCTGGACGACGATGTCGACGAAACCGGTGCGAAAGTCCATGCCCGCCGCGGCGCTGTCCGCATCCGGCTGGCGCGCTGGGACCTTGGTCGGCTGAAGACGTGGGAGGGAGTTGAGCAAAGAACCGTCCACCATCCCGAGGCCAAGCGGGCCGTCGGACCTCATGCCTATCTGGGCTTCGGCCCTCTCCTCGTGGAACAGAATCAAACGAGACTCAAGAGGAATGCCGCGATCCAGGCCGACGAATCCACCATCCTTTCCCTCGCCTATCCGGAAGAGGACTCGCCGCTGATCGAACACGCCCTGTGGCTGATGGATCGCTACGGCACCCTTGGCGGCCGCAGCCGCAACGGCTGGGGCTCGTTCTCCCTGTGCACCGCGCAAGGCGGCCCAGCACTGGCCGGTCGCGTGCCCTTACGCCCCTGGCGTGACTGCCTCGGCCTCGACTGGCCTCACGCCCTCGGCAGCGACGCCAAGGGCGCCCCCCTCATCTGGCAGACCTCGCCAAACGACGATTGGCGGTCGTTGATGCGCACGCTGGCCGACATCAAGATCAGGCTGCGGACAGCGTTCGAGTTCCCCCGAGAGCGTCCCGACGGCGAGATCCATGATCGCCACTGGCTCAGCTACCCGGTCACGACGCACAAGGTACGAGCCTGGGACAGGGAAAATCTCCGTCTGCCGAACAGCCTGCGCTTCAAGCTGCGGCCCATATCGCAGACCGCGCGTGTCGGCGTGATCTTCCACGTACCCTGCCTCCCGTCCGCTACTTTCCGGCCCGACCGGCAGACCATCGAGTCCGTCTGGCAACGCGTTCATCAGTTCCTGGACAACCGCCAGGACCTCACCCGCATCCCGGAGTAATCCATGACGCAAGACATCCTGTGGCAGACCAAGCTCGCCGCGCGCCTTCACGATCCGGCGGAAAAGGCACTGGTCCTGCTGCGCGATCCGGCCGGGCATGAAGGCGGCACCAGCCGGGCGCTCACCCGCCTGCTGGGCCTGGACTCGATCGACGGCGAAAGCATCGACCCGGACAACGACCAGGCACTGGCGAGCACCCTGTTCGGCACCGGTCTTCCTCGCTCGATCTACCGCCACGTGCAACGTGCCGACTGGTGGGCGGCGGGCGCCGACCGCCCACAATGGCCGATGCAAAGCATCACCGTGACGACGCGGCAAGGGGAACAGAAGACCATCGCCGTAGCGCCTTGGGCACAGGTACGCTGGACCCGACGCCCCGTACTCATCCACCCGCTGACGGGTGCGCAGTTCGATCTGGGTGCCTCGGGCGGTCTGGCGGAAACGGATCTTGCCGATCTCAAGCAACGCAGCTTCGATCACTTTGCGGGCCTGCTAGCAGTCCTCGGTGCCGGCCAATCCATCTCCCAGGACCAACGCAAGACGCTGCTGACCCTCTGGCGCTTCGGCCCCGAGCTTCGCGAAAGCGAAGACAACGGCAAGCTCGGCGCCTTATGGCATCTGCTTCCGGCGGACACCCGCATTCCGGACCACTCCATCTGGGACCACCTCGACCTGACCTCGGCCTTTGCCGGCGCCTTTGCCGCCGATCCCGACGGCGAAGTCGCCCTGCTGTCGCTCTCGATCGGCCCGGTGCAGACCTTCATCGCCGCCGCACGCAGCACCTCCGACCTTTGGGCGGGCTCACACCTGCTGTCGCGGCTGGCCTGGGAGGCAATGCGCCCGGTGTGCGAACAGCTCGGACCGGATGCGATCCTGTTCCCACGCCTGCGCGGCATCCCGCAGGTCGACCTTTGGCTGCGCGACACCATGGGCCTGCCCGATGCGCTGTTCGATGACTGCAACTGGAACAAGGGCGCCACTGACGCCAATCCGTTGTTCTCCGCGGCGCTGCCCAACCGCTTCGTCGCCGTGGTACCGGCCGGCCGCGCTCGCCAGATTGCCGAAGCGGTGGAGCAGAGCGTTCGCCAATGGCTGCGCAGGCTGGGCGACGATGTCGTATCCCGGTTGCTCGCAACCGCCGGGTACGACGTCGAGCACGCCGACGTCCCCTACGCACAGATGCGGGACCAGCTCGAAGGCTTTCCTGAAGTGCATTGGGCCGCGGTGCCGTTCTCGCTCGCTTCCCCGCGCAACGAGACCAAACAGACGGATCTCGACACATGCGCGCTGTCGGCCGCAATGGCGCCCTTCTTCGGCGCGAACGAGGGCGAAGATTGCGGCTTTCTCGCGACACCCGCCTGGAAGATCCTGCAAAAGGAACTCGACTGGCGCGACGGCACGTGCTTTTTCGCGCCCAAGCCCGGAGTGCTCTATCCGGCGATCTACGATCTTGTCGAACGTGCGCTGGCCGCAGCGAAGTCGGTACGGCAGTTCGGCCAGCGGATCCACGAGGGTTGGCGCTGCGCCCTGACTGGCGAGGCAGAGTGGCTCACGACCGACCGCGCGCAACTGCAGCACTCCTACCGCCAGCAGACGGACACCCTTTGGGCGCGAGTCGCAGCTAGGAAACCCGCATGGGCAAAAAATGGCGAGCATTTGTCAGCACTGCCGGCGATCAAGCGCCTGTGGCCGACGATCTTCGCAGAAGAGGTCGGCAAGGCCCTGGCCGCCACGGAAGATGGCGCGAGCCTGCCAGTAGGTCGCTTCGTCGTATCCACCCACACCATGGCGCTGGCTCACCAGCTCGACCAATGGCTGAAACGGGACGGCCCGACGGTTGCCGAGCTCGGCGCGGCCTGCAGCAGGCACGGTGCGGAGAGCGTTGCGCTGCCGCGCAAGCTCGCCACGGCGCACGCCGGGCGCCCCGCGCTTGCCGATGCCAAACGCCTGCCCGGTCTGCTTGAGGCTGCACGCGATGCGAGCGACGATACGGCACTGGAACAGGTCCAAAGCCTGGTTCGTTCTACGCTCGCGATGGGTACGGATAAAGACAAAGGCGAGGGCATCCGCCTCGAGACCTATTACGCGCTGATCATGTTGGACGGCGACCGCATGGGCGCAATCCTCTCCGGGGACGATGCCAACCAGATCCGCTATATCGACAGCTTCCACCCTGATGTGCGCAGGGGATTCGAACAGCATGCCGAAGGCGAGCCGCTGATCCGCCAGTACGGTGCGCAGCAGCGTCCGGTGTCACCGAACCGGCATCTGGCGATTTCCGGGGCGCTCAATGATTTTTCGCAGACCGTGGTACGCCACGTGGTCGAGGAAGAACACCTCGGTCGCGTCATCTACGCCGGCGGCGACGACGTGCTGGCGATGTTGCCTGTATCCGACCTGCTGCCCTGCGCACAGCGGCTCCGACACGCCTACTCCGGCACCCTACCCGAAGACAAGACCGGAGACTGGGGCGATCTACGCCGGACGCGCGGAACGCTGCATTGTCGCAATGGCTTTGCCTGGCTCGACGGACGACTGATGCGCATGATGGGCGAACACGCCACCGCCAGCTGCGGCGCGGTCATCGCGCATCACCAGGCCCCGCTTGGCGCGGTACTGGGCGAACTTCGCACCGCGGAACAACGCGCCAAGAACGAGGGTGGCCGTGACGCCTTCTCGCTCACGGTCATCAAACGCTCGGGCGGAGCGCTTCATCTCACCGCGAAGTGGGGCGACGCGATCGTCGTGCTCGAGGCACTGATCGACTACCTGCGTGCCAGCGGGGTTTCGCGCCGTGCGGTCTACAACACCCTCGAATGGCTCGTCGATCTGCCCGACCCGGAATCCGAGCCGCAATTGCTCGAGGCGCTCCTCGCCTACCAGCTTGCCCGCCAGGCATCGAACTCCGAAGACAAGACCAAGGCGCCGCAGCTTGCGGCCCGGCTTGTCCAAGTGGCGCTTCGCGCGTCGGACACGCCGCTGCCCTGGCTGCAGAACCTTCTCACCGTGGGCGAGTTCCTCGCCCGGGAAACCCGCGCCGGAGCCCGCTCATGACCCCCGACTCCCTACGCTTTCTCGAGCCGCTGGATGTACTCTTCCTGCGCGGCAACAAGCTCTTCGGCGCCCCCGGCAGCCACGGGGAGTCGCTCGTGCCGCCATGGCCTTCGGTCGCCGCCGGTGCCCTGCGCAGTCGCATGCTTGCCGATGAAGGCGCCGACCTTACAGCCTTCGCACGCGGCGCGCTCGCGCACCCCATACTGGGCACACCCACACAGCCGGGCAGCTTCAGGATCACGGCCTTCCACCTCGCCCGGCGTGGATCGGACGACACCGTGGAAGCGCTATTTGCCCCGCCCGCAGACGTGGTGATCGAACAAGCGCTGGCCGGCACGTATTCCAAGCCGCAGGTCCGCCAGCTCACACCCCTCGCACCGCCGGCAGGCTTCGTCCATTCATACCCGTTGCCGTACATTCCCATCCTTGGCCAAGCGCAACGCGGCAAGGCGGAATCCGGCTACTGGCTGACCACGGAGGGCTGGCGCAGCTACCTGATCGGACGCCAGCTCGCGCCGGAACACTGCGTGCCTTCCTCGGCGCTCTGGCGCATCGACCCCCGCGTCGGCATCGGCCTGGACGCGGCGACACGGCGTGCCGCCGACGGCCGGCTATTCAGCGTCCAAGCCATTTCGATGCGGCCCGGGGTGGGCTTCCTGACTGCCGTATCCGGCGCGACCCCACCGAGCAAAGGCACCGTTCGCCTCGGCGGCGACGGGCGGGCGGCAGCCCTCTCAACCGCCAACGCGACGCTGCCCGCACCCGACCATGCGGCCCTGAGCGTGAACCGGCGCTGCCGATTGGTCCTCACTTCACCCGGCATCTTCCCGCTGGGTTGGTTGCCGCTGGGTGCCACCCCGACCGCCGACGGCAGCTATCGGTTCGAACTGCATGGGGTACGCGCCCGGCTGGCATGTGCCGCCGTACCTCGGTACGAAACCGTGTCTGGCTGGGATCTCGCCCAATGGCGCCCGAAGGCGGCGCAACGCACAGCGCCTACCGGCAGCGTGTACTGGCTCGACGAACTCGAAGCCAGCGAAGAGGCGCTGCGCAAGCTTGCCGAACACGGCCTTTGGAGCGAGACCTGCGAGGATCCGCAACGTCGCGCCGAAGGCTTCAACCGCTGCACCCTTGCAGTCTGGAACTGATCAGAGAACGAGGAACAAGACATGTTCGAAAAACACGCAGCGCTGTTTCTGTATGCCGTCAGCCCGGTGCACATGGGTGCTGGCCAGGCCGTGGGCGTCATCGACAACCCCATCCAGCGTGAACGCCACACCCAGCACCCTTGTTTCGCCGGCTCCGGCATCAAGGGCGCGGTACGCCATGGCTACCTCGCGCTCGCCCGCGAGGAGGGCGACGAAGCCACGCTGCAGAAGGTCATCGACCGCCTCTTCGGGCCCGAGGCCGGCGCGAGCGAACTGCACGCCGGCGCCATCAGCTTCGGCGACGCCCAGCTCGTCGCCCTGCCGGTGCGCAGTTTGCGCGGCGGCTACGTCCATGCCACCTGCCCGCAGGCGCTGGCCCGTGCCCGCCGCCTGCTCGGACTGATCGGCATTCGCGCCGAATGGCCCGCGCTCGAGGTCGCGGAGGGGCAATGCCTGGTCACCAACCCCGCGCTGCTCAATGGCGACAAGCTGCACCTGGAAGCCTTCGAATACACCGCCAAGGCATCGAAAGCGCTGGGCGGGCTCGCGGATGACCTCGCCCGGCGAGCACTCCCGCCGGAAGCGGCTTACGACTTCTTCCGCAGCAAGCTCGCCACCGACCTGGTCGTGCTCTCCGACACCGATTTCGGCTACTTCGCCGAGCACGCGATGCTGGTCGAAGCGCATGTCCGCATCGACGCAGATACCGGCGCAGCCGACCCCGGCGGCCTGTTCTACACCGAAAACCTGCCGCCCGAATCCCTGCTGGTCGCCCCCATGCTGGCAAGCAGGACGCGCACCGGTAAGAGCCCGGAAACGCCCGCCGAAGCGGTGATGGCCCAGGTCCGCGGAGCGCTCGACTGCAAGCTGCTGCAGATCGGCGGCGACGTGACCACCGGCCGCGGCTTGATCGTGGCCAAGCTGGCGGAGGCTTGATCATGCCCATGACAACCGAACAACGGCGCGCCCAACATGCCTGGGACAAGGCCCGCGAAGGTGTCGCCCGTTACCCCGGCGACTACGTCAATGACGCCAAGGGTCTGCCCGCCCTCATCATGAACAGCGGACTGATGCAGGTCATGGCCTTCCTGCACGGCAAGGGCGGCCGGCACGATCTGCTTGGCGCGCACCTGCGCGACTGGCTTGGCGAGCAATGCCGGACGCCGCGGGATTTCGATGGCTTCATGAAGACGCTGGTCGAGATGAACGACGCCAGCCGTTTCCAGGCGATCACCGCCGAGGCCTTCGCCTGGCTGAAGTGGCTGCGCCAGATCGCCCCGGCCTGCCGCAACGGAGACTGACATGCCGATCGCCGCCGTGCCCCGCTATCTCGCCAATCAGGACTTTTCCACCGCTTCACCCGCGTTGCGCTTCGGAATGTATCTGCGCCTTTGGGGCATCGACAGCCGCAGCCGGGAATGCCTCTGGACCACTCACGACGTCAATTACCGGACCGCAGGGCGCGACCGCGTCGAGCGTGCATTCAAGGACGAGAACAAGACCTCGGCCCTACGCGAGTCCGCGCGGATCAGCGACGGCGACCGCCGGATGCTCGATGGGCTTTCGTCTCGCCAGACCACGCTCGCGGCACTTGCCGCTTGTTCAAACCCGGTATTCACCCTGGACGCACTCAGCATTGCCCCCTTCACCACCGGGCTGGGCAACGAGCACCCGCTGGAGAACGGCTTCGCCTTCCTCAACCCCTACGGACTGCCCTACCTGCCCGGCAGTGGCGTCAAGGGCGTGCTGCGCCAGGCTGCGCGGGAACTGGCCGCGGGAGGCTGGGATGACCCCGCAGGCTGGGACGATACGCCCCGCTATCCACTGATGACCGGAGGGCCAGAACACCGCAAGGCCGTGCTGGACAAACGCCAGCGCCCGGTCATGCTGACCTCGCTCGACGTACTGTTCGGCCGCGAAACACCGGATGGCGACAGCAACCACGTTCGCGGCACGCTGACGTTCTGGGACGTGATTCCGCAGATCCCAGGCGACAGCCTGGCGGTCGAGATCATGACCCCGCACCAGTCGCACTATTACCAGCAGAAAGCGCAGGCGGGCAGCACCACGCCACATGAATCGGGGCAGCCCAACCCGATCAGCTTTCTCACCGTGCCGCCGGGCGCACGCTTCGTATTCCATGTCCAGTGCGACCTCGCACATCTGCGCCGCCTCGCCCCCGCACTCGCCGCCGACGAACGCTGGCGCACGCTGCTCGACGCTGCCTTCCGCCACGCCTTCGACTGGCTCGGATTCGGCGCCAAGACCGCTGTCGGCTATGGCGCAATGCACGAGAACCCGGCTGCTGCCGCGGCACGAGCGGCCGAGCGGGCGCGCATCGAAGCCCAGCGCCAGGCGGAAGAAGACGCCCGCCAGCGCGCCGCACTGCCACCCGACGCACGGCTGCTTGCAGAGCTGGATCTCGAACTTGCGCGCCTGCCGCAGGACCCTCGGACAAAGACCCCGATCATGCAGCAGACTTCCCGCCAGGAATGGCCGGCCTTGCTCGACAGACTGGCCGCGCAGGCGCCCACTCTTGACGGCCTTGCCAACGCCGAGCGCGAAGCGCTCGCCACTGCCATCAAACGGCGCCTGAGCCGGCATTTCAAGGTCGAAGGCAAGGCAGACAAGGCAATGAAGCAGGTTCTCTCAACCGTGCGCGGAGCTTGATCAGCATGCACGCCCGCGCGCCTGGTCCGGCGACCGACATCGCCATCTTCGAAGCCCCCTCCGGCCAGATCGACGTACGTCTGGAAAGGGACAACGTCTGGCTCAGCCTCCCGCAGCTCGCTACCCTTTTTGGCCGCGACAAGTCGGTCATCTCCCGCCACATCCGTAACGTCTTCGCCGAAGCCGAACTCGAGCGCGCCGCAACCGTTGCAAATTTTGCAACGGTTCAGAATGAAGGCGGACGCGCGGTCGAGCGGCAGCAGGAACACTACAACCTCGACCTCATCATCTCCGTCGGCTACCGCGTCAAGTCCCGCGAGGGCATCCGCTTCCGCCAATGGGCCACCCGCATCCTCAAGGACCACCTCACCCGCGGCTACACCCTCGACCGCCAGCGCCTCGAGCACAACGCGCGCGAGCTCGAAGCCGCGCTGCTGCTGGTGCGGCGCACGCTATCCAACGCCGAACTGGCGCACGACGCCGGCAGCGGCCTGGCCGAGATCGTCGTCCGCTACACGCAGACCTTCCTGTGGCTGCAACGCTACGACGAGGGCCTGCTCACCGACCCACGCGGCCATGCCGGCGGCGAGCTGCCGCCGGTGGCCGAAGCGCGCGCCGGCATCGCCACGCTGAAAGCCGACCTGATGGCCAAGGGCCAGGCCAGCATGCTCTTCGGCAACGAACGCGAGGACGGCCTCGCCGCCCTGCTCGGCAACCTCGACCAGACCGTGTTCGGCGAGCCGGCCTACCCCACGCTGGGATCCCGCGCCGCGCATCTACTGTATTTCGTCGTCAAGAACCATCCATTTTCGGATGGCAACAAGCGCATCGGCGCCTTCCTGTTCGCCGGCTTTCTGCACCGCAACGGCCGCCTGTTCACCGACGACGGCACCCCGGTCGTCAATGACGTCGGCCTCGCCGCGCTGTCGCTGCTGGTCGCGCAGTCGCGGCCCGAGGAAAAGGACGTGCTGATCCGGCTGATCATGAACATGCTCGCCGGGGAGGCGGCGTGACCACCTGGTTCGTCGTCCACAGCTTCAGCGCTGTCGCGGGGCGATTGCCCTCTTGCCGCCCGCGACCTTGCGCACCACCGTGTCGCCCAGCAAGAGCCAGAGCGGTTCGTTTGAACGATTTGGCGTCCTACACTGCCTATACTGACATCACGCAATAAGTCTGGAGATTCGATCATGCATTACATGAAAATGTCAGACGGTGGCCGTGTTGTCATTCCAGCCGAGATCCGCCGCTCCCTCGGTCTCAAGGAGGGCGACACCGTCTTGTTCGAACTGCTCGACGGCGAGGCAAGGATCACCAGCCGACAGGCACAACTGCAACGCGCGAGAGCGTTATTTCGTCGCTATGTGCGGGCCGATGCACCGTCACCCGCCGACGAACTGATCGCCGAGCGACGCGCCGAGGCCGCGCGCGAATGAGCGCGCCTGTCATCCTCGACGCCTCGGCGGTGCTGGCCTGGCTGAACGGCGAGCCCGGCGCAGAAGCAATCGATGCACTGCTTCAGGCGGGCGCCCCCTGCCTGGTGCCGGCCGCCAACCATGCCGAGATCATCGCCAAGGCGCTCGACCGCGGCGTCGCCGCGGACGCCGTGCGCGACATCGTCACGAGCATCGGCTACACGGTCATCGACACATCCGCCGACGATGGCGCGGCTGCGGGCTGGATGCGCCCGGTCACGCGGGCGCACGGTCTCAGCCTGGGCGACCGGCTCTGCCTGGCAGCCGCGCAGCGACTGAAGGTTCAGGTGCATACCGCCGACCGCGCGTGGCTCGATGTTGCCGATGCGCTGCAACTCGACATCCGCTGCATTCGTCCGGGTACGAATTGAATGGAATGCGCAAGGTTCAAACCATGAGCGCCGCGTAATGACCACCTGGTTCGTCACCCGCCACCCCGGCGCCGTCGAGTGGGCCGCCCGTCAGGGCCTGCACATCGACCGCCATGTCGCCCACCTCGACCCCACCAGCATCGCGCCCGGCGACTCGGTGATCGGGATCCTGCCCGTGCATCTCGCTGCGCAGCTCTGCGCACGCGGCGCGCGCTACCTCAACCTCTCCCTGGATCTTCCGGCTGCAGCACGCGGCCGTGAGCTGTCGGCCGAAGAACTCGACGCCTACGGCGCGCGCATCGAGGGCTACGAGGTTCGCCCCGAAGGCCTGTGCGACACCCAACCAAACAAGGAAGCGTCGCTTTGACAACGACATTCGTCACCCGCCACCAAGGCGCCATCGACTGGGCCCGTGAAGAAGGACTGCTCGAAGAAGGCAGCCGCATCGCGGCCGACTACGACCCCGAGACCGTCCAGGTGGGGGAAATCGTGATCGGCACCCTGCCCGCACAGCTCGCCGCGCGGATTTGCGAGCGCGGCGGTCGCTACCAGCACCTGACCCTCGACCTCAGCCCCGAATTGCGCGGCAAGGAACTATCGGCCGCAGAGATGCGAGCCTGCAATGCTCGCCTGGAAGAATTCTTCATTCAGCGTGCCAGCGTGACGCCAACACGGGCGCGCAAGCTCACTCATCTGTGCATCGTCTCCGACCAGAGCCTGCAGAACCTGCTTCCGACGCGGGTGGAAAGCATGACCCCTGACCGCTGTGTGTTGCTGGTCAGCACGGAGATGAAGCGCAAGGGCGCAGAAAAGCGCCTGCGACACGCACTCGCGCAGAGCGGCTTCACACGGATCGACCTTGTCGAGGACGTACCAGACCACGATGTGACAGCGATCATCGCCTGGGGAAACGCGCTCATCGGACGCCTGCGCGCCGAGCACCCGGATCATCGTTTCATCGTCAACCTGACCGGTGGCAACAAGCTCATGAGCATCGGCCTGCTCCAGGCGCTGCGTCCCTGGTGCGAAGCCATCTATTGCGATACCGCGAACGATAGCCTGGAGACACTTCACCCACCCGGCAAAGCGGCGGTGGCGCTGGCACCCGACCTGCTGAACGTCAAGCTTTACCTCGCGGCGCAGGGCTTCAGCGTCCGCAACGAACCGCGTGACGGCATGGCGCTCGACAAACGCCGTGGGATGACCCAATGGCTGGCCGGCAAAGCGAGCCAACTCGAGAACTTCATCCGCAAGCTGAATGGTGCTGCGGCCTACTACGAGCCGAACAACAAGGCCAGCCAGAGCCCCAACCTCGCGCCACCGAGCGATCAGGCGGAAGAAGACGCCATCAAGCGACTTACCGCGGCGGGGCTCCTGGAGGATGCTGGCAGTCGCGCGCGCGTCCCAGCGGCTTATGCGAGCTACCTGCGCGGCGGCTGGCTGGAGGAGTACTGCTGGTCGGTCGGCCGCGAGCTCGAAGGCGAAGGCCTCATCAAACGTGCCCGCTTCGACATCGGCGTCAAGATCGATCCGATCGAGCAGACACGCCAGGACCGCTACCCGCTGAACGAGCTCGATGCGGTCTTCGTACACCGCAACCGCATGCTCATCATCGAATGCAAGACCGGCGCGCAGCTTGGCGACGAGGGCAAGAGCCAGAGCATTCTCAATCGCCTCGAGGTACTCGGCGAACACGCCGCAGGCCGCTTTGCCGAAAAGATCCTGCTCACGACCCAGACCCGTGTCGACGCCAAGAGCGCTGAGCGCGCCCGCCAGTACCGCATCCGAGTCGTCAGCGCAGGCGAGTTGCCCAAGCTCAAGCAACTCGTCCGCGAATGGATGAACGCCTGACCCAGCCCCACCATGCTCCCCCTCGCCCGCTACCGCTTCACCTTCCGCCTGCACGCCCCGCTGCGCCTGCCCGACTACGCCGGCTCGCTGCTGCGCGGGCAGTTCGGCGCCTCGCTGCGACGCGTCGCCTGCATGACCGACGCCCCCACCTGCGAAGGCTGCCCGCTGCGCGCCACCTGCCCGTATCCGGCCATCTTCGAGACCCCCGCGCCAGCCGAGCACGCCATGCAGAACTTCAGCCACGTGCCCAACCCCTACGTGGTCGAACCGCCCGCCTTCGGCACGCGCCAGATCGATGCCGGCGGCACGCTGCAGTTCGGGCTCGTGCTATTCGGGCGCGCGGTGGCGCAGCTGCCGCTGGTCAGCTTCGCACTGCAGCGCGCGCTGGAAGGCGGGCTCGGGCGCGAGCGTGCGCGCGGGGTGCTCGAGCGCATCGAGTGGCAGCGCACCGACGACGAGCCGGCCGATCCCTGGCGCGGCACCCACACCTTCATCCCCATCTGGCAGCCGGGCGACGCCGCCATCGCAGCGCACGACGCGCACCTGGCCCCGCCCGCAGCCGCGGTGCACACCGCGCCCGCCCGCCTGACGCTGGCCATCCACACCCCGATGCGCCTGCAGCAGCAGGGCAAGCCACTGCGCCCGGCAGCGCTCACCCCGCGCAAGCTGGTGGCCGACCTGCTGCGCCGGATCAGCCTGCTCGCCGAGTTCCACGCCGGCCGCCCCGGCCTGGTCGCCGACGCGCCCGCGCTGGTGCGCCACGCCGAAACCCTCGCCCACCAGCCCGCGCTGCGCTGGCAGGACTGGTCGCGCTACTCCAGCCGCCAGCAGCAGGAGATGACGCTCGGCGGCGCCATCGGCCACTGGACCCTCGAGGGCGACCTCGCCCCGCTGCTGCCCTGGCTGTGGCTGGGCCAGTGGCTGCACGTGGGCAAGAACGCCACCATGGGCATGGGCGGCTACGCGCTTCAGCCCTGACACGCATCAGCCGGATAACCTGAAGCATTCGGGTTGTCGTGCTGCCACCGTACAACCACACTGCGTAATACCAATCCGCTGCCGGTATTACGCAAGATGAACACCATTTCCATCAAGATCGATCCCGAGCTGGAACGGGCGCTCGTGCTGGCAAGCGAGCGCGAGCATCTCAGCAAGTCCGAGGTGATGCGGCGCGCGCTCGCGAGCTACCTGAGCCAGCGCACCACCGCCACGTCGACACCCTCAGCCCTCGACCTGGTCGGCGACCTTGCCGGCTGCTTCAGTGGGGGACCTGCAGACCTGTCATCGAACCCCCGCCACCTCGACGACTTCGGCCGCCGATGAACCACCGGTTGCTTCTCGATACCGGCCCCTGGGTCGCACTCCTGTGCCGTGACGACACGCACCACGAATGGGCCAAGGCGCGGTTCGGACAATTCCCCGGCCCCTTCCTGACGTGCGAGGCCGTCGTTGCGGAAACCTGCTTCCTGCTCGCCCGCGCCGGCTTCGACCCTGCTCGTGCGCTCATGCTGCTCGAACGCGGCGCCGTGCAGATCGCCTTGTCGCTGGAATCGCAGATCGCGCCCGTGCGCAAGCTGTTCGAGCGCTGCGACAATGTGCCCGCCTCGCTGGCCGACGCATGCCTCGTGCGCATGTCCGAGCTGTTCGAGCCCTGCAGCATCCTGACCCTCGACAGCGATTTCGGCATCTACCGGCGCCACGGCCGCAAGACAATCCCCGTCATGTCGCCCCACGCGTAACGCGCCTCGCCCCGGCGCCCTCGCCCGGCAAGCCGCCACGTGGCGCGCAGCCGCAAGCTTGCCGCCCCGGACAACCGCCGCACGGCTGATCACACTGGCGCCATCCCCTCACCGGATGCCCGCCATGCCGCAGCGCGATTTCTACCTCGCCGCCTACGACGTCTCCAGCCCGCGCCGCCTCGCCGCCGCGCTTGCACTGGTGCGCGGCTACACCACCGGCGGGCAGAAGTCGGTGCACGAGGTCTTCCTCACCCGCGGCGAGCGCTTCGAGCTGCTGCACAACATGGCGCTGCTGCTCAACGAGGACGAAGACCGCTTCTTCCTGCTGCGCCTCGACCCCAGCGCCCGCACCTATGCGCTGGGCGTTGCCGCCCAGCCCGCCGATCCCGACTACTTCTACGTGGGGTGAGACCATGGCCACGCTGCTGCTCGACCGCGCCGACCTCGAAGTACGCATCGCCGACGGCGCCCTCGCCCTGTACGAGAACGGCACGCGCAGCCAGACCGTGCCGCTGCGCCTGATCGACCGCGTCGTCATCCAGGGCGCGCGTACCAAACTCGACACCGCGGTACTGCTCAAGCTCGCCGAAGCCGGCGCCGCCACCCTGCTGCTGAGCCCGCGCGCCGGCCGCCAGGTCGCCATCGTGCTCGGCCCCGCGCACAACGACGCCGCCGTTCGCCTCGCCCAGGCGCAGCGCACCATGGACGATACCTTCTGCGACGACTGGGCACGCCGGCTCGTCGTCGCCAAGCTGCGTCGGCAGCACCGCCTACTCACCCGCGCCGAGGCGCGCCGGCCGGACGTGCGCAAGCCCCTGTTCAACGCCCGCAAGGGCATCGCCGACGCGCTCGCCCAGGCCGCCGAGCCCGGCACCGCCTGCGCACGCCTGCGCGGGCTGGAAGGCAGCGCCGCGCGCGCCTACTTCCACGGCTACACCGCGCTGTTCGCGCCCGAACTCGACTTCACCGGCCGCAACCGCCGCCCGCCGCGCGACCCGGTCAACGCCTGCCTGTCGCTCGCCTACACCCTGCTGCACTTCGAGGCCGTGCGCACCGCCCACGCCGCCGGCCTCGACCCGCTGCTCGGCTTCTACCACCGCCCCGCCTTCGGCCGCGAGTCGCTCGCCTGCGACCTCATCGAGCCACTGCGCCCGGCGGTGGATGACTGGATCTGGCGCCAGTTCAACACCGCCCAGCTGCGCCCCGAGCACTTCGGCACCGACAAGGGCGCCTGCCTGATCGGCAAGGCCGGCCGCGGCCACTTCTACGCCGGCTGGGAACAGTTCGCCCCCTTGCCCCGGCGCTGGCTGCGGCAGCGCTGCGCCCGCCTCGCCGCGCAGCTGCGTGCGCAGGGCGAGCCCTGGCTCGAACACTTCGAGGACGACGAGGACTTCTGACCATGCCGACCCTTGCCCAGCGTCGCCAGGCGCCCATCGATCTGCCCGCGCGCAAGCCGCTCTATCTCATGAGCGCCAAGCCGGCGCGCATGGATGCCGGCAGCGACCACCTGATCCTGCGCCCCGAAGTCGGCGCGCCGATGCGGTTTCCGCTCGCCCGCATCTGCCGCATCATCTGCAACCGCCACCTGACGTGGAGCGGCGGCGCACTCGCGCTCTGCCTCGCCGAAGGCGTGCCCATCACCTGGGTCGACGGCCATGGTCACGCCCTGGGCAGCACGCAGACACGCTACGCACAGCCGCTACCCTTCTCCACGCTGATCGAGACCTACCTCGAGTTACCCGACTGGCCGCAACGCTTCGCCAACTGGCGGGCGCGCCGCAGACTCGAAACGCTCACCACCTGCGCAAAGCGCGCGGCCGAGACCGGCCACGACCTGGACGCGCTCCGCTTCCAGGAGCTCAAGCGCGAATATGTCTACAACGGCGTGCACCCGCAGGTCTTCGACCCCAACGCCGAAGCCTGGTGCCACGCGCTGGCCATCGACCGCCTCCATCGCGAGGGCCTGCACGGCTGCTACTGGGGCTTCGACGCCACCCGGCTCGAACTCGCCACCGAGCTCGCCGCGCTGCTGTGGGCCGAGCTCAACCTCGACTGCGGCGCACTGCCCGCCGGCGCCGAGCACGGCCTCGTCGTCGCCCGTCTGTTCGAAGCCTGGGCACACCGACGCGAGGACCGCCTGCTGCACCACCTTGGCGACCTCAAGCGCCACCTCGCACGGGAGGTCGAGACATGGCACTGAACACGCCGCGCGGCTGGCTCATCACCTACGACATCACCAACCCCAGGCGCCTGGTCCGCCTGCATCGCTTCCTGGTCAGGCAGGCCACCCCGGTGCAGTACTCGGTCTTCCATTTCGAGGGCAGCGCCGCGCAGATGGGTCGCCTGATGGCCGACATCGAAACCCGCATCGACGCCGGCACTGACGACGTCCGCGCCTATCAACTGCCGGAGCCCCTGAGCATCGACACCATCGGCCGCGGCAGCCTGCCCGGCGACACCTTCCTGCTGTCGCCCACTTCGCCAGCCCTGCAAGTGCTGCTTCAGGCCGCGGGCCGGTGATACCATCTCGGCACTGAACCGCGCAGACACGACCGTGACAATCCGCTCTCCCGGGCTCGACGTTTCTTGGGAGCCCCCTCACCAAGAAGCTGATTGCAAAGTCGTTTTTCGTGCGAGCAGTCCGGACTGATGCCCTGATATCAAAGGGATTGAGACGCGGCGTGCGCCGCAAATCCATCGGCTTTGACGTCCGGACTGATGCCCTGATATCAAAGGGATTGAGACGCTGCCCGAAGGTTCGTTCATGGACCCGGGTCCGGACTGATGCCCTGATATCAAAGGGATTGAGACACAACCACCCGAGCGGGGCGGCCGAGCAGAGCTGTCCGGACTGATGCCCTGATATCAAAGGGATTGAGACCGGGCGGCCGTCTTCATCCCGAACGTACGTCACTGTCCGGACTGATGCCCTGATATCAAAGGGATTGAGACTCAGAAACCAGTTAGTAATGCGCGGCGGATGCAGTCCGGACTGATGCCCTGATATCAAAGGGATTGAGACAGCCATCCGGGCAGCAAGCGGACAGGCCAACGTCCGGACTGATGCCCTGATATCAAAGGGATTGAGACGGTCTTGGCGGTGAGGGTGTTGTGGTCGATGTGTCCGGACTGATGCCCTGATATCAAAGGGATTGAGACGGGTCGCACACGACCACTTGGCCGGTTCCCGCGTGTCCGGACTGATGCCCTGATATCAAAGGGATTGAGACCAGCGATCAAGAACGGAGCGATCAACGTCGGTCGTCCGGACTGATGCCCTGATATCAAAGGGATTGAGACAAACTGGCGATGATCGATATCTTCAGCCATCAAGTCCGGACTGATGCCCTGATATCAAAGGGATTGAGACCCAGCTTGAACATCGACTCGCCGGGCGCTCCTTGTCCGGACTGATGCCCTGATATCAAAGGGATTGAGACTTCGTTGAAAAACGACACCTCTGTCGGAGGTGTCGTCCGGACTGATGCCCTGATATCAAAGGGATTGAGACGCCCAAGCCCCAAGCGGGGCTCCTTCCACGAAGCGTCCGGACTGATGCCCTGATATCAAAGGGATTGAGACCCTCCACCGCAGCAGGCTGGGCGAGCTTGTCGTCCGGACTGATGCCCTGATATCAAAGGGATTGAGACCTCGGGTTCGAGCGAAGTGGAGCTGCTTGGGGTCCGGACTGATGCCCTGATATCAAAGGGATTGAGACGTCATCAATGATGACGTCCTTGACGCTCTGCGCTGGGTCCGGACTGATGCCCTGATATCAAAGGGATTGAGACTCATCTTTTGGGTAAAGCTGCGCATGGTGACTCTCGTCCGGACTGATGCCCTGATATCAAAGGGATTGAGACACGATCCTACTGTGGGCCTTTGCTCACCATCGCGTCCGGACTGATGCCCTGATATCAAAGGGATTGAGACGGCCCGACATGGTTAGCGGGTGGCGAGGTATTGAGTCCGGACTGATGCCCTGATATCAAAGGGATTGAGACGTTGCCCGAGGCTGCGAGCTGGCTGCCGTTGCCGTCCGGACTGATGCCCTGATATCAAAGGGATTGAGACATTTCGGCGGGGCAAACACCGTTCAGCCCAATCTTTGTCCGGACTGATGCCCTGATATCAAAGGGATTGAGACATGCTCGCGCACGAAAGATGCAACGTCTTTACGCGTCCGGACTGATGCCCTGATATCAAAGGGATTGAGACAGTTGCAGGGTAAAGGAGCTCATCAGGAGTGTAGGTCCGGACTGATGCCCTGATATCAAAGGGATTGAGACTCTTAAAGCGCACGATGATGAGGCGCTCGCTTGGTCCGGACTGATGCCCTGATATCAAAGGCCTGAATCCGTGTTCTCTACAGCGCATACCCGCTCCGCGAGCCCCAGCGCATGATTCTTCTGCTGCCTGACTCCCAATCTCAGCTCACCGCAGCCCCGAGCGCCGTCCTTTCATGGCCCGGAGCGCCGGCGAGCCGGGCTTCCGGCGGGTGCGCTATGTCATTTCCCTTCTCCCGCGCGGCCGTCGCCCTTCCGCCGCAGCGAAATGGCCTCGATTCGGAGAATTCGGCCGCCGGATTTGCATCACGGCGAAGCCACCGCGCACAGTCGCGCCTGCACCGTGGTGAACACCTTCACATGCGCGGCCACGCCGCGCCCGAAGTCCAGCACCAGGCGCCGGGCGTGTTCGACGAACTTCGCCGCGCGGTACATCACCTCCTGCAGCACCGTCTTGATGCGCCGGCGCTTGGCCGGGTGGCGGATCGGCGAGAGCTCGCCGGCCAGCCCGAGCTGGCCGATCAGGCGCAGGCAGTTGTAGGCGAATGCGGCCAGATGCACGACCGCGTCGTTGGTGTCGAACTTACCCGAGGGCAGGCGCTCGAGGTCCAGGTCGGTCTTGATCTCGGAGTGGAACTGCTCGTGCGTGCCGTGGTGCTTGTAGAGCTCGATCACCTCGGCCATCGCCCCATCGAGGCTGGTCCACCAGCCTTCGATCTCGATCTCGGGCGCCAGCAGGTGCTGGCCCTTCTTGTCGATGGTGCGCTCGGTCACCCGCACCACCAGGCGCAGCGTGCGCTTGGCCTTCTTCCAGGCACGATCGATCTTCAGGTCCAGCAGCCCCACCCGCTTGCCCACGCGCGCTTCTTCGAACGCACCGGCGGCCTCGGCCCGATCCACCCAGGCGGTCTTGTCCTGGCGGCGCGGGTTCCACTTGGTGAGGTAATCGAACGAACGCCCGAGTTCGGCCCAGCGATCGCGCTCGTCGGCCAGCGCGAACAGCAGCCGCGCGCTATCGAAGCCGCTATCGGCGCGCCACAGCAGCTTCGCATCGGCGGCGCACACCCGGCGCAGGCGCGGGAGCGCGCGCTCGAAGAAATACTCCGTCTCCAGCGCCGAGTGGTGCGAACCCGCGCGCAGTTCCAGGCCGAGGTTCCAGCCCTCGTTGCCCAGGTACAGCGCGATCGGCGTGTAGCCGTCGACACCCTGGTAGGTGCGGCTGACCGCTTCCTTCTTGGTGTCGGAGTTGTCCATCACGAAGGTGTCCAGGTCGGCGCAGACGTAGCCCTTGTGCGCCGTGATCGGCGCCTCGGTGCGCTCGAGCAGGCGCAGGCTCAGCTCGTCGGTCAGCTCGCGCAGCTCGGCCGCGCGGGCATCGAGCCGTTGGCGCATCCACACGCTGCCGGGCACCTTGGCGAGCCCGAGCGCTTCCTTGAAGAAGCGGTCGCCGCGAAACGGCTCGATCGCCTCGAAGTCGCTCTTGCCCAGGCTCAGCAGCCCGACCACCGACTTGACCAGATCCGAGCTCAGCATGCCCTGCGACACTGGCAGCCTCGGGTCGATCACCGCCTGAACCTGTGCCGCCTGGCAGCACTGCCCGATCAGCGCCAGGCCCGAGTACGAGGTCAGGTTGAGCTTGGCGGATTGCTTGACTTCGAAGCGCGGCATGGTCGGTTGGGTGAATGAGTCGGATGCGTAATTGTACAATTACATCAATGCGTTAGGCTGGATTTCCGGCTAAACGAACACGGATTCAGGAAAGGGATTGAGACTCACGCATGGCCTGGAACGCGCCCGGATCCACGTCCGGACTGATGCCCTGATATCAAAGGGATTGAGACAACACACGCTGATCCACGAGTTGTCCGCGGCGCGTCCGGACTGATGCCCTGATATCAAAGGGATTGAGACGGCGGCTTTCGAACTGCGTTTCGACCAGGTTGTTGTCCGGACTGATGCCCTGATATCAAAGGGATTGAGACTGGTCGCTGGTGCCGTATTTCTCGGGGCTCATTCGTCCGGACTGATGCCCTGATATCAAAGGGATTGAGACCCCAGAACCTCGAAGACGAGGTTGGGCGAGAAGTCCGGACTGATGCCCTGATATCAAAGGGATTGAGACCGAAGGCCGGACACACAGGCATCGGTGGCGTGGGTCCGGACTGATGCCCTGATATCAAAGGGATTGAGACTCTCCGGTTCGTGATGCGTCACCGTCACGCACGTCCGGACTGATGCCCTGATATCAAAGGGATTGAGACTGGGCCTTCTCGACACCGTTGAGGACGCGATAGAGTCCGGACTGATGCCCTGATATCAAAGGGATTGAGACGCGGCGCAGGGTGGTCTTGCCGCTGCCCGACGTCCGGACTGATGCCCTGATATCAAAGGGATTGAGACCGAAGGCCGGACACACAGGCATCGGTGGCGTGGGTCCGGACTGATGCCCTGATATCAAAGGGATTGAGACGCTCGTTTCGTCCGTCAATTTCGACGCTGTTGCTGTCCGGACTGATGCCCTGATATCAAAGGGATTGAGACGTCCACGATGTCAGTACCCACCAGCACGAGGAGTCCGGACTGATGCCCTGATATCAAAGGGATTGAGACATTTGTCGCATTCTTCGTCGGATCAGGAACGATTCGTCCGGACTGATGCCCTGATATCAAAGGGATTGAGACATACCCCTTTACTCCGACATAGGTCGGCATGGTCGTCCGGACTGATGCCCTGATATCAAAGGGATTGAGACCAATTATCCGGGTCGGTTATGGCATTTTCTCGCCGTCCGGACTGATGCCCTGATATCAAAGGGATTGAGACTGCCTTCGGCGCTTCCTCAACCTCTTCAGTCTGTCCGGACTGATGCCCTGATATCAAAGGGATTGAGACGGTCTCGTCTCGAAACCTTTGCGGCATGCGGTTGTCCGGACTGATGCCCTGATATCAAAGGGATTGAGACTGCACGCTGCCTGCGCCCCATCTCGAATCAGCTGTCCGGACTGATGCCCTGATATCAAAGGGATTGAGACGCGAGATCGACCGTGCGGGTGAAGGAACCGATGGGTCCGGACTGATGCCCTGATATCAAAGGGATTGAGACCTCAATACTCCTGAAAGTCTCAAGACTCGTCTGTCCGGACTGATGCCCTGATATCAAAGGGATTGAGACACTTGCAGCGTCGTCGGGTCGCCGACGAGGAAGTGTCCGGACTGATGCCCTGATATCAAAGGGATTGAGACGCCTTGTCTTCAGCAGCTTTGATCGCGTCAAGCGCCGTCCGGACTGATGCCCTGATATCAAAGGGATTGAGACCCTGATTTGCCTCCCATTTCGCCAGATCCGCGGCGTCCGGACTGATGCCCTGATATCAAAGGGATTGAGACAGCTTACGCTCCATCCGTTTGTTGCCCGCATAGGTCCGGACTGATGCCCTGATATCAAAGGGATTGAGACCGTGGTGCCTCTTGAGGGCGTGGAAAATACGATTGGTCCGGACTGATGCCCTGATATCAAAGGGATTGAGACCATGATCCTGAGCGCATTGTCACGCAACACCTTTTGTCCGGACTGATGCCCTGATATCAAAGGGATTGAGACCATTCACCGATGAATGCTTATGAACGATCCTGTCCGGACTGATGCCCTGATATCAAAGGGATTGAGACGGGCATCCTGTCGGTCAGCTTGATCCATTCCATGAGTCCGGACTGATGCCCTGATATCAAAGGGATTGAGACCCATGAAGTAGGCGCGGCGCATCTTCGGGATGGTCCGGACTGATGCCCTGATATCAAAGGGATTGAGACCAGGTGGCGTGACCGGTCTGGAAGCGCGTGGCAGTCCAGACTGATGCCCTGATATCAAAGGGATTGAGACTGCGCGCTTGAGCCGCGTCTTGTGCGCGTGCGTAGCGTCCGGACTGATGCCCTGATATCAAAGGGATTGAGACCCCATGAGGCCGCCGCCTTCGCAGATCTGCTGCGTCCGGACTGATGCCCTGATATCAAAGGGATTGAGAGGCGGCCGCTCCCGCCAACGCATGGGGTTTCCGTGCGTTGCAGCGCACGACCACGGCGCGGGGCGGTGCGGCACCTCGAAGGCCGCGCCGTATACCAGCGCACCCGGGCGCGCTACCAGACGACCAACATCCGGTACAGGAAGTAGCCGAGCGCCATGTAGAGCGGCACGGCGACGATGACGAAGACCACGAGGTAGACCACGCCGATCAGGAGGGGCAGAAGCGCCGCGACAAGTCCGCTCCAAAGCAGCTCGAGCAGGGCCAGCAGCAACGCGACCGCGCCGCGACGAAGCCAGCCGAGCCTCCGGCGCCAACCGGTGGTGGGCCGCCCATCCAGTTGGGCCTTGGCGTCGAGCAAGCTCTCCCTGGCGCGGAAGGTTTCCATGCGCAGCATGAAACCGGTCCAGGCTGCGTCGGCCAGGAGGCTGCTGGTGCCTCGACTGCGGCGCACCGCGCCCAGCAAGCCCGCGGGCGCCTGAGCTCGGCGATTCGATCTGTTACGGCGGGGCATGAGCGGGGGCCTCGTTGTCGGGATGGCCCACACTCTGCCCATTCCAGAACGCGATGCGCGCGCCCGCAAGCTTGCCGCTCGACGACAGCTTGGCAAGCAAGCGGATACTTGGCCCACCTGGCGCGGGGCCATGGCCGAGGCGCAACCCACTTGCAACTACGCCCCACCGAGACGCCGACCAAGAACGGTCGACGTCCCCGCCGCGTCAGCCCCACCGGAGCCCGCAATGCCGAAAACGATCCTGACCGTAGTTCTCGTCATCGTGCTGATGGCTCTGCTCGCGCGCGTCGCTGTCATGGGCTTGGCTGCCGCCTTTGTTGCGGGCCTGTTGTGGCTGATGCACGGTCACAAGTTCACTCGCTGACGGAGGTAAGAGGGAGAATGAAAAAATCGCATCGCGCACTCGCTTGCCGGGGTCTGATCGCGGCGACGCTGGCATTCGGTTCGCTCCCTTACGCCCATGCGGGCTGGTGCGACAGAGTGCAAGGCACAGGCGCAAAGCTAGCCGCGGCTGCGGCAACGGTCACGGCGACCGTGGGGGGCGCGCTGAAGCTGACGGGTGTCGGCGCGGTGGTTCACAGTTCGGGCGCGATGATCGTCAGCACCGCTTCGGGCGGCTATGTCGCCGGCACGCTGGGGGTGCTCGGGACGGCCACGGCAGTGGTGACCGCACCGGTCACGCTGGTGGTCGGGGGTGCGAGCTTGGTCGCAGGCGCAGGCGCGGTACTTTACTGCCAGCGCTGATTTCAACCGGGTGCGCCAGGCCGTGGGCACCGCTTTTACGAAACGATGTACGCTGCCGCCCCGCTGGCCAGCAGCTTGCCCTCGACATCGAGAGAGCTCATCCGCGTCGACGCCACGCGCGAGCCCAGGCGCAGCACCTCGGCCTCGAGCACGAAGCGCTCGCCGATGCCGGGACGCAGGTAGTCGATGCGCAGATCGATGCGCCGCGAACCGGGGCGGCGGTCACCGTAAGCATTGATGAATTCCGCGCCCGGGCGTTTCGGGCGCTCACGCATTGTCTGCGCGGCAATGCACCGCCAGCCAGACTGCATCCTGCGACACGGATTCGACGCGATGGCGACAGCGCGCCGGCAGGCTCACCCAGTCGCCTGCACGCAGTGCCAGCACGTGCCCGTCGGCGAAGGCGAGCACGGCGCAACCGACCAGCAGCACCACCCATTCGTCCTCACCCTGCTCGTACCAGAACCCCGGCGGGCTGGCGTGACCGAAGGACACGATGCGCTCGACGCAGCAGACGGCGTTGGCGAACAGGGTTTCGAAGCGTTCGCCGTCGCTGGCAGCGGGCAGGCTGGCGAACAGATTGCCCTGCGCAGGGCGCGCAATTGGGTCGGTCATCGAATCAGCACCCGCTGCCGGCCTCAACTTGCCCTTATCAGCGAAACACCACCGTCTTGTTCCCATGCACCAGCACCCGGTCCTCCAGGTGGTAGCGCAGGCCGCGGGCGAGCACGGTCTTCTCGATGTCCTTGCCGTAGCGCACCATGTCCTCGACCGCGTCGGAGTGGTCGATGCGGATCACGTCCTGCTCGATGATCGGGCCCTGGTCGAGGTCGGCGGTCACAAAATGGCAGGTGGCGCCGATGAGCTTGACGCCCTTGGTCCACGCCTGGTGGTAGGGCTTGGCGCCGACGAAGCTGGGCAGGAAGCTGTGGTGGATGTTGATGATGCGCCCCGGGTAGGCGGCGCACAGCGCGGGCGACAGGATCTGCATGTAGCGCGCCAGCACCATGGTGTCGCCGCGCACCTCCTCGAAGATGCGCTGCACCTCGGCGTAGGCGGCGGCCTTGTTGTCGGCGTTCACCGGCACGTGGTGGAAGGGGATGCCGTGCCACTCGACGAAGCCGCGGAAGGTGTCGTGGTTGGAGATCACGCAGGGGATCTCGATGTCGAGCTCCTTCGACTGCCAGCGCGCGAGCAGGTCGTAGAGGCAGTGCTCCTGCTTGCTCACCAGCACCACCACGCGCTTCTTGACCGCGGAATCCGTGATCTTCCAGTCCATCTCCAGCTCTTCGGCGAGCGGGCGGAACTTGTCGCGGAACTCGGCGAGGTGGAAGGGCAGCGAGTCGGCGCGGATCTCGATGCGCATGAAGTAGCGCCCGACCGCCTCGCCCTCCTGCGGCGGCTCGGCGTGCAGCGAGGTCTCGAGGATCCAGCCCTTGTGCTCGGCGATGAAGCCGGAGACCTTGGCGACGATGCCGACGCGGTCGGGGCAGGAGGCGGACAGGGTGAAGAAGCGTTGGCGGTGCATGGGGTGCGTGAGGTGCGAGGCGTCAGGAGTGAGGGGCGGAGCGGGGTCAGACGCGCGCGAATGCCTTGTCGATCTCGGCACGCAACGCGTCGTAGTCGCGCACCACGGGATACTGCGGAAACTCGCGCACCACGTTCTCGGGCGGATGGAACAGGATGCCGCCGTGGGCCTCGCCGAGCATCGCGGTGTCGTTGTAGGAGTCGCCCGCGGCCACGACCTTGAAGTTGAGCTCCTTGAAGCGCTTGACGGCCTCGCGCTTCTGGTCGGGCATGCGCAGGTGATAGTTCACCAGAATGCCTTCGGCGTCGGCCTCGAGGCTGTGGCAGAACAGCGTGGGCATGCCGAGCTGCTTCATCAGCGGCTTGGCGAACTCGTAGAAGGTGTCGGAGAGGATCACCACCTGGTAGGTGTCGCGCAGGTCGTCGAGGAACGCGCGCGCGCCCTGCATCGGCCCCATGCTGGCGATGACGTCCTGGATGTCGGGCAGGCCGAGCTTCTTGTGCGCGAGGATGTCCAGGCGGTACTTCATCAGGGTGTCGTAGTTGGGCTCGTCGCGGGTGGTGCGGCGCAGCTCGGGGATGCCGGTACGCTCGGCGAATTCGATCCAGATTTCGGGGACGAGCACACCTTCGAGGTCGAGACAGACGATACGCACCGCGGACTCCTGGAGGCAGGTTGGGGAAAGCCCGGATTCTAGCAGCCTGCCCCCGACATCGAGCGCTGCCCCGGAAAACCTCGCCCGTCGCGACCGGACTCGGCGCCCCCTCGCACAAGCCGTGACGCGCCCCTCATCCGCTTGCAATAATGCGTGCAGAAAACACCGACGCGAAAGTGTGATCAAGCTCATCCCCGTCACCCGGCTGCGGCCCGGCATGTACGTCCACGACCTCCACTGCGGCTGGCTGCAGCACGACTTCGTGCGCAACCGCTTCCTGGTGGCGGATGCGGACGACGTCGCCAGGATCCGTGCTCTGGGCGTCGCCGAGGTCAGCATCGACACCACGCGCGGCCTCGATCCCGACGCCGCGCCTGCGGCCACCGCGCCGGGTCGGCCGGACCTCGCCGGCCCGCCCCCGCCTGCGGTGCATACCGCCTCGAAGGCCACCAGCCCCCCGGAGCGCGCCCGCAACCTGCACCGCGAGGCGAACGAGATCGTTCGCAACCTGCTGGTCGACGTCCGCCTCGGCCGCCAGATCGAGATCGAGAAGGTCGAGCCCCTGGTGGCCCGCATCGTCGACTCGATCTTCGCCAGCGCCGACGCCCTGCTGCCGCTGGCCCGCCTCAAGCAGCACGACAACTACACCTTTCAGCATTCGGTGTCGGTGTGCGCGCTGATGACCGCCTTCGCGCGCACACTGGGCCTGCCGCGCGAGACCATCCGCGAGATCGCCATCGGCGCCCTGCTCCACGACGTCGGCAAGGCGCGCATCCCCGACGAGATCCTCAACAAGCCGGGCAAGCTCACCGAGGCCGAGTTCGAGCGCATGAAGAGCCACGTCGTGCAGAGCAAGCTCATCCTGATGGCGACCCCCGGGATCAGCCCGATCGCGCTGGAGGTCGCCTCCGAGCACCATGAGCGCTACGACGGCAGCGGCTACCCCAACCGGCTCGCCGGCGAGGCGATCAGCCTGCGCGGGCGCATGGCGGCGATCGTGGATGTCTATGATGCGATCACCTCGGAGCGCGTCTATCACAAGGGCATGCCGCCCACCGAGGCGCTGCGCAAGCTGCTGGAGTGGTCGTCGAACCACTTCGAGCCGCGCCTGGTACAGGCCTTCATCCGCTCGGTGGGCATCTACCCCACCGGCGCACTGGTGCGCCTGGAGAGCAGGCGCCTCGCGGTCGTGCAGGCGCAGAACGCCGACAAGCCCACCCTGCCGCGGGTGAAGGTGATCTTCCACACCGCCGGCCACTACCTGCAGCCGGAAGACCTCGATCTGCGCCGGTCGCAGGACCGCATCGTCGGTCATGAGGACTTCGCCGCCTGGAACATCGACCCGGCGCGCTGGCTGCCCCAGTAGGGCCGCAGCGACCGCAAAGCCTCGCAAGCGCCGGTAGGAGCGACGCAAGTCGCGATCGGGACGCCCGGCTACGATGCGCGTCGGCGGGCTGCGACGCGGTCATCGCGACTGGCGTCGCTCCCACATCGCCTCCCGACGCCGTCTCGCGCCTGCACCGCCCCCGACGCCGTGTCGGCCCCCGTAGGAGCGACGCGAGTCGCGATCCCCCGCTCAATCCGCCGGGATCGCCTCCAGCGCCTCGTGCAGTTCCAGCCAGCGCAGCTCGGCCTCCTCGATGCGCTCGGCGAGCTCGGCCTGGCGCTTGTTGAGCGCCGGCACCTCGCCCGCCTGCGGCCCGGTGTACAGCGCCGGGTCGGCGAGCCGGGCGTCGAGCTCGGCCTTCTCCTTGTTCCACGCCGCCATGCGCTTGTCGATCTGCTCGAGCTCCTTCACCAGCGGCCGGCGTGCGGCCAGCCGGGCCTGGCGGTCGGCGGCGGCCTGGGCGCGGTCGGCCTTGCGCGCGGCCTTGTCGGCGGCCTGGTCGGGGCAGGCAGCGGCCGCGGCAACTTCGGCGCGGCGGCTGGCGAGCCAGTCGCGGTAGTCGTCGAGGTCGCCGTCGAAGGGCTGGATGCGCCCGCCGTCGACCAGCAGGAAGCGGTCGCAGGTGGCGCGCAGCAGCGCGCGGTCGTGCGACACCAGCACCATCGCGCCCTCGTAGTCCTGCAGCGCCATGGTCAGCGCGTGGCGCATCTCGAGATCGAGGTGGTTGGTCGGTTCGTCGAGCAGCAACAGGTTGGGGCGCTGCCAGATCAGCAGCGCCAGCGCGAGTCGTGATTTTTCGCCGCCCGAGAACGGCCCGCAGGGCGTGGTCGCCGGAGTGGAGGTGCCGCCGACGCCATCGCCGCGGAAGTCGAAGCCGCCAAGGTAGTCGCGCAGCTCCTGCTCGCGGGTCTGCGGATCAAGCCTGACCATATGCTGCAGCGCCGACTCGTCCGGGCGCAGCGTTTCCAGTTGATGCTGGGCGAAATAGCCGGTGGCCAGGCCCTTGCCCTCGAGGCGGCGGCCACTGGCGAGCTGCAATTCGTGCGCGAGCAGCTTGATCAGCGTCGATTTGCCCGCGCCGTTGCGCCCGAGCAGGCCGACGCGCTCGCCGGGGCGCAGGGTCAGCGTGATGCGCTCCAGGATCGTCTTGTCGCCGTAGCCCACGGCGCCGTCCTCGATCTGCAGCAAGGGGTCGGGCGCCGGCGGCGCGTCGCGGAAGGCGAAGCTGAACGGCGTGTCGACGTGCGCCGCGGCGATGCGCTCCATGCGCTCGAGCGCCTTGATCCGGCTCTGCGCCTGGCGCGCCTTGGTGGCCTTGGCGCGGAAGCGGCGGATGTAGTCCTCCATGTGCGCGATGTCGCGCTGCTGCTTCTCGAACATCGCCTGCTGCTGGATCAGGCGCTCGCCGCGCTGGCGCTCGAAGTCGGAATAGCCGCCGGTGTACAGCGCGAGCTTCTGCTGCTCGATGTGGGCGATGTGGGTCACGCAGGCGTCGAGGAACTCGCGGTCGTGCGAGATCAGCAGCAGCGTGCCGCGGTAGTCGCGCAGCCAGGCCTCGAGCCAGATCACCGCGTCGAGGTCGAGGTGGTTGGTGGGCTCGTCGAGCAGCAGCAGGTCGGAACGGCACATCAGCGCCTGCGCCAGGTTCAGGCGCATGCGCCAGCCGCCGGAGAAGTCCGCCACGGGGCGCTCGATGTCGGATTGCAGGAAACTCAGTCCGTCGAGCAGGGCCGCCGCGCGCGCGCGCGCCGCATAGCCGCCGATCTCGTGCAGGCGGGCGTGGAGCTCACCAATGTGCGAACCATCGTGCGCCGCCTCGGCCGCGGCCAGCTCGGCCTCGATGCGGCGCAGCTCGGCGTCGCCGTCGAGCACGTAGTCGATCGCCGGCTGCGCCAGCCCGGGGGTTTCCTGGGCGACGTGCGCGATCACCCAGCCGGGCGGCAGGTCGAGGTCGCCCTGGTCGGGATGGAGCTGGTCGCGCAGCATGGCGAACAGGCTGGACTTGCCGCTGCCGTTGGCGCCGGTGAGGCCGACCTTCCAGCCGGGGTGGATCTGCAGCGTGGCGCTCTCGATGAGGACCTTGGCGCCGCGCGCGAGGCGCAAGTTACGAAGACTGATCACGAACGGATACACGGCCGGCAGGCCGCGGGCGGTTGCAAAGGCGCTATTCTACGCGCCGGCTCGATCGAAGCAGGAACACGCATTCCGGAAACCCGAGCCGACCACTCGGCCGCGGCAACGCGATGAATGTCTTCGATCGCCCCGCTCGGCCACCCGAATCCGGAAACCGCACGCATGATCCGTATCCGCTCCCTGTCTCTCGTCGTCGCCCACCGCTCCATCATGCCCGGCCTGTGCGCGGCGCTACTCGCCTCCACGATCCTGCCCGCCCACGCGCAGACCGCGGACGAGGCCGCCCGCACCGCCGAGCGTACCCGCGCGGAGGCGCTCGCAGCCGATGGCAAGGCGCTGCGCGCCGAAGCCGAGGCCACCTACCAGGCCACCGTGCCGGGCTGTTACGAGAAGTTCCTCGTCAACCGTTGCATCGACCAGGCGAAGAAGCAGCGCCTGGAGACGATCCGGCGTGCCCGCGAGCTCGAAGCCGAAAGCCGCGGCATCACCCTGGCGGAGCGCCAACGCGCAGCAGCGGCCAAGCCGGCCGCCGGCGAACGCCCCAGCCCCCCTTCCCCACCTGCCGCCCCGCCCGCCGCCTCCCCCCTGGCCCCTTCCGGGCCGAGCGGGGACGCGACGATCGCGCCATCTACCGAAGCCGAGCGCATCCGCGCCCAGCGCGTCGAGGCCAGCCGCGAGGCCGAAGCCGCCACGGCCCGCCAGCGTGCGGCCCAGGACGCCGAGCGCGCGTCTGCGCGCCGCGATGCCGAAGACGCCGCCGCCCGCCGCGCCCGCCAGGCCGAGGAAGACCGCGCGCGCTACGAAAAGCGCCTGCGCGAGTACGAGCAGGAGCAGGCGGGGAAGAAGTAAGACCTGCCGCAAGCCCGCAATCGAGGGCCCTCGGCGAGGCGCCGGCGGGAGCGACGCAAGTCGTGCTCGCGCCCCGATCGCGACTCGCGTCGCTCCCACAAGAAACCGACACGGATCCAGAAACCCCGCCAGGAGCGACGCAAGTCGCGATACGGCCCCCGGACCGGCACCGCAGCCGTCGAACCTCCCGCTCGCGACTCGCGTCGCTCCCAAAAGAAACCGACGCGGATCCCGAAACCCCGGTAGGAGCGACGCAAGTCGCGATACGGCCCCCGGACCGGCGCCGCAGCCGTCGAACCGCCCGCTCGCGACTCGCGTCGCGCCTACCGGCGATCGGCACGGCACGCCCAGGCGAGCGCATCCTCCAGGCGATCGTTGCCCCAGAACAACTCCTCACCGACACGGAAGCTCGGCGCCCCGAACAGGCCCAGTTCGGCTGCGCGCTCGGTCTGGCAGCGCAGCGCGAGCTTGTTGGCATCCGCCTGCGCGCGCGCCATCAGCTCCGCTGCGGGCAGGCCGAGCGCGCCGAGGATCTCGACGATCACCGCATCCTCGCCGATCTCGCGGTCCTCGGCGAAATTCGCGCTCATCACCGCACGCGCGAAGGGCGCCACCCAGCCCTCCTCCACCCCCACCAGCGCCACCCGCGCGGCGAGCAGGCCGTTGCGCGGGAAGCGGCTGGGGTGGCGGAAGGGCAGGCCCTCCTTCTCCGCCAGACGTTCCAGGTCGCGCCACATGTAGCGCCCCTTGGGCGGGTAGATGTTGAAGGGCGAGTCGTTCCAGCCCAGCGCGAGGAACACCGGCCCGAGCAGGAAAGGCTTCCATTCGATGTCCACGCCGGTCGCGGCCGCTGCGCGCTCGATGCGCATCACCGACAGGTAGGAATAGGTGCTGGCGAACTCGAACCAGAACTCGACGACGGGTCGCGACATGGGGAGGCTCCTCGGAAGACGGTGGACGCCGTCACTATAGGCGATCGCCCCGCGCCCCGCCCCACCGCGGGGCGCCAAGCCCGCACGCGCAAGAGAGTGGAGTGCAGCCGGGCAGCCGGTCACGCTACGACCGGTTCGCCACCCAGATCCCGCTGCCGACGAGGAGGAGCGCGGCGTACACCGCCGGCGTGAGCGGCTCACCGAGGATCAGCCCGCCGGCGAGCACGCCCATCACCGGGGTCAGGAAGGAGAACGAGGACAGGCGCGTGGCCGGATACTCGCGCACCAGCCAGAACCAGGCCAGATACGACACGCCGGCGACGATCGCCGCCTGGAAGAAGAGGTTGGCCCACACCATGGGCGTGGGCGCGAACACGCCCGGCTCGCCCATCGCCAGCGAGAGCGGCGGCAGCACCAGCGCCGACACGCCGAGCTGGTAGAGCAGCGTCTTCTCGGCCGATGCGCGCGCCAGCGCGCTCGCCTTCACGGTCAGCGTGGTCGCCGCCCACAGCAGCGCGGCGCCGAGCAGCATGAGGTCGCCCACCCAGGCGCCCTCGGTGGCGGCGAAGAGGTTCTCGCCGAAGAGCGCGAGCACGCCGACGAAGGCGAGCGCCATGCCCATCCACTGCCGCCTCCGCATGTGCTCCTGCGGCAGCAGCCAGACCGCGCCGAGGGCGACGAAGAAGGGCGCGGTGTACAGGAAGATCACCCCGCGCGAGGCGCTGGTGTGCTGCAGGCCGAGGAAGATCATCGCGAACTCGCCGGCGAACAGCGCCCCGGCGAGCAGGCCGGGCGCGAGGCTGCGGTCGCGCTCGAAGAGCTTCACCCCACGCAACAGCGCCCAAACGACGACGATCGCCGTGGCGCCGATCGAGCGCAGGCCGGCCTGCCACACCGGCGAGATGCCGGCGCTGGCAAGCTTGATGGCAACCTGCTGGAGGCCCCAGATCGAGCACAGCACCACCATGAGGCCGATGGCGAGACGGTCGAGTTCGGTCTTGTGCATGCGGGAGAGCCCGCACCAGGGCGCGGGCGGCGGTAGACGAAGGGCGCGATTATCGGCCGCCAGCCGCGGAAACGCGAGCCGGTTCGGCGCAGCTTATGCCCGCGAACTGGGTGGCGAGCATGTCGATCTCGTCACGCAGCTGGCGGCGTTGTGCTGCGCTGGACAATGCATGCAGTTCGGCGAGCAGCTCCAGCGTGCGTGCGCGGTTGTGGGCGACCGCCGCGCGATGCTGCGCGCTCCAGCGCGCCTCGCGCGGCGCCAGCGCCTGCGCCAGGCGGGGGGCGAAGGCGGCGGCGTCCGCGCGCACGCGCAAGGCGTCGAGCAGCTCGGCCTGCCAGCGCGCGCGATCCTCCAGCCAGGCCTCGGTCGTGGGCTGCAGCGCCCGGCTCCACGCCGCGATGCGCTCGCGCTGGGCCGGCGTCATGCGGCCGAACCAGCGCCGCAGGCGCTCCTCCATGCGCTCGACGCGGGCGGCATGCTGCGCGGACTCGTCGCCGGAGAGGAACTCCGCGCGCGCCTCCTCGCCACGGCGGACGAAGGCGGCGGCGAGCTCCTCCACCTGCTCGTCGCCCAGGCCGGCCGCCAGCCTGCGCAGCTCGGGCTCGAGTTCCCCGACGATCTCGCGCCAGAGCGCCTCTCCGCGCTCGAGGAAGCGTTCGAGCTGCGCAGGCTCGACGCGCTCGGCCGCCAGCGTCGCGTTCGCCGCACGCAGTAGGGCGACGTACTCGGGGAGGTGGCTGCGGCAGTGCCAGTCGAGCAGGCCGGCCAGACGGCGGTCGAATTCGCCACGCTGGCCGGCGTCGAGCGTGACGTAGTCGCGCAGATACCAAGGCAGCAGCCAGTCGAGCTGCGAGTACGCGAAACGCAGACCGCAACCGACGAGCAGCAACGCGCTGCAGGCGATCAGGAAGAGACGGTGGAGCGCACGGGCGGACATGGGGCTTGTGACCGCACCGGCAGCGGGCAAGTTCGCCCGCTCCGTCCGCTCGCGCGCGCCCCGCTCAGCGCGTCTCGCCGCGGGACTCGGCGCCCGACTCGCCGACGGTCTCGGCGGCCGCCCCCTCGGCACGACGGGCGCGCTCCGCGGCATCCGCATCGACGCCAGCACTTCCGGGTTCCTCGGCTCCGGCAAGTGCGGCGACCGACTCGGCTGCAGCCTTCTCCGCCTCGTCCGCAGACACTCCGGAAGTCGCCCCGACGCTTGGCGGGACGGATTCGGCGAGACCCTCCGCCTCCGGAACAGGGGCCGCATCCACCACGCTGACCGGCGCGGGCCCGACCACTGCATCCGCGCTCGATCCCGTCGGCTCCGCGGGGTCCGCACCCGCAACAGCGCCCGCCGCTCCCCCCGCGAGCAGCGCGCCGGCCGCGGCGGGCTCGAACACGCGGCGGGGCAGCAGCGCATCGACGCGCTCCTGGAAGCGCTCGCGCGCCGAGGCGCCGGAGAGCTTGTCGTAGCCGGCGGACAGGTGCTCGAAGAGCTCCTTGTAGGAGCCGGCCATCGACACGAACAGGGTCGCGGTCTTGTCGAAGTGGGCGTCGACCTCCTTGCGGTAGCGCTCGGCCTCCTCGGCCTTGCGCGCCAGCTCGGCCTCGAGCTCGTCGATGCGTCCCTTGGTACCGGCGCTCGAACGCCCGACGAAGAACGCGATCACGCCGACGATGACGACGGCGGAAATGGCGAGCAGCCAGGCGGTTTGCGGGGTCATGTCCATGTTGTCCTCCCTCCTTTGTGGATCTCAATCGACCACCGTCGCCTCCACCGGCGACGGGAACTGCAGGCGCGCGCGCAACGCGCGGGTGACCTCGACGCGGCCGTCCGCAGCCACGCGCAGTGCATGTTCGATGCCGAAGCGGCGGATCTGTTCGCGCCAGCCATCTCCGGCGAGGTAGGCGGGCTTGCTCGGTGCATCCGACAGCGTGCCGGCATTGGCGCGCGGCGTGATCAGGACGGTGAGCGACTGCGTGCCATGCGCGGGCTGGCCGGTGCGCGGGTCGAGCAGGTGGGCGTAGCGCTCGCCGTCGAGCTCGAAGTAGCGCTGGTAGTCGCCCGAGGTGCCGATCGCCTCGCCGGCGTACAAAGGCAGGGTGGCGAGCGGAGCGGGCGCGCGCGGATGCTGGATGCCGATCCGCCAGGGCTGGTCGCCCTTGGCGCCGAGCGCCATGACGTTGCCGCCGATGTTGATGAGCGCGTCGGCCACGCCCTGCGCGCGCAGGATCGCCGCCGCGCGGTCGAGCGCGTAGCCCTTGGCGTAGCCGCCGAGATCGAGCTGCACCGCCGGGTTGCGGCTCTCGACCCGATTGCCGTCGAGGACGAGGTCGGCCATCGACGGGTGCGCGGCGAGCAGGGCCTGCAGCTTGGCAGGGTCGGGGCGCTGCGGCACGAAGGTGTCGGTGTGGAAGCCCCACAGCGCGACCAGGCCGCCGAGCGCAGGGTCGAACAGCCCGTCGCCGGTGGCGGCGATCGCCTGCGCGTCCTTCAGCATCGCGGCGAGCTCGTCGGACACGGTGGCGGCCTCGCCGCGCGCGATCGCGGCGTTGAGCGCGGTGAGCTCGGAGGGCTCCCAGGCGTGGTACGCGCGATGCAGGCGGTCGAACTCGCGCAGCACCGCGGCGGCGGCGCGGTCGGCCTCGGCCTGGTTCTCGCCATACACCGCGACATCGACCCGGGTACCGAAGACGTAGGCCTCGTGATGGAAGACCTGCGCGCGCGAGCAGGCCGCGAGCAGCAGCGCGCACGCGGCCAATGCAAGGATGCGCAGGTTCAGCCGCACGCACGCTCCAGCTTGTCGATCACCAGGCCGGCGACGTCGAAGCCCTGCTGCGCGGCGATCTCGACCATGCAGGTGGGGCTGGTGACGTTGATCTCGGTGAGGTGGCCGCCGATCACATCGAGGCCGACGATCAGCAGGCCGCGCGCCCACAGCGTCGGCGCGAGGAACCCGGCGATCTCGCGTTCGCGCGCGGTGAGCGCCATCGCCACCCCGCGCCCGCCGGCGGCGAGGTTGCCGCGCGTCTCGCCCGCCCGCGGGATGCGCGCGAGCGCGAAGGGCACGACCTCGCCGCCGATGATCAGCACGCGCTTGTCGCCGTCGACGATCTGCGGCAGGTAGCGCTGCGCCATGATGGTGCGAGTGCCATCGTGGGCGAGCGTCTCCACGATCACGTTGCGGTTGGGGTCGTCGGCGCGCACACGGAAGATCTGGCTGCCGCCCATGCCGTCAAGCGGCTTGAGGATGACGTCGCCGAGCTCGTCGATGAAGGCGTGGATGTCCGCCGGGTCGCGCGCCACCAGCGTGGTCGCGGTGAACTGCGGGAATTCGGTGATCGCGATCTTCTCGGAGTGGTCGCGCACCGCACGCGGGTCGTTGAACACGCGCACGCCGGCCTGCGCCGCGCGCTCGAGCAGCCAGGTGGCGGTGACGTACTCGAAGTCGAAGGGCGGGTCCTGGCGCATCAGCACCGCGTCGAAGGCGGCCAGCGGCAGGGCCTGCGCCTCGCCCGCGCGATACCAGGCCGCGTCGTCGTCGCACACCGCGAGCGCCACGCAGCCGGTGCCGACCACCACGCCCTCGCGCCAGGTGAGGCCGGCGCGCTGCAGCGCCCACACCTCGTGCCCGCGCCGCGCGGCGGCGCGCATCATCGCGATGCTCGAGTCCTTGTAGGCCTTGAGACCCTCGAGCGGGTCGAGGATGAAAAGAAGCTTGAGCTTGCGGGTCATGGATTCATCACCGGTTCGTGTCGATTCCCGTCGGAGGCGGCGCGAGACTTCAGGCCGCCAGGGCGTCTCCACCTGCATCCTCTTCCTCGCCCGGGGCGGTCTCCTCGATCTCCACCGAGGCCGCGAGCAGCGCCAGGCGGGCCACCACGCCATAGGCGTAGAAGCGGTTCGGCGGCGCATCGGGCCCCTGCGCGGCATCGGGCATGGTG
The DNA here is from genome assembly GCF_000831325.1 of Thauera sp. SWB20. Classification (NCBI taxonomy): domain Bacteria; kingdom Pseudomonadati; phylum Pseudomonadota; class Betaproteobacteria; order Rhodocyclales; family Zoogloeaceae; genus Thauera; species Thauera sp. SWB20. Next base: position 114,469 of record NZ_JTDM01000014.1, on the reverse strand, counting down.
CCGCTGGTGTCGAAGGCGAGCGGCTTGAAGTGCATGCCCGGCGCGTTGAGGTTCTCGTCGCGGCCGCGCTCGGTGTGGACGCGGTAGAAGCCACCCACCACGTAGTGATCCATCATGTAGACGACCGGCTCGGCGACGCCGTCCTCCACCGTCTCGAAGGTGTGCACGCCCTCCTGGATGATGACCTCGTGCACCTGCAGGCCTTCCTTCACCACCGCCATCTTGTTGCGCTGGCGGCGGTTGAGGCCGACGACCTCGGAGGCGTCCTTCACCGTCATCACGCCCATGCCGTAGGTGCCGGCGTCGGCCTTGACCACCACAAAGGGCTCGTCGGTGACGCCGTATTCCTTGTACTTGGCGCGGATGCGGGTGAGCAGCGAATCCACCTGAGCGGCGAGGCACTCCTCGCCGGTGCGTTCCTGGAAGTTGATCTGGCCGCACACGCCGAACTCGGGGTTGATCCGCCACGGATCGATGCCGATCGCGGCGGCGAACTCACGCGCGACACGGTCGTAGCACTCGGCGTGCTTCGACTTGCGGCGCTTGTGCCAGCCGGCATGCAGGGGCGGGATCAGCCACTGCTCGTCGAGGCCCTTGAGCACCTGCGGAATGCCCGCAGACAGGTCGTTGTTGAGCAGCACCGCGCAGGGATCGAAGTCGTCGAGCCCGATACGGCTGCCGCTGCGGCGCAGCGGCTCCAGGGTCAGCGTGGCGCCGTTGGCGAGTTCCAGCACGGTCGGCGCGGCGATCTCGGGCAGCAGGCTGCCGATGCGCACGTCGAGGCCGGTGAGGCGCAGGATGGACGCCAGCTTGGCGACGTTCTGCAGGTAGAACTGGTTGCGGGTGTGGTTCTCGGGGATCAACAGCAGCTTGCTGGCGTCCGGGCAGATGCGCTCGATCGCCGCCTGCGCCGCCTGCACGCACAGGGGCATGAAGACGTCGTTGAGGTTGTTGAAGCCGCCCGGGAACAGGTTCAGGTCGACCGGCGCGAGCTTGAAGCCCGAGTTGCGCAGGTCGGTGGAACCGTAGAAAGGCGGCATGTGGTCCTGCCACTGGGTACGGAACCACTTTTCGATGTCGCAGGCGTTGTCGAGGAACTGGCGCTCCAGCTCCAGCAGGGGGCCGGTAAGCGCGGTGGTGAGGTGCGGAACCATGGATTGGGTGTCTCTCGTGAGGGGGCCGCCACCCGGCGGGCGGCAGCCGATGCTTTGGCCGGAATGTTACACCAAAGCCCGGGGGCGCCTTCCGGCCGCCCCGATGGCGCGTGGCCGCGTCAGATCACCAACTGCGTGCCGAGTTCGACCACCCGGTTGTTGGGGATGCGGAAGAAGTCGGTCGCGCTGGTGGCGTTCTTGGACATGAAGGCGAACAGCCGCGCCCGCCAGTCGGAAAACAGCCTGCGGCTGAGCCTGGGGATCACCGTCTCGCGCGAGACGAAGAAGGTGGTCTCCATCATCTCGAACGATTCGCCGAAGCGGCTGCAGTGCTTCAGCGCACTCGGGATGTCGGGATCCTCCATGAAGCCGTAGCGCACGATCACGCGCATGAACCCGTTCCTGATGCGATGCAGGTAGATGCGGTCGAGCTCGCTCACATGCGGGGTGTCGGCGGTCTCCACGGTCACCAGCGCGACCCGCTCGTGCAGGACCTGGTTGTGCTTGAGGTTGTGCAGCAGCGCGGCGGGGACGCCATCCTTGGTGCTGGTCATGAACACCGCCGTGCCCTGCACCCGATGCACCTCCCCGACCATGTCGATGAACACGTTCAGCGGCAGGCCCTGGGCGGCGATCTCCTGCTGCACCAGGCGACGCCCCTGGCGCCAGGTGGTGAGCACGGTGAACGAGACCAGCGCCATGGCGATCGGGAACCAGCCGCCCTGGGGAATCTTGATCGCGTTGGCGCTGAAGAAGGCGAGGTCCACCAGCAGCAGCGTCCCCGCGCACAGTCCGGCCAGCAGCGGACGCCAGCGCCAGATCAGCACCATCACGAAGCCGAGCAGCACCGTGTCGATCAGCATCGTGCCGGTCACTGCGATGCCGTATGCCGCAGCGAGGTTCGACGAGTTCTGGAAGCCGACCACGAGTGCGACCACCGCCAGGTAAAGCGTCCAGTTGGTGAAGGGGACGTAGATCTGCCCCTGCTCATGCCCCGAGGTATGGACGATCAGCATGCGCGGAAGCAGCCCCATCTGCACCGCCTGGCGGGCCACCGAGAAGGCGCCCGAGATCACCGCCTGCGAGGCGATGACCGTGGCCAGGGTGGCGAGCACCAGCAGCGGGATCATCGCCCACGACGGCCCGAGGTGGTAGAACGGGCTTTCGATCGCCGCCGGCTCGTGCAGCAGCAGCGCCCCCTGGCCGAAGTAGTTCACCACCAGGGCCGGCAACACGAAGCCGAACCACCCCAGCCGGATCGGGGCCGGGCCGAAATGTCCCATGTCGGTGTAGAGCGCCTCCCCGCCGGTCACCGCGAGCACGACCGCGCCCAGCGCGAGGAAGGCGAGCGCCGGATGATCGACGACGAAGGCGACCGCATGGAGCGGACTGAGGGCCGCGAGGATCTCCGGATAACGCACGATCTCGACCATGCCGAGCGCACCCAGCACGGCAAACCAGACCACCATGACCGGGCCGAAGAAGAGCCCCACCACCCCGGTGCCGCGGCGCTGGATCGCGAACAGCACGGTGAGGATGAGCACCGTCACCGGCACCACCCAGGCCTCGAGCCCCGGCGCCACGATGCCGATTCCCTCCACCGCCGACAGCACCGAGATCGCCGGCGTGATCATGCTGTCGCCGAAGAACAAGGCGGCGGCGAAGATGCCGAGCATCGACACCACCCAGGCCAGGCGTGCGCTGCGCGCATGCGTCACCACCAGCGACAGCAGGGCGAGCGAGCCGCCCTCGCCGCGGTTGTCCGCGCGCATCAGGATGAGCACGTACTTGAGCGTGACCAGCACCATGATCGCCCACAGCACGAGCGACAGGATGCCGAGGATGTTCCCCGGCGTGACCGGTATCGGATGGTGGCCGTTGAAGATCTCCCGCAGGGCGTACAGGGGGCTGGTGCCGATGTCGCCGAACACGACGCCGATGGCACCGATGGTGAGGGAGGGCATTGCACGCTTCGAGTCCATCACTTGCACCTTTGTTGCGCCATCGAGGCCAGCTCCGCGCCACCATCCGCGCACGACATGCCCGCAGCGTCGATCGTCCGGGACCATGCGCGATTGTGCGACGCAACTTCGCGCCCGTGTTGACCGTGCTCAAGAGTCCGCGTCGCCCCCCCCCCCCCGGGCGCCTCACGCGCTGCCGCGCAGCGGCAGCTTGCGCTCGTCCTTGACCACCTCCATCACCACGTAGGTATGGGTCTGCTTGACGCACGGCAGGCCGGAGATCTGCTCGCCCATCACGCGGCGGTATTCGTTGATGTCGCGCGTGCGCACCTTGAGCAGGTAATCGAAGTCGCCCGCGATCATCAGGCAGGACTCGATCTCGGGGATGCGCCGCACGGCCTCGTTGAAGCGGCGCAGGTCCTGCTCGGTAGTGCTGGTGAGCAGGACCTGGACGACGACGATGTGGCCGGCGCCGACCGCGTCGGGGTCGAGCGCGGCGTGGTAGCCGCGGATCACCCCGGACTTCTCGAGGCGGCGGATACGCTCGGCGCAGGGGGTCTTGGTCAGGCCGACCCGGCGCGACAGCTCGACGATCGACAGGCGGGCGTCGGCCTGCAATTCCTGGAGGATCTTCTGGTCGATGCGGTCCATTGCGGTGCAGCAGGCGATTGGCCTGTGAAGTGATCTCACTTTGGTCATTATGACCATATAAATGCAAATTTTGGAGCCATTAACTACGGTTTTTGGCGAAGAATTCGGCCATTCCGGCGGGTCTTCCGCCGCCCCCGCAACCGCTTGCAGCACGCCCGCCCGACGCAGCGTGCGCAATGCCAGGAGTGCCCGGCCGTGACCGACAACATCCCCTCCAGCGCCCGCGCCGCAGCGGCCCTCGATGCCGCCGCCGCCCTTCCGCCGACCGCGCGCAGCACCGTCCGCCACGCCATCGACTCCGCTTGGCGCACGCCCGAGCCGGAGTGCGTGCCCGCACTCGTCGAGGCCGCCCGCCTCCCCGCGGCCCTGCGCGAACCCGTGCGCGCCCTCGCCCACGACCTCGTCGTCGGCCTGCGCGCCACGCGCACGCGCTCGTCCGGCGTCGACGCCCTGATGAAGGAGTTCTCGCTCTCCAGCCAGGAAGGCGTGGCGCTGATGTGCCTGGCCGAGGCCCTGCTGCGCGTGCCCGACAAGGCCACCGCCGACCGCCTGATCCGCGACAAGCTCGCCGACGGCGACTGGCGCGCACACATCGGCAACAGCCCCTCGCTGTTCGTCAACGCTGCCACCTGGGGCCTGCTGATCACCGGCCGGCTGGTGTCGACCAGCAGCGAACAAGGCCTGTCCTCCGCGCTCACCCGCCTGGTGGCGCGCGGCGGCGAGCCGCTGATCCGCAAGGGCATGGACCTCGCGATGCGCATGCTCGGCGAGCAGTTCGTCACCGGGCGCGACATCGACGAGGCCCTCGAGCGCGGCCGCGAGCACGAGAACAAGGGTTACCGCTACTCCTTCGACATGCTCGGCGAGGCGGCGATGACGGCAAGCGACGCAGAGCGCTATTTCCGCGACTACGAGCGCGCCATCCAGGCCATCGGCGTCGCCTCCCGGGGCCGCGGCGTGGTCGACGGCAACGGCATCTCGGTCAAGCTCTCGGCCCTGCATCCGCGCTACACCTGGTCGCAGCGCGAGCGCGTGCTGGCCGAGCTGCTGCCGAAGTTGAAGACCCTGTGCCTGCAGGCCAGGCGCCACGACATCGGGCTGAACATCGACGCCGAGGAGGCCGACCGCCTCGACCTCTCGCTCGACCTGCTCGAGGCGCTCGCCACCGACGACGCGCTCGCCGGCTGGACGGGACTGGGCTTCGTGGTCCAGGCCTACCAGAAGCGCGCCCCCCACGTGCTCGACTTCGTCATCGACCTCGCGCGCCGCAGCGGCCAGCGCATGATGGTGCGCCTGGTCAAGGGCGCGTACTGGGACGCCGAGATCAAGCGCGCGCAGATCGACGGGCTGGCCGGCTACCCGGTGTACTCGCGCAAGGTGTACACCGATGTGTCCTACCTCGCCTGCGCGAAGAAGCTGCTCGCCGCACGCGACGTCATCTACCCGCAGTTCGCCACCCACAACGCGCACTCGCTGGCGGCGATCTTCCACCTCGCCGCCGCCGACGGCCGCGCCTGGCAGCCGGGCGACTACGAGTTCCAGTGCCTGCACGGCATGGGCGAGCCGCTCTACGACCAGATCGTCGGCCGCGCCGACCGCCACCGCCTGGTGCGCATCTACGCGCCGGTGGGCAGCCACGAGACCCTGCTCGCCTACCTGGTGCGCCGCCTGCTCGAGAACGGCGCCAACACCAGCTTCGTGAACCGCATCGTCGACGAGCGCGTGCCGGTGGAAGAGCTGATCGCCGACCCGGTCGAGCAGGCCGCCCCGCTCGCCGGCGCGCCGCATCCGAAGATTGCACTGCCCGCCGAGCTGTTCGGTGGCCTGCGCACCAACTCCGCCGGCATCGACCTCGCCAGCGAGCCGGTGCGCGCCCGCATCGCCGCGGCGCTGGCCAACTCGCGCACCACGCCCTTCGCGGCCGGTCCGATCGTCGCCGGCCGCAGCGCGGTGCCCGCGGACGTGACCCCGGTCTCCAACCCGGCCGACCGCGGCGAGGTCGTCGGCGGCGTCGCCGAAGCGACGACCGACGACCTCGAACACGCGCTCGCCGCCGCCAGTGCGGCCGCAGCCGACTGGGCCGCCACCCCGGCTGCGGCGCGCAGCGAACGCCTGGAGCGCGCCGCGGCGCTGTTCGAACGCGAGGCCGACACCCTGCTCGCGCTTGCAGTGCGCGAAGCCGGCAAGTCGTGGGCCAACGCGGTGGCCGAGCTGCGCGAGGCGGTCGACTTCCTGCGCTACTACGCCCAGCAGGCGCGTGGCTTCGACCCTGCCAGCCACGTGGCGCTCGGTCCGGTGCTGTGCATCAGCCCGTGGAACTTCCCGCTGGCGATTTTCGGCGGCCAGGTCGCCGCCGCGCTCGCCGCCGGCAATCCGGTGCTCGCCAAGCCGGCCGAGCAGACCCCGCTGATCGCCGCCCATGCAGTGCGCCTGCTGCACGAGGCCGGCATCCCGGCTGCAGCGCTGCAGTTGCTGCCCGGCCGCGGCGAGACCGTCGGCGCCGCGCTGGTGGCCGATGCGCGCGTGCGTGGGGTGATGTTCACCGGCTCCACCGAGGTCGCCGCGCTGATCAACCGCAGCCTCGCCGCGCGTGGCGGCAAGGTGCCGCTGATCGCCGAGACCGGCGGCCAGAACGCGATGATCGTGGACTCCACCGCACTCCCCGAGCAGGTGGTGACGGACGTCCTCGCCTCCGCCTTCGACTCCGCCGGCCAGCGCTGCTCGGCGCTGCGCGTGCTGTGCCTGCAGCAGGACATCGCCGACGACGTCCTCCACATGCTGCAGGGCGCGCTCGCCGAACTGCGCCTGGGCAATCCGGCGGACGTGCGCGTGGACATCGGCCCGGTCATCGACGCCGGGGCGCGCGACGGTCTCGAGGCCCACGTCGCCGCGATGCTTGCCAAGGGCGCCCGCATCACCCGCCTGCCGCTGCCCGCCGCATGCGCGCACGGCACCTTCGTCGCGCCGTCGATCATCGAGATCGGTGCCCTGAGCGAACTGGGCCGCGAGCAGTTCGGCCCCATCCTGCACGTGCTGCGCTACCGCGCGTCCGAATTGGACAGCCTGATCGACGCGATCGACGCCAGCGGCTACGGCCTCACCATGGGGGTGCACACCCGCATCGACGAGACCGTGGAGCGCGTCGCCGCGCGCGCGCACGTCGGCAACCTGTATGTGAACCGCAACATCATCGGCGCGGTGGTGGGCGTGCAGCCCTTCGGCGGCGAGGGCCTGTCCGGCACCGGCCCGAAGGCGGGCGGACCGCTCTACCTGCACCGGCTGCTTGCGCGTACGCCCGGCCCGGTGCTGGCCGATGGCGCGCTCGCGGTGACCGACAGCGACGAAACCCGCGCCGCGGATGCCGCGTTCTCCGGCTTCCTGGAATGGCTGGACGGCGCCGGCCGCGGCCTGCTCGAGGGCGACGAGCTCGCCGCGCTACGCGACCGCGCCGACGCCTGCCGTGCGCGCCGTATTGCTGGCCTGCGCCTGGCGCTGCCCGGCCCCACCGGCGAGGACGACAGCCTGCGCTTCACCGCGCGCGGCACCATCGCCGGCGTGGCGGACAGCGCGGCCGCCGTGCTGCATCAGGTGATGGCGGCGCTCGCCAGCGGCAATCGCCTGCTGCTCGCCGACCGCGCCGCCGCACGCACGGTGCAGGCCGCGCTCCCCGAGGCGCTGCGCGCATACGTCGCGGTGGATGCCGCCTGGTTCGACAAGGCGCTCGGCGCGGTGCTGTTCGACGGCAGCGACGCCGAGGCCGACGCGCTGCAGGTGCGCGTCGCCGGGCGCAGCGGCCCGATCCTGCAGCTGCTGCAGCCCTGCCCCGACTACGACCTCGGCCGCCTGGTGCACGAACGCACCCTGTCGATCAACACCGCCGCCGCGGGTGGCAACGCCAGCCTGATGGCGATGGGGGCATGAGTGTGCGCGATTCGCGCCCGCACCGCGGCAGCGCTGGCAACCCGGCGAGGAGTGGACCTGCCCGCAGGAGCGACGCAAGTCGCGATCTTCAGCGCACGGAATCCGGCGCGGCGCCATCGGAGCCGCTGCATTCGCGACTTGTGTCGCTCCTACGGAAAACCAACGCACTTCCGGATGCCCCCGGAGGGGTGCTGGATGACAACGAACCTGCGCGGTAGTCGCAGCTAGGGCCATCACGGATGGCAATTTTGAAAAATTCGCTTACCTTTGCCGGACGCAGATGGCCCCATTTGGCGCCGTCTGCCCCGTCCAAGGCCCAAAACCACAACCACGAAGGAGACGTTTCATGAAAAAGACCCTGCTCGCCACCGCCGTCCTCGCACTCGGCGGCTTTTCGAATGCCGCCCTGGCCGACCTCGCGGTCGCCATCGCCGGTCCGATGACCGGCCAGTACGCCTCCGCCGGCGACCAGATCCGCAAGGGCGCGGAGATGGCCATCGCCGACATCAACGCCCGCGGCGGCGTGCTCGGCCAGAAACTGAAGCTCGAGGTCGGCGACGACGCCTGCGACCCGAAGCAGGCGGTGTCGGTCGCCAACACCATGGTCAACAAGGGCATCGTGTTCATGCACGGCCACTGGTGCTCGAGCTCGACGATCCCGGCCTCCGAGGTCTATGTCGAGGCCGACATCCCGATGGCCACGGTGTCGACCAATCCGCAGGTGACCGAGCGCGGCCTGAAGAACATCTTCCGCATCATGGGTCGCGACGACCAGCAGGGCCTGGTGGCCGGCGGCTACATCGCCGACCACTTCAAGGGCAAGAAGGTCGCCGTGGTCGACGACAAGAGCGCCTACGGCAAGGGGCTCGCCGACGAGATGGCCAAGGCGATGGAAGGCAAGGGCCTGAAGCCCGCGCTGCGCGAATCCATCACCGCCGGCGAGAAGGACTACTCTGGCATCGTCACCAAGCTCAAGCAGGCCGGCGTCGAGGTCATGGCCTACGGCGGCTACCACACCGAGGTCGCGCTGATCCTGCGCCAGGCCCAGGCCGCCGGCCTGCAGCTCACCGTGATGGGCGGCGACACGATGACCAACTCCGAGCTCGTCACCGCCGCCGGCCCGGCCGCCGACAACGTGATGTTCACGTTCTCGCCCGACGCGCGCAAGAACCCGGACGCCGCGCCGGTGGTGGAGAAGTTCCGCGCCGCCAAGACCGAGCCCGAAGGCTACGTGCTCTACGCCTACGCCGCGATGCAGCTCTTCGAGCAGGCCGCCACCACGGCCAAGAGCACCAAGTACGCCGACCTCGAGAAGGCGATGCGCGGCGGCAGCTTCAAGACCGTGATCGGAGATCTCGCCTTCGACGCCAAGGGCGACCAGAAGGCGCCGGGCTTCGTGGTCTATCGCTGGCAGGGCGGCAAGTACGACTACGCGAAGTAAGTCGCAAGCCCGTCCCACCCGAGTCTTCGGCGCCGCAATCGCGGCGCCGGTGTCCGTGCCCCCGTCGGCCAACAAGGAGACAGGGGGCCGGCGACGGGTTGCGAGCGACGACTTCCGATCCAGCGCTTGATCGCGGCTTGCGCCGCGCCTACAGGGACGCGGCCCCGAGCGGGATCCGCGCCATCCGCACCGCCACAGCAGGAGACATCGTGGCCTATGCACTCCAGCAACTGATCAACGGGCTCACGCTCGGCGCCATGTACGGCCTGATCGCCATCGGCTACACGATGGTGTACGGCATCATCGGCATGATCAACTTCGCCCATGGCGACATCTTCATGGTGAGCGCCTTCATCGCGGTCACCGCCTTCACCATCCTCGCCGCGGCCGACGTCACCTCGATCCCGCTCGCGCTCACCTTCGTGCTGATCGTGTCGATCTTCTTCACTTCGGCCTACGGCTGGGCGGTCGAGCGCACCGCCTATCGCCCGCTGCGCGGCTCGACCCGGCTGGCGCCGCTCATTTCCGCGATCGGCATGTCGATCTTCCTGCAGAACAGCGTGCAGCTCACCCAGGGCGCACGCGTGAAGCCGATCCCGCCGGTGCTCGAAGGCGGCATCGTGCTGTGGGAGGCGCCGGGCTTCACGGTTCAGATCGGCTGGAGCCAGATGCTGATCATCGTCACCACGGTGATCCTGATGAGCGCCTTCACCTGGATGATCACGCAGACCCCCTTCGGTCGCCAGCAGCGCGCCTGCGAGCAGGACCGCACCATGGCCGCGCTGCTCGGGGTCAACGTCGACCGCACCATCTCCTACACCTTCATGCTCGGCGCGGCGCTCGCCGCGGTCGCCGGGGTGATGGTCACGGTGTATTACGGCGTGGTGGACTTCTTCATCGGCTTCCTCGCCGGCATCAAGGCCTTCACCGCGGCGGTGCTGGGCGGCATCGGCTCGCTGCCGGGGGCAATGCTCGGGGGCCTGCTGATCGGCTTGATCGAATCCTTCTGGGCCGCCTACCTGTGGGCGGAATACAAGGACGTCGCCACCTTCGGCATCCTGTGCCTGGTGCTGATGCTGCGCCCCTCCGGCCTGCTCGGCCGGCCTGAAGTGGAGAAGGTCTGATGAGCGCCGTCGTCTTTGCGCGTCACGCGATGACGCCGGCCGAGCGTCTGCGCGACGCCGGCTGGGTGGCCTTCGTCGGCCTCATCCTGGGCATCCCGCTGGTCGGCCTCACCACGGTGGACGTGGGCGGCCGGCTGGGCGTGGAGACCCGCTTCGGCCTGCTCGCCGCAGCCGTGGCCGCGGTGTTCGCCGGCCGCCTGCTGCTGCGCTGGGCGATCGACCAGGCGCGCAACCGCAAGCAGGAACGCGACCGCGCCAGCACCGCCACCGCCGCCGACCGCGCCCATGGCGCGCAGCGCGTGGTGAACGTGCTCGGCTGGGTGGCGCTCGGCGCCTCGATCGCGCTGCCGATCGTGTTCTCCGACAACCGCTACGTGGTCGACACCGCCACCACGGTGCTGATCTACGTGATGCTGGGTTGGGGCCTCAACGTGGTCGTCGGCCTCGCCGGCCTGCTCGACCTCGGCTACGTCGCCTTCTACGCGGTGGGCGCCTATTCCTACGCGCTGCTGTCGACCCAGTTCGGCTGGAGCTTCTGGGAGGCGCTGCCGGTATCGGGCACGCTCGCCGCCAGCTTCGGGATCCTGCTCGGCTACCCGATCCTGCGCCTGCGCGGCGACTACCTGGCGATCGTCACGCTGGGCTTCGGCGAGATCATCCGCATCATCCTGGTGAATTGGACCGAATTCTCCAACGGCCCCAACGGCATCAGCTCGATCCCGCGCCCGAGCTTCTTCGGCCTCGATTTCACGCGCAGCGCACCGGAAGGCGGGCAGACCTTCGCCGGCTTCTTCGGCCTCGAATTCTCGCCTATGCACCGCCTGATCTTCCTCTACTACCTGATCCTGGTGCTGGCCCTGCTCACCCACGCCTTCGTGTCGCGCCTGCGCAAGCTGCCGGTGGGGCGCGCCTGGGAGGCGCTGCGCGAGGACGAGATCGCCTGCCAGGCGATGGGCATGAACACCACCAACATCAAGCTCTCGGCCTTCGCCATCGGTGCCATGCTGGGCGGCTTCGCCGGGGTGTTCTTCGCCGCGCGCCAGGGCTTCATCTCGCCCGAGAGCTTCACCTTCACCGAGTCGGCGATCATCCTCGCCATCGTCGTGCTCGGTGGCATGGGCTCGCAGATGGGCGTGGTGCTGGCGGCCACGCTGCTGGTGCTGATCCCCGAGTTCGGACGCAACTTCGCCGAGTACCGCATGTTGCTGTTCGGCCTGGCGATGGTGCTGATCATGGTGTGGCGCCCGGGCGGCCTGCTGTCGCACCGCGAACCGACGGTGCACCTGAACGCGTCGGGCAAGACTGCCGCGACGAAGGAGGCTGCGCGATGAACACGCCCGCAACCCTGCTGTCGGTGCGCAACCTGACCATGCGCTTCGGCGGCCTGACCGCCATCGACGACCTCTCGCTGGAAGTGCCGGCCGGCAAGATCACCGGCATCATCGGCCCCAACGGCGCCGGCAAGACGACGCTGTTCAACTGCCTCACCGGCTTCTACAAGCCCACCACCGGCACGCTGCGCCTGGCCCACCCCACGCGCGGCGAGATGCGCCTGGAGTCCCTGCCCAGCCACCGCGTCGCACGCGACGCCCAGGTGGTGCGCACCTTCCAGAACATCCGCCTGTTCCCCAAGATGACGGTGCTGGAGAACCTGATCGTCGCCCAGCACAACGTGCTGCAGCGCGCCTCGAAGTTCTCCATCGCCGGTATCTTCAAGCTCCCCGGCTACCGCCAGGCGGAGCGGCAGGCGATCGAACGCGCGGCGATGTGGCTCGAGCGCCTCAAGCTCACCCACCTCGCCGACGACGCCGCCGGCGACCTGCCCTACGGCATCCAGCGCCGCATCGAGATCGCACGCGCGCTGTGCGTCGATCCGGTGCTGCTGTGCCTGGACGAGCCGGCCGCCGGCCTCAACCCGCGCGAGTCGGCGGAGCTGAACGAACTCCTGCTCTACCTGTGCGGCGAGATGGGCATCGCGATCCTGCTCATCGAGCACGACATGAGCGTGGTGATGAACGTGTCCGACCACATCGGCGTGATCAGCTACGGGCGCAAGATCGCCGAGGGCACGCCGGCGCAGGTCAAGCACGACCCGCAGGTGATCAAGGCCTACCTGGGCGAGGACGAGGAAGAAGAAGTGACTGGAGGGGCCGCGGCATGATGCTCAAGATGGAGGGCGTGCACGCCCATTACGGCCACATCCACGCGCTGCGCGGCATCGACGTCGAGGTCCAGGTGGGCGAGATCGTCACCTTGATCGGCGCCAACGGCGCCGGCAAATCGACGCTGATGATGAGCCTGTTCGGCAACCCCAAGGCCAGCGCCGGGCGCATCGTCTTCGACGGCGAGGACATCACCCGCGTGCACACGCACGAGATCGCCCGCCGTGGCATCGCCCTGGTGCCCGAAGGCCGGCGCATCTTCCCGCGCATGACGGTGATCGAGAACCTGCAGATGGGCACCGCGCACGCCGACCCGGCCAACTACGCCGCCGACACCGCGCGCGTGTTCGCGATGTTCCCGATCCTGCAGGAACGCCAGGCGCAGCGCGCCGGCACCCTGTCGGGCGGCGAGCAGCAGATGCTGGCGATCGGCCGCGCGCTGATGAGCCGCCCCAAGCTGCTGCTGCTCGACGAGCCCTCGCTCGGCCTGGCGCCGATCTACATCCGCAAGATCTTCCAGATCGTCAGGGAGCTCAACCGCGACCACGGCATGACCATCCTGCTGGTCGAGCAGAACGCCAACCAGGCCCTGCGCGTGGCCGACCGCGGCTATGTGCTGCAGCACGGCGAGATCACCCTCGCCGGGACCGGGGCGGAACTGCTGACGAGTCCGGAGGTGCGGGCGGCGTATCTGGAGGGCGGCCACGCCTGAGAGGCGCGTGAGGCGTGCGACGCGAGAGGAATGGCGCCAACCGGGGCCGCTCCGCGATCAGACGAAACGCCGCGGTTTCGACGCGATGCGGCACAATCGCGCCGCAATGCGTCGGGTAGGAGCGACGCAGGTCGCGATTGCAGCGGGCGGAAATCGCGACGGCGCTGCGGCACTGCCCGATCGCGACTTGCGTCGCTCCTACGGAAAACCGCCACGCCTCCGGAAGCACCCGAGTGCCGGCACACATGTGCCGTCCCCGCGAACGGTTCGAACACGCATCGCCACCGGTCGAAGCCCCTCAGGGTGCTCTCGACCCACCTCACCCACCAATCGCCCCTCTCCAGATGTCCCACACCCCCCAACCCGCCCGCTGGCTCCCCTTCGTCGTCCTCGGCATCGGCCTCGCCGCGATCTCCTTCGGCGCCATCTTCGCCCGCCTCGCCCAGGCCGAGGGGGTGAGCTCGCTCGCGGTCGCGACCTGGCGGCTGGGCTTCGCCGCGCTCATCATCACGCCGGTCGCCTTCCTGCAATCGCGCCATGAGCTCGCCCGCCTCACCCGCAGGCAGATCGGCATGGCGCTGGCCGCGGGCTTCTTCCTCGCGCTCCACTTCGCCACCTGGATCAGCTCGCTCGAATACACCTCGGTCGCCTCGAGCACCGCGCTCGTCACCACCAACCCGCTGTGGATCGGCCTGGCCTCCTTTCTCATCTTCCGCGAGACGCCGACGAAGATGATGATCGGCGGCATCGCGCTGTCCTTCGCCGGCAGCCTGTTCATCTTCTGGAGCGACAGCCAGACCGCCGGCGCCGGCAGCAACCCCATGTTCGGCAACCTCCTCGCGCTCGTCGGCAGCTGGTGCTTCTCCGCCTACCTGCTGATCGGCCGCCGCCTGCGCGCCGGCCTCGGGCTGCCGGCCTACATCTGGCTCGCCTACGGCGCCGCGGCGCTGTTCCTGTTCGCCGCCAGCGGCGCGGGCGGCGTGGAACTGTTCAGCCTGTCGAACACCGCCTGGCTGGTGCTGCTGGCGATGGCGCTCGGACCACAACTGCTCGGCCACACCGCCTACAACTGGTCGCTGCGCTACGTGTCTGCCACCTTCGTCGCGGTGGTCACGCTGGGCGAGCCGGTGGGCAGCGCGCTGATGGCCTTCCTCGTCTTCGGAGAAGGCTTCGCGCCGCTGCAGTTCGTGGGCTTCAGCCTGCTGCTGGTGGGCATCTACCTGGCGGCGAAGGGCGAGAGGGCCGAGAAGGGCGCGGGAAGCGATTGACGAGGCGACCGCAACGCATCGATCCCGAAGCGGCGGCGAGGAGCGCGGCGCTGCCGAAGCCCGCGCGCCGGCCTCTCGGCGTCACTGCAGCCCGGCGGCGCCGCGCTCGGACACCGACGTGTCGTCGAGGCCGAGGCGGCCGATCGCGGGCAGACGCAGGCCGGGACGGTTGAGATCGAGGCCGAAACTGAGCCCGAGGACGTTCAGCTCGATGCCTTCCTGCACGCCCACGCTCAAGCCCAGCAAGCCGAGCAGCGAGAACTGCACGCCCGACCCCGAGGGCGACACGCCCAGCGGACGCGTGACGGGGCGATAGTCCTTGCCGATCGCGTTCGCCGGCAGGTCGAGGCGCAGCGCCGGCACCTCGCGGCCGATGTGGGCGAGGAAGGTGTTGCTGTTCGGGCCCGGATAGCTGCGGTACTCGTCCGCGTGCGGGTAGCTCGCCACCGCGGCCTCGATCTGCCCGATCATCGCCTCCACGCCTTCGCCGCGGTGCTCGACCAGCACCCTCGGCACGGCCCCGAACCAGAGCCCGTCGGGCAAGGCGTAGTTGCGCCGCACCACGTTTCCACGTCCCCAGCCGATGACGTCGTAGCGGGTGTAGACGGTGTCGCCGGCACGCTTGTAGATGATCCACGGATGCACCGCGAAGTAGCCGCGCCACCCGTAGGTGGCCGCGGCATACACCTGCACGATCGCGGTATCCGCGAAGCGCTCGGGGTCGGGTGCGATGCCGGCGGAGTGGCGCGCCGCGCCGCGCCAGCCACCCTCCGCGCCAGACGCCGCGGGACGCGGATCATTGGCGAAGCTGAGCCCCACCGCAAGCAGCAGCAGGACGGCAAGGATGCGCAAGCCGATCGAGAGGGTGTTCAAGCGGTTTTTCCTGTTGCGGGGCCGCAAGGCCAATTGTGTTTCGATCGCCGCTCGCGCATCGAGTTCTACGCCGGCGCAGCCGTCGCTTTCATTCTGAAAAGTTATAAACTTTTTCTTTGAAAGACGTTTCGAGTATTTCAGCTTTCCCGTATTCTGCGGCGCATCATGGCAGCGCCGCCCAGTCCGGCGCGCCGGCCCCCAGCAAACGGAACCGACGGACGACACGACCATGCTGAAGAAACTCGCCCCCCTGCCCCTGACCATCGCGCTCGCCGCCAGCCTCGGCTTCGCCACGCCCGCCTTCGCCAGCACCACTGGACAAAGCCCCGCCGCCGCGGTGGCGACGACCGCCGCCCCCGCCCCGCTGCTCCAGCCGGCCGAACTGAAGACCCTCCTCGGCCAGCCCGGTGTGCGCGTGCTCGACATCCGCGCCGAAAAGGACTATGCCGCTGGCCACGTGCCCGGCGCGGTGAACACCCCCTATGGCAAGTATCGCGGCCCGAAGGAAAATCCCGGCCAGCTGCCCGCCGAGGCCGCACTGACCCAGCTCCTGCAGGCCGCCGGAGTCGATCGCGACACCCATGTGGTCGTCGTGCATGCCGGCAGCGACCACACCGACTTTGGCGCCGCGGCGCGCGTGTACTGGACGCTCAAGGTCGGCGGCCTCACCCGCCTGTCCATCCTCGACGGCGGCAGCAAGGCCTGGCAGGCCGCCGGCGGCGCGCTCGAGACCGCCGCGCCGCAGGTCGCGCCCAGCCAGTTCAGCTACCGCTACGACCAGGAGCAGGTCGTCACCAGCGAGGAGCTCGCCGCCGCGGTCAAGGCCGGCAACGCACCGCTGCTGGTCGACGCTCGCCCGCCCAAGTTCTTCGCCGGCGAGACGCGCACCGACGCCGCCGCGCGCTACGGTACGCTGCCGGGCGCGAAGTCGTTCGACAACGCGCAGTTCTTCCCCCAGGGCGGCACCACGCTCAAGCCGGCGAGCGAGCTCAAGGCCCTGGTCGCGCAGTCCGGCGCCGCCGCCGCACCCGCGGTGTCCTTCTGCAACACCGGCCACTGGGCCGCCACCATCTGGTTCGTGATGTCGGAGATCGCCGGCAACAAGGCGGTCAAGCTCTACCCCTCCTCGGTGGTGGAATGGAGCCAGTCCGAGCTCCCGATGGACAACCAGCCCTCGCGCCTGAGCGCGCTGGTGCAGGACGCCAAGCGCGCGCTCGACAAGTAAGGCGGACGCGACGATGCGCTGGTTCTTCCGATTCCTGCTGGTCTTCGGCGCACTCGCGGGCGTGCTCGCGGTGACGCTGGCGGCTGGCCTGCGCCAGGGCCTGCTCGCGCTGCTGGGCGTTGGCTTCGGCGCGGTACTGCAGGGCGCACGTTTCGGCTTCACCACCGGCTGGCGCGACATGATCGAGCGCCGCGACCCGCAGGGCCTGTGGGCGCAGATGCTGCTGATGGTGCTGGCAGCGGCGCTCACCCTGCCGCTGCTCGCCGGCAGCGGCGGCGAGCTGGTCGGCGCAGTGGCGCCGCTGACGATCAGCCTGGTGCTCGGCGCCTTCCTGTTCGGTGCGGCGATGCAGCTCGCCGACGGCTGCGGCTCGGGCACGCTCTACAAGGCCGGCGGCGGCTCGCCGCTGTCCCTCGTGGTGCTGCCCACCTTCACCTTCGGCAGCTTCCTCGGCGCCTCGCACCAGCCCGCCTGGATCGGGCTCGGCGGCCTGCCGGCGGTGAACCTGCTCGCCTTCGGCTGGCCGACCGCACTCGCGCTCACCGTGGCCGGCTGCGGCCTGGTGGCCTGGCTGGCCGGGCGCGCCGCACGCAGGGCGGGTGGCGACGCACCGCCCTCGCCGCAGGCCATCGCCGAGCGGCTCGTACGCACCGGCACGGCGAGCTTCGTCGCCGCGGCCGGGCCCGCGCAGTCGCGCTGGGCGACGCGCTGGTGGCTGGGGGCGCTGCTGCTGGCGGTGCTCTACCTGGCCCACCTGGTCGTCGCAGGCCAGCCCTGGGGCATCGTGTATGGCATGGGCGTGTGGGGCGCGAAGGCGGTCTCCACGCTCGGCTGGGACCTCTCGGGCGACGCCTTCTGGGGCGTGGCGCCGCATGCGCAGCGCCTGGTCGAGCCCATCCTCGCCGACGTCACCTCGGTGACCAACATCGGCCTGATCTACGGCGCGATCGCCGCCTCGCGCTGGAACGGCGCGCCGAAGTTCTCCGCGCCCTCCGGGCGCCGCCTCGCCGCCGCCGCGGTGGCCGGGCTGGTGATGGGCTACAGCGCACGCATGGCCTTCGGATGCAATGTCGGCGCCTACCTGGGCGGCATCGCCTCGGCCAGCCTGCACGGCTGGGTGTGGTTCGCGCTCGCCTTTGCCGGCTCCATCCTCGGTGTGCGCATCCGCCGCCGCGTCGGTGCGTGAGGAGGAAGACATGGATAAGGAAAGACTCTTCCGCACCGGCTTCGCGGCCTTCTGGCTGATCGCCCTCGGCTTGCTGGTGCTCGACACCATGAGCAGCAGCAGGATCCGCGTGGAACCGCCGCCGATCGCGCTCGGCAGCGGCCAGGCCGCCTCGGGGGGGCATTGCTCGGGACGTTAGGCGTAAGGCCTAAGGCGCGAAAGCCGGACGCGCCTTACCCGAGTCCCACCCAGGCCAGGCCGGCGAGCAGGCCGAGCGCGACGCTGGCCATGCCGGCGGCGGCACGTAGCGCGAGGGCGCGGCCCCCGATCACGCTGGCGAGGCCGAGCTTGAAGCAGAGGTTGGCGAGCATGGCGATGCCGAGCGCGGTGACCGTGGCGACCAGTTCGAGGCGCTCGAGCGCGTACAGGCGCAGGCTGGACAGGGTGATCGCATCGACGTCGGTGAGGCCGGAGACGAAGGCCAGCACGTACAAGCCGCGATTGCCCGCATAGTCCGACAGCCAGGCCGCGGCCAGCAGCACCAGCGCATAGGCCGCACCGAAACCGAGCGCGGTCTTCAGTTCGGTCGGGTTGCCGGTGGCGGGCAGCACGGTCTCGTGACGTTCGGCGAGCCGGCGCCACAGCCACAGCGCACCAAGGGTGCCGAGCACGAGCGCCGGCACGATCAGCTTCAGCAGCGGCGCGGCGACGCCGGGTGCGACCACGGCGGCGATCCCCCATACCCGCAACACCATCACCAGGTTGGCGATCACGATCACGAGCGCGGCCATCGCACCCGCCGCGGGCAGCTCGCGCGCCTGACGCGCGTACAGCAGCGTGGTCGCCGTGCTCGATGCCAGGCCGCCGAAGACACCGACGAAGGCGGCACCGTAGCGCACGCCGGCGATTTTCAGCGCCGCATAGCCGGCCAGGCCGACACCGGCGATCAGCACCACCATCCACCAGATCTGGCGCGGATTGAGCGCGCCGTGGGGGCCCATCTCCTCGTCCGGCAGCATCGGCAGGATGACCAGCGAGAGCACGCCGAACTGCAGGATCGAGATCCAGTCGCGTTGTTCCAGCCGCGTCGCCACGCCGCGGAGTTGTGCCTTGAAATAGAGCAGCACGGTGGCCCCCACCGCAAGCATCACCGCGAGCTGCGCGTGGCCGAGCCAACTCGCGGCGCCCAGGCAGTAGCACAGCACCAGCGCCGCCACCGAGGTGGTGCCGGGATCGGAAGAATCGGGGTGGCGCAGGTAGGCGGCGATGATGGTGAGGCCCACCAGCACCAAGCCGGCGACGAAGGGCGCGGGGCTGCCGAGCTGTTCGCCGAGCATGGACACCAGCGCGCCGAGCATGCCGACCAGGCCGAAGGTGCGCAGCCCGGCACGCGCCGAGGGCACACGCTCGCGCTCCAAGCCGATCAGCAGGCCGATTCCGGTCGCGATCAGGAAGGCTTCGATCTGTTCGGCATCGAGCGGCAGCATGTCCGACATGGCGGCGGGCCGGGTGCGGCCCCGGCAGAGGGCGATCGACAGCCCGATCATACGCCGGGGCGTGCGCGGCGATGCAAGCACGCCCGTGCCGGGATACGATTCGCTCCACACGACGCTCGCGGCTGCGCGATGGACGCGGGGTCCGCCCGCGCGGCGCGGCATGGAGAAGCACAGATGAGACTTTTGCTGGTCGAGGACGACCCCGCGCTCGCGGAGGGCATCGCGGAATTCCTGCGCGGCCAGGGCGACGAGGTCGAGGTGGAAGGCGACGGCATGCGTGCAGACCGCCTGCTGCAGAACAACGGCTACGACTTCGTCCTGCTCGACGTCGGCCTGCCCGGGCTCGGCGGCTACGAGCTGGTGCGTCGCATCCGCAAGCGCGGCCAGCGCATGCCGGTGATCGTGATCACCGCGCGCGACGCGCTCGACGACCGCATCTACGGGCTCGACCTCGGCGCCGACGACTACCTGGTGAAGCCCTTCGAGCTCGCCGAGCTCAGTGCGCGCATGCGCGCGGTGCAGCGGCGCGGGGGTGGCGCCGGGGCGAGGCTGGCCTTCGGGGCGCTGGCCCTCGACCTCGACGGCCGCCTCGCCGAGCTCGACGGCGCGCCGATGACGCTCAGCGGGCGCGAGTGGGAGGTGCTGGAGGCGCTGGTGCGCGCCGACGGGCGCACGGTGACGCGCGAGAACCTGCAAGGCGACGGCAGCGGCAACGCGCTCGAGGTGTGCATCTCGCGCCTGCGCCCGCGCGTGGAGGCGGCAGGGTTGCTGATCCGCACCGTACGCGGCTTCGGCTACCGCCTCGAACGCAGCAAGGAGCAGCGCGACGGTGCAGACCAGCCTCCGGCGTAAGCTCCTCAGCAGCCTCGCCGCACCCACCGGCCTGCTGCTGGCGATCGCCGGCGCGGTGGCCTACGGCACGGCCAAGGGCATGGTCGGCGATGCCTACGACCACAACCTGCTCAACCTCGCCCACGCGATCGCCACCCATGTGCACCCCGAAGCGGACGGGCTCAACCTGAGGCTGTCGTCCGAAGTCGAGGCGGTGCTGCGCAGCGACACCCAGGACCGCATCTACTTCCGCGTACGCGACCTGGGCGGGCGCCTGCTCGGCGGCGACGCGGCCCTGCCGCTGCTCGACGACAGCGATGCGGCATCCGCTTTGCCGGTGCCCTACTCCCCGGTCGGCCGCGAGACACCGCAACCGCCGCGCGCGCCCTCCACGCGACCGCTGTTCCGCGATCTCGTCCATGCGGGCGAGCCGATCCGCGCCTTGCGCCTGTATCGCGAAACACCCGCGGGCGGCTACTACGTCACCGTCGCCGAGACCCTGGTCAAGCGCGAGGCGGCGATGGACCGACTGCTCCTCGGCTTCGTCTCCGCCGGCGCCCTGCTCCTGCTCGCCGCCGGCATCGCCGCCGGACTGGGCATTCCGAGCGGTCTCGCCCCGCTCGAGCGCCTGGAGGAGTCGCTGCGCCGGCGCGCGGGCGCCGACCTGTCGCCGATCGACCCCAAGGCCGTTCCCGACGAGGTGCGCGAGGTGGTGCGCGCACTCAACGGCCTGCTCGAGCGCCAGCGCAATGCCAGCGCCCGCCAGCGCGAGTTCCTGCAGGATGCCGCACACCAGCTGCGCACCCCGCTCGCCGGCCTGCAGATGCAGCTCGAGCTGCTCGAGTCGCGCCCGCTCGACGAGGCCGCGCGGCACCGCCTGCGCGTCTCGGTGGCGCGGGTGATCCGGCTCGCCAACCAGTTGCTCGCGCTCGCCCGCGCAGAAGCAGGCGGCCGCCTGGTCGCGGATGCGTCGGAAGTGGAGCTGACCGCGCTGATCGACCCCCTGGTCGAGGACTGGATCGAGCGTGCCGACGCCCGCGCGATCGATCTCGGCGTCGAGCGCGAGGCGGTGCGCATGGTCGGCGACCCCACCCTTCTGCAGGAGCTGATCGCCAACCTGATGGACAACGCCCTCAAGTACTGCGACGAAGGCGGCAAGGTCTCGCTGCGCTGCGCGCGCGAAGAGGGCCAGGTGTGCATCGAGGTCGACGACGACGGTCCGGGCATCCCCCGCGAAGTGCGCGAACAGGTCTTCGAGCGCTTCTACCGCCACGCCGGCACCCGCGCCAGCGGCAGCGGCCTGGGTCTGTCGATCGCGCGCGAGATCGTGCGTGGCCACGGCGGCAGCATCGCGATCGACGACGGCCCGGACGGGCGCGGGACCCGCGTGCGCGTAACGCTGCCGATCGACGGCCATCACGGAAAAACCGCGGGGCGGTGAGCCTTCGCCCACCGCCCCGCGGTCTTGCGTGCTGCCCGCCGGCACCCTCGCGGATGCCGGCGGAGCGCTTGCTGCTTAGTGCGCCGAGGCCGACGCCGCGCCGATACCGGTCTCCGAGCGCACCTTCTGCGCCATGTAGCCGGCACGGTCTTCCTTGGCACGCGCGCTGTTGTCGAGGATCGAGAACAGCCAGATGCCGATGAAGCCCGCGGCCATCGAGAACAGCGCCGGCGAAGCGTAGGGGAACAGCGCCGAACCCTTCGGGTTGCCGAGCGTGACTTCCCACACCGACGGCGACACGACGGTCAGCACCACCGCGGTGATCAGGCCGAGGAAGCCGCCGATCGTCGCGCCGCGGGTCGTGCAATCCTTCCACAGCACCGACATGAACAGCACCGGGAAGTTGGCCGAGGCTGCGATCGCGAAGGCCAGCGACACCATGAAGGCGATGTTCTGCTTCTCGAACGCGATCCCCAGCACGACAGCGATCGCACCCAGCACCAGGGTGGTGATGCGCGAGACCTTGAGCTCGGAAGCCGAGTCGGCCTTGCCCTTCTTGAACACCGTGGCGTACAAGTCGTGCGACACCGCCGAGGCACCCGACAGGGTCAGGCCGGCCACCACCGCGAGGATGGTCGCGAACGCCACCGCGGAGATGAAGCCGAGGAAGACGTTGCCGCCGACCGCGTTGGCGAGGTGGATCGCCGCCATGTTGCTGCCGCCGATCAGGCCGCCCTTGGCATCGAGGAAGGTCGGATTGGTGGACACCAGCACGATCGCGCCGAAGCCGATGATGAAGGTGAGGACGTAGAAGTAACCGATCCAGGTGGTCGCCCAGAACACCGACTTGCGGGCTTCCTTGGCATCCGGCACGGTGAAGAAGCGCATCAGGATGTGCGGCAGGCCGGCGGTGCCGAACATCAGCGCCATGCCGAAGGAGATCGCGGAGATCGGATCCTTGATGAAGGAGCCCGGTCCCATGATCGCCTGGCCGACGGTGGAAGCTTCCAGAGCGGTCTTCCCGGTGGCAGCCGACACTTCGGTCTTGACGCGGACCGCATCGGCGAACAGCGCCTCGGGCGAGAAGCCGTAGTTCAGCAGCACCATGAAGGCCATGAAGCTTGCGCCGGCAAGCAGCAGGCAGGCCTTGATGATCTGCACCCAGGTGGTCGCCGTCATGCCGCCGAACAGCACGTAGATCATCATCAGCGCGCCGACGATGACCACCGCCATCCAGTACTCGAGGCCGAACAGCAGCTTGATGAGCTGGCCGGCGCCGACCATCTGCGCGATCAGGTAGAAGGCCACCACGACCAGGGTGCCCGAGGCCGCGAAGGCGCGGATCGGGGTCTGCTGGAAGCGGTAGGCCGCCACGTCGGCGAAGGTGAACTTGCCCAGGTTGCGCAGGCGCTCCGCCATCAGGAAGGTGATCACCGGCCAGCCGACCAGGAAGCCGATCGAGTAGATCAGGCCGTCATAGCCGCTCGCCATCACCGCCGCGGAGATCCCGAGGAAGGACGCCGCCGACATGTAGTCGCCGGCGATCGCGAGGCCGTTCTGGAAGCCGGTGATGCCGCCACCGCCGGTGTAGAAGTCGGCCGCCGACTTGGTCTTGGCCGCCGCCCACTTGGTGATGTACAGGGTACCCGCCACGAAGGCGGCGAACATCAGGATCGCCGTCCAGTTGGTGGCCTGCTTCTCGGCCTGGCCGAGATCGCCGCCCGCGGCAAGCGCCACCGAGGACAGCAGGGCGAGCACGAGGCCGCCCGCGAGTTTCGCGTTGGTACCGATCATTTGCCCGCCTCCTCGACGATTTCACGGGTGAGCTGATCGAACTCGGAGTTCGCGCGGCGCACGTAGAAGCCGGTGATCAGGATGGTGAACACGATGACGCCGAAGCCGACGGGAATGCCGACCGTCATCACGCCCTCGCCCAGGCGGGCGGCGAGCGATTCCTTGTTGAAGGCGATGAGCGCGATGTAGCCGTAGTACACGAACATCATGATCGCGGTGAGGATCCAGCCGAAGCTGGAGCGCGTGCGTACCAGTTTCTGGTACTTGGGGTTTGCGGCGATTTTGGTCGCCATATCGTTTTCCATATCTCCCTCCTTCTGCGGTGAAAGGACCGGACGCCTGCCCGGTTGTGCGCACCTTAGGGGCGGAGACTTACACTCCGCTTACGAGCGCATAAAAATTTCTTTTCCAACAGATACTTAACAGATCCTTGCGTGAAGCTTGCACATTCTCCTCCAATTCCATCCGGATGGACAGGACCACGGCGGCCACCGGGGCCGCGGGGATGAGCAAGCTCGGGGCGCACCCGACTCAGGCGGGCAGGAAGGCCTCGAAGTCCGCTGGGAGCGGCGCGTGCTCCAGGCTGCGCTGGGTGAACAGGAAGCGGCCGTCGCAGACGAAGCCGAGGTCCTCCCAGTCCACCGCGTTGAGGGCGTCGCGGAAGGCCTCGATGTCCACGTCGGCGCGGCGCGGGAAGATTGCCAGCACGGCGCCGTCGTAGTCGGTGCAGGGATGGACGAAGAAGGGCTTCGGCACCCGCGTCTTGCCGTTCACATACACCCGCGGCTGCGCGCTGCGGTGGTGCAGGCGGCCCCACATCCACCAGTTCGACTCGTCGAAGCGGGTGACCTTGCGCTGCAGCAGGCGCGCCTTGTGCGGCGCCAGCAGCGCCGGCGGCGGATCGCCCGGCTCGCTCCAGATCATGCGCCGGGTCTGCCCGGTGCTGACCGTCGACGAGCACACGAAGTCGCGGTTGCCATTTACCGCGTCGGTGAACAGCTCGTCCGCGCCCGACACCGCGCCGACCTTGACGAAGGCCACGTCGGCCAGGCGCAGCGGGTAGTCGCCGCGCGCGAACATCAGGTGGCCGCCGGCCTCGACCAAGTGGCGCTCCTCCCAGGCCGGCGCCGCCAGCCCGGCGGCGAGGTCGTCACCGACGCCGAGCGCGCAGTAGCGCATCGCGCGCGCGCTGCGCCCCTTCTCGAAGCGCCAGATCAGGCAGTTCGGCACCGCGTCGTCGAACACGCGCGCGTCGCCGAGCTCGATCGCGTCGGTGATCGAGCCGGACTCGACCAGCAGGCGGTTGAGCTTCACCGCCGAGGTGGCCTTGAGGAAGTCGCGCGGGGTGATGAAGATCAGCTCGCCGCCCGGGCGCAGGTGGCGCAGGCACTTGGCGATGAAGAAGAGGTAGAGGTTGGCGCGGCCATCGAGGAGGTCCCCGTAGGCGCCGCGCTCGATCAGCGCCCGCGTGCTCTCGGCGATGTCCTGGATGCGCACGTAGGGCGGGTTGCCGATGATGGTGTCGAAGCGCTCGCGCTCGGGGTAGGCGAAGAAGTCGATCGCCTGCGCGCCGGGCGGACAATGGTCGGGATCGAGCTCGAGACCGACCGCGCCGGGCAGATGGCGCAGGAAGGCGCCGTCGCCGCACGAGGGCTCGAGCACGCGGCCCGCGTTGCGACGCAGGGCGACCATGGCGCGCACCACCGGCTCGGGGGTGAACACCTGGCCGAGCGCGGCGACGTCGCGCAGGCCCAGGGGAAGCTGGGCGGGCAGGGAGGAAGAGGCGGCGATCGGAGAGGACATGGGGCGCGATCTTACCAAGCGCGCGCGCGGCGAGGGCCCGGATTCACGGCGCTGCGCGGAGCGCTGCCCTCAGAGCGCGGCGATCGCGACGCGCAGGCGGGCGATCAGCCCGGGCACGGCGCGCAGCCGGCTCGCCTCCTCGTCGAGAATGGCCTCGAAGGCACGCTTGCGAAACACGCGCAGCTCCGACGCGTCGGGTGCACCGGGTCCGCCGACGGCGCTGGCGACGATGCCGACCAACCGCTCGGCCGCATGCAGGCGCCCCCACAGGTAATCGTTCTCGCGCGCGGCCGCGCTGAGGAAGCCGCCGAAGCCCGCGAACGCGGTGCCCGCGAGCGCCGGGCGCCCCTCCGTCACGGAGGCGAGCGCGGTCGCATCCTGTGGGCTGATGCGATCGATCAGCACCTCCTCCAGCGGCCCGCTGCCGAGCGCGAGTGCCCCCAGCGCGGGGCGCAGGATCACGTCCCAGTAGAAGTAGCCGAGATAGGCGGTCAACAACTGGCGGCGGCAGTGCGGCTCGATCGCCCGCACCGCGTCGGAGACCAGCACCGCGTCCATGTTCGCGTTGGCCTCGCCGATCCGGCAGGCGTCGCCGATGCGCTCGATCAAGGCGTCGAGCGCGACCGCGTTGCGCATCGCGAACGCCACCGCCTCCGCCTCGGGCTGCGCAGCGGCGGCGACGGTCGCCGGCTGCAGCAGGGCACGCACCGCAGCGGCGGCGGGTGCATCGACGAAGGCGCAGTCGTCGTAGATCGCCAATGCGTCGAGGCACTCGTGGATGCGCGTCTTCACCACGTCGAGCACGCCCGGGGCGGTGGTGCAGCGGCCCTCGCCCGGCAGGGCGTGGTAGAGGGTGTTGAGCTCGTGCAGCACGAAGTTGATGCGGCGGCGCTTGTACTCGATGCCGAAACGGATCACGACGCGCGCGAACGCGGGCATGTCGGCATCCTCGCCCACATCGTCCGCGATGCGGTAGTGCTCGCGCAGGATCCCGGCGTGCGCCGCCCACGCCTCCACCACCTGCTGCAGCCAGCGCGCGCCCGGCGATTCGCGTGCGCAGCCGCACAGGCTGCCGAGCAGGCCGGCGAGGAAATCGAGCGCTTCCAGCACCAGCGCACGCCACCACGGGTCGTACACCAGCGGCATCGCCCCCAGCATGTTGGTCGAGGTCAACCGCCAGTGGCGCAACTCGACGGCCGTGAAGGGCCCCGACAGGGCACCACCGGTGGCGCGCTCGACGAGCGCCTCGACCTCGGGCCGGCTCTGCACGATGGTCGCCTTGAGGCGGCGGATCTGGCGGTTGTAGCGGCTGATCTCGGCAAGCTCCTGGTGGATCGGCTGGTGGCGCGGCAGGTCGGACAGGGCACTGCGCAGGACCTCGAACCAGCCCGGCTCGCCCTCCCCGCCATCGCTGCCGGCGCCCTGGCCGACGCGCGCCTCGGCATGCGGATCGATGAAGATCAGCCGCCGGTCCACCTCGCGGAAGGCGCGATGGACCCGGATGTAGCCGACCGCGGCGAGGATGGGCTTGTTGTCGAGCACGCTGCCGTCGAGCAACACCACTTCGGCGGGGTTCATGCCGCTCGCGCGGTAGTGCGCGAAGTTGCGCGCCAGGAAGCGCTCGCGCGTACTCCACGTCAGCCCGCGCGCGGCCAGCAGGGCGTCCATCTCGGCCAGCCGGGCGGGCGGGAAGGCGCCCGGATAGGACGCCGAGGCGCGCGCCGCGAAGGCGAGCGAGGGCGCGTTGTCGAGACCGAAGTCGCTGTCGAGCTCGCCGGTCCTGCGATGCTCGCAGGCGAAGCGCAGCAGGTGGCGATGCTCGCGCTCGCGCAGCAGCGGCGGGTCGTGGGTGAACAGCGCGCGCTCGATGCCGCGGAAGTCGGTCACCGTGACCGCCAGCGACAGGCAGGTACCCGAGGGCAGCAGCGAGCCGGCGGCCACCGAACCCGTCTCCATCGCGAGCAGGCCGTCGAGCAGCTCCGCGCTCAGCAAGGCCCCGTCGAGCGGCGCGCTGAACCAGCGCGAACGCACGAAGGCGAGCGCGCGCTCGAGCGTCTCGGGGTCGGGCTGGGTCTCGAGCATTCCCTCGCGCCGGGCCCACGCCAGCAGCGGCCGCAGCAGCGGGCGGAAGTACCACTTGTCCCACTTCCCGGCGCGCGCCTCCGGTGCGATCAGGCGCTGCATGTCAGCGCGCTCCAGCCACAGCCGCGTCACCGGCGCCAGGCTGAGATCGTGCGCGAGCGCGCGCGCGAGCGCGATGCCGTTGATGGCCCCCGCCGACGCGCCCGAGATCACGTCGACCAGCACGCGCAGGTCCACCACGCGCCCGAGGCGCTTGAGCAGGTCGAAATACACCTCGGCGGTCCACGCGTCGGCGCCCGCGCCCGCCGGATACACATGGCCGGGCGCCTGCTTGGCGGCGGGCCCTTCGACGCGATGGTAGGCGCGCGAGGCGCGCGCGAGGTTGAGCAGTTCGCGGTTGATGCCGTGCTGGTACACCGCGAGCGAAACGCCGCCGAACAGCACCAGTGCGAGCCGCAGTTCCTTTTCCTTCATCGCCCCCTCCCACGTGCCAGACCGCGTGCCGGACCTCGCGCAAGGGATTGAAGCTTGCACCTGCGTGCGCCGCCGTCAAGCGCCGTCCGCCACCACGCGCGACGATCCGGCGCGACCGTGCGGCGCGCTTTGCCTATACTTCCGGAGCACCCCCAACGAGGAGAAGAGAACCGATGTCCACCTGGTACCCCGACAATGCAGAATCCATCGGCCGCACCCCGCTCGTGCGCCTGAACCGCGTGCTCGACGGCGCGCAGGCCACCGTGCTGGCGAAGATCGAGGGCCGCAACCCGGCCTACTCGGTCAAGTGCCGCATCGGCGCGGCGATGGTCAAGGACGCGATCGCCCACGGCCGCCTCGGCCCCGGCCAGGAGATCGTCGAGCCCACCAGCGGCAACACCGGCATCGCGCTCGCCTTCGTGTGCGCCGCGCGCGGCATCCCGCTGACCCTGACCATGCCCGAGACCATGAGCGTGGAGCGCCGCAAGCTGCTCGTCGCCTATGGCGCCAGACTGGTGCTGACCGAAGGCCCCAAGGGCATGAACGGCGCCATCGCCAAGGCCAAGGAGATCGTCGACAGCGACCCCGGCCGCTACGTGCTGCTGCAGCAGTTCGAGAACCCCGCCAACCCGGCGATCCACGAGACCACCACCGGCCCGGAGATCTGGAACGACACCGACGGCGGCATCGACATCCTGGTGTCGGGCGTGGGCACCGGCGGCACCATCACCGGCATCTCGCGCTACATCAAGCGCGTGCGCGGCAAGGACATCCGCTCGATCGCGGTCGAGCCCGCCGCCAGCCCGGTGATCAGCCAGACCCTCGCCGGCCAGCCGCTGACCCCTGCGCCGCACAAGATCCAGGGCCTGGGCGCGGGCTTCGTGCCGAAAGTGCTCGACCTCTCGCTGATCGACGCGGTCGAGCAGGTGAGCAACGAAGACGCGGTGCTCTACGCCCGCCGCCTGGCGCGCGAGGAGGGCATCCTCGCCGGCATCTCCTGCGGCGCGGCGGTGGCCGCCGCGGCGCGCGTCGCGAAGCAGCCCGAGAACGCCGGCAAGACCATCGTGGTGATCCTGCCCGACTCGGGCGAGCGCTACCTGAGCTCGATCCTATTCGAGGGCCTGTTCGACGAGAAGGGCATGGCGATCTGACCAGACCATGACGATCCGCGTGCGCCGCGCGTACGACCCACCCGCAGCCGGGGACGGCTGCCGGGTGCTGGTCGATCGCCTGTGGCCGCGCGGACTCGCGCGCGAGAACGCACGGATCGAGCACTGGCTGCGCGAGCTCGCGCCCTCGAGCGAGCTGCGCAAGTGGTTCGCCCACGACCCGGCGCGCTGGGACGAATTCCGCCGCCGCTACGCCGACGAGCTGCGCGCCCCCGCGGCCGCCGCGGCACTCGCCGAGTTGCACGGCCTGATCGCCGCGCATCCGGTCCTCACCCTGCTCCACGCCGCGCGCGACACCACGCACAACAACGCCGAGGCGCTGCGCCTGTGGCTGGCGTGCGGAGCCGCTTCCCGACCCGGCAATGCCTGACCCGGCGGCGGGCCGGCGCGCACGACGCCCGCGCCCGCGCATCCTGTTACCGGTACGCACGGCTGTAATCCGGACTGCGTGATAATCTGCATTGTGCAGTGCACAATGCAGACCTGCAGCTTGCCGGACAGGCGCCAAGGGACTCCCCTGCCGTCCGCCCGGACCCGAAGGGGGTTTCGATGTTTCGCTTGCCGTGGCCAACCAGGAAGGATGCCTCCACCCCCGTCGCGCTCGCGCTGCAGGGCGGTGGCGCGCATGGCGCGTACACCTGGGGCGTGCTCGACCGCCTGCTCGAGGCGGGAGTGCCGATCGAAGGCATCAGCGGCACCAGCGCCGGCGCGATGAATGCCGTGGCGCTCGCCGAGGGCTGGACCACGGGCGGGGCGGAGGGCGCGCGCGCCGCGCTCGACCGCTTCTGGACGGCCGTCGGCGACAGCGTTCCCTTCCACCTCGAGCTGCTGCAAAGCCTCAGCCCCTCGGGTGACGGCAGCCTCCCCTCGCCGATGAACATGATGCTCGGGCTCGCCCGCGTGTTCTCGCCCTATCAGCTCAACCCCTTCGAGCTCAATCCGTTGCGCGACGTGGTGCGCGCGCAGTTCGACTTCGAGCGCATCCGCCGCGCGTGCCCGCTCAAGCTCTTCATCGCCGCCACCGCGGTGCGCACCGGCAAGGTCAGGCTCTTCCGCACCGCCGAGCTCGGCGAAGCCGCCTTGCTGGCCTCGGCCTGCCTGCCCACGCTGCATCACGCGGTGGAGATCGACGGCGAGCACTACTGGGACGGCGGTTTCACCGCCAACCCGGCGATCTACCCGCTGCTCTACGAATGCGACACGCCGGACCTGCTGATGGTGCTGCTGAACCCTCTGCAGCACGAGCAGGCCCCCCGCAGCGCCGAAGACATCGCGGCGCGCAGCATGGAGCTCGGCTTCTCCACCACCTTCCTGCGCGAGATGCGCATGATCGCCCACGCCCGCCAGTTCATCGCCGAGCGTCCGCGCTGGTCGCCGATCGGCCGCCTCGAGCGCAAGCTGCTGCGCGAGCGCTTCCACCTGATCGATGCCCCCGAGCTCGGCGACGCCGGCAGCGCGAGCAAGCTCGATGCCACCGCCAGCGCCCTGCTCCGGCTGCGCGAACTCGGCCGCGCACGCGCCGAAACCTGGCTGCAGGCGCATGCCCACGAGGTCGGCCGGCGCGAGACGATCGATGTCGGCGCCCTGTTCCTGTGAGGCCTGCATGCCCGACACCGGCCCCGTGCGGGCGCAGCGCGGCGGCGCAGCGCCCCGCTACGGGGTTTCCAGCCCGTGCCAGGCTTCGCTCGCACTCGCGTAGAAGTGCGCGGGGATGCGCCGCTTCTCGAGCTCCTCGCCGAGCTTCATGCGCAGGAAGCCGTTGGCGGTGTAGCGGGTCACGGTGTGGTAATGGGCATCCATCAGTCCCTTCACCATCTCGACGTAGTCGTCCACCAGTTCCGGCACGATCGAGAAGCGGTCGTAGTTGACCACCGCATCCACCTTGCGCCCGAGTGGAGCGAGCGCGGCGCGCACCGCGTCGCGAATCGCGGCGATGTCCTGCGGGGTGCGCACCGACAGCCCCTCGAAGTCGACGAAGAACACGTCCTGCTGCGCGTCGTAGGCCAGCCGACGCCCGAGCGGAACGTCGAGCAGGTCGTGGCGCAAGCCCATCGGCGCGTCGGCGAAGATGCGCGCGTCCATCTGCACGGGCGGGCCCTTCATCACCGGTACGAAGTCCATGCGAGCGAGGATGTCGCGCTGCAGATCGATCCCCGGCGCGATCTCGATGAGCTCGAGTCCGTCCTCGCACAGCCGGAACACGCAGCGCTCGGTGACGTAGAGCACGTCCTGCCGCCACTTCGCCGCCTGCGTCCCGCTGAAGGTGCGATGCTCGACCGCGTCGACGAACTTCCTCGTCTCGCCCTCGCGGACGATGCGCAGGCATCCATCCTCCACCGCCACCTCCAGCCCGCCCGCGCTGAAGGTGCCGACGAAGACGACCTTCTTGGCATTCTGCGAGATGTTGATGAAGCCGCCCGCGCCCGCGAGCCGCGGGCCGAACTTCGACACGTTGAGGTTGCCCTCGCGGTCGGCCTGGGCGAGGCCGAGGAAGGCGATGTCCAGCCCGCCGCCGTCGTAGAAGTCGAACTGGCTGGGCTGGTCGATGATGGCCTGGGTGTTCACCGCCGCGCCGAAGCTCAGCCCGCCGGCGGGAATGCCGCCGACCACGCCCGGCTCGGCGGTGAGCGTGAGCAGGTCGATGAGCTTCTCCTCCGCGGCCACGGTCGCGACCCCCTCCGGCATGCCGATGCCGAGGTTCACCACCGCAGCCGACTGCAGCTCCATCGCGGCCCGGCGGGCGATGATCTTGCGCGCGCTCATCGGCATCGCGCAGATCGCCGACATCGGCACGCGGATCTCGCCGGAGAAGGCCGGGTTGTACTGCTCGCTGTAGGTCTGCATGTGGTGCTCGGGACGATCCGCCACCACCACGCAGTCGACCAGCACGCCCGGCACCTGCACCTGGCGCGGATTGAGCGAGCCGCGCTCGGCGATGCGCTCGACCTGCACGATGACGATACCGCCGGAGTTGCGCGCGGCCATGGCGATCGCGCGCGCCTCCAGGGTCAGCGCCTCCTTCTCCATGGTGACGTTGCCGTCGGGGTCGGCAGTGGTGCCGCGGATGATGCCGACGTGGATCGGAAAGGCCTTGTAGAACAGGTAGTCCTCGCCGTCGATCGGCATCAGCCGCACAAGATCCTCGGTGGTGCGCGCGTTGAGCTTGCCACCGCCGAAGCGCGGATCGACGAAGGTGCCCAGCCCGACCCGGGTCAGCGTGCCCGGCTTGCCGGCGGCGATGTCGCGGAACAGGTGCGTGATCACCCCCTGCGGCAGGTTCCAGGCCTCGATGCGGTTATCGACCGCAAGCGCCTGCAGGCGCGGCACCAGCCCCCAGTGGCCGCCGATCACGCGCGCCACCAGGCCCTCGTGGCCGAGGTGGTTGAGGCCGCGCGCCTTGCCGTCGCCCTGCCCGGCCGCATACACCAGGGTCAGGTCGCGCGGGCTGCCCGGGCCGCCCTCCGCCTCGAGGAAGCGTTTTTCGAGCGCGATCGCGACGCTCTCGGCAAAGCCGATGCCGACGAAGCCGCCGGTGGCGACCGTGTCGCCGCTGCGGATCAGGCGCACCGCCTCGCGCGCCGAAACGATCTTGCCGGTGTCGGCGGCGCGCAGCGACGCCACCATCGGATGCGTTTTTCTTGCCATGGCGGATCTCCCTCGCGCCGCGCCGGGAAGCGGCCGGACCGTGTTCGGCGGGTGATCACCACCACCAGCGCGACGAACGAAAAGACTACCCTATCCGGAGCGATCGAGCGCCAGGGCACGAGCCCTCCGCGGTCGCGACCGCGCAGTCATCGCCACATGTCGCGCATCTTCGCGGCGAGGTCGATCGCCGCCTGGCGCGAGGCCGGCGAGCCCTGGAGTTCGGGCGCAGGCAACGGCCAGCTCATCTGCTCGAAGTGCCCGAGCAGACGGTTGGGGATGAAGCGGCTGCGCCCGGCATAGACATGGCGATCGCCCAGGCCCGTCTGCTGGGTGACGTGGAAGCGCTGCGGCACGATCAGGTCGAGGGCGTCCTTCGCGCGCGTCATCGCCACATAGAGCAGGCGGCGCTCTTCCTCGATCTCGGCGCTGTCGCGCGTGGCGACGTCCGAAGGGATGCAGCCGTCGACCACGTTGAGCACGCTCACCGCGTTCCACTCCTGGCCCTTGGCCGAGTGGATGGTCGACAGGATCAGGTAGTCCTCGTCGAGCAGCGGCATGCCGGCCTCGGCGCTGGTGGCGCTGGGCGGATCGAGCGTGAGTTCGGTGAGAAAGCGCTGCCGGCTCGGGCTGGTGGCGGCGATGCGCGCGAGCTGCTGGATGTCGAGCACGCGCACCTGGAAATCGTCGTACAGGCGCGGCATCTGCGCCTCGTACCAACGGCAGGCGAGCTCGAAGTCGGTCGGCCACGGCAGGCCGCCCCTCGCCCCGCCCGCAAGACCCTCCGCACGGACAGGCGCGGTGGTTCGTGCAGGAGCGCCGCCAGGCGCGAATGCGGCGGTCGAGGCCTCCTCCCGCCCGGAAAGCCGGTCGACCAGCGTGGCGAACTCCAGCCACCCCGGGCGCGCCGCCTCCGGCACCGGCTGCTCGGCGAGCAGCACGCAGCCCGGCGGCGCGCTGCAGACGTTGTCGAGCACGCGCCCGGCGGTCCTGGGGCCGATGCCGGCGAGCAGCTGGATGGCACGGAAGCCGGCGATGCGGTCGCGCGGGTTCTCCGCCCAGCGCAGGAGCGCGAGCACGTCCTTGACGTGGGCGGCCTCGAGGAACCTGAGCCCGCCGTACTTCACGAAGGGGATGTTGCGCCGGGTCAGCTCCAGTTCCAGGCGTGCGCTGTGCGCCGAGGCGCGGAACAGCACCGCCTGCTGCTTGAGCTTCAGCCCTTCCTCGCGGCGCGCCAGCACGCTGTCGACCACGAAGTCCGCCTGCGCCGCCTCGTCCTTCACCGTCACCAGGCGCGGGCGCTGCGCCGAGGCGCGCTCGCTCCACAGGTTCTTGGCGAAGCGCTCGGCGGCGAGCGCGATCACCGCGTTGGCGGCGTCGAGGATGGGCTGGGTGGAGCGGTAGTTGCGCTCCAGCGTCACCACCCGCGCCGGCGGCGCGAAGGCCGCCGGGAAGTCGAGGATGT
Source organism: Thauera sp. SWB20 (assembly GCF_000831325.1). Lineage (NCBI taxonomy): Bacteria > Pseudomonadati > Pseudomonadota > Betaproteobacteria > Rhodocyclales > Zoogloeaceae > Thauera > Thauera sp. SWB20. Next base: position 80,615 of record NZ_JTDM01000014.1, on the reverse strand, counting down.
TGCGCACCGTGGCGCCGCGGAAGGCGTAGATCGACTGCGCGTCGTCGCCGACCACGGTCAGGCCGCGGCCGTCCGGCTTCATCGCGAGCAGGATCGCCGCCTGCAGCGCGTTGGTGTCCTGGTATTCGTCGACCAGCACGTGGTCGAAGAGGCCGCCGATTTCGGCACCGAGCTCCGCCTCGCCCACCATCTGCGCCCAGTACAGCAGCAGGTCGTCGTAGTCGAGCACCTGCTGCGCCTGCTTGGCCTCGACGTAGGCGCGGAACAGGCGCTTGAGCTCGTCCTCCCACTGCGCGCACCACGGGAAGCTCGCCTGCAGCACCTCGGCGAGCGCGGCGCGCGTGTTGACCACCGCCGAATAGATCGCCAGGCAGGTGCCCTTCTGCGGGAAGCGCTGCTTCGTCGCCGACAGCCCGAGCTCGTGGCGCACCAGGTTCATCAGGTCGGCGGAGTCCTCGCGGTCGTGGATGCTGAAGCCGGGGTCGAGCCCGATGCGGCCGGCGTGGTCGCGCAGCAGGCGCGCGCCGATGGCGTGGAAGGTGCCCGCCCACTGCAGCTCGGCGCGCGCCAGGCCGGGACGGTCGGCGGCGGCCTGCGCGAGGATGCGACGCACGCGCCGGCCCATCTCGTCCGCGGCGCGGCGCGAGAAGGTCAGCAGCAGGATGCGCGCGGGATCGGCCCCGGCCGCCACGAGGCGCGCCACGCGGTGCGCGAGCGTGCCGGTCTTGCCCGAGCCGGCGCCGGCGATCACCAGCAGCGGCCCGGCGTCGATGCGGCCATCGGCGCCGATGCCGTGCCCGACCGCGGCGCGCTGGGCGGGGTCGAGCGCCGCGAGCGGATCGGCGGCCGGCGGCCGCGGGGAGGAGGTCTTGGAGCGAGGCTCGAAGTTCGGCCCGGGAAGGGTCTCGATAGGGGGCGACATGGCTGTAAGTATATTCAGCCTCGGCGCGCGCAGATAGCCGCGGCAGAGGCGATCGCTCCAGAATGTGCACAGCACCGACCGACCACCGGAGATCCGCGATGCCCGCCCCCGAACCACTTCTGCCGAGCAGCCTGCAGCCACGCCGCGTGATCCTCTTCAGCGGCCACATGATCGATGCGCCCGGCCGTGCCGAACCGCGCTTCCCGCCCGCACTCGCGCCCGCGGCGGCGGCGCGCATCGCCGAAGCGCTCGATCGCCTGGAGGCCGGCCCGCTCGACCTCGGCCTCACCCAGGGCGCGGCGGGCGGCGACCTGCTCTTCGCCGAGGCGGCGCAGGCGCGCGCGCTGCCGCTGCTCTTCCTGCAGCCCTTCGGCGAGGACGAGTTCATCGCGCGCTCGGTACGCCCGGTGAGCGCGGGCGAGCAGTGGGTGGCGCGCTACCGCGCGGTGGCCGCCCGCCTCGCCAGCCCGCCGCACGCCATGCCGCCCGCCCCCGCGGCCGCGGCCGACAACCCCTTCGAGCGCTGCAACCGCTGGCTGCTCGACACCGCGCTCGCCTGCGGCGGCGAACGCGTCTGGCTGCTGTGCCTGTGGGACGGGCGCCGCGGCGACGGCGCCGGGGGCACCGCGCATATGGTCGAGGAGGTAAGCCGCCACCGCGGCCACGTCCTCCACATCGACACCCGCGAGCTGCGACCGCACGATCCGGCTGGCAGCCCCCCGCTGCCGGACTAGGCTGAATCGAGCCGGGCGCGGCAGGCCCGCAATCCGAAGGTCCAGCGCAGACCCCTCATGACCGCGACGGCGGCCACGCCTGGGAGATCGCCTGCGGCGGATCCGCGACGCGATCTGAGCCCCCGCCCCCGACCGGGGGCGCGCTGCGCGCGATCAGCCGCGCACGCCCCCGCGCAGGAAGCGCCCGGTGTCGAGGAAGTGCAGGGTCTGGATCAGGCAGGCGCGCGACCACAGCATCTGCATGTGGGTGACCGGCAGCACGGTGTGGTCGCGCGCGCCCGGCCAGCGCGTCTCGGCCACCGTCACCATGCCGTCGTTGGGCTTCTCCATGCCGGGCACGATGCGCCCCATGCCGACCGGGCGGTTGCCGGCGACCACGCCGATCTCGTAGCCGGGCGGCACCTCGGGCAGCGGCCGCGCCAGCCACTGCGGCAGCACGCGGCCGAGCGCGCCGCGCAGGAGCGGGACGCGCAGGATGCGCTCGCCCGCATGGGACCCGCAGCACGGCGAACCGAGCAGGACCACGCGGCCGATGCCTTCCGGATGATGGCGGGCGAGCATGTTCAGCACGACACAGCCGCCCAGGCTGTGCCCGACCAGATGCAGCGGCCGGCGGCCGAGCGCGGCGATGTGCGCCGCAAGATCATCTGCTGCGCCGTCGAGCGAGCCGAGCAGCGAATGCCATGAGAACACCCGGCTCTCGCGCCCCATGCGGCGCAGCTCGCGACGGTGCGCGGAAAACACCACGCCGTGCATCCACAGGCCGTGGACGAAGAGGATCACGGACTCCGCGCCGGCTACCACAAGCGCCCCCGCGTTCCACGCACAAGACAGGCAGGGGCACCCTGCAGGAAAGGGGGTATCCCTCTCCTTGCGCGCACTTCATGCAAATCCTGCAGCTCGACACACCGGAAAAATCTCAATATTTGAGATTTATATTCACATATTGACATGGCTTTCCTCAAACCCCAGCATTCATCGCTTTAATCGATTATCCAGTTTGGATTCCACCCAGCCGCGTACCGGACAAATGCGAGTCCTCGAGAGCCGCAGGCAGCCTGTCGGTACCCAATGAAGGAACTACACTCCATGTCCAACCAGCTCGCAACCCCCCTCCGCCGCCGCATCCTCGCGACAGGCCTCGCCCTCGCCGCTTTCGCACTCGCCGGATGCTCGGGCGAACAGAAAGGCACGCAACCCGCGACCACAGCGACGAACCAGAAGCTGGTGATCACGGTCGGCCACGCCGCCACGGAGTCCAACACCGGCCACAAGGGGCTGGTCGAGTTCAACCGCCTGCTGGGCGAAAAGACGGGCGGCCGCATCAGCCTGGAGATCTACCCCAACTCGCAGCTCGGCAGCGAACGCGAGCTGATCGAAGCGGTGCAACTGGGCAGCGTCGGCATGACCTTCGTGTCCTCGGCCCCGCTGGGCGGCTTCAAGAAGGAGTTCTTCGCCCTCGACCTGCCCTTCGTGTTCAAGGATCGTCCCACCGTCTACAAGGTGCTCGACGGCGAACCCGGCCAGTACCTGCTGAAGAGCCTCCAGGACATCAACATCCAGGGCCTCGGCTTCTGGGAGAACGGTTTCCGCCAGCTCAGCAACAGCAAGGTGGCGGTGAAGACGCCGGATGACCTGAAGGGCATCAAGATGCGCACGATGGAGAACGAGGTCCACCTCGCCGCCTGGAAGGAGCTGGGTGCCAACCCGGCGCCGCTGGCCTTCGGCGAGCTGTTCACCGCGCTGCAGCAGGGCACCTTCGATGCCCAGGAAACCCCGATCAACCTGTTCCGCGACATGAAGTTCTTCGAGGTGCAGAAGTTCATCACCAAGACCGGCCACCTCTACTCGCCCTTCGTCATCCTGATGAGCAAGCCGCTCTACGACGGTCTGAGCGAGGCCGACAAGCAGGCCATGGCCGAAGCCTTCGAAGCCGCCAAGGCGTACCAGCGCGACCTCGCGCAGAAGAGCGACGCCGAGGCCGAAGCGCAGATGACCGGCATCACCTTCACCGAATTGAGCGACGCCGAGAAGGAAGCCTTCCGCGCCAAGATGGGGCCGGTGTACGACCTGGTGAAGAAGAAGGCCGGCGAGGAAATCGTCAAAAAGGTGCTGCAGGCCACCAACTAAGCCTGCGACGCCCCGGCCGCACGCAGCCGGGGCGCCGTCCTTTCGGCCCCGGCGTTCGTCCGGCGCGGCCCGCGACCCCGAGAGACCCCATGCTCAAGAAACTCGATGATCACTTCGAGGAGGCACTGATCGTCCTGCTGATGGCAGCGATGACCGTCCTCATCGTCGTGCAGATCTTCATGCGCTACGTCGTCCAGGAATCCCTGACCTGGTCCGAAGAACTGGCCCGCTATATCTTCGTGTGGGCGACCTACCTCGGGGTGGCCTACGGCGTGAAGAAGAATGCCCACATCTGCGTGGAGGCGGTGACCGGCTACCTGCCCGCCCGCATCAGGGAGATCACCTACATCGTGGCCCAGGTGGTGTTCCTGCTGTTCGCTGCGCTGGTGGTCAAGGAAGGCTTCGTGCTGAGCATGAAGATCTTCAAGTTCGGCCAATCGTCGGCGGCGCTCGGCATGCCGATGGGGGTGATCTACCTGGCGCCGACGGTCGGTTTCGCGCTCGTGTTCATCCGCCTCGTTCAAAACATCGTCGCGGGATTCAAGCGCCTGCGCACCTTGGGGGTGGCAGCATGATCTCCCTGATCCTGTTCGGGCTGTTCGCCCTGCTGATGATCGTGGGCGTGCCGATCGGCATCTCGCTCGGCATCGCGGCGATGGCGGCGCTCGGCTACGGCGGCGTGGTCGACAGCAGCTATCTGGCGCAGAGCCTGGTGACCTCGATCGACTCCTTCCCGCTGATGGCGGTGCCCTTCTTCATCCTCGCCGGCGACCTCATGGGCCACGGCGGCATCTCGCGCCGCCTGCTCGAAGTCGGCGAGATCCTGTTCGGCCGTTACACCGGCGGCCTCGGCCTGGTCGCCGTGGCCACCTGCATGTTCTTCGCCGCGATCTCGGGCTCGGGCCCGGCGACGGTGGCGGCGATCGGCGGCATCCTGTTCCCGGCCATGCTCAAGCGCGGCTACGACCGCAACTTCTCGGTCGGCCTGGTCGCGTCCGCAGGCTGCATCGGCGTGGTGATTCCGCCCAGCATCCCGATGGTGATCTACGCGACCTCCTCCGGCGCCTCGGTGTCCAGCCTCTTCCTCGCGGGGGTCGTCCCGGGTGTGCTGATCGGCGTGGTGCTGATGCTGATGAGCTGGTTCATCGCGCGCAAGGCCGGTTACCACGGCATCGAGCGCAGCTACACCGGCGCCGAGATCTTCCGCATCCTGTGGGACGCCAAGTGGGCGCTGCTGGTGCCGGTGATCATCCTCGGCGGCATCTACGGCGGCATCTTCACCCCGACCGAAGCCGCGGCGGTGGCGGTGGCCTACGGCTTCTTCGTCGGCGTTTTCGTCTACAAGGACCTCAAGCTCGCCGAGGTCTACAAAGTGCTGGCACACTCCGCCCTGACCTCCGCGACGGTGATGGTGATCGTCGGCACGGCGACGGTGTTCGGCCGCGTGCTGGCGATCGAAGGCATCCCGGTCAAGCTGGCCAACGAGATCGTGGCCCTGACCAGCGATCCGATCATGATCCTGCTGCTGATCAACGTGCTGTTCCTGGTGGTCGGCTGCTTCATGGAGACGCTGGCGGCGATCATCATCCTGACCCCGATCCTGCTCCCGGTGGTGCTGAAGGTGGGCGTCGATCCGGTGCATTTCGGCATCCTGATGATCGTCAACCTGGCGATCGGGATGGTCACCCCGCCGATGGGCATCAACCTGTTCGTCGGCTCGCGGGTCGGCAACGCCCAACTGGAAGGCGTCATTCGTGGCGCGACGCCCTTCCTGCTGTCGATGATCGTGGTGCTGCTGGTATTGACCTACGTGCCGCAGATCACCCTGTGGCTGCCCAACCTGATGAAGTGATCGCAACGCTGTCGAGAGAGCCGAGCCGATGACCGCACTGAATGCCTCTTCCGCTGCCGCGCTGGAAGCCCTGACCGCCGTTTTCGGCGCCGACGTGCTCCCCGGCGATGCCAGTCCGAAGTACCTGCAGGACTGGAGCGGCTGCGCCGGCGGCCAGCCGCTGGCGATCCTGCGCCCGCGCAGCACCGACGAACTGTCGCGCATGCTGGCGATCTGCCACGCCCACGGCCAGGCGGTGGTGCCGCAGGGCGGCCTCACCGGCCTGTGTGGCGGCGCGGTGCCGGCCGGCGGCGAGGTGGTGGTGTCGCTCGAGCGCATGAACCGCATCGAGCGCATCGACATCGATTCGGGCACCGTCATCGTCGAGGCCGGGGCGATCCTGCAGACGGTGCAGGAAGCCTGCCGCGACGCCGGCGCGCTGCTCGCGGTCGACCTCGGCGCGCGCGGCTCCTGCCAGGTGGGCGGCAACGTGTCGACCAACGCGGGCGGCAACCGGGTGATCCGCTACGGCAACACCCGCGACCTGGTGCTCGGGCTCGAGGTGGTGCTCGCCGACGGCACGGTGTTGAGCATGCTCAACCAGATGGTCAAGAACAACGCCGGCATGGACCTCAAGCATCTCTTCATCGGCAGCGAGGGCGTGCTCGGCATCGTCACCAGGGTGGTGTTCAAGCTGCAGCCGCTGCCCAAGGGCGTGAGCACCGCGGTGGTCGCGCTGCACGACTACCCCGCCGCGCTGCGCTTCCTGCGCCATGCGCAGCAGAGCCTGTCCGGACAGGTCAGCGCCTTCGAGATCATGTGGAACGACTACCTGGTCACCGCGGTCGCTGCCGGCAAGCTGCGCGCGCCGCTCGACACGAACTATCCGGTGTACGTGCTGATCGACATGCACTGCGGCCAGCCGGAGACCGACGCCGGGCGCTTCGAGGCGATGCTGGAACAGGCCATCGAGGCGGGCTGGATCCTCGACGGCGCGGTGGCGCAGTCGGTGGCCGAGGCCGAAGCCTTCTGGGCGATCCGCGATGGCGTCGCCGAAGTGCTGCGCGACTATGCGCCGACGCTCAACTTCGACGTCTCGGTGCCGATCGCGCAGATCGGCGAGTGCGCAGCGCGCATCCGCGCCGAGCTCGACCGCGACTGGCCGGCGCTCAAGGCGCTGTTCTTCGGCCACGTCGGCGACGGCAACCTGCATGTGGTGGTGTGCAAGGTGCCGAGCGACCACGACAGCCAGATGCGCATCGAGGACGCGGTGTATTCGGTGGTGCGCAGCTACGGCGGCTCGATCTCGGCCGAGCACGGCATCGGCACGCTCAAGCGCGACTGGCTGCACTACTCGCGCAGCGAGTCCGAACTCGCGCTGATGCGCACGCTGAAGCAATCCCTGGATCCGAAGAACATCCTCAATCCGGGCAAGATGCTGTGAGCGCAGGCGCGCCGCTCAGCCTTCAGCGCGGGCCCCGAGTTCCGCGCTGATGGCGCGCGCCGTGTTGCGGACCTCGCTGGCGAGCGATTGCATGCGCTGGGGGTCCATGTACTGACGTGCCGACGACACGCTGACCGCGGCAATGATGCGCATGCTGCCGTCCCTGATCGGCGCGGCGACGCAGCGCACCGAGGTGTCGTTCTCGCCGACGTCCTCGGCGCAATCGAGGCCGACGTAGCTGCGCATCGTGGCCAGCCATTCATCCTGGGTGTAGGGCGCGACCACGTGGGCGAAATCCTTGCGGAAACAATGCCGCCAGAAGTCCTCGCTGCGGTCGAGGATCAGGGCCTTGCCGACCCCGGTCGAACACACCGGCTTGCGCGCGCCGATGCTGGAGCTGATCTCCACCGCGCGCCGGCCGGGGATCTTGTCGAGGTAGGTGACTTCGTCGTGCACCAGCGCGGCAAGGTGGATGGTGTCGTGCGTCCGGCTGGCGAGTTCCTCCATGTGGGGCCGCGCGAGCTTGCGGATGTCGGCCTCGCGATAGGCGATGAAGCCCAGCTCCATGAACTTCTGCCCGAGGGCGTAACCCTTGCGCGGCTCGAACCTGAGGTAATTGCGCTCGGCGAGCGACGACGCCAGGCGATGCGTGGTGCTGAGACTGAGGCCGGTGACCGTGGCGATCTCGGCGACGGTACGGGCGCCGCTTGCGATCGCCTCGAGGATGTCGAGTCCACGCAACATGGTCTGGCCCTTCTTGGGGGCGTCGGGGCTGGTGGCGCGGGGCTTGATGTCGTTCATGCGGCGGCGTCTCGGTTCGATGGGCTGAAGCTTCGCGCGGCGCCTCGCCGGCGCCCGCGCTCGTTTGCCCTTTCTCAGTTGCCCCTCAGTTGCCCTTGAGCTGCCGTGCCGTCAGCGCCGGATTGTCGCCGCTGTAGGCGGCCTTGATCGCGTCCCAGGCCTCCTCGGCGGTCTCGGCGTAGTGGAACAGGTTCTTGTCCTCCGGGCTGATCACGCCGTGCTCGACCAACACGTCGAAGTCGATCAGGCGCTGCCAGAAGTCGCGCCCGATGAGCACGATCGGGCGGCGGCGGATCTTGCGCGTCTGGGTCAGCGTCAGCACCTCGAACAGCTCATCCAGCGTGCCCAGCCCGCCCGGGAAGCTCACCAGCGCCACCGCGCGCATCAGGAAGTGCATCTTGCGGATCGCGAAGTAGTGGAACTGGAAGCACAGCTCGGGCGTGATGTAGGGGTTGGGCGCCTCCTCGAAGGGCAGGAAGATGCTCATCCCCATGCTGCGCCCGCCGGCGTCGAAGGCGCCGCGGTTGCCCGCTTCCATGATCCCCGGCCCGCCGCCGGTGGCGACGATCACCGGCTCGCCGAGCGCGTCCGCCTCGCGCGTCACCAATTCGCCGAAGCGGCGCGCCTCGTCGTACCAGCGCGCGTTCTTCACCATCTGCTGCGCGCGCCGGATCGCGGCCTCGTCGCCGCTCGCCACCGCGTCGTCCACCATCTGCGCGGCCACCTCCGGCGCCTTGAAGCGCGCGCTGCCGAACACGACCACGGTCGATTCCACCCCCTGTTCCTGCTGCACCAGCTCGGCCTTGAGCAGTTCGAGCTGCAGGCGCACCGGGCGCAACTCCTCGCGCAGCAGGAAGTCGGTGTCGGTGAAGGCCATGCGGAAGGAACTGCCGGGGCCGTCATAGCGGCCGTGGGGCTGGGCGGCCTTGGCCTCGTCTTCGGCGGAGGGGAAGTTGCGGGCGCGCAGGGGGGTGTTCTTGCTCATCGGAAAATCCATCCGGTTCGGGGACCCGCATCATCGCATCCGTGCGTGACAGGACGCGAGCCCCCGCCGCGCCGGGCGCACGATCAATCCCCGCCCGCCACTTCCTCGCCGAAGGCGCGCGCGCAGTCGAGGAAGCGCGCCAGGCAGGGATTGGCATTGTTCGCGGCCCAGATCACGCCCTGCTCGATCACGCGCGGCGACGAGATCGGCCGGAACACCGCGCCCGGCAGTTGCATCCGGCTCATCGAGCGCGGCACCAGCGACACGCCGAGGCCCTCCGCCACCAGGTTGACGATGGTCTGCTGGAGGTGAGTCTCGAGGCGGATACGCGGCTCGAAACCATGCTCGCGGCAGCACCCGGCCACCAGCGCGTGCAGCGCCGGCGCGGTGGCGGCGGGAAAGGTGATGAAGGGTTCGTCGGCCAGCTCGCCCACCGCCACCACCGCGCTTGCGGCCAAGCGATGGCCTGCCGGGAGCACCGCCCACAACGGCTCCGCATGCACCCTCAGGTACTCCAGCCCGTCGGGGCGCTGCCACGGAAAGGCGATGCCGACATCGGCGCGGCCGGAGAGCAGGGCCTCGTCGAGTTCGCGCGGCACCACCTCGCTCAACTGGATCTCGGCGGCGGGGAAGGCGTCGCCATAGCGCCGGATCAGCGCCGGCAGCACGTTCCACGCCGCGCTCATGGTGAAGCCCACGCGCAGCACGCCGCGCTCGCCGCGCGCGGTGGCCTGGGTGCTGCGCACCGCGCCATCGAGCGCAGCGAGGACGCGCACCGCGTGCTCGTGAAAATGCCGCCCGGCCGCGGTCAGCTCGACCTGGCGCGAGCTGCGCACAAACAGCGCGACACCGAGCGTGTCCTCGAGCGCGGCGATCTGCCGGCTGAGCGGCGGCTGGGTGATGTGCAGTTGGGTGGCGGCACGGCCGAAATGCAGCGTGTCGGCCAGCGCCACGAAGTAGCGCAACTGGCGAAGCTCGATCGTCATCGATACGCCTTGAGTATCAATTAAAGCCAAATATGGAATTGGACGGTATCGATCGACACCCTTACGCTTGACTCAACACCTCGGGAGTCACGCGCATGTCCGCCATCGTCAACGTCGTCCTGCCCATCTTCGGCCTCATCCTGGCCGGCTACGTCTGTCGGCGCAGCGGCCGCCTGGGCGAGACGGCGTCGAACGAGCTCAGCCGTTTCGTGGTCTGGCTGGCGCTGCCGGCGCTGCTGTTCAATGTAACCGCCACCGCGAGCTGGGAACAGCTCTGGCAGCCGGGCTTCATCGCGTCGGTGTGTGCCGGCTGCGCGCTGGTGTTCGCGGCAACGGTGGCGTTGCGCGTGCGCAAGTCGGGCCGGCTGGTCGACGCCAGCATCGACGGCCTGAGCGCGGCCTACGCCAACACCGGCTTTCTCGGCATCCCGCTGTGCGCGCTGGTGTTCGGCGACGCCGGGCTGATGCCGGCGATCGTCGCCACCCTGATCGTGGCCTGCCTGCTGTTCGCAGTCGGCATCGTGCTGGTCGAGATCGGCCTGCAGAAGGAGAAGCATCCGCTGCGCGCGCTGCTTAAGGTGGCGCGTGCGCTCGCCGCCAACCCGCTGCTGGTCGCGCCGGTGCTCGGCTGCACCTGGGCGGCCTTCGGTGCCGAGCTGCCCGCCTCCGCCGCGCGCTTCCTGTCCCTGCTCGGCGCAGCGGCGACGCCGTGCGCGCTGGTGTCGATCGGCCTCTTCCTCGCCCAGAAGCACGAGGGGCAGCACGACGGCGCAACCGGGCTGGTGCTCGCCAAGCTGCTGTTGCAGCCTGCGATCACCGCCTTTCTCGCCTTCCGCGTGTTCGAGCTGCCGGCGCTGTGGGCAGGCGCGGCCCTGCTGCTGAGCGCACTGCCGACCGGCACCGGCCCGTTCATGCTGGCGAGCTACTACGGCCGCGACGCCGCCCTGGTCGCGCGCGTGATCCTGCTCACCACGGTGGGGTCGGTGGTGACGATCTCGGTCTGCCTACATCTGCTCGCCACCCAAATGCCCGCATGACCACGAATCAGCGCCCGTCCCAACGCGCGACCGACTCGGTCGATACGCCCTGCTCGCGCGCCGCACGTGCCTGTGCGGCCAAGGCACTCAGAAAGCCCGGCCGCGCCTGCAGCCGCCGCCAGTAGGCCAGGGTCGCCGGCTTGAAGCGGTCCTGCAGACCGATGTCCTCGGCCAGCATCAGCGCGTAGCCGACCGCGACATCGGCCGCGGTGAAGCGCCCCGCGCACAGGAACTCGGACTTTTCGAGCCGCGGTTCGAGCGTGCGCAGGCGCGACAGGAACCAGCGCGTGTAGTCCTCGGCCGCCTGCGGCAGGCGGCGCTCGGGCGGCTCGAAGCGGCCGTAGCGCAGGATCAGCGTCTGCGGAAAGGTCAGCGTCGCCTCGCCGAAATGCAGGAAGTTGAGATAAGCGCCAAAGTCGGCCTCGTCTGCGCCGACGTCGAGCGCGTGCGGGGAATGGCGTACCGCCAGGTACTGGCAGATCGCCGCCGACTCGCTCATCCACACGTCGTCCTCCAGGAAGGCCGGTATGGTGCCGAGCGGATTCACCGCGAGGTACTGCTCGTCCCGGCTGCGGGGCGGAAAGGGCAGCACCTTCAGCTCATAAGGCAGCCCGAGCTCTTCCAGCATCCATAAGGCGCGGAAGGATCGTGCGTTGATGCAGTGATAGAGGGTGATCGTCATCGGCATTGCGCTCCGGAACATTGCAGCGCAAGCCGACCACGGCGGACGGGCGAGGAGGCTGAACGCTGGCGAAAGCTTACCCCAGCAGCGCCACCGACTTGATCTGCGCCCACATCCGCCGCCCGGGGCGCAGCACCAGTTGCTCGGCGGCGCGTCGGGTGATGCGGGCGATCAGCGCCGTGCCGCCTGCATCCAGCCCCACCAGCACATGGGCCGGCGAGTCGGCGCCGACCACTTCGGTCACCGTCGCCGGCAGCAGGTTCTGGATGCTGGTGCCCTCCACCTTGTGGTCGGCGAGGCTGACGTCGCGGGCGTGGATGCGGAAGCGCAGGCGGCGGCCGAGGGCCACGGGCTGGCGCTGCACCCACACCGCGCCGCCGGGGAAATCCAGCCGGGTGAGGTGGTCGTGGTCGTCATGTTCGGCCACCGTGCCGTCGACCACCACCCCGGCATCCTCGGTGAAGGCGGTGGGCAGGTCGAGCCGCGCCATGGTGGCGTGCAGTTCGCCGGCGGCCATCACCTTGCCCGCACCGAGCATGACCACGTGGTCCGCAAGCCGCACGACCTCGTCGGGCGAATGGCTGACATACAGCACCGGGATGTCGAGTTCATCGTGCAGGCGCTCGAGGTAGGGCAGGATCTCCTGCTTGCGCTTGTGGTCGAGCGCGGCGAGCGGCTCGTCCATGAGCAGGATGCGCGGGCTGGTGAGCAGCGCGCGCGCCATGCCGACGCGCTGGCGCTCGCCGCCGGAGAGGCGATCGGGCATGCGTACGAGCAAGGCCTCGATGCCGAGCAGGGCCACCGCTTGGTCGAGCTGCACGCGGCGCGCCGCCGCCGGGATGCGACGCAGGCCGAACTCGAGGTTGCGCCGCACCGACAGGTGGGGGAACAGGCTCGTCTCCTGGAAGACGTAGCCGAGCTCGCGGCGGTGAGTGGGCACCCGGATGCCGTGCGCGTCGTCCTGCCAGCCTTCGCCGTTGACCACCAGGCGGCCGCGCGCCGCCGGCTCCAGCCCGGCGACGCAGCGCAACAGCGTGGTCTTGCCCGAGCCGGAGTGACCGAACAGCGCGGTGACGCCGCGCCCGGGCAGGCGCAGGTCGACGTCGAGGCGGAAGCCGGCGTAGTCCACCGCGAAGCGCGCCTCGATGCCGGCGGCCGGCGCGGTCGCGCCTTGGGCGCCGCCGGTTGCGCCGGTTGCGCCGGTTGCGCCGGTTGCGCCGGTTGCGCCGGTTGCAGCGGTTGCAGCGGTTGCAGCGGTTGCCAGCGGATGGTCGGCCATCAGCCCACCCCTCCACCCGCATTGCCGCGCCGCCGTCCATAGAGCACCAGCAGCACCACGAAGCTGAACGCCAGCATGCCGCCCGACAGCCAGTGCGCCTGGGCGTACTCCAGCGCCTCGACGTGGTCGTAGATCGCCACCGAGACCACCCGCGTCCTGTCGGGGAGGTTGCCGCCGATCATCAGCACCACGCCGAACTCGCCCACAGTGTGGGCGAAGCCGAGGATGGTGGCGGTGACGAAGCCCGGCCGAGCCAGCGGCAGCGCGACGTTGAAGAAGCGGTCCCAGGGCCCGGCGCGCAGCGTGGCGGCGACCTCCAGCGGGCGGCGGCCGATGGCCTCGAAGGCGTTGGCGAGCGGCTGCACGACGAAGGGCAGCGAGTAGACCACCGAGCCCACCACCAGTCCTGAAAAACTGAACGGCAAGAGGCCGAGGCCGAGCGCCTCGGTGAGCCGGCCGAGCGGCCCGTTCGGGCCCATCGCCACCAGCAGGTAGAAGCCGATCACCGTCGGCGGCAGCACCAGCGGCAGCGCCACGACCGCGCCGACCACGCCCTTCCAGCGCGAGCGGGTGCACGCCAGCCACCACGCCAGCGGCGTGCCGAGCAGCAGCAGCAGCATGGTGCTGACCGCGGCGAGCTCGAGGGTGAGGCGGATGGCGGACCAGTCGGCGCCGGTCAGGTTCGGCATGGAGGGCGAATGAAGGGGGCAGGATCGTCAGGACGGCGCGCCCATGCGGCGGCGGGCCCCATTGTGCCGCGCCGGAGAGCACTCGTGTAGGCGCGACGCAAATCGCGATCCCACGCGTCCCGAGACGCGACGGCTTTCGTGGGAGCGACGCAAGTCGCGATCCCATGCGTCCCGAGACGCGACGGTTTTGGTGGGAGCGACGCAAGTCGCGATCCCATGCGTCCCGAGGCGCGACGGTTTTCGTGGGAGCGACGCAAGTCGCGATCCGGCAGCGCCGCTCCGCAGCCCCCGCTCACCGCCCCGCGGACACGGCCGGCAGCTCGAAGCCATAGCGCCGCAGCACCGCGCGCGCCGACTCGCTGCCGATGAACTCGGCAAAAGCCGTGGCGAGCGGCTTGCCGGCGGCAGCGCGGGTGAGCATGAAGCCCTGCTCCAGCGGCTCGTGCAGGCCGGCGTCGATCAGCGTGTAGCCCCCCTGCGCAGCCAGCACCGGGTTGAGCGCCAGCGACAGCGCGATGATGCCCACCGCGGCGTTGCCGGTCTGCACGAACTGCGCGGTCTGGGCGATGTTCTCGCCCTGCACCAGCCTCGGCTGCACCGCTTCCCACACGCCGGCGGCGCGCAAGGCCTCCTCGGCGCGCTTGCCGTAGGGGGCGTGGCGCGGGTTGGCGATGGCGATGCGGCCGATCGCCGGGTCAGCGAGATCCTTCAGTTCGAGCATGCGCGCGTCGCGCGTCGCGCTCCACAGCACGATGCGACCGAGCGCGTAGGGCCGGGTCGTGCCGTGGGCGAGGCCCTCGGCCTCGAGCGTGCGCGGGTAGGTGATGTCGGCGGAGAAATAGAGATCGAAGGGCGCGCCCTGGCGGATCTGCGTGGCGAACTTGCCCGAGGAGCCGTAGACGACTTCGACAGTGTCGCCCGGATGCGTGCGGCCGAACTCGGCCACGATCTCGTCGAGCGCGAACTTGAGGTCGGAGGCCGCCGCCACCGTGATGCGCTCGCCCGCCGCGGCGTGGGGTCCGAATACGCCTGCGGCCAGGGCGAGCAGGGCGCCCAGCACACGACGGCGCAGGGGCAAGTTGGACAGGCACATCGATCGTTCTCCTCCAGTTGAGCACTTGGCCTGCAGCGTTACGCCAGCACAGCCGACACGGCAGGCCGGCACCGCGGCCACATGAGACCGCGACTTGCGTCGCGCCTGCAAGCCCCCCGGCACACCGGAGGCTGGAGACGCGGCGGTTTTTGTGGGAGCGACGCAAGTCGCGAGCGGGCGGCGCCGTCATGCGCTTGCGCTCGCTTCGCCGCTGCAATCGCGACTTGCGTCGCTCCTACAGTGCAGCTCGATCGTACGAGACGGGAATTCACGCAGCCGCGGCGGCTTTCGTCGGAGCGACGCAAGTCGCGAGCGGGCGGCGCCGTCATGCGTTTGCGTTCGCTTCGCCGCTGCAATCGCGACTTGCGTCGCTCCTACAGTGCAGCTCGATCGTACGAGACGGGAATTCACACAGCCGCGGCGGTTTTCGTCGGAGCGACGCAAGTCGCGAGCGGGCGGCGCCGTCATGCGCTTGCGTTCGCTTCGCCGCTGCAATCGCGACTCGCGTCGCTCCTACAGTGCAGCTCGATCGTACGAGACGGGAATTCACGCAGCCGCGGCGGTTTTCGTGGGAGCGACGCAAGTCGCGAGCGGGCGGCGCCGTCATGCGCTTGCGCTCGCTTCGCCGCTGCAATCGCGACTCGCGTCGCTCCTACAGTGCAGCTCGATCGTACGAGACGGGAATTCACGCAGCCGCGGCGGCTTTCGTGGGAGCGACGCAAGTCGCGAGCGGGCGGCGCCGTCATGCGCTTGCGCTCGCTTCGCCGCTGCAATCGCGACTCGCGTCGCTCCTACAGTGCAGCTCGATCGTACGAGACGGGAATTCACGCAGCCGCGGCGGCTTTCGTGGGAGCGACGCAAGTCGCGAGCGGGCGGCGCCGTCATGCGCTTGCGCTCGCTTCGCCGCTGCAATCGCGACTCGCGTCGCTCCTACAGTGCAGCTCGATCGTACGAGACGGGAATTCACGCAGCCGCGGCGGCTTTCGTGGGAGCGACGCAAGTCGCGAGCGGGCGGCGCCGTCATGCGCTTGCGCTCGCTTCGCCGCTGCAATCGCGACTCGCGTCGCTCCTACGAGAATCCTCGTCGCCGCTCTTCGCGGGCGCCTCACGCCTCACGCCTCACGCCTCACGCCTCACGCCTCACGCCCAAGCAGGCTCCCCTGCACGAAGCGCCAGATCAGCGTCGATGCATCCGGCCCCTGCGGGTCGCTGAAGTGCTCGCCGGCGGCGCCGCCGCTCCAGGCATGGCCGAGGCGCTCGACCTCGCACAGGCGGACGCATACCCGGCGGCGCGCGCGCCAGTCGGTCACCATCATCGCGCGGCGCGCCCCGCGTTGCACCCGGCGGGGATCGGCGGCGCGCACGCCGAGCGCGGCGGCCCACTGCTCGGCAGCGGCGTGGGCGTTGCGTACCGACACCACGTGGTCGTCGCTGCCGTGGATCACCAGCAGCGGCGGTCGGTTCCCGCGCTCGACCGCGATCGAGGGCAGGCTGCGGCCGCGCATCGCTGCCAGCGCCCCGGCCGCCGAGCGCGCCGCGCCCGGGGCGACGCCGGCGTGCATCGCGACCGCGCAGAAGCGCTCCGGCCAGCGCACCGCGAGCAGGCCCGCCATGCTCGCCCCCGCCGACAGGCCGGCCACTGCCACCGCCTCGCGGTCGACCGGGTAGAGCAGGCAGGCCTGGTCGATCGCCGCGATCAGGGTCGCCGCCTCGGCCTCGGCGCGATGGCTGCGCGTGTCGTACCAGTTCCAGCAGCCCTGCGGGTTGGCGGCCAGGTCCTGCTCCGGGTAGAGCACCAGGAAGCGCTCGCGCGCGGCGAGCCGGTCCATGCGCGTGCTGCGCGCGAAGGCCGCGGCGTTCTGGCCGCAGCCGTGCAGCATCACCAGCAGCGGCAGGCGTTCGCTGCTGCGCACGCCTGCCGGACGAAAAAGCCGGAAGCGGCGCAGGCCCGCCGGCCCGATCGCCTGTCCGGTGATCCAGTCGCCGGCCGACACCGGCAGGCGGTAGGGCGCGGACATCGCCTCGACCCCGCGCGCTGCGGCCTTGCCGGCGGCATCCGCGCCGGCGCGGAGCGCGCGCCGGGTCATCGCGGTGGTGGCGCGCTCGATGGCACGCAACAGGGGCGAAGGGCGGACGCGGCGGCTCACCACACTACCCTCCTGTCGCTGCGCCACCCCCTCCCCGAGAGAGGAGAGCGCCAGCCTTCGGGCAGCCGTGCAGACCTGCTCACGCCAGACGATCGTCGCAGGGCGCCGCGTTGCGCGTTCGTGCAGCGGAGGGCGAGTTGGCCGACAGCGGATTGGCGGACCCAGCCGCGGCGAGGTCCGTTCGCGCCGCCCTCATCGGCCGCCGCGCTCCTCGCGCGCCACCGCGGCGAGCTCGCGCAGGTACCAGGCCGCGTAGCCGTAGCCGGCGAGCGCGACCAGGGCGGAATAAAGCAGCTCGCCTTCAAGCGCATGGCCGGCGAGCATGTTGGTGACGACGACGAAGCTCAGGTAGAGCGCGGCGACCATGCCGCCGAAGATGCGGATGAGGGCGAAGGTCTTGCGCTGCTTGAGGGTGGGCTGGGCCATGGGTAGACGGGGCGGGACAAGGAGACAGGCGGCAGGGTAGCCGATTCCGGCCTTGCCGGCATCGGCCGGGGGAGCGCAGCGCAACACTGCGCACAGGCGTGCTGGCCTACGGCGGCAACGCGCCGGATAATCGGTCGCCTCCAAGGCGCCCCCTTCACCACGCGAGGACCTCCGCGATGCACGCTCCGGTCTCCGGCAGCCCCGGGACGGCGCCCGCCGTGCCCTCCCCCGCCCTGTCGCTGTCGCCCGCCCTGCTCTTCCTGCTCGTCTTCGTCGAGGGCTTCGTCTCGCTCGGCGCCGAGATCCTCGCGCTGCGCCGGCTGGTGCCGCACGTGGGCAGCGCGATCACGGTCACCGCGCCGACGATCGCCTTCTTCCTGCTCGCGCTGGCGCTCGGCTACCAGGCCGGCGGGCAGGTGGCTGGCGACTACCTCGCGCGCGTGCGGCGCAACTTCCTGCTCGCCGCGGCGCTGATCGCGCTCGGGCTGGCGGGTCCGGTGGTGGAGCTGGCCTTCGCCCGGCTGCAGCCGGCACCGGTGGCCTGGGCGGTGGTGGTGTGCGGCGTGCTGTGCCCGGTGGCCTGGCTGCTCGGCCAGACCGTGCCCATCCTCACCAACCTGCTGCGCCACGAGCGCGTCGGCGCGCGCAGCGGGGCGGCGCTGTACTGGTCAACGCTGGGCTCCTTCCTGGGCGCGCTGACGCTGTCGATGGGGGTGATGCAGTGGCTGGGCGTGGGCGCGGCGGTGCTGGTGTGCGCCGGCCTGTTGCTCACAGCGGTACCGGCGCTCGGCCGCGCGGCTGGTGCGCGCCTGCCGTCGGCCGCGGCGGCGCTCGCGATCGCGGGCATGGCGCTGGTGGCCAACCTGGTGCTGCCGCAGCAGATCGAGACCGCCTACGCCACCTACCGCGTCGAGGCGGTGGCGATCCCCGGCTACGTGGCACCCGAGGTCCTGCGCATCAACAACTCGCCGGCCTCCATCCTCGACGCCGGCGAGCCGCCGCGCTACGCGCGCTACATCCGCCGCCTGCGCGACCTGCTGCTCGACGAGCTCGGCTTCCGCGGGCGCAGCGTGCTGGTGCTGGGCGCCGGCGGCTTCACGCTCTCGCACCGCGAGCCGCTCAATCGTTACGTCTATGTCGATATCGACCCCGCGGTGAAGGAGATCGCCGAGCGCGACTTCCTGCGCGAGCCGGTGCGCGGCGAGTTCGTCGCCGCCGACGCGCGTGCCCACCTGCGCGAGACCGCCGCGCGCCACGACGCGGTGGTGGTCGACGTCTACAGCGCGCTCACCAGCATCCCCGCCCACCTGGTCACGCGCGAGTTCTGGCGCGCCACCCGTGCCGTGCTGAAGCCGGGCGGCGTCCTCGCCGCCAACCTGATCCTCGACCGCGAGCTCGCCAGCCCCTACGCGCGCAGCCTGCTGGCGAGCATCCAGGCCGAGTACGGCGCGTGCGCGGTCGAGGTGCTGTTCCGCGACCGCCCGCAGGGCAACGTGCTGGTGATCTGCTCCGCCCCGTCCACGGCGCACGCGGCGCAGGAACCCGCCCTGCCCTACACCGACGAGCGCAACCGCGCCGACCTCGACGTGCTGCGCGGCAGCTGATCAGCCGTCCGACGCCGCCAGCCCGGCCTCGAACACGTCCAGCGCGACCGGCTGCCCGAACAGGTAGCCCTGGTAGGCGCGGCAGCCGTGCGCCGCCAGGAAGGCATACTGCGCCTCGGTCTCGACCCCTTCGGCGATCACGGCGAGGCCGAGGCTGTCGCCGAGGGCGAGGATGGTGCGCACGATGCTGGCATCGTTGGGATCGGACATCAGGTCGCGCACGAAAGACTGGTCGATCTTCAACTGCGCCAGCGGCAGGCGCTTGAGATAGGCGAGCGAGGAGTAACCGGTGCCGAAGTCGTCGAGCGCGAAACGGATGCCGAGCGCACGCAGCGTCTCCATGCGCTCGATCACCGCCTCGGTGTCCTCGATCAGGCTGCTCTCGGTCAGCTCGAGCTTGAGGCGGTCCGCCGGCGCGCCGGTCTGTTCGAGCAGCGCACGCACCTCGTCGGCGAAGGACGGCTGACGGAACTGACGCGCGCTCACGTTGACCGCAAGCCGCAGGTGCGCGGTCGCGGGGTGGCGGGCCCACAGCGCGAGCTGCCGGCACCCCGTCGCCAGCACCCAGTGGCCGAGCGGCACGATCAGCCCGGTTTCCTCGGCGAGGTCGATGAATCCGCCCGGGTGGATCAGCCCCTTCTCGGGATGACGCCAGCGCACCAGCGCCTCGGCGCCCGCGGGCCGTCGCTGCGCATCCACCTGGACCTGGTAATGCAGCTCGAACTGGCCTCCGCGGATCGCCTGGCGCAGGTCGGAATGCAGGCGCGCGCGCGCGGTGACCGCGGCCTGCATGATCGGGTCGAAGAAGCTGACCGCGTTGCGCCCCGCGGCCTTGGCCTGGTAGAGCGCGGTATCGGCACGACGCAGCAGCTCGGCCGCGCCGACGCCCGGTTCGCCGAAGGCGCTGATGCCGATGCTGGCCGAGCACTGGTAGGAGATCGTCTCGCCCGCCGTGCCGCGCTGCAGCTGGAAGGGTCGGCCGAGCTCCCGGCCGATGCGGTCCGCGACCGCCTTGATGTGCAGGAGCTCGTCGGCGACGTCCTCGAGGTCCTCCAGGATCACCACGAACTCGTCGCCCCCCAGGCGCGCGGCCGTGTCGCCCTCGCGGATGCTCAGCCCGAGGCGCGCGGCGACCTTCATCAGCAGCTGGTCTCCGGCCTCGTGGCCGTGGGAATCGTTGAGCTCCTTGAAGTGGTCGAGGTCGATCAGCAGCAGCGCGCCCTGGTGCCGGCGACGCGCACTGCTGCCCAAGGCCCGCTCCAGGCGGTCGAACATCAGACGCCGGTTGGGCAGCCGGGTCAGCGGATCGAAGAAGGCGAGCTCGTGGATCTGGTGCTCCTGGCGCTTGCGCTCGGTGATGTCCTGGTTGAAACCGAAGATGCCCACCACCTCGCCGCCCACGCGGATCGGCGCGACCAGGCACTGGAAGATGCGCGTCTCGCCGTCGACCTCGTACTCGACCTCGCGATGGACGGTCTCGCCGGCGTAGGCACGGCGGTTGGTCTCCAGCCACTCGGTCCGTGCCGCGGGTTCCTTCGCGCTCTCTTCCGGACGCTGGCCGAGCAGGTCGCCCCAGTGCGCCACCGTCATCGCGTTCTGCAGGGTGCAGCGCCCGTCGAGGTCGCGCGCCCAGTATTCCACCGGGGTGTTGTCCACCACGGCGCGCAGCAGCGACTCCTGCTCCTGCAGCGCGCGCTCCATGCGCTCGCGGGCGGTCACCTCGCGCGAAAGCACGTTGAAGCGCTGCGTCCGGCCCGCCGCGCTGGCCATCGGCGCCACCGAGAGCTCGAACCAGCGCGTGCCCTGGGGCGCCTCCACCTTGAACACCTTGCCCGTGGAGCGCCCCTTCGCCGCCGCCTCGCGCAGGGCCTCGAGACAGACCTCGGCCTCTTCCGGCGGCAGCACCTCGCGCACGGTGCGCCCCAGGAACACTTCGGGCGGCGCGGCGAGCAGATCCTCGTCGGGAGTGCGGTAGCCGTGGCAGCGGCCTTCGATGTCGAACTCGAACAAGGGATCGGGCAGGGCCTGGAGGATCGCGGCATAGTCGTTCTTGAGGCCGACCAGCTCCCGCTCCTGCTGCTTGCGCGCCTCGATGTCGATGGCAAGGCCGATCACGCCGACCGGGCGGCCGCCGGCGTCGACGACCGGCTGCTTGATGTTCATGCAGCAGCGCGGCACGGGCGCGTCGGGAAAGCTCAGATATTCCTCGATGACCACCGCCCTGGCGGTCGCGATGACCTGCAGGTCGTTGCGGCGCAGGACCTCGGCCTGATCCGGCGGAAAAAGATCCTGGTCGCAGCGGCCGACGACATCGTCACGCGAGCGTTTCAGCAGCGAGCACGCGAGATCGTTGGCGTAGACATAGCGCCCGTCCGCATCCTTCATGTAGATCGGGACGCGCAGCGTGTCGATGGCCGCCCTCAGGCGAGCGTTGTCGTCGTTCATGTGCAGCCCTGTTGTCCTTGATGATCGCGGCCGGTCGAGCAGCCCGACTCGGGCACAACAGTGTCCGGATCAAGCGCACCGACTGCAACCACAAAATGCATACGGACTTCCCCCGCGGGCAGGGCAGCGGGCACGGTCGCGGCCCCTCGCCCTAGAATGACGGCGCGCCGAACCGACGCACGCCGACACCACAAGCTCGCCCGCCCTTCGTCACGATGACCACTCTCCGCCTGATCCTCGGCGACCAGCTCCACGCCGCCCACTCCTGGTTCCGCGCCCCGCGCGCCGACGCGCTGTACCTCATGATGGAGGTGCGCAGCGAGACCGACTACGTCCGCCACCATGCGCAGAAGGTGCTGGCGATCTTCGCCGCGATGCGCGCCTTCGCCGCCGCGCTGCAGGCCGCCGGTCATCGCGTGCGCTACCTGAAGATCGGCGACGCCGACAACCGCCAGTCCTTCGCCGCCAACCTGGCGCAGGTGGCGGCCGAGTGCGGCGCGACCCGCTTCGAGCGCATGGAGGCCGACGAGTGGCGGGTGGAGCGCCTGCTGGACGAGGCCGCGCAGACGCTCGGCCTGCCGCAGGCGGTGGTCGGCAGCGAGCACTTCCTCGCCGAGCGTGCCGAACTCGCGCAGCGCTTTGCCGCCAAGGTGCCGCGCATGGAGTTCTTCTACCGCGACCTGCGCCGCCGCCACCGCATCCTGGTCGACGCCGACGACGTCCCCGTGGGCGGGGTGTGGAACTTCGACGCGCAGAACCGCGAGAAATGGCCGGGCGACCCGCCCGCGCCGGCATGGCCCTGGCGCGGCCACGACCTCTGCGCGCTGTGGGACGAGATCGTCGCGGCGGGCGTGCGAACCATCGGTGCGCCCCATGCCGACCAGCTGCGCTGGCCGATCACCCGGCGCGAGGCGCGTGCCGGGCTGGCGCACTTCATCGAGCACGCCCTGCCCTGGTTCGGCCCCTACCAGGACGCGATGAGCACGCGCTCGACCACGCTGTTCCACTCCGGGCTGTCGTTCGCGCTCAACGTCAAGCTGCTGCACCCGCGCGAGGTCATCGACGCCGCGCTCGCCGCCTGGCAGGCGGGCAAGGTGGAGCTGGCGAGCTGCGAGGGGTTCGTGCGCCAGATCCTGGGCTGGAGGGAGTTCGTGCGCGGCGTGTATTGGGCGCGCATGCCGGGCTATGCGCAGGCCAATGCGCTCGACGCCCGGCGCCCGCTGCCGGAGTGGTACTGGAGCGGCGACACGAAGATGGCCTGCCTGCGCCACGCCATCGCGCAATCGCTCGACACCGCCTACGCCCACCACATCCAGCGCCTGATGATCACCGGCAACTTCGCGCTGCTGGCGGGCTGCGACCCGGACGCGGTGGACGCCTGGTACCTGGGCATCTACATCGACGCCTTCGAGTGGGTGGAGATGCCCAACACCCGCGGCATGAGCCAGTTCGCCGACGGCGGCGTGATCGCGAGCAAGCCCTACGCCGGCGCGGCGAGCTACATCGGCAAGCAGTCGGACTATTGCAAGGGCTGCGCCTACGACCCCAGGCGCCGCCACGGCGCCAGCGGCAAGCCGGCCTGCCCCTTCAACAGCCTGTACTGGGATTTCCTGCTGCGCCACGAGGCGCGCTTCGCACGCAACCCGCGCATGGCGATGCCGTACAAGGCGTGGGCGAAGATGGACGCGGGCGAGCGCGCCGCCACGCTGGCGCAGGCCGCGCACTGGCTGGCGCGG
The DNA here is from genome assembly GCF_000831325.1 of Thauera sp. SWB20. Lineage (NCBI taxonomy): Bacteria > Pseudomonadati > Pseudomonadota > Betaproteobacteria > Rhodocyclales > Zoogloeaceae > Thauera > Thauera sp. SWB20. The sequence goes on along the minus strand of NZ_JTDM01000014.1, from coordinate 57,644 downwards.
CTGGACGAACTCTGAGCGGGCCCGCCAACGGACAGAGCCCGGGCCTGCGCGGGCCCGCCAACGGACAGAGCCCGGGCCTGCGCGGGCTCTGTCCTGTTTGCCACAGCACAAGGATCAGGCGGCCAGCGCTTCCCAGTCCAGGATCACCTTGCCGCTGTTGCCCGAGAGCATGGTCTCGAAGCCGGTCTTGAACTCCTCGACCGGGTAGTGGTGGGTGATGATCGGGCTCAGGTCCAGCCCGCTCTGCAGCATGGCGACCATCTTGTACCAGGTCTCGAACATCTCGCGGCCGTAGATGCCCTTGATCTCCAGGCCCTTGAAGATGACCTGGTTCCAGTCGATCGCGGTGTTGGACGGCGGAATGCCCAGCAGCGCGATCTTGCCGCCGTGGTTCATGTGCTCGAGCATCGAGGTGAACGCCGACGGCACGCCCGACATCTCGAGGCCGACGTCGAAGCCTTCGACCATGTGCAACTCGGTCTTCACGTCGGCGAGGTTCTCGCGGCTCACATTCACCGCGCGCGTCGCGCCCATCTTGCGGGCGAGCTCCAGGCGGTGATCGTTGACGTCCGTGATGACGACATGGCGCGCGCCGACGTGACGCGCGATCGCCACCGCCATGATGCCGATCGGGCCGGCGCCGGTGATGAGCACGTCCTCGCCGACCAGGTTGAAGGACAGCGCGGTATGGGTGGCGTTGCCGAAGGGGTCGAAGATCGCCGCGAGGTCGTCGGAGATGTCGTCGGGGATCTTGAACGCATTGACCGCCGGGATCGCCAGGTACTCGGCGAACGCGCCCGCGCGGTTCACGCCGACGCCCACGGTGTTGCGGCAGAGGTGGCGACGGCCGGCGCGGCAGTTGCGGCAGAAACCGCAGGTGATGTGCCCCTCGCCCGACACGCGGTCGCCGATCTTGAAGCCGCGCACCTCCTGGCCCATCTCGGCGATCACGCCGACGTACTCGTGGCCGACGTGCATGGGGACGGGAATGGTCTTCTGCGCCCACTCGTCCCACTTCCAGATATGGATGTCCGTGCCGCAGATCGCGGTCTTCTTGATCTTGATGAGGACGTCGTTGGGTCCGACTTCCGGCTTTTCCACGCTGGTCAGCGTGAGCCCCACCGACGGGGTCAATTTGGCCAAGGCCTTCATGGGATTCCTCTCAATCGATATCAGTGGTCGTGCTCACGCAATCGCGCCGAGTGCCTTGCCCACCTTGGCAAAGGCCGCCACCGCGCGGTCGATCTGCGCCGTGGTGTGCGCGGCGCTCATCTGCGTGCGGATGCGGGCCTTGCCCTTGGGCACGACCGGGAAGGAGAAGCCGATCACGTAGATGCCTTCCTTCAGCAGCTCTTCGGCCATGCGACCGGCCAGTTGCGCATCGCCGAGCATGACCGGGACGATGGGGTGATCCTTGCCCGCCAGCGTGAAGCCGAGCCTGGTCATCTCGCGGCGGAAATGTTCGCCGTTTTCCTTGACGCGACGGCACAGTTCAAGACCTTCGTCACTCGCGAGCAGCTCCATCACCTTGATCGAGGCCGCGGCGATGGAGGGCGCGAGCGTGTTGGAGAACAGATAGGGCCGCGAGCGCTGGCGCAGCAGTTCGATGATCTCCTTGTGCCCCGAGGTATAGCCTCCCGAGGAGCCCCCCAGCGCCTTGCCGAGCGTGCCGGTGATGATGTCCACGCGGCCTTCCACGCCGCAGTATTCCGCCGTTCCACGGCCGTGCGTGCCGACGAAGCCGACGGCATGGGAGTCGTCGACCATCACCAGCGCGCCATATTTGTCGGCCAGGTCGCAGACCGACTTCAGGTCGGCGATCACGCCGTCCATGGAGAACACGCCGTCGGTGGCGATCAGCTTGAAGCGCACGCCGGCGGCGTCCGCGGCCTGCAGCTGCGCCTCGAGGTCGGCCATGTCGTTGTTGCGGTAGCGGTAGCGCCTGGCCTTGCACAGGCGCACGCCGTCGATGATGGAGGCGTGGTTGAGCTCGTCGGAGATGACCGCGTCCTCTTCGGTGAGCAGGGTCTCGAACAGGCCGCCGTTGGCGTCGAAGCAGCTGCCGTACAGGATGGTGTCCTCGGTGCCGAGAAACTTCGAGATGCTCGCCTCGAGCTGCTTGTGCACCGACTGCGTGCCGCAGATGAAGCGCACCGACGCCATGCCGAAGCCGTCCTCGGCCAGGCCGTCCTGGGCGGCCTTGACCAGGCGCGGGTCGTTGGCGAGCCCGAGGTAGTTGTTGGCGCAGAAGTTGAGGACATCCGCACCGGTGCCGAGGTGGACCTGGGCACCCTGAGGGCTGTCGATGACGCGCTCGGCCTTGTAGAAGCCGTCGGCGCGGATCTGATCGACGACACCGTGCAGGTGGGCGAGGAAGCGCTCGCGCGCCGGGGATTGGGGCTTGCCGCTCTGTTCGACGGCAGTTGCGGGATTCTTGTTCATGACGACTCCGTTGCAGTGCCCGGGGATTGGAAGCCCCCCGGGCAGGGCTTGATTCAGGGAAGGCGCGGGGCCGGAGCCCCGCCACGCGCGGAGGCCGCGACGGCCGCCGCACGGACACCTGCGCCGTGGCGCAGGCGCACGGTCATGCCGGAATCAGGTGCGATCCAGCTGGAGCGGCTCGCCGCTCTCCGCCGCGCAGGCGGCGGCGGTGAAGAGGACGTCGGTCGAGGAGTTCAGCGCGGTCTCGCACGAGTCCTGCACCACGCTGATGACGAAGCCGATCGCCACCACCTGCATCGCCACGTCGGCCTGGACGCCCAGCAGGCTGGTGGCCATCGGGATCAGCAGCAGCGAGCCCCCCGCCACGCCCGAGGCGCCGCATGCGGCGAGCGCGGACACCAGGCACAGCAGCAGCGCGGTCGGGAAGTCGGTCGCGATGCCGAGGGTGTGCGCCGCGGCGAGCGCCATCACCGAGATCGTGATCGCCGCGCCAGCCATGTTGATCGTGGCGCCGAGCGGGATCGAGATCGAATAGGTGTCCTCGTGCAGGCCCATGCGCTTGCACAGCTCGAGGTTGATGGGGATGTTGGCGGCCGAGCTGCGGGTGAAGAAGGCGGTGACGCCGCTCTCGCGCAGGCAGGTGAACACCAGCGGATAGGGGTTGGTGCGCAGCTTCCAGAACACGAACAGCGGGTTGACCACCAGGGCGACGAAGACCATGCAGCCCACGATCACCATCAGCAGCTTGCCGTAGCCGAGCAGCGCGTCGAAGCCGGACTCGCCCATGGTGGCGGCGACCAGGCCGAAGATGCCGAGCGGGGCGAAGCGGATCACCACCTGCACGATCGAGGACACCGCATCCGCGACGTCATTGACCATCTTGCGGGTGCTCTCCGCGGCATGGCGCAGCGCGACGCCGAGGCCGATCGCCCACGCCAGGATGCCGATGAAATTGGCTTCCATGAGCGCGCGCACCGGATTGGAGACGACGCTCAGCAGCAGGTTCTTGAGCACCCCGAGGATGCCGCCCGGCGGGTTGCCGGTCGCGGCCGCGGTGTCGAGCACCAGCGTGGTCGGGAAGGCGAAGCTGGCGATCACCGCCACCACCGCGGCGGCGAAGGTGCCGAGCAGGTAGAGGACGAGGATCGGGCGCATGTGCGTCGGCTGGCCGTGCCTGTGGTTGGCGATCGCCGCCGCCACCAGCACGAAGACCAGGATCGGCGCGACCGCCTTCAGCGCGGCGATGAAGAGGTCGCCGAGCAGCGCGACCGACTTGGTGGCGCCCGGCGCGATCAGCGCCAGTGCGATGCCGAGGACCAGACCGATGGCGATCTGGGAGATGAGGCTCATGCGCATCACGCGCTGCAGAGCCGTGGGGTTTGCGGTGGTCATTGAGTGTCTCCTCGTGGATGACGTTGTGGTTAGGGAAGCCGGGTGAGGCTGGACCCGGGCACGTGCGGGATGGGCTGTGCCGGGTCGGGGGTGGAACGGGTGGACATTCGGCTGGAGATCCGGTGTGGCGGCGCTCAGCACTCCGGAAAGCTGACGGCGAGGCCGCCGCGGGAGGTCTCCTTGTACTTGTCGAGCATGTCGCGGCCCGTGTCGCGCATGGTCCGGATCACCTGGTCGAGCGAGACCGTGTGCGCGCCGTCGCCGCGCAGGGCGAGCTGGGCGGCGTTGATGGCCTTGATCGAGGCCATCGCGTTGCGCTCGATGCAGGGCACCTGCACCAGGCCGCCGACCGGGTCGCAGGTCAGGCCGAGGTTGTGCTCGAGGCCGATCTCGGCGGCGTTCTCGACCTGCTCGGGCGTGCCGCCGAGCACTTCGGCCAGGCCCGCGGCGGCCATCGCGCAGGCCGAGCCGACCTCGCCCTGGCAGCCGACCTCGGCGCCGGAGATGGAGGCGTTCTTCTTGCACAGCACGCCGACCGCGGCGGCGGCGAGGAGGAAGTTCTCCACGTCGCGCTCGTCGCTGCCGGGCATGAACTTCATGTAGTAGTGCATCACCGCCGGGATGATACCGGCCGCACCATTGGTGGGCGCCGTGACGACGCGGCCGCCGCCGGCGTTCTCTTCATTGACCGCGAGCGCGTAGAGGTTGACCCAGTCGAGCGCGCTCATCGAGTCGCTGATCATGTTGCGCCCGCTCGCCTGCTCGCTGAGCTTGCGATACAGCCCCGGCGCGCGCCGGCGCACGTTGAGCCCGCCGGGCAGCACGCCCTCGTGGCCCACGCCGCGCGTCACGCAGGCGCGCATCACGTCCCAGATGCGCAGCAGCGCGGCGCGCGTCTCCGCCTCGCTGCGCCAGGCCGACTCGTTGGCCAGCATCAGCTCGCTGATGCGCAGGCCGTGGCGGCGGCACTGGGCGAGCAGCTCTGCGCCGGTGTCGAAGGGATAGGGCACGGCGACCGCGGCCTCGGCCGGCGCGCCCGACTGCGCCTGCGCCTCGTCGACCACGAAGCCGCCACCCACCGAGTAGTAGGTGTTCTCGTACAGCACGCCAGCCTCGCCGTGCGCGGCCAGGCGCATCGCGTTGGGATGGTAGGGCAGGCTCACCGGCAGCAGGCGCAGGTCGCGCGTCCACTCGAAGGGCACCGCCGTCGTGCCGCCTAGCGGCAGGCTGGCATCGATGCGCACCGCATCGACCGCGCCCACCAGGAAGTCGGGATCAACCTCGTCCGGGCGCGCGCCCATCAGGCCGGCCACCACCGCGCGGTCGGTGCCGTGGCCAACGCCGGTCGCCGACAGCGAGCCGTAGAGCTTCGCCTCGATGCGGCGCACCTGGTCGAGCAGGCCGCGGCGCTGCAGCTCGGCGACGAAATCGTGCGCGGCCCGCATCGGCCCGACCGTGTGCGAGCTGGACGGACCGACGCCGATCTTGAACAGGTCGAGTACGCTGATGGACATGGGAGACTCCGAGGGGAAACGGCTTGTTGATTTAATTCTGCTAAGCACGAAAATACTTATCAGTGCATGAGCGGCATTCTCCAGCTGGATGGGCGGGTGCTCAATCGATAGTTATTGATCTTTTCTTTAGCAAAACTAAACCATGGCTACGAGCGCACCCTCCCAGATCCATACCCGGCTACGCGTCTTCCTCGCCGTCGCGCGTCACCTGTCCTTCACCCGCGCCGGCGAGGAGCTCAACATCACCACCGGCGCGGTGAGCCAGCAGATCAAGCTGCTCGAGGACTGGCTCGCCCAGCGCCTGTTCCGCCGCCTGCCCCGCCGGCTGGAGCTCACCGACGCGGGCAAGCGCCTGCTCGCCGCGGTCGATCCGGCCTACGCCGCGGTCGAGCTCGCCATCGGCCGCCTGCGTGGCGGCGCGCTCAGCGGCGTGGTACGGGTGCGCACCCTGCCCTCCTTCCTCGCCACCTGGCTGGTCCCGCGTCTGCCGCGCCTGATGGCGCGCTTTCCGCAGATCGAGCTGCAGGTCGAGGCCGAGGACAGCACGTACTCGCTGCGCGACGGCGAGTTCGACCTCGCGATCGACCTCAACGACGGCAGCTACCCCGGCTTCCAGAGCACCGTGCTGCTGGAAGAGGAGATCTTCCCGGTGTGCTCGCCACGCCTGCTCGAAGGCCGTCCACCGCTGCTCGGCGCCGAGGACCTGCGCCACTACCCGCTGCTGCACGACATGACCGCCTGGCGCGGGAGCCCGCCCTACGCCGAGTGGGAGCGCTACCTGAAGGCCATCGGCGCACCCCAGGTGGAGGTACGGCGCGGCTACATGTTCAACCGCAACCACATCACCATGCAGTGCGCGATCGCCGGCATGGGGGTGGCGATCGCGCGCCGCACCCTGATCACCGACGAGCTCGACAGCGGCCGCCTGGTGGCGCCCTTCGCGCAGTCGGTGCGCACCGGCAAGCGCTACTGCGTGATCCATTCCGCCGGGGCGCTCGCCGATCCGCGCGTGGCCACGGTGCACGACTGGCTGGCGGCCGAGGCGCGTGCGGCGGAACTCGCCGCCGGCCCTTGCGCAGATACGGCGCCCGCGCCCGGCGACTGAACGCCAGCGGCCGCGGGCGCGGAGCCCGTCACCCGATCATGTGCCCGGGCAGCCAGGTCACCAGGCCGGGGAAGGTGTACAGCAGCACCACCGCCAGCACCATCAGCAGGAAGTAGGGCAGCGCGTAGCGCGCGATCACCGTCATGTCGCGCCCGGTGAGGCCCTGCAGCACGAAGAGGTTGAAGCCGACCGGCGGGGTGACCTGCGCCATCTCCACCACCACCACCACGAAGATGCCGAACCACAGCGGATCGATGCCCGCGGCCTGGATCGTCGGCATCAGCACCGCCATCGTCAGCACCACGATCGAAATGCCGTCGAGGAAGCAGCCGAGCAGGATGTAGAAGATCGCCAGCGCCACCAGCAGCATGCCCGGGGTGAGGCCGAGCCCGCCGATCCACTCGGCGAGATGGCGGGGCAGGCCGATGTAGCCCATCGCGAGGGTCAGGAAGGCCGAGCCGGCGAGGATCAGCGCGATCATGCAGTACAGCCGGGTGGCGCCCATCAGCGCACCGAAGAAGCTCTTGCGATTGAGCGTGCGCTGGCTGGCGGCGATGATCAGGCTGCCGATCACGCCGATCGCGGCGGCCTCGGTCGCGGTGGCGATGCCGCTGTAGATCGAGCCGAGCACGCCGCCGATCAGCAGGATCACCGGGATCAGGTTCTTCGAGGCGCGCAGCTTGCCCATGAAGTCGGTCTTGAGGTCGGCGGCGGGGATCTTGCCCGGGTTCATCAGCGACCACACCACCACCCAACCCATGAACAGGCTCGCCAGCAGGATGCCGGGCAGCACACCACCGATGAAGAGCTTGGAGATCGACACGTCCGCCGCCACGCCGTACACGATCATGATGATCGAGGGCGGGATCAGCAGGCCCAGCGTGCCGGCACCGGCCAGGGTGCCCAGCGCCATCGACTCGGGGTAGCCGCGGCGCTGCAGCTCGGGCAGCGCGATCTTGCCGATGGTGGCGCAGGTCGCCGCCGACGAGCCCGACACCGCGGCGAACAAGGTGCAGCCGATGATGTTGGTGTGGAGCAGGCGGCCCGGCAGGCGTTCCAGCCAGGGCGACAGGCCCTTGAACATGTCTTCCGACAGCTTGGTGCGGAAGAGGATCTCGCCCATCCACAGGAACAGCGGCAGCGCGGTCAGGGTCCAGCTCGAACCGTGGCTCCAGATCGCCACCGCCATGCCGTCGCCCGGCGCGCGCGGCGTGAAGCCGAGCATGCCGAGGATGCCGATCGCCATCAGCGCAAGGCCGATCCATACGCCGCCGGCGAGCAGCGCCAGCATCAGGCCGATCAGTACGGCCGCAATCATGACTTCCATGGCGCGCTCCTCTTATTCCATGCGCGCGGCTTCGCCGCTGTGGGTGGCGAGTCGCGCCGGTGCGCGCCCCAGGGTGGTCATCACCAAGTCGTCGATCAGCGCGATCAGCAGCACGACCGAGCCGAAGGCCATCGACAGTTGCGGAATCCACAGTGGCGTGGCGTCCACGCCCTGCGAGATCTCCTCGAATTCGTGCGACTGCAGCACCATGCGCACGGCGTAGAAGGCCAGCATCGCCGCCACCGCGGTGCCCGCGGCGAGCGAGAACCACTCCAGCGCCGCGCGCAGGCGCGGGCCGACGCGCTCGAGCACCAGACTCACGCGGATGTGCTCGCCGTGCTTGAAGGTGTAGGCCAGCGCGAGGAAGCCGCAGGCCGCCATCGCGTAGCCGGCGTAGTCGTCGGTGCCGGGCAGGTAGATGCCGAGCGGGCGCGTGAAGACGCCGGTCGCGACCAGCACCAGCGTGGCCACCATGCCGACCGCGGCGAGCGCCCCGGACAGGCGGTACAAGGAATCGAGGAACGCTCTCATGGGCGATCTCCTGAACAAGAAGGCCCCGCCACGGCGGGGCCGGTGCATCGGCCGATTACTTGAGCTTGCGATAGGCGTCGAGGATGGCCTGGCCATCCGGGCCGGCCTTCTCGACCCACTCGGCAGTCATCCTCTCGCCGACCTTGAGCAGCTCGGCCTGCAGCGCCGCGGGGGCCGGCTGCACCTTCATGCCGTGGCTCTTGAGTTGCTCGATGTAATAGGCCGTCTTCTCCTCCGATACCTTCCAGCCGCGTTCCTCGGCGGCGGCGGCGGCCTTCAGCAGCGCGTCGCGCGCGGGCTGATCGAGGGCGTCGAAGGCCTTCTTCGACACGAACACGATGTTCTTCGGCAGCCAGGCCTGGATGTCGTAGTAGTGGCTGAGCTGCTCCCAGCTCTTGGTGTCGTAGCCGGTGGCCGAGGAGGTCAGGTTGGCCGACACCACGCCGGTCGACAGCGCCTGGGTGAGGTCGGCGGCCTGCACGGTCACCGGCTGCCCCCCCATCAGCTCGATCATGCGCGCCACCGTCGGGCTGTAGGAGCGGATCTTCATGCCCTTGAGGTCGCCGATGGTCTTGAGCTCGGTCATGGAGTACAGACCCTGGGGCGGCCAGGCCACCGAATAGAGGATCTTGAGACCGTTCTTGGCCAGGCGCGCCTCCACCGCCGTCTTGGAGGCCTGCCACAATTTCTTCGAGTCGGCGTAGCCGGTGGCGAGGAAGGGCACGGTGTCGAGCGCGTAGAGCGCATCCTCGTTGGCGAGGCCCGAGATGATCAGCTCGCCGATCTGCGCCTGCCCGGACTGCACGGCACGCTTGATCTCGTTGGCCTTGAACAGCGAGCCGTTGGCATGGACGGTGATCTTGAGCTTGCCGCCGGTGGCCTCGTCGACCTCCTTGGCGAACTGCTGGATGTTCTCGGTGTGGAAGTTGCTGGCCGGATAGGGCGTGGGCATGTCCCACGCGGTCTGGGCGTGGGCGGCAGCGGCCAGGCCCAGACCGACGAGCGAAGTGGCGATCACCTTGACGAGGGGACGCGGGAAGCGCATGGCGATTACTCCTGATAGAGGAGGGCGAGAAGCCCGGAACGCGGATTGGCGGGCGGCGACGGGTCTTCGATAAGTCACCGTTATTGCACAATAGAGATTTTGTGGGTATCTTGTCAACAAAACGTACACGTTTTTTTTGCAAAACCTCTGCAAAACCTTGTCTTCCACACTGGAGGCAGCCATGAGAGAAGCCACCCGCATCGTGTCCTCCCAGCACCTGATCTCGCCGAAATCGCCCGAACTCTCCGAGATGGAGTTCGGTCTCATCATCGCCTGGCATGCCTTCGCACGCTGGATGATGCGCTGCATGACCACCGCCGGCGTCAAGGACATGACGCCGATCGACGTGCTGGTGCTGCACCACGTGTCGCACCGCGACTCCGAGAAGCGCCTTGCGGACATCTGCTTCGTGCTCAACGTCGAGGACACCCACGTCGTCTCCTACTCGCTGCGCAAGCTCGCCGGCCTCGGCCTGGTGCAGAGCGTCAAGAAGGGCAAGGAGGCGTTCTTCTCCGTCACCGAGCGGGGCCGCGAGATCTGCCTGGCGTACCGCGACGTACGCGAGGCCTGCCTGATGCCCGGCTTCACCGGCAGCCCCGAGGACAACGCCCAGATCGGCGAACTCGCCCGCCTGCTGCGCACCCTGTCCGGCCGCTACGACCAGGCCGCGCGCGCGGCCTCCACTTCATCGCTGTAAATCCGCTGCACATCACCAGGGAGCCCTCCCGTGAGCTTTCGCATCCTCGACGCCGGCGACGCCGCGCTCACCATCGAATTCGGCAGCATCATCGATCCCGCCCTGCTGGCCGAGGTCGATGCGCTCGACGCCGCCGTGCTGCGCCTGAAACAGGCGGGCGGACTGCCGGGCGTGATCGAGACCATGCCCACCTTCCGCTCGCTGACCGTGTTCTTCGACCCGCTCGTCACCGACCGCGATGCAGTGCTCGCCGCGCTGCAGCCGCTGATCGCCGCCGCCGAGCACGGCAGCACCACCGACGGCCGCCACTGGCGCCTGCCGGTGTGCTACGAGGGCGAGGCCGCCCCCGACCTCGCCGAGGTGGCGGGCGCGATCGGCATCGGCGAGGACGAGGTCGTCGCGCTGCACAGCGGAGCGGAATACCTGGTCTACATGATCGGCTTCCTGCCCGGCTTCCCCTTCATGGGCGACCTGCCCGCGCCGCTGCGCCTGCCACGCCGTGCCCAGCCGCGCGTGCGCGTGCCCGCCGGAAGCGTGGCGATCGCCACTGGCCTGACCGCGATCTACCCCTGGGAGAGCCCCGGCGGATGGCACCTGCTCGGGCGCTGCCCGGTGCCGTTGTTCGACGCCCGCCGCACCTCGCCCTCGCTGCTCGCGGCCGGAGACCGCGTGCGCTTCGTCCCGGTGAGCGCCCAGGAATGCCGCGCCATCGAGGCCGGCCTCGCCAGCGCCGAAATCGACCCCATGCAATGGCTGGAAAGCGCCCCGACCCCCGCGGAGAACGCAGCATGAGCACCCGGACCGAAGTGGAAATCCTCTCCCCCGGCGCCTTCGCCTCCATCCAGGACGGCGGCCGCCGCGGCCACCGCCGCATCGGCGTGCCTTGGGCGGGCGTGCTCGACCGCCGCCTGATGCGCATCGCCAATGCGCTCGCCGGTCGCGCCGAGGACGCCGCGGTGATCGAATGCTTCGACGGCGGCCTGCACGTCGCCGCGAGCGGCGGCGCGGTGAAGCTCGCGGTGGCCGGCGACGCGGTGGTCGAGGTCGAAGGCACCGAGGGCCGGCGCCAGCTCGCGCCGTGGCGCTCGGTGACGCTGGCCGACGGCGAGCAGCTGCGCATCCGCAAGATGGAGGGCGGACGCATCGCCATGGTCGCGATCGTCGGCCTCGAGCCGGCGGCGGTGATGGGCAGCGCCTCGACCTATGCGCGCGCCGGCATCGGCGGCGTGGATGGCCGTGCGCTCGGCGCCGGCACGCGCCTGGCGCTCTCCGCCGACGCCGACCCCTGGGACAGCGACCGCGTGCTCGCCCAGTCGCCCGCGGCCGACACCGGTCCGATCCGCCTGGTGCCCGGTCCGCAGGCCGACCACTTCAGCCCCACCGCGCTCGACGCCCTGGTGGGCGGCGAGTATCGCGTCACCACCGAGGCCGACCGCATGGGCATCCGCCTCGAGGGCGCGCAGCTGGAGCACGCCGGCGCCGCCGAGATCGTCTCCGACGCCACCGTGCCCGGCTCCATCCAGGTGCCCGGTGCCGGCCAGCCCATCGTGCTGCTCGCCGACGCGCAGACCGCCGGCGGCTATCCCAAGATCGCCACCGTGATCGGCGCCGACCTCGGCCGTCTCGCCGCGCTGCGCCCCGGCCAGAGCCTGCGCTTCGCCGCCGTGAGCGCCGCCGAGGGCGCGTGCATCGCGCGCGCCGCAGAGACCGAGACCCGGGCGTTGATCGCCTCGATCCGCGCCCTGCCGCCCGATGGCATCGACCTGATGGCGCTGTACACCGGGAACCTGGTCGACGGGGTCGTGCATGCCCTCGGCACCGAATACCGACCGCTGTATTGATCGCGCAAGCGCCGCCCGCCCTGGCGCGACGCAAGTCGCAATCCCGGCCCCCAGCCAGCACGCCCCGATCTCCCCACCCCAAGGAGCCCCGCCCATGAACAAGACGATCAACCTCAACGCCGACCTCGGCGAATCCTTCGGCCCCTGGACCATGGGCGAGGACGAGGCCCTTCTGCAGGTGGTGCGCTCGGCCAACATCGCCTGCGGCTTCCACGCCGGCGACCCGTTGGTGATGCGCCACACCGTGCGCACGGCGCTCGCGGCGGGGGTGAGCCTCGGCGCCCACCCGGCCTACCCCGACCTGCAGGGCTTCGGTCGCCGGCCGATGAAGATGGCGCCGGCCGAGCTCGAGGCGATGATCATCTACCAGGTCGGCGCGCTCGCCGGCATGGCCGCGGCCGAAGGCGGCCGCGTCACCCACGTCAAGCCGCACGGCGCACTCAACAACCAGGCCTGCGAGGATGCGGCGCTCGCCGACGCGGTCGCGCGCGCGGTCAAGGCCATCGACCCCGGGCTGATCCTGCTCGCCCCGGTGCTGTCGGAACTCCATGCGGCCGGCGCGCGCGCCGGGCTGAGGGTCGCCGGCGAGGTCTTCGCCGACCGCGCCTACACCGACAAAGGCACGCTGGTGCCGCGCGGCCAGCCCGGCGCGGTCATCCACGACCACGACGAACTCGTCACCCACGTGCTGCGCATGCTGGAGGCCGGCGGCGTGGTCAGCCAGAGCGGCAAGGTGCTGCCGACTTCGATGGACAGCATCTGCGTGCACGGCGACACCCTGGGCGCAGTGGAGAGCGCGCGACATCTGCGCACGGAACTCGAAGCGCGCGGCTGGACCATCGCCCCCCTGCCACAGCTCTCCTGAGGCCGACCCGCCGGCGGATCAGGCAGGAGCGACGCAAGTCGCGATTTCGGCGCTTGATCTGCGCATGCGCCGGATACGCCGGGGGGAGGACTCCGGATGATTCGATCGCGACTTGCGTCGCTCCTACGACCACACCCTACGCCCCAGGCGCCCTGTAGGAGCGACGCAAGTCGCGATCCTCGCCCCCGCGCAAACCCGGACGCTGCCGCCCCTTGGCGCCCAACGCTCACTCGACCTCCGCGATCCACTCGATCCGGCCCTGCCCCGCCTCCGCAAGGCGCGCGCGCAGGGCTGCGGCGGCATCCTCGGGCAGGCTGAAGCACAGCTCCACCGCCTGCCCGTGCGCCACCGCGAGCAGGCTCGCCCCGGCGGCGTCGAGCTCGCGCCGCAGCAGCCCCTCCATCGCATACGGCACCACGCAGCGCAGCGTCGCCAGGCGCACGATCGGCACCTTCTCGGCCTCGAGCAAGGCCTGCGCCACCGCGTCCGTGTAGGCGCGCACCAAACCCCCGGCGCCCAGCTTCACGCCGCCGAAGTAGCGCACCACGGTGGCGAGCACGCCCTCCAGGTCCTGGTGGCGCAGCACGTCGAGCATCGGCCGCCCGGCGGTGCCGCTCGGCTCGCCGTCGTCCACCGCCGCCGACTGCCCGCCCGCAAGCAGCGCCCAGCACACATGGCGCGCCCCCGGATGCTGCGCCCACAACGCGGCCACGACCTTCTGCGCGCCGGCGCGGTCGCTCATCGGCTGCACGCAGCCGATGAAGCGGCTCTTCTTGATGATCAGTTCGCTGTGGACGGGAGCGGCGAGGGTCAGCGGCATGGGGGGGATTCTAGTCCGATTCGCGCGGCGGCACGGCGGCGGCCAGCCGGCATTGCCATGGCGTGCAGCCCCCGAAAATCGCGGATACTCCGAAAATTCGGGGACGCATCCCAATGCCCCCAATTCCCTTTTGTCATATTTCCAAATAGCATTCCAGCTCCCTCACCCAGGAGCTCGCAATGCCCGCCAGCGCCGCGCAGGACGATTACGACAGTCCGTGGAAGGAGGCCGTCGAGCACGCCTTCCCGGAGTTCATCGACTTCTACTTCCCCGATGCCGGCCGCCAGATCGACTGGGCGCGCGGCCACCGCTTCCTCGACAAGGAGCTGCAGCAGATCGTACGCGACGCCGCGCTCGGCCGGCGCCATGTGGACAAGCTCGCCAGCGTCACCACGCACGCCGGCGAGGAGGACTTGCTGTGTGTGCACATCGAGGTCCAGGGAAGCATGGACCCCGACTTCGCACGCCGGATGTTCGTCTATAACTACCGCATCTACGACAGCTACGACCGTCCGGTCGCCAGCCTGGCCGTGCTCGCCGATGACGACCCGGCCTGGCGCCCCGACCGCTTCGGCTACGAGCGCCTCGGCTGCCGGCACAATCTGCAATTTCCGGTCGCCAAGCTGGTCGACCACGCAGCGGACGAAGCCGCGCTGCTGTGCAACCCGAACCCCTTCGCACTCGTCACCGCCGCGCACCTCTACACCCGTCGCACCCGCCGCAGCCCGATCGCCCGCTTCGACGCCAAGCGCCGCCTGGTGCGACTACTCTATGAACGCGACTGGACGCGACAACGCATCCTCGACTTCTTTTCGGTGCTCGACTGGATGATGCGACTACCCAGGGAGTTCGAGCAGAGACTGTGGCAAGATATTGAAAGTATTGAAGGAGAACGCAAAGTGAAGTACGTCACCAGCGTCGAACGACTCGCGATCGAGCGCGGGCTGCAGAAGGGCATGGAGCAAGGGCTCGAAATCGGTATCGAGAAGGGGATCGAGCAGGGGATCGAGAAGGGTCGTGCCCAAGGCAGTGCAAGCGTCCTCCTGCGCCTGCTGAACCGGCGCTTCGGCCCGCTCTCCCCCGACATCATCCGGCGTCTCTCCCAGTCCACGCCCGAGCAGCTCGAAATCTGGGCCGAGCGCGTGCTCGAGGCGCGGACGATCGACGAGGTGTTCGCGGGGAACTGAAGCACGGGCTCACGCTGGACGGGGGTGAGCGGCGTGCGCAAACCGCCGCAACCCCGCCGGTCTCCGATGGGTGAAGCGATCCGGCCACTTCGCCCCGCAACCGTGAAAGCGGATGAACGCCATTACATTCTCGACATGAACCCCGCCGACGCGCCCATCCCGCAGGACTCCGCCCCGCTCGAGCTGATGACCCGCGCCTTCGAAGGCGGCGTCGGCGTGATCCAAAAGACGAACGACTTCCCCGCCCTGCTCGCCCATCTGCAGCAGGGGATGCGTCCTTTCGCCGAGGCCTGCGCGGATCTGAACCCCGAGGCCTTCGAGCTCCCGTCTTGCCAGCGCATCGTCGCCCGCCTGTTCGAGCCCATCGACTGAGGCCCACCATGGCCCGCACCCACCCCGAAGGCTGGCGCCTGCTCCCCGCGGAGGGCGCGCGCGGGCGCGAGCTCGCCACCCTCGCCCGCCTCGCCGCCGCGTTGCCCGAGGACACCACGATCTACCACGGCCTGCACTGGACGCGCGCCGAGGGTCGCACGGCGGTGTTCGGCGAGGTCGATTTCGCCGTGGTCGGCCCGGGCGGGCGGGTGCTGCTGGTCGAACAGCAGGCCGGCTTCCTCGACGAGACGCCTGCCGGCCTGCTGCGCCCCGGCAGGCGCCGCGCGGCGCAGCTCAGCGTCGAGCTCGCGCGCAACGCCGACGCCCTGCGCGCCCGCCTGCGCCCGCTGCTCGACGGCACCGAGCCCGTGCTCGACGTGCTGCTGCACTGCCCCGACCACAGCGTGCGCCAGCCCGGCACCGCCGGACTCGACCCCGAGCGCATCGTCGACGCCGGCCGGCGCGACCAGCTCCCCGCGATCGTCGCCGCGCTGACGCGGCCGCAGGAGGGCGACCCGGCGCTCGACGCCGCGCACCGCCAGGCCCTCCACCGCTTCTTCGCCGACCTGCTCGAGCTGGTGCCGGACGTGCAGTCGCACATCGGCCAGGTCGAAGACCTCACCACCCGGCTGTCGGGCGGGCTCACCGAGTGGGCGCGCCGCATCGTGGTCGAGCCGCACCGCCTGCGCGTGACCGCCACCGCCGGCAGCGGCAAGACCCAGCTCGCGCTCGCCGCCTACACCGACGCGCTCGCCGCCGGCCGGCGCCCGCTCTACGTGTGCTACAACCGTCCGCTCGCCGACCACTTCGCGCGTATCGCGCCTGCCGGCGGCGAGATCGCCACCTACCACCAGCTCTGCGACCGCCGCGTGCGCGACGCCGGCCGCAAGCCGGCCTTCGGCGCGCCCGGCGCCTTTCGCCGCATGGAGGCGGACTTCGCCACCCTGGTGCGCGAGCAGCCCGATCCCGCCTGGCAGTTCGACGAGCTCATCATCGACGAGGGCCAGGACTTCACCGAGCCCTGGCGCGATGCCCTGCTCGCGCTGCTGAAGCCGGCGGGGCGCGCCTGGTGGCTGGAAGACCCGCTGCAGAACCTCTACGACCGTCCGCCGGTGGCGCTGCCCGGCTGGGTGGGGCTGAGCGCCGACACCAACTACCGCACCCCGGCCGACGTGCTCGCACTCCTCAACGCCCGCCTGCCACTGCCCGCCCCGGTGCGCGCCGGCAGCCCGGTGACCGACAGCGAACCGGAGCTCTTCGCCTGGCGCGACGAAGCCGGGCTGATGGATGCCACCAAACGCGCGATCACGCGCGCCCTCGGCCTGGGCTTCCGCCGCGACGCGATCGTGCTGCTGACCTTCCGCGGCCGCGAGCATTCGCGCTTCACCCCGCTCGACCACCTCGGCCCCCACCGCCTGCGCGCCTTCACCGGCCGCTACGACCTGCTCGGCGAGCCGGAGCACTCGCAGGGCGAACTGCTGATCGATTCGGTGTATCGCTTCAAGGGCCAGTCGGCGCCCTGCATCCTGTTTACCGAGATCGACTTCGAGACGACGGGCGGGCGAATGGACGAGCTCACCATGCGCAAGCTCTTCGTCGGCGCCACGCGGGCGACGATGAAGTTGATCCTGGTGGCGTCGGAGCGTGCGGCGGCCGCGCTCGCGCCGGTCGCGGAAGCGGGCTGAGGCGCCGCCCCCCGAACGCGGCGGGTCTCCGGGAAACGTAGCGCTACCCAACCGCCGCCATCGCGACTCGCGTCGCTCCTGCGAAGAACACCACGTTCCTGGAGCCGCGCTGCAGGAACGACGCGAGTCGCGAGCGGCCGTCGGGCTGCGACGCAGGATGCCGCGCCGCTGCGCGCTCAGACCTTCAGGTCGACCTGGCTCAGCGTGCCGACCCCACCGTCCTCGCGCAGATAGACGCCGCTCGCGCGCATCACACCCTGGGTGTCGTGCGCAGCGCCCTTCAGGCTGAACGGTGTCGCCACGCGGCCGAGGTGGAGGGCGCCGACGCCCGCCTCGCTCAGCGACCGCACGCTGCCCTTGCCCGCCGCATCCGGCCGCCACACGCGCAACTGCGACCAGGCGGCATCGGCCTCGTCGATCCAGCCGTTGGCATCGTCGTCGAGGCGGGCGAGTTCGGAAAAGCCGTCGCCGCTGGCGGGTCCGAAGAGCTCGCGGCCATCGTCGATGCGGCCATTGGCGTTACGGTCGAAGGCGAGGACGCCGCTGCCGCTCACCAGCGGAAGCTTCTCCCTGGTGCCGTCGCTATCCAGATCGAAGTCGAAGCGCACCTCCGAGAGCGCCGCCGCGGGGCCGCCGAAGTCGAGCACCAGTGGATCCTTCAGGCGCTGGTCGCCGGCGCGCACACTGACCGCCACCGACTCGGTGTAGCTGCGCGACATCTCGAAGCCGAGCTCGAAACGGATCTCGGCACCGTCCGCGGTGCGCACCACGCCGGCGGCGCCGAAGGAAATCGTCTCGGTCTCGCTGAAGCGGCTGCTGAAGTCGTATTCGAGCCCGAAGCCGGCGCGCCGTGCACCAGCCTGGCCGCTCGTACCCGGGTTTGCGCCGGTCTCATAGCCAGGCTCGGCGGCGTCGGCAGACTGCAGGTCGCGCATGCTGAAGCGCCGCACCGGCTCGCCGGTGAGGAACTCGATCATGCGGATCAGCATGGCGAGGCGCGGATCGTCTTCGACCGCCTCCTCGGCGACCGCGTCCACCGCCGCAGTCGCGCTCTCGGCCGCCAGGGCGTTCTGGCCCGCGGCGGAGAGCGCCACCACCGGGGGCTGCGTGCTCGCCGCTGCGGAGCCGGCATCGCGCGTGCCTCGCCAGACTTCGAGGCGCTCACGGGTCTCCAGCGACTGGGCGAAACGGTGCGAGGACTGGAGCTCGACACTGGACGCGGTGACTTTCATGTCTAAGGCCTCGCAAAGGTGACTGACCGGTACACCTAACGACATCCCGTCACGTTCCTTGACCGCGATCGGCCGCCTCGAAGTCCATCTGCGGGGACCGACGCCCGCGCCGCGCCGTCGACGGGCGAAGGTATTCGAGGTGCATCAGAAACTCGTTGAGCATTCATGAACACGTTCTATATTGAATATGCGCTCGATTGCAGCCCACGCACCGACATCCCTCGCATTCCTCGATGACATCCAGCTCGGGAGATCACGAATGTCCGCCCCAAGAGCCTATCGATTTCTGCTCGCCCTCGCCGCCGCGGCGACCGTCTCCAGCAGCCACGCAGCAGCCATCGCCTCGCAACCCTTCGACATCGGTGTCGACATGGTCCAGGTATTCAACGACCGGCTCGGCGCTGGCCGCTTCTTTGCCGGTGCGGGTACGGACCGCCTGCGCGTGAGCGCAAGGGTGACCCCCTCGCCGGATACGGACTTCTACGATCAGAGCTCGAACGGCGGCGAGACCGCGATCTTCGTCACGCACCCCTCCACTCCTGGGCTCGATACCCGCCTGCAGTTCGTCGGCCTCCAATCCGGCGGCGGCGGCGGCAAGAACGACTACACGACGACCTTCAATCTCGCCAATCCCTTCGTACAGGGGCAGCTCGCCGCCTGGGACGCGACCCCGTTCGCGTTGCGAATCGAGAACCCGTCCGCCCCCGGCGGCGAAACCACGAAGTGGGTCACAGCCCCGGACTACGACAGCAGCGTCAACCTGCCCTTCCTGCAAGATGTCGCGATCACCGGCGGCGGCCTCGCCCCCACCCTGTCGTGGACCGTCCCGCACACCACCGCGCCGATCACCAACATCCGTATCCAGCTTCGGCGCATCGACGCCGAGGAGCCCGGGCGCATCACCGCGGCGACGCTCGTGCACGAGGCCGTCCTGCCGCTGGGCAGCAACGGCTACACCCTGGATCAGGCCTTCAGCAACGGCGGGCTTCCCGGGCTGCCGAGCGGCCTGGAGCAGGGGAGCAAGTACGAAGTGGCGGTGATCCTCGAATCCGCCGAACCCGGCCTGATCAAGGGCCGCGCACGCACCTTCTTCGAGTTCACCCCGCTCACGGACGACGCCGGCGACAGGACGATCTACCTGCCGAGCGTGGACAGTGCGGGAAACTTCAACTTCGACATCGAGGTGAGGGCCGGCGAGACCATCCTGATCGATCCGGTGGTCGCGGTCGGCTATGACTATCAGATCGGCAGCGGGGATCCACTGTTCGCAAGCGTCACCCTGCCGAACGTCGGTGACGGAATCTTCGAACTCTGGCTTTACGACCTGAACCTCGCCGACTTCGTGTTCGAAACCTTTCTGGACGCAGGAGAGCGCTTCGACTTCACGGGCGGCGGCGTGGATCGGTTCCGCGTGCTCGGCATCGAGCCGTCGGCAGGACTGGATCCGACCGATGTGCAGGCTTTCGTGACCGAGATCGGTTTCACCGGGAATGGCCGGTTTACCGGTCGCATGACCCCGATCACCACCAATTTCACTCCCGTGCCGGAACCGTCCTCGCTCGCGCTGCTGGCCCTGGCGGTGCTGGCGCTCGGAGGACTGCGACGCAGTTGCCGCGCCGGAGGCTCGCTGCGCTAGCATGAGCGGATTCCCGCTTCGCCCGGAGTCCGCCATGAGCAACAAGCATCGCCACACCCTGGAAGCGATCTTCCGCGATCCGCCGGCCGGCAACCTGCACTGGCGCGAGGTCGAGTCGCTGCTGAGCCACCTCGGCGCCGAGGTCGAAAGCGGCCACGGCGCGCGCTTCCGCGTCGTGCTGAACCGGCGCGAGTTCTACCTGCACCACCCGCACCACGGCAGCGACTTCGGCAAGCAGGCGGTGAAGGACCTGCGCGAATTCCTCGCCAGCGCCGGCGTGTCGCCGTCGAGCTACCAGGACGGCACGGGCTGACGCAGCGCGCCCGACCGCATCGCGGTCGCGGGGCTTCGCCGCCGCGCCACGCGCCCGGAGGCGTGCGACGCAGGAATCCGGGCGCTCCAGCCGGCAGGCCGCGCGCGTCCTCGACGGGCGTCGCTCAGGCGAGCGAGCGCGCGAGCTCCGCGATCGCCTCGTCCTTGTGGCCGCCGTCCGCCTCCGCCCACTCGGGGTGGGCGCGGGCGCGGCCGATCGCCTCGGGCAATGCATCCTTGCGCCAGCGCACGCTCACCGGGTCGGCGATCATCGGCATGCCTGCGCGCCCGGCATCGAACTCGATGGGCTTCACCGCGGCGTGGCCGCGCCCGTCCAGCGCGACCAGCAGGCTGCGCTGGCGCAGCGCGACGATGCGCAGGATGGCGTCGTCCACGGTGAGTTCGCGGTGGCCGCGCAGCTTGGCGGCGAGGCGCTCGCCGTAGTGGCCGAAGGTCTGCCACAGGCCGCCAGCGATAGCGCCGAGGGCGGCGGCGGCGCCCAGCGTGAGGCCGCCGGTCATCAGGTCGATGCCGACGCCGGCTGCCGCGCCCGCGGCGGCCCCGGTGCCGAGGCGCACGCCCATCTGGCGCAGGGTCTCGGGGTTGAAGAGGTCGTCGTCCCAGCGTCCGTCGGCGAGCGGCAACTCGGCCATGCGCGCGTCGTCGGCGCGGAAGCGGTACAGGCGCAGCAGCGCGTCCACGCAGGCCTGCTCGCGACTGCGCACGTCCGCGCGCAGGCGCTCGACCGCGCGCTGCAGCGCAGCCTCGTCGTCCTCGGAATCGGCGAGGCGGTCACGGCGTGCGGCGAGCTCGACCAGCAGCTCGGCGACCAGGCGGCGGGCGGCTTCGCGACGCGCCGCGGCCTCGCGCGCACGCGCCTCGATCAGGGCCTGCAGGCGGCCGCGGTGGCTGTGGATCAGCGTCGCCAGGGTGTCGAAGAGTTCGCGCTCGCCGTCGAGCGGCGGCGCCACGGTGTCGAAGCTGACCACCGCATGCAGACCGAGGCGGGCGAGCGCGCCGCGCCAGTCGTCCGCCCGCGCCACCGGATCGGCGATGAAGTTGAGTACCGGCAGCAGCGGTCGCGCGCACGCGGCGAGCAGCTCGAGTTCGTCACGGTGCTTGGGCAGCACCGGATCGCGCGCATCCACCACATAGAGCGCAGCGTCGCTCGCCAGCATCTGGCGCAGCACCTTGGCCTCCTGCTCGAAGCGGCCGGCGGCCTCGTCGCGGGCGAGGAAGCGCGCCACGCGCTCGGGGCCGTCGACACGCTCGCCGGGGTCGACCAGATCGTCGATGAACTCGAGCAGTGCGATCGCGTCCTCCATGCCCGGGGTGTCGAAGAGCTCCGCCGCCGGCACCCCGTCGGCCATCAGGCGCAGGCCCTCGACGTGGCGGGTGGTGCCGGCGGAATCGGAGACCTCGCCGAAGCCCACGTCGCGCGCGAGCGTGCGCAACAGCGAGGTCTTGCCGGTGTTGGTGTGGCCGACCACGGCCACGCGCAGGATGTCGTTCATCGGGCCTCGTCTCCCCGTTCCAGCCAGCCGCACGCGGCGCCCGCGTCCGCCAGCGCCGCCGCCTCGCCCAGGCCGATCCCGGCCAGGCCCTCGCGCCACTGGCGCAGCCGCCCGGCCTGCTCCGCCGCGGCATCGACGCCGGCCAGCCAGATGCGGGTCGCCTGCGCGTGATCGGCAAGTTCGGCGATGAGGCCGAGGCTGCCGCGATCCGGGGTCTGGCGGGCATCGACGGCGACCACCAGGCGCACCGGCGGGTGGGCGGCGAAGCGCGCGCGCACGCTGCGGCGCTGCTCGCGGCTGTCGAGTCGGCCGCCGTCCTGCCAGGCGAGCGCGACCGCAGCGTCGTGTGCGCCAGCGAGCGCATGCGGCCACGCCAGGTCGTCGCCGAGTTCGAGCGCCACGGCCACCGCTCCGCCGTCGCCATGGGCGACCGCGGCGTGGCGCTGCGGGTGGGGCATCGCCGCCGGCTCGGGGTCGCGCACGCCGATGCGTTCGCTGTCGGGCATCAGCAGCGGGCGCAGGCGGGCGTAGCCTGGGCGGCCGAGGTCGAGCGCAAGCGCACGCGTCGCGCGCCGCCACAGCCCGAAGCAGAGCAGCGCGAGCGCCAGCCGCGGCAGCACGCCGTAGATCGTCATCGCCCCCACCAGCCAGCCGGCCCAGGCGCGCCGGCCGGCCTCGTCCAGCATCGGGGCGTCGCCGCTCGCCAGTACCGTGGCGGCGTCGGGCACCGGAAAGCCGAGCATGCCGGGCAGCGCGCCAAGCGCCGCGCTCAGCGCGACGAAGGTGTCTGCGGGCAGGATGGTGGTCTCCCACACGAAGCCGTAGCGCCGCGTGGCGAGCAGCGCCAGCACGCCCAGGGTCGCACCCGACAGGGCACCGAACCACAGCGCGTGGTTGGCCGCGCCCACGCCCCACGCGGCACTACGGCCACTGCCGAGCAGGCCGCCGAGCGCGAGCGGCAGGTCGGCGGCTTCGCGGCTGCGGTCGAGCCAGCCGGTCAGGGCCAGCCAGGCACGACCGAGCAGGCCGCCGTGCTGCAAGGCACCGCCTTGTACGCGCCCCTGCAGCATCAGGCTGGCGAGCCACAGGAGCAGGCTCAGCAGATGCACGCCGAGCAGACCGCCGAGGGTCCACACCACATTCACCGGCCGCGTGCCGTCGCCGAGCGCACCCGCGGCGGCGCCGAAGCCGAACACGAAGGCGAGCACGCAGGCGAGCACCAGCAGCACGCGCGCGCGCCCCTGCCAGCGCCGGATCGCCTCGCGCCAGCCACCGGCGGCTTCGAGCACGGCCGCGCGGCGCAGCACGCGGGCCTCGAGATCGCCCGCGACCGCACGCGCCTCGGCGTGCGCGCGCGCCTCGTCGAGCGGCGGATGGCGTTCTTCATGGCGGCGGACGAGCTCGGCCAGCCAGCGCAGGGACAGGGAGTTCGGCGGGAATGACGTGGGCACGCGGGGTCCGGACGAAAGGTCGGCGAAGTCGGGAAGCGGAAGGATAGCAACCTCGCCGGCGAAGCGCATGGACTCGACCGCCTGTGCACGGATCCGGCGCCGATCCGCCATGGCAAATGGGTTGAGCCGGGCGAGAATTGATCTCAATCAATAAACACCCAGCCAAAATCGTTAGCCTTGTGGCTTCCGCCCACCACCGGACGCGCCCATGAGTACCGACCTGTTCCATTGGACCGACGAGTTCAGCATCGGCCTGCAGGAGATCGACGAGCAGCACAAGGAGCTCGTCGAGCTGCTCAACCAGCTCCACGTCGCGATCAAGGAACACCACGGCTCGACCACCTCGCGCCAGATCCTCGACAAGCTCGCCGACTACACCCGCACCCATTTTGCGGTCGAGGAGAGCCTGATGCGGGTGTCGAATTACCCCGAATTCGCCACCCACAAGCAGAACCACGAGGACCTGATCGCCCAGGTGCAGGCCCTGCAGGACAAGCTCGACTCCGGCCAGGCGACCATCACCTTCGAACTCCTGCACTTCCTCAAGGTATGGCTCACGCGCCACATCAACGAGGCGGACAAGCGCTTCGGCGCGTATTTCGTCGAGGCCGGCGGAGCCAGCAAGTGGTCCGATCACGTCGAGCAGGCGATGAAGAAGCGCAAGTGGTGGTGGAAGTTCTGGTAAGAACGGCAGGCCAGGCCTCAGACTCCTCCACAGGCAACCCGACTCACCCTTCCGGAAACACGACGATGCAGCACACTTCCACGGTCCGACTCGCCCTCCTCGCCCTCGTCCTCGCCGGCAGCCTCGGCGCCACCGCCGCACACGCCGAAGCGCTCGCCTGCCCCACGCTGTCCACGGCGACCCAGGTCCAGCCCTGCCCGACCGAGGACGAACTCAAGTACACCTACACCGGCTACTGCAGCGACAACGCCCGCCTGTACGGCCGCGACGTGCTCACCTGCGCGAGCTTCGAGAACTACAAGGAAGTGAAGAACGTCGCACTGTGGGAGGCCGAGGGCGGCAAGTTCGACGGCTACCTGTCCTGCAACGTCGACGCGGCCTCGATCAAGGCCTCGAAGGCACAGAAGCTGAGCATCGAGCGCGTCAAGACGCTCACCCGCGTGATCTGCGACTACGAGAACGACCACCGCCTCGTGCATCGCACCAAGTCGGAGTGCGTGGTGGAGGCCGCGGACTGCAGCGGCGCCGAGTGCAAGGCGCGCTGCGACTGAGTAAGCCGAGCCGGCCGCGGGACCGCGACGCAGGCGGCGGGGCCGGAGCTCGAACGCGGGCGGCGGCGGATTCGTCCCTTCAGTCCGTGCGGCGCGGCAGCTGCCCGGTGAAGCTGCCCAGGATGGAGATCACCTCGTCCTCGGCGAGCTCGCGCACGATGAACACCAGCCGGCTGCGGCGGTCGTCGTAGGGCGCCGAATCCGGCCAGGCCGGCAGGCTGCTCGCCGGATAGACGCTGTGCTGCACGCACTGCAGCACCCGCGGCAGCGGGTCGCCGGCGACGTTGAGCAGGCCCTTGATGCGCAGGATGCGTCCGCCGTAGACCTGCAGCAGCAAGGCGAGCCCGTCGGAGAAGCCGAACCAGTCGAGCGGCTCGTCGAAGACGAGCACGAAGGCGCTCACGCCGGGGGTGTGGCGCGAGTTCTCCTGCTCCGCGGCCGTGAGAGAGTGAACGCCGGCCCCGCTCCGGCCCGGCCTGCGCCACAGTGGCGCAACGGGTGCACGATGCGCGGCGCGCACTGCCTCCTCGCCCAGCCAGGCGGCCACGTCGGGGGTCTTGCCCGCGGGGTCGTACAGACCGCAGCCGAACACCGCCTCCGGCCCCACCTCCCCGCCCGCCACCTCGATCTGGCGCGCGCCGGGGTTGAGCGCGGCCACCAGCGCACCCACCTCGGCGCGCATCGCGTCGGCGGCCAGATCGCCCTTGGTCAGCAGCACCCGGTCGGCCATCGCGACCTGGCGCACCGCCTCGTTGTGGTGGGCGAGCTGTTCGCGCGCATGGGTGAGGTCGACCGCGGTCACCACGCCGTCGAGCCGGTAGCGCTCGGACAGGAAGGGCTCGGCCATCAGGGTGTGGATCACCGGCGCGGGGTCGGCGAGCCCGGTGGTCTCGATCAGCACCCGGCGCAAGCCCTTCAGCTCGCGCCGCAGCGCACGCATGAAGAGGCTCTTGAGCGCGCGCACCAGGTCGCCCTGCACGCTGCAGCAGATGCAGCCCGAGTCGAGCACGACCAGGCTCTCGTCCACCTTCTCCACCAGATGGTGGTCGACCCCGACGGCGCCGAACTCGTTGATCAGCACCGCGCTGCCCTCCATCTGCGGCTGGCGCAGCAGGTGGTTGAGCAGGGTGGTCTTGCCGGCACCGAGGAAGCCGGTGAGGAGGGTCACCGGAATGCGGCGGTCGACGTCGGCGGATTGCGCGGGAATGTTCATGGCGCCGCAGTGTAGCCGGCGCACCCGACGATCAGAAGCCTGCCGCGAACCCGAGCGCCGATCGCGACTTGCGTCGCTCCTACAGGCGCCACTGCAAGCGCGGTGTTTCTTGTAGGAGCGACGCGAGTCGCGATACGGCGCTGCAGATGGCAACCGACGCCGCCGAGTACATGGGCGCTGCGTCGAGACTCTCGTCGCGCCTACGGGCGGCCGGATCGCGGTGGGTGGGAAGGGGCGGTCACTGCCAGCCGCCGCCGAGCGCCTTGTAGAGTTCGACGCGGTTGGTCGCCTCGATGAGGCGCACGCCGATCAGCTCCAGTTCGGCTGCGTAGAGGCTGCGCTGGGCGTCGAGCAGGCTCAGGTAGCTGTCGACGCCACCGCGGTAGCGGGCGTCGGACAGCTTGAAGCTGTTCTGCGTCGCCGCCACCTGCTTGCGCCGGGCGTCGATGCGCTCGGCGACGGTCGCGCGCTCGGCGAGGGCGTCGGCCACTTCCCTGAACGCCGACTGGATCGCCTTCTCGTACTGGGCGACGTTGATGTCGCGCTGGATCTCGGCGAGATCCAGGCTGGCCTGGAGGCGGCCGGCCTCGAAGATCGGCAGGCGCAACTGCGGCACGAAACTCCACGCCCCCGAGCCGCCGTCGAACAGGCCATCGAGCGTGCTGCTCGCGGTGCCGGCGCTGGCGGTGAGCGTGATGCGCGGGAAGAAGGCTGCACGCGCAGCGCCGATGCTGGCATTGGCCGCGAGCAGGGCACGTTCGGCCTGCACGATGTCGGGACGGCGCGTGAGCACCTCGGAGGGCACCCCGGCGGGGAGCTCCGCCACCGTCGCAACCGCCTGCTCGAGCCCGTCCGGCAACAGCGTGTCCGGGACACCGCCGCCGACCAGTTGCGCGAGCACGTTGCGGTCCTGCGCAACCACCGTCTCGAAACGTGCCGCATCGGCACGCGCGCTCTGCAGCAGGGTCTCGGCCTGATGCACGTCGAGCGCCGACACCGCCCCCAGCTCCAAGCTGCGCCGCACGAGATCGAACGACGCCTGGCGGGTCTGCCGGGTGTTGTGCGCCAGCGCCAGGCGTTCGCGGTCTGCAGCCAGGCGAAGCCAGGCATTGGCGACTTCGGCCACCAGGCTGATCTGCGCGCTGCGGCGAGCCTCCTCGGTCGCGAGGTAGTTCTGCAGCGCCTGCTCCTCGAGGCTGCGCACGCGGCCGAAGAAATCGAGCTCGTAGCTGGCGAAGCCGAGGTTGGCCGAGTACTGGCGGCTGACGTTGGAGTCACCCGTCATGCTCAGGTCGCCCGGCACGCGCTGCGCACTCTGCCCGCCGCTGACCGCGATCGACGGGAACAGGTCCGCCTGCTGGATGCCGTACTGCGCGCGCGCGCGCTCGATGTTGAGCGCGGCGACGCGCAGGTCGCGGTTGTTCTCGAGTGCGAGCGCGATCACCTCGCGCAGGCGCTGATCGGCGAAGTAGTCGCGCCAGGCGATGGTGTCGGCCAGGGGCGCCACCACCGGGGCCGCGGTCGGCGTCGCCTGCGGGAAGGTCGCCGGCACCGGCGCCGCGGGGCGCTCGAACACCGGGATCATCGAGCAGGCGCCGAGCGTGGCGGCGGCGAGCGCCACTACCAGGCTGCGCAGCGTCGTGGCTGCACGCGCGCGACGGACGCTCGACACCGGCACCGAATCCGGCACGAGCAGGGCTTTTGCGTGGGTCTTCATCTCAACGTCCCTCCTGGGCGATCGGCGCCACGGCCTCACCCTTGGGCTTGTCCGGGAAAACGCGCTTGATCGCGACATAAAACAGCGGCACGAAGAACAGGCCGAGCAGCGTCGCGGCGATGGTGCCGCCGAGCACGCCGGTGCCGATCGCGTTCTGGCTGCCGGCGCCGGCGCCGGTGGCGATCGCCAGCGGCAGCACGCCGAAGCCAAAGGCGAGCGAGGTCATGATGATCGGGCGCAGACGCATGCGCACCGCGGTCAGCGTGGCCGCGATCAGGTCCTTGCCCTCCTCTTCCATCTGCGCCTTGGCGAACTCCACGATCAGGATCGCGTTCTTCGACGACAGGCCGATGGTGGCGAGCAGGCCGACCTGGAAATACACGTCGTTCGACAGCCCGCGCCCGGTGGCGGCGAGCAGCGCGCCGAGCACGCCGAGCGGCACCACCAGCATCACCGCGAACGGCACCGACCAGCTCTCGTACAGCGCCGCCAGGCACAGGAACACCACCAGCAGCGACAGCGCGTACAGCGCCGGCGCCTGCGAGCCGCTGCGGCGCTCCTCATACGAGGTGCCCGACCAGTCGTAGCCGATGCCCGGCGGCATCTTCGCCATGATGTCCTCGACCGCCTGCATCGCCTCGCCGGACGACAGCCCGGGCGCGGCCTGGCCGAGCAACTCCATCGACGGCTGGCCGTTGAAGCGCTCCAGGCGCGGCGAGCCGTAGGTCCACCGTGCGGTGGCGAAGGCCGAGAACGGCACCATGTCGCCCGTCCTGTTGCGCACGTACCACTTGTCGAGGTCCTCGGGCGTCATGCGCGCGTGATCGTCGCCCTGCAGGTAGACCTTCTTGATGCGGCCGCGATCGAGGAAGTCGTTGATGTAGCTGCCACCCCAGGCGGTCGACAAGGTGTCGTTGATGTCGGCGACCGACAGCCCGAGCGCGCCGGCCTTGGCGTGGTCGATGTCGAGCTGCAGCTCGGGCATGTCTTCCTGGCCGTTCGGACGCACGCCGACCAGGCGCTTGTCCTGCGCCGCCATGCCGAGGAACTGGTTGCGCGCGGCCAGCAGGGCCTCGTGGCCGAGGCCGGAGCGGTCCTGCATCTGCACGGTGAAGCCACCCGAGGTGCCGAGTTCGATCACCGCCGGCGGCACGAAGGCGAACACCATGGCCTCGCGGATCTGCGCGAACGCGCCCATCGCGCGCCCGGCGATCGACTTGACGTCCTGGCCGGGCGCGCTGCGCTCGTCCCAGTGCTTCAGGTTCACGAAGCCGATGCCCATGTGCTGGCCGCTGCCGCCGAAGGAGAAGCCGGCGACGGTGAAGATGGCGCGCACGGTGTCCTTCTCGTTCTCGAGGAAGTGGTCCTCGACCTTCTTCAGCACCTCGAGCGTGCGCTCCTGGGTGGCGCCGGCGGGCAGCATGACCTGGTTGAACATCACGCCCTGGTCTTCCTCGGGCAGGAAGGAGGTCGGCATGCGCACGAAGAGCAGGCCGAGCACCGCGACGATGGCGAGGTAGATGGCGAGGAAGCGCACGCTGCGCTTGAGGATGCCGCCCACGCTGCGCTCGTAGCGCTGGGTGCCGTTGTGGAACTTGAGGTTGAACCAGTGGAAGAACCGGCCGAACAGGCCACCTTCGCCATGCTCGTGGCCCTTTTGCACCGGCTTGAGCATGGTGGCGCACAGCGCCGGGGTGAACACGATGGCCACCAGCACCGACAGGCCCATCGCCGACACGATGGTGATCGAGAACTGGCGGTAGATCACGCCGGTCGAGCCGCCGAAGAAGGCCATCGGCACGAACACCGCCGACAGCACCAGGCCGATGCCGACCAGCGCGCTGGTGATCTGGTCCATCGAGCGCTTGGTGGCCTCCTTGGGCGGCAGGCCCTCCTCGCTCATCACGCGCTCGACGTTCTCGACCACCACGATGGCGTCGTCCACCAGCAGGCCGATCGCCAGCACCATGCCGAACATGGTGAGCGTGTTGATCGAGAAGCCGAAGGCCGCCATCAGGCCGAAGGTGCCGAGCAGCACCACCGGGATCGCCATGGTGGGGATCAGCGTGGCGCGGAAGTTCTGCAGGAACAGGTACATCACCAGGAAGACCAGCACCACCGCCTCGATCAGCGTCATCACCACCGACTCGATCGAGATCTTGACGAAGGGCGTGGTGTCGTACGGCACGACGTACTCGACGCCTTCGGGGAAGTAGCGCTTCATCTCGTCGAGCCGGGTGCGCACCGCGGTCGCCGTGTCGAGCGCATTCGCGCCCGAGGCGAGGCGGATGCCTACGCCGGCTGCGGGCTGGCCGTTGAAGCGCGCGACGGTGCCGTAGTTCTCGGCGCCGATCTCGACGCGGGCGACGTCCTTCAGGCGCACCTCGCCGCCCTGGGTGCTGCTGCGCAGCAGGATGTCCTCGAACTCCTGCACGGTCTGCAGGCGGCTCTGCGCGGTGATGGTGGCAGTGAAGCCCTGGCCTGGCAGCGCCGGCGTGCCGCCGAGCTGGCCGGCCGAGACCTGGGTGTTCTGCGCCATCAGCGCGGCGCGCACGTCACCCGGGGTGAGGCGGTAGTTGGTGAGCCTGGCGGGGTCGATCCACACGCGCATCGCGTACTGCGCGCCGAAGACCTGCACCTCGCCCACGCCATCCACGCGCGACAGCGGGTCCTGCACCGAGGACACCAGGAAGTCGGACAGGTCGGTGCCGGTCATCGAGTTGTCCGCCGACACGAAGCCGACCACCATCAGGAAGTTCATCGCCGACTTGGCGACCGTCACCCCCTGCTGCTGCACGGCCTGCGGCAGCAGCGGCAGCGAGGTCTGCATCTTGTTCTGCACCTGCACCTGGGCGATGTCCGGGTCGGTGTCGGCGGAGAAGGTGAGCGTGGTCGAGGCGTTGCCGTAGGCGTCGCTGGTCGACTGCATGTACAGCAGGCCGTCGAGGCCGGTGAGCTTCTGCTCGATGATCTGCGTCACCGAGTCTTCCACCGCCTTGGCGGAGGCGCCGGGGTACTTGGCGTTGATGACGATCGCCGGCGGCGCGATCGACGGGTACTGGGACACCGGCAGCTGCTGGATGGACAGGGCGCCCGCCAGCATGATGACGATGGCGATGACCCACGCGAAGATGGGTCGGTCGATGAAGAAACGGGCCATGGTCGGCTACCTCAGCTGGCCTTGGGCGCGGCGGCCGGCGGCGCACCTGCCCCGGCTTCCTGCGCCTGCACCGGCGTGCCCGGGCGGGCCTTCTGCAGGCCTTCGACGATGATGCGCTCGCCGGCCGTCAGGCCGCCGGTCACCACCCAGTCCGAACCGAGCGATTGCGCCACCTTCACCGGGCGCGCCTCGACCTTGCTCTCGGCGTTCACCACCATCACCAGCGCGTTGCCGAGCGGGTCGCGGCTGAGCGCCTTGTGCGGCACCAGGATCGCGTCGCTGCGCGTACCCTGCGGCAGGCGGGCGCGCACGTACATGCCCGGCAGCAGCACGCCGTCCGCGTTGGAGAACTTCGCACGCAGGGTGACGCTGCCGGTGCCTTCGTCCACCGTCACCTCCGACAAGGCCAGGCGGCCCTCGACGGCGTATTCGCTGCCATCCTCGAGGATCAGCTTCACCGGCACCTCGCCCTTGGCGCCCGTCTGCATGCGGCCGGCGGCGATCTCCGCGCGCATGCGCAGCATGTCGGCGCTGGACTGGGTGAGGTCGACGTAGATCGGGTCGAGCTGCTGCACGGTGGCGAGCGCCTGCGTCTGGTTGGCGGTGACCAGCGCGCCCGGCGTCACCGCCGAGCGTCCGATGCGCCCGGAGATCGGCGACTTGAGGCGGGTGTAGTCGAGGTCGATGCGCGCCTTGTCGAGCGCCGCCTTCGCCGCGGCGACCTCGGCCTGGGCCTGCTTCAGCGCGGCCTGGGTGTCGTCGTTGGCCTGCTTGCTGACAGCGTCGATCTTGACCAGCCCGGCGTGGCGTTCGGCCTTGATGCGCGCGACCTGGGCATTGGCCTCGGCACGGGCGAGCGCCGCCTTGGCGCTGTCGTGGGCAGCCTGGTAGGGGGCGTCGTCGATGCGGTAGAGCACCTGCCCGGCCTTGACCTCGCTGCCCTCGTCGAAGGCGCGCTGG
This sequence comes from Thauera sp. SWB20, assembly GCF_000831325.1. Classification (NCBI taxonomy): domain Bacteria; kingdom Pseudomonadati; phylum Pseudomonadota; class Betaproteobacteria; order Rhodocyclales; family Zoogloeaceae; genus Thauera; species Thauera sp. SWB20. Next base: position 26,390 of record NZ_JTDM01000014.1, on the reverse strand, counting down.
GTGAGGATGCCGGTGACTTGCGGGCGCAGCTCGGCGATCAGATAGGGCGTGGTGCGGCCGGGCAGCTCGGTCACCATCGGCACGCTGCCGCTGGCGACCGTCATCACGGTCACCGCCGGCGCCTGCGGCGGCGCCCCGGCGCCCGGCGCGCCGCCCTGTTGTTCCTTGCCTCCGCTGCAGGCGGCCAGGACCAGGGCGCTCAGCGCCACCGCAGCCGCGGACCTGAAAAGGGGTTGGGAGCTTGTCTTCATTGGAGCCTCGTGAACGCGAGAAACGACGACACCGGCGTGCGACTGTTGATCGCTGGCCGACATCCCGCTCATTAGAATGGTTATTCTAGATCGAACGCTCATTCTATGTTATGGTTTGCTGCATCGCAAGATTTTTAAGGACATCGTCCCGCCCCGGTGGTTCATCGCCGGCGGGAGCGAAGGGCTGACCGGAGCAGCATGCAGATCACGGACCCCACGCCCCACACTACCGAAGCCTCGCGCGCCACCGCCCGTCGCCAGCAGATCCTCGCCGCCGCCGCGCAGTGCTTCCGCGAGCACGGCTTTCATGGCGCCAGCATCGCACGGATCTCGAAGATCGCGGGCATGAGCGCCGGCCATATCTACCACTACTTCGAGAACAAGGAGGCGATCATCGCCGCGATCGTGGCGCAGGATCTTGAAACCCTGCTGACCCTGACCGCCGAGCTGCGCGCCGCCTGCAACGTACGCCATGCCTTGATCGAACGCGCCGCCGAAGGCGTGCTGGATCAGCTCGACCCCGACAGCGCAGCGCTGAAGGTGGAGATCGTCGCCGAGGCCGCGCGCAACTCACACGTGGCGCAGATCGTCCGCGAGGCCGACGCCACCTGTCGGCGCGAACTGATGGTCACCATCCGCGCCATCCGCAGCGCCGCCGGCCACGACGACACGCCGGAAGCAACTGCCGACATGGTCGAAGTGCTCGCAGCCCTGTTCGAAGGCCTGCTGCTGCGCACGATCCGCAACCCCGAGCTCGACCGCAAGCACGTGGCGCAGCGCATCCAGCTCGCCATCAACGATCTGCTCGACCAGCCGGGCTGAGCTTCCGGCACCAGGCATCCCCTCGGCTTGACGAACGCATGACCAAGTCCTAGACCAGTCATAGCGGCGCACTGCTCTCGCGCCGCGCAACGGCAAAGGACCACAACAACGTCCCGACGGAGACCCAAATGAACAGACTGCTCGCCTGCGCGGCGGCGGCACTGCTGCTGAGTGCCTGCGCATCCACCGAGAAAGAACTTGCCGACAAGGGCATGAAGCCGCTCGACGCGGCGAAGGTCCGCACCCTGCTGTCCGGCAACACTGCAACCGGCACCACCGCGTCCGGCAGCGGCTTCATGATCTACAACGCCCCCGACGGCACCACGCGCGGCAAGAGCGGCAACAGCAGCGACACCGGCAAGTGGGACGTCACCGCCGACGGCCAGCACTGCAACCATTGGACCTCCTGGCGCGGCGGCGAGCGGCGCTGCGCGCGGCTGTACGAGGCGGACGGCGAAATCCGCTATTTCGACGGCGGCAACTACGCTGGCCGCTTCAAGATCGAGCAGGGCAATCCCTACAAGCTCTGAGAATCAATGGGGTCGGACTCGATGATCGTCCCGGTCGGCGACCGATCGAATCCAACCCCACTGAATCCGGGCCTTACAGGTAGCCGAGCTTCCCCGGCAGCCACAGCGCGAGCTGCGGGAACACGATCATCAGCGTCAGCCCGGCACCCATCGCCAGCACCAGCCAGATCACCCACTTGAAGGTCTCCTCCATGCCGATCCCGGCGATGCGCGAGGTGATCATCAGGGAGATCGCCATCGGCGGGGTGAACTGGCCGATGGCGAGGTTGATCGTCATCATCACCCCGAACCACACCAGGTCCCAGCCCATCGCCACCGCGATCGGCACCAGCAGCGGCAGCAGGATCAGGAAGATCGAGATCGCGTCGAGGAACATCCCCGCCGCGAGCAGCAGCAGGTTGATCGACAGCAGCATCAGCCATTCACTGGAGTGCAGGCCGACCAGCGCCTTCGCCGCGGCGTCGAAGATGCCCAGCGTGTTGCCCGCCCAGGCGAATACCGAGGCGATGCCGATGATCATCAGCACCACCGCCGACAGCTCGCCGGCCTCGACCAGCACGCGGAACAGGCCCCTGAAGCTGATGCTGCGATACACCACCATGCCGACGAAGATGCCGTAGGCCACCGCCACCACCGCCGCCTCGGTGGGCGTGAAGATGCCGGTGCGCAGGCCGCCGAGGATGATCACCGGCGCCAGCAGGCCCCAGATCGCCTCGATGAAGCTCTTGCCGAGCGGCGGGCGCGCGGCCTTGTAGTCGCGGCCGAAGCCGTACTTGCGGCTGATCACGATCGCCGGCACGAGCAGGCACAGTGCGGCGACGATGCCGGGGAACAGGCCGGCGGCGAACAGCGCCGGCACGGTCGCCGCGGGCACCATCACGCTGTAGACGATGAAGGCCACCGAGGGCGGGATCACGATCGCGGTCGAACCCGAGGCGGCGATCAGGCCCGCCGAGAAGCCCTTCGGATAGCCGCGCGCGATCATCGACGGCAGCATCACCGCCGCCACGGCGGCCGCATCGGCCGGGCCCGAACCGGAGATGCCGCCGAGCAGCATCGACACCAGCACCGCCACCACCGCCAGCGAGCCGGTCCATTCGCCCACGATCGCGGTGACGAAGCGCACCAGGCGGATGGCCACGCCGGAGCGCTCGAAGATCATGCCGGCGAGGATGAACATCGGGATCGCCAGCAGCGGGTACTTGGCGATGCCGGCGTAGATGTTGGTCGGCACCGCGAGCTGGTCGAAGCCGGCCATCGCGAGCACGGCGATGCTGGCCACGCCCAGGCCGGTGGCAAGCGGCATGCCCGCGAGCAGGGCGAGCAGGAAAAGGCCGATGAGCACGCTGCCGATCATGCCCGCCCCCGCACCCGGGTCAGCACCAGGCGCAGCACCAGCGCCGCCGCCAGCACCGGCATCCACACCGTGTACCACCACTGCGGCACGCCCAGCGCGGGCGAGGTTTCTTCAAACCGGTACTGGTCCCAGGTGAGCTTGCCGGCGTAGAAGGCGATGAAGGCGAACAGGCTGGCGGTGACCGCGAACGACAGCCAGTCGGCGAACGCGCGCAAGCCCGGTGGCAGCTTGCGGACGAAGAAATCGACGCGGATGTGGCGATCGAAGGCGAAGGCGGCCGAGGAACCCAGGAAGGACAGCACGATCAGCAGCGCGATCGAGAACTCCTCGGTCGCGGCGAAGGACTGCGAGGTGAAGTAGCGCGCCAGCACGTTGCCGAAGGTGATCAGCACGATCAGCCCCATGACGGTGCCGGAGAGGATCTGCTCGATCGTGTAGGAGGCGGGGGATTCGGCGTCGTGCGGGGGTGATTCGATATTCATGGGTTCAGGGTGCCTTCAATGGAAAAAGGCCGGACAGCCCGACTTCGGTACTGTCCGGCCCGCGCACTGCGGGTGCGGATCAGCGCTTGGCGATGTCTTCCTCGGCCTGCTTGACGAGGTCGGCGCCGATCTTCTCGGCCCACTCCTTGTACACGCCCGCGGTGGCCTGGCGGAAGGCGTCGCGCTCGGCATCGGTCAGGCGCACCACGGCCACGCCGTTGGCCTCGATCTCCTTCAGCAGCGCGTCGTCGGCCGCCGAGATGCCGGCGCGCGCGCGCGCGATCTCTTCCTTCGCAGCCTGCTGCGCGGCCTCGGACACGGCCTTGCGGTCGGCCTCGGACCACGAGTTCCACACGGACTTGTTCACCACGAAGATCAGCGGGTCGGCGACGTAGCCCCACAGGGTCAGGTTCTTCTGCCCCACGGTGTGCAGCTTGGCGGCGTTGAACACCGCGAGCGGGTTCTCCTGGCCGTCGACCGCGCCGGTCGCCATCGCCGGCTGGGCGTCGGCCCAGCTCATCTGCGTCGGGTTGGCGCCGAGCGCGTTGAAGGTGGCGAGGAAGAGCGGGGAACCGACCACGCGCATCTTCATGCCCTTGACGTCCTCGGGCGTGCGGATCGGCTTCTTCGAGTTGGAGACCTCGCGGAAACCGTTCTCGCCCCAGGCCAGCGGCACCACGTCGCGCTCGGCGAGGATGTCGAACATCTTCTTGCCGACGCGGCCCTGGGTGAGCGCGTCGATCGCCTTGTGGTCGGGCATCAGGAAGGGCAGCGCGAACAGGTTGAGCTCCTTGACCTGCGGCGACCAGTTGATCGTGGAACCGACCGCCATGTCGATGATGCCCTGGCGCAGCGCGGTGAATTCCTTGGTCTGGTCGCCCGACACCAGCGAAGTGCCCGGATACACCTTGATCTTGATGCGGCCTTCGGTCTTCTCTGCGACCAGGTCGGCCCAGCGCTTGGCGCCCCAGCCCCACGGGAAGGCCTCGCCGAGCACCGTGGAGAGCTTGTACTCGTCCTTGTACTGCTGGGCCGTGGCCGGCATCGAGAAACCAAGCGCGGTCGAGGCGAACAGGCCGGCGATGAGGGCGGTGAAGCGGCGTTTCTGCATGAGGCGTCTCCGTGTTGTGCTTGTTTTTCCGGCTGCGCGGCACACGGTGCGGGCCTCCGGAGGATGGGAAGGAGGGTCGATTCTACAAACCGGAGGCCCCCACGGCCAGCGCGGAGACGGCGGGCCGATCGAGCGTGGGCTTCGGGCGCGGGACGCGGCCGGGGGCGGCGCTTCGTTTCAAGGCCACAATTGCGACTTGCGTGGCGCAGCCAGGGGCGTCGGGGGAGCGGCGTCGGATGGGCGTCGGGAGGGGGCGTCGGGCACTCGCCATGCGCGCGGCGGTTCATTGACCGCCGCGATCGCGACTTGCGTCGCTCCTACAAAAACCGCCACGCCCAGGGCTCCCCTGTAGGAGCGACGCAAGTCGCGATCGCAGCGCTCGAAACCCGCGCGTGCCGCTATTCCCGCGCACCGCCCTGCGCGAGCACCCGCCCGAGGAACTCCACCAGCCGCCCGACGTGGTGCTCGAGGTCGACGAAGGATTCGTGGTCGCCCGACAACGTCATCAGCTCGACCGGCGTATCGCCACGCATCGCGTAGATCTGCATGGCCTCGTCGATCGGCACCACCTCGTCGTCCGCGCCATGCACCAGCAGCACCGGGCGGCGAATGCGGGCGATGGTGTTCACCGGCGCGATGTCGTCGAAGCGGTGGCCGATCGTCTTCTGCACGTAGTCGAGGATGTAGCGCCCCAACGGCTTCTCGGGGATGCGCTTGCCCGCCAGCCAGCGCCGCATCATCGCCGCCGGATGCGAGAACGCCGCCACGCTCACCACCGCCGCCACCTGCGGCCTGCGCGAGGCCGCGAACAGCACCGCGCCCGCCCCGACCGAATGGCCGAGCAGCGCGATGCGCGCCGGATCCACCCCGGGCTGCGCCGCCAGCCACGCGAAGGCGTGCTCGGCGTCCTCGGCAAAGCGCGGCAGCGAGGCGAAGCTGTCGTCGTCGCTTGCGCCGTGGCAGCGCGCGTCGACGAACAGCATCGCGTAGCCGGCCTCGTGCAGCGGGCGGGCGAGCGGCAGCATCAGCGCCGCATTGCCGCCCCAGCCGTGCATCACCACCACGGCCGGTGCGGATTCGAACTCGGCACGAGCGTCATCGCGCTCGCCGTCCGCAAGGTCCGCGCCCGGGCTTGCAGCGTGATCCGATCCATCACAGGCGCTCCCCGGCGCCGGAATGAACCACGCATGCAGCGACTTCCCATGCTCGGTGCCGATGCGCAGCGTCTCGAACGCCAGCCCGAGCGCGCCCGGATCGGTGTGATGCGGCACCCGCGGCGCCGCCAGGCCCTTGCGGATCCCCCAATGCACCAGCGCCCGCCCGCCGGCGAGCGTGGCGGCGCCGGCAGTGAAGGCTGCGATCAGTCCGGGTGCGCCCATGCCGTTTGCTCCTCAGGCCGCCTGCAGCAGAAACTCGACCTTCACGGCATCGAACGGAAACTCGATCCGCCCATCTTCAGTGCGCAACAGCACGCCGGCATCGAGCAGGGCGGTGACGTCACCATGCACCGCCTTGACGTCGCGCCCGACCCGGCGCGCGGCCTCGCGGATCGACACCGGACCCGCCGCACACAAGGCCTTCAGCAACTCCCAGCGCTTGGCGCTCAAGACTTTCCAGAGCAGTTCGGGTGTCGCGAAGGCGATCCGCACCTGAGCGTCACCCCGCCCGGTTTTCATTGCCCGCGCGGCGTCCGCCAGCGTGTCCGTCAGGCTGCGCACTTCAAGAACGACCGTGTTCATGGTTCCACCTCGCAATGTCCGCTCCGAAGTCACGGGTGAGTTGATCCGGATCGGAAAAGACGTATTCCGCTTCCGTGTCGCCGCAATGCCGGTGATCGCCCTTGCCGCGCTCGTTGTCGTAGCGCAGAACACACTCGCCACCGACCACGTAGGCCAGGCGGTACTTGAACGGATGCCCGGAAGGCAGCACCGGCTCCGAAACCCGCCACACGGCGATCTCTGCAAAAGCATCCGGCGCGAGCACGACCCGACGGCGGATCAAGGGAATCGCTTTCATGTTGGACATATTGACAACATCTAAGAATGTTGTCAAAGACAACAACATTCAGCTCTGGAGACCCGCCCACCACAGCCGCGCGCGCAGGCCCCAGCCGGTGGCGTAGCCGAGCGACACCGAGCGGATCTTGCCCGCCGGGTCGACGATGACGAAGGCCGGCACGCCGCGCAGGCCGTAGGCCTCGGCAATGCGGCCGTCGGCGTCGATGGCGGTGGTCCAGGCCAGGCCGCGCTCGGCGAGCACGCCTGTCACCTCCGCCGCGCCGCCCGACTGCATGGCGACGGTGAGCACCGGGTGGTCCGCCTGCACGCCATCGATCGTGCCCTGCTGTGCAGTGCAGATCGGGCACCAGTCGGCCCAGAAATACACCCCGACCGCCTTGCCCGGATGCGCGGCGCGCCATTCGGCGAGGCTGAGCCCGCGGCCGTCGGCGGCGACGGTGGCGAAATCCGGCGCGAGGCCGGCCGGGACGTCGCGCGCCATCCAGGCCTGCACCGCGAAAAAGATGACGACGAAGATGCCGATCTCCACGCCCCAACGCCGCCAGCGCGGTGGCTTGCGGACGGGCTCGGCCGTTTCGCACTCGGCGTTCGCGGGCGAGCGTGCGCCGGCGCCCTCCGCTTCCGCATGCGGCGCCGGCGCAGGTCGTGAATCTCCCATGTCGTCGGTCGGCTTCGTCATCGCGGATCGATCCAGCGCAGCCCGCCGGCCTCGCGCTCGAACAGGCGCCAGCCGCCAGCGGCGTTGCACAGGCCGTAGATGAAGGGCTGCGCATCGCGCCCGGGGGTGAGGAAGCGCAGGTCCTTGAAGCTGGCGCATGCCTGGCCGTCGCCCGCCTCGCCGGCGTGGTCGAGCACCGGGAACATCGCAAACCAGCGGTAGAAGGCGAAGTCCTCCGCGTTCCATACCTGCTCGGCGAGCGCGCGCGTGCTGCCGGTGCCGAAGCGCTCGCGCACCTCCCACTGCGCCATCGCCACCGGCAGGTAGGGCGCGGAGAAGCGGCGGATGAAGTTGTCTTCCGCGGTGGCGAGGAGCGGTTCGCTGCGCCGGGTGTTGAGGTGGGCGTAGTGGTAGCGCTCGCCGTCGAACACGATCGCGGTCCAGTTGAAGGGCGAGGCCGGGCGCGGCGCGGCGTCCACCTCGACCGCGGCGATGCCCTTGGCCGCGGCGTAGGCGCGCGCGGCGTCGATCGCCTCGGCGCGCCCCATCGCCTGCACGCCCACCCAGCCGGCGAGCAGCACCAGCGCCGCCGTCGCCGGCACGCGGCTGCTGCGCCATAGCGCGCTCGCGAGCAGGCCGGCGAGGAGGATGCCGGTGAAGGGCAGGTCGATGATGAAGCTCGTACCCCAGCCGAAGCGGTGGTCGGAGAAGGGCGCCAGGATCATGGTGCCGAACTGGGTGATGAGGTCGCCGAGGATGTGCACGAAGATCGCCGCGCACACCACCGGGTAGAAGCTTCGCCAGCCCGCCGCCACCCGTCCGCCGCGCTGCCAGAAGCGCGCCAGCAGCCAGGCGATCAGCACGCCCCACAGCGGCAGCAGGATGAGCGAGTGGGTGACGCCGCGGTGGCCGCGCAGGTAGGTGAGCTCGGAGATCCAGCCGAGCACGAAGTCCAGATCGGGGAAGATCGCCGCCGCGGTGCCGGCGACCACCATCTGCCAGACCGGCACCGGCGCTGCGTTCGCCGCCCGGGTGCCGGCAGCAGGCCGACGCGAGGCCAGCATGCGGCCGACGAGGGCACCGGAGAGGGCGTGGGTAAGGGTATCCATCGGGTACAGAGGTTCTCTGGGTTGCCTTGTCCGGCTGCCGTGCCAAGGCGGGCCGGTCGCGCGGCTGGGGCGCGTTCAGTGGGTGGAGGGCCGGCTGTCCATCCGGGGCGCGCCCGGCCACAGCCTCGACAGCGCCGGCAGCAGGCTGCGCCAATCCGGCACTGACCGGGTATCGATCGGCAGGACGCGCGCGAGTTCCTCGGCAGCGAAGCCCTCGCGGCTGCGCAGTTGCGCCTCGAGCACCGCCTCGTCGGCCTCCGAGGCGTCGCCGCCGGCGGCCAGGCGGGCGCGCACGCGCGCGCGCAGGACGTCCTCCGGCGCATCGAAGGCGAGGATCGCGAAGGGCACGCCGAGCTCCTGCGCGAGCCCGGCGAAGGCCGCGCGCCGGGCGCGTTTCAGGAAGGTGGCGTCGACCAGCACCGGGCGCCCGGCCTCGAGCACCGCGCGCGCCAGCACGGCCAGGCGCGCATAGGTGCGCGCGGTGGCCTCCGGGGTATATAGCCCACCGCCGAGGCCCGAGCCGCTCGTCGCCTCCGCCGCCAGGCCGGCGAGGCGCTTGCGCTCGACGTCGGCGCGCACGCGGATCACCCCGCCCGCCTCCACCAGGGCCTGCGACTGGCTGGTCTTGCCCGCGCCCGCGACGCCGCAGGCCACCAGCAAGGCCGGCGCGCCCGGCACCCTCTGCGCCTCGGCGAGCGCGAGATAGCGCCGGCATTCATCCACGCTCTCGCTGCGTGCGGCGCCGTCGAGCTGGCTGGCGCGGATCGCGGCGATCTTGGCGCGCACCATCGCGCGATAGCTGAGGTAGTAAGGCAGCACGCGCAGGCCGGCGTAGTCGCCGCAGCGCTCCAGCCAGGCATTGAGGAAGCGCCAGCCCAGCGCGGCCCGCCCGCGCGCCTGCAGGTCCATGACCAGGAAGGCGACGTCGGCGACGACATCGGTCCAGCGCAGCTCGGCGCTGAACTCGATCGCATCGAAGAGGCGCGGCTCGCCGTCGAGCACGACCAGGTTGCCCAGGTGCAGGTCGCCATGGCATTCGCGCACCCGCCCCTCGGCGAGGCGCGCCGCGAACACCGGCGCGAGCGCGGCGTATTGCCCCTCGGCCCAGGCCTCCACCCGGGCCAGCGTCGCGAGCAGGTCGGCATGGACAGCGGGATCGAGGCGCTCGCGCATCTGCGCGAAGTTCTGCCGCACCGGCGCATGCACCGCGGCCGCATCGCCGAACGCCCCGCCCGGCAACGCCACCGCGGCGGCGGCGTGGAACGCGGCGACATGGCGGGCGAGGCGATCGAAGAGCGCGGGCGCCAGCCTGCCATCGTCGAGCAGGCGCGAGAACAGCCCGGACTGGTCGAAGCGGCGCATGCGCAGCAGCCAGTCGAAGGGCTCGCCGCCACCGTCGAAGCGGGGCGCCTCGGGGCTGCCGCGCACCGCCACCACCGCCTCGTAGATCTCCGGCACCGTGCGGCGGTTGAGCCGCAGCTCCGCCTCGCAGGCCTCGCGCCGGCGCGCCGGCGTGGAAAAGTCCAGGAAGCCGAGGTCGAGCGGCTTCTTCAACTTCCAGGCGTGCTCGCCGGCGAGCAGCACCCAGGAGATGTGGGTCTCGATCAGCTCGACTCCGCCCTCCGAGCCGGGCAGCACGCCGGGCCGGCGCAGCGTGTTCAGCAGGGTTTCGGATGCATGCATCGGGAGGCCTCCTCGGTCATCCGCCCGATGGTAGCCCGGGACGCGCGCAGCCGGGCCGCTCGCCGCCGCTCCACGGTCTCCCCTATCATCGCGTCCGCCTCCATCGACGACCGCCGACCATGCCCGCCACGCCCTTCACCGCCCTCGCCTGCCCGCTCGACGGCGCGCCGCTGCAACGCCGGGGCGGCAGCCTGCGCTGCCCGGACGGGCACTGCTTCGACCTCGCCGCTCAAGGCTACGCGAACCTGCTGCCGGTGCAGAACAAGCGCTCGCGCGACCCCGGCGACAGCAAGGAGATGGTCGCCGCGCGCCGGCGCTTCCTCGAGGCCGGGCATTACGCGCCGATCGCCGCCGCGGTGGCGCGCACCGTGTTCGAGGGCGCGGCCCCCGGCCAGACGCTCGCCTGCCTCGACGCCGGCTGCGGCGAGGGCTACTACCTGCGCCAGCTCTCCGCCGCGGCGGTGGTGGAAGCACGCACGCTCGCGCTCGCCGGTCTGGACATCTCGAAGTGGGCGGTGCAGGCGGCGGCGAAGCGCGATCTGCAGGACGCCCGCAGCCGGGCCGGCGCCGATCCGTCCACCGCCTGGATCGTCGGCAGCAACGCCGGCCTGCCGGTGCTGCCGGCCACGCTCGACCGCGTGCTGTGCATGTTCGGATTCCCGGTCTACCCCGAGTTCGCGCGCGTGCTGCGCCCCGGCGGCGAACTGCTGCAGGTCGACGCCGGCCCGGACCACCTGCGCGAGCTGCGCGAAGTCATCTACCCCGCACTCAAGCCCGAGCGCCCGGCCAGCCGCGCGGCGCCCCCGGGCTTCGAGCACCTCGCCAGCGACACCCTGCGCTTCCAGATCCACGTCGACGGCGCCGCACCCATCGCCGACCTGCTGGCGATGACGCCCCACCTCTACCGCGCCAGCGCCGAAGGCCGCGCCCGCGCGGCGGCGCTCGTCACGCTGACGATGACGGTGGACGTGCGCCTGGCGCGCTACCGCCGCCAGCCCGGCTGAAGCCGAACCGGGCAAGACAATCCGCACCTGCAGCGCCCGCTCGACATGAACGGCGGATGAACGGCATCTTCAGCATCGATTCAGCCAGCGCGGCGCAGCATGGCATCACGGTCGCAACAGGACCGCCCAACCGACACAGGAGATGCCATCATGCGTGCCACCACTCTCATCGCCACCCTGGCCCTCACCGGCGGACTCATCGGCGCCGGCGCCGCCATCGCCCCCGCGTTCGCCCAAAGCGTTACCCCGGCTGCCAGCCCGGCCGCGGCTACGACGCCCGCCGCCCAGTCCAGCTGGATGAGCCTGAAGGACGTGCAGACCAAGCTCGAAGCCGCCGGCTACACCGATTTCCGCGAGATCGAGCGCGACAAGAACAAGTACGAGGTCAAGGCCACCGACCCGCAGGGCCAGCGCGTGGAGCTGGACGTCGATCCGGTCACCGGCGACGTCCTCAAGACCGAGGTCAAGCGCAGCAAGTAAGCGCCACCCCAGGGGGGGCCGGCTCGACCGGCGCCCCCTTTCGGTGCGCGATCGCCGCGTCGCAGCCACGCGCGTGCACCGCGCGCCCGCCACTCGCGCACGCCGCGCCCAACCCCACGCTGTCCGACCCCACGCTGTCCGACCCCACGCTGTCCGACCTACCGCCGGGAGCTCGCGCCATGATCCCCACGCTTTCAACCCTCCCCGCCCTCGCCGCCTTCGTCGCCCTTGTCGCCGCGGCCTGGGGCCTCAACGTCGCCGCCCTCGACGGCGGCACCGCCTCCCTGCCCTGGCTGATCCGCGAACAGGGCCTGTACCTCAGCGGCCTGCTCGCCATCGGCCTGATGTCGCTGGCGATGGTGCTCGCCACTCGCCCCACCGTGCTCGAGCGCCCGCTCGGCGGCATGGATCGCATCTTCCGCCTGCACAAGTGGGCCGGCATCCTGGCCGCGGTGTTCGCCGCGCTGCACTGGCTGATCGAGATGTCCGACGACGTCATCAAGTCGCTCTACGGCAAGGCCGGGAAGCCAGCGCACGACGAGTTCGGCGGCCTCTACGAGATGCTGCGCGACGCCGGCGAGGAGCTCGGCGAGTTCGCCATCTACCTGGTGCTGGCGATGGTCGTGCTCAGCCTGTGGAAGCGCTTCCCCTACAAGTTCTGGCGCCACCTCCACCGCGCGATGCCGGTGTTCTACCTGCTGCTTGCCTTCCACGCCGCCGTGCTGGCGCCGCCCGACTACTGGACGCAGCCGGTCGGCGTGCTGCTCGCGCTGCTGCTCGCTGCGGGCACGGTCGCCTCGGTCATGGCGCTGACGGGCCGCATCGGCCATGATCGCAAGGTGCAGGGCGTGGTCACCGCCGTGTCCTCGCCCGCCCCCGACGTCACCGAGATCGTGTGCAGGCTCGACGGCGCCTGGCGCGGCCACCAGGCCGGGCAGTTCGCCTTCGTCGGCCTCGAGCGCTTCGAGGGCTCGCACCCCTTCACCATCGCCAGCGCCGACCACGGCGACCGCAGCCTCAGCTTCCAGATCAAGGCCCTGGGCGACTACACCCGCCAGCTCGCCAGCCGCGTCGCAGTCGGCCAGGCGGTCACCGTCGAAGGCCCTTACGGCCGCTTCGTGCTCGGCCGCCAGGACCACAAGGCGCGCCAGATCTGGGTCGCCGGCGGCATCGGCGTCACCCCCTTCCTGGCCTGGCTCGACGCCCTGCGCGCCGACCCCGCCGCGGCCCCGGCAGTCGAGTTGCACTACAGCACCCGCGGTGCGGCGCAGGATCCCTTCGTCGAGCGCCTGCGCAGCCTGTGCGCCGGGCTGCCGAGTGTGACGCTGCACATCCACGACCGCGCCGCCGGCGACGACCTCACACCCGAGCGCCTCGCCACCACGGCCACCGACGGCCAGCGCGCGGAAGTCTGGTTCTGCGGCCCGCGTGGCTTCGGCGACCAGCTCAAGGCCGGACTCGGAAGGCTGTGGGGACGGCGGCTGAGCTTCCGGCGCGAGGCGTTCGAGATGCGCTGAGGGGCTGCCGGCGGCGGCAGGATCGCCGAACTGCTAAGGTGTGATGGCTCGGCACTGCCCCTGTGGCAGGTGCCGAGTCAGCACTTCAAGCGCGAGGAGGCCGCCATGCTGGTCAAGAAAGGCAGCGAACGCGAATGGACGCCGTCCGGTTTCCCGGGCATCGACCGCAGCCTGTTCCGCAACAACGAAACCGGCGGACGCTCGTCGGTGGTCCGCCTCGCGGCCGGCAGCCGCTTCCCGCGCCACAACCACCAGGGCACCGAGGAAGTGCTGGTGCTCGTCGGCAGCGTGAGGATCGCGGAGCAGGATCTGCTGGCGGGGGATTACCTGTTCACCGAGGCGGGCGAGGAGCACGACGTGCTGGCGCTGACGGATGCGATCATCTTCGTGTCGTCGCAGAAGGGGACGCCGATCGTCGAGTGAGGCGGCAGCCGCGGTCATCGCCTCCTGCAAAGATCCACCGGACGCTTTGGCAGAATCCGCGACGTAGTGCGCGGGCGTCATGGCTCCGTCCATGCCGCGGCGATGCGCGGCATGCATAATCCGGGCATGTCCCGCCCTTACCGCAAGTCCCGCCGCGATCCGGGCCTGATCGAGATCGCCACCACGTCCGACTGGAAGGTCTCTGCCGCCATGGCGGCCGTGTGTGTCCTGGCCGCCACCGTAATCATCCCTGCCCTGCTCGGCAGCAGTCGCATGCTCGGCGGTCTGGTGATGGTATTCGTGCCGCTGACCTGGCTGATGGCCGTCGTCTTCGGCAGCATTTCACTGATCCGCTTCTTGCGGCAGCGCCCGCAAGCCTCTCCAACCCCGCAGCGTTCGCCTGCCCCCCGCCCAATACAACCGGCGGTTCGCGCAACCGAAACCTCGTCGTCGGAGCTCGACAAGGCGCCGCTTGCGGAGTCATTCGCCAGCCCGACCAGCGCCGCTGCGCCCGAGGCCCGCCCGACCGCGTGGTCGCGCGAACTCATCGACCGCATCGAGTGGAAGCGCTTCGAAGATCTGTGCTGCGAGTTCTATCGCGTCAAAGGCATCCGCGCCGAAACCACTCGGCTCGGCGCGGACGGCGGCGTGGACATCCGCCTGTTCCAGGACGATGCCGCCCCCCAACGCTGCACCGCAGTCGTCCAATGCAAGGCCTGGAACCAGGCCGTCGGCATCAAGCCGGTCCGGGAACTGCGGGGCGTGATGGCCCACGAGCGCGTCGAGAAGGCCTTCTTCATGGCACCGAACGGTTTCACCGACGAAGCCCGCGCCTTCGCCGCCGAGAACCGGATCACCCTGCTCGACGGCAAGCTGTTCCTCGCCATGCTCGAGCGCTTGCCCGAGGTCTTGCGTCAGCAACTGCTCGACTTTGCGACCGCAGGCGACTGGACGACGCCCACCTGCCCGTCCTGCGGCGTGAAGATGGCCGCGCGCGACAGCAAGCGTGGCCGCTTCTGGGGCTGTGTCCATTTCCCGAAATGCCGCGGAACGCTGCAGATGCGCGGATCAGCCGTCTGACCGCCACTCCGGAGGCCGGCCTTGCGCACCAAGCACGTCCTGATCGACTTCGAGGACGTTTACGTCAAGCCAAACGTCTGGCAGCAGCTCGGCCACTCCGGTCATCCAAGACTCGACGAATTTATCCGAGAAGGATGACGGCTTACAGGACTTGCGAATTTCCGTAGTCGACCCGTTGCCGCCGTTGAGCTCTCAGGGAAGCTGTCATTCAATGCTGCCGCTCAGCCGGCCTCAAGGCGGTAGGCTGCAGCAGCCTGTTATCGCTCTGATCGGTAGATGTCATGCAGGAACGTCTCGGTGGGCGAGATTTGAGTTGTTTCGCCCGCTCGTACAGCAGAAATAACATACTCGGCTTTCTCCTCTTCAGCCTCTATGGCACGGACGCCATCAAGGACGCACAGAACGCCGAACAGCGTTGCATCTGCCGCTTCAGCCATCGCTGACTCGACCATTGTTCTTTCAGAGTCACTGAGACCGATGAACCATTTTGCAATCTGCACAAGTTCCGGCCGCGGTGTTCTTCCTGGCGGAGAACGAAAGCTTGCAATGCAGTCAGTCACGGCAGCGTCGCGGCACTCAGACTTCAGCGCTCGCACGAAAAACTCGGTGTCAATCTGAGCCATAACGTTTGAAGTCACCGAACTGGCGCGGCTTCCCGCGACAGGCCCGATGGAATGACTTGTTGGGTAGTAGCAGGCCAAAGCACGAGGCAGTAACGCTCGTCACCGCTTGTTGAGCCAGCGAAGTAGGCGTGCCCGCTGTAGCTTCCGGGCGCCGTGGTTATGCGGGGGCAATCGGGAACGAAATCCGTACAACCGCAGAGAGCCGCCGTTCCCGACGGGAGCGAAAGACTGAACGCTGCTTGGTGCTCCCACGCACCTTCGGCCTCGGTTGGCTCGGAAACGAAAACCACCTCTACGGGCACATGCGCAGCGGACTCCGTATGAAAAACGACGATGTGCGGTGCAGCTCGCAGACGCCTCAACATGTCTTGCTCAGTCACCTCTTCCGGGATATTCGGCTTGATGCTCGCATCCATCAGATAGAACTGGTGATAATCCGCAAACACCTGAAATTTGTGCATGTCCTTCATGCGGCCCAACGTCTGAATTCACCGGACTGCGCGGCTTTTTGCGCAGGTCCGGTGGAATGATGGGTTGGGCCTAGGCCGTGATTAGTCACCGACAAACCTTATGTACGTATGAATGTGGCCCTGGGCATTCGCCACCAAGGAGATGGCTTTGTGCAGATGCTCCGCGACACGGGGCTCCAGCGGATTTGAAGCAAGGCTATTTAGCTCGTGCAGGAGAACGGGTATTTGGAGAGTGTTGAAGATGGTGTCTCCGTAAGGGTCAACGAAACGCAGACAGGAAAACTCTAGTGCGGATTCGGATGGCAGAAAACCCTGCAGAAGGGACTGTGAATCACTGAGGCGTGCCAGCTCAGTGCCGTTTTCTTCCTCCCAAACAAGTTCGATCCCCATGGTTTGCTAGGCCCAACTTTGTTTTCTGGCGAGAGTTCTGCCGCGTAACATCGGAATGCCTGATAACGTGTTCTGCAAGTTACTGTTTAGAAGAAGAAATTACGCGAAACACAGAATAACAAGGCAGGAAAAGCGGCAGCCGACAGCTTTGCAGGTTGATGCAACCGATCTGACATACACGCCGCTAGCATACCGCCCCACCCGGATGACCGCTATCCGGATTGGGTGGCCAGTGACGGCTTGTGGCCGGAGTTGTGAGGTCACGAACGGCAGCTTCGTGGCAGCGAAACTCACAGAAGGCCCCCGTGTGTCGTTGCGCAGCTGGATTTACCCAGCCTGCGCGCGCCCGACTACCCACCTGATTTTCGCCTTCATTCATGTAGCTACCAAGCAGCTGGGTCAGGAAAAGATGGGTAAGGGTATTCGCGCAGCCTGGGTAATCTGCAACGCGCAGCAACAGCCGGTCGGTGACACAGGCCGCCGACCTCCTTCATGGCGAACAGCATTTCGCGCAGGGGGGGTATGTAGACAGACATGGCGAATTTCCTTGATGGTGACGATCAGGCGTTTTGCGGCGTCTGTTGCGACGGGCGCAGCTCGCGTGCAGCCTCTTGCTGGCCCACCGACGCCGGGCCGCCATGCTTGATGAACGCCAGGGCGATCGAGCCGATGATTCCGAAAGCCCCGATCACCAGGAAGTTCTGCTCCAGCGGCAGCTCAAGCGCAATGATCTGGCCGATCAGCAGCGGCGCCGCGATCGCGCCCAGGCGCCCCACGCCGGAGGCCATGCCGATGCCGGTCGAGCGGATGGACATCGGGTAGAACTGCCCGCAGTAGGCATAGGCCACCAGTTGCGCGCCGGTGGTGCAGGCGCCGACCGCGCCGATGATCAGATAACGCAGCTCGGTCGAGGTCTGGAACGTCATCAGGTACAGCAGCACGCCGCCCAGCGCATACATCCCCACCAGCACCCACTTGATGTTGAACTTGTCGGCGAGCCACCCGCCGCCCACGGCACCGATGATGGCGCCAACGTTCAGCGCGATCACGAAGCTGAGGGCAGACCCCAGGCTGTAGCCAGCCATAGCCATCAGCTTGGTCAGCCAGCTGCTGAGCGCATAGACCATGAACAGGCCCGAGAAGAAGGCGATCCAGAACAGCACCGTGCTCGGGCCTCGCCCGTCCTGGAACAGCCGGGAGACCGGCGCACCCGCCACGCGGTCGGCGGTGGGCACGACGAACTGGGCGTCCGCCGGGTGCTTGACTCCCGGCTGGAGATTACGGGCCACTTCGGCCAGTTCGCCGTTGCGGCGGCGCGAGATCAGGTAGGTCATTGATTCCGGCACCAGCTTCAGGATGAACGGAATCAGCAGGACCGGCACACCCGCTGCGATGAAAACGACCTGCCAGCCGTACTCGCCGATCAGCTGCTTGCCGAGCACCGCGGCCAGGATGCCGCCCAGTGCGTAGCCCGAAGTCATCAGCGCCGTCATCAGGCTGCGGATCTTCTTGGGCGAGTACTCGACCATCTGTGCCACGATGATCGGCAGCACACCGCCAATCCCCAGGCCCGCGATGAAGCGCACCACGCTGAAGCTGATGGGGTCCTTGGTGAATCCGGCGGCCGCGGTGAACACGCTGAACAGCATGACGCCAATGGAGAGGGCCCAGCGCCGACCAATCAGGTCGGACAGCGTGCCCAGAACCATGGCGCCGAACATCATGCCGAACAGGGCCGAACTGGCCATGAAACCGGCAGTCGATGCGTTTACGCCCATCTGCTGCATGATGGACGGCAGGGCGATGCCCGCCACGGCGATGTCATAGCCGTCGATGATGAGAATCAACAGGCACCACAGAAGCACCTTGGCATGAAAGCGGTTGAAGCGAGCGTCGTCGGCGAGCTTCTGCATGTCGATTTGGCACACGTGTTTGTCTCCTTTGAGTTAGGCTCTGGATCGTCGGGTGGCGGTCATCGCCGCTCCGCTACATGTCGTCCAGCGCACACAAGGAATCGTAGGTGCCGGTGCTGCGAGCCGCGATGACGAAGCGCCCCGATCGAATGACAAACGGCCCCTTTCTGAGAGCACTGTTCAAGTGCGCCAAGAGGTCAAGCGTCAAGCTGAATATGGTCGCCGCGTGCGGCTGATGTTCCAGCACGAAGGGCGCTTCTGCCTGCTGGGAACACCCCGGCAGTGTTGGGCGCCCAGGGACTCACGCACCATCGTCGGCGCACGCCTGCAACGCCAGTACCTGTTCGCCTTCGCCGCCGTCAGCACGCACGATGGCGTGATGGACTCTCTGGTGCTGCCCTGGGCTAACGCTGAGACGATGCCGGTGTTTCTGGCCGAGATGGCGCGACGCCATGCCGTCGAGTTCATCATGATGGTCATGGATCAGGCGGGTTGGCACATCGCGGCTCACTTGGATATGCCACAGAATATGCGCCTAGAATTTCCGCCACCCTACAGCCTTGAGCTGAACCCGGTCGAGCATCTGTGGAAGGTGCCGTGCCAAGACTGGTTTGCCAACAAGGTGTTCAAAGAACTGGAGGCCGTACACGACGCGCTGGTGCAAGGACTCATTGCTCTCGAAACACATCAGCAAAGAACCCAGTCAATGACAGGCTTGATTGGGTTACTTCTATATCCTTGAGGGCAAATTAGTGCATCAGGCGAGCCGATAGCGCATTGCACCGTCTTCGTCCTCTGCAGACACGATTTCCCCACGCTGGTCGAGATAGTTCAGGTGGGCGAGCGTCTCTCCGGTCGCGAGGTTGAGGTGCATTTGCTCCGCAACAATGGACGAACGGTACAGGGCGCGAACCAGGTCGATGACCCTCAGAGGCTGCGCAAGTTGTTGCCTGACGCGGTCGGTGCCTCTGACGGTGCTCGCACGCAGTTGCTCCAACCGTTGGTGCAGGCCATGGAAAGGTTCGTTGTGGGCAGGCAGAATCAGGGCGCTCCCAGGTACGCGTTGCATCAACCGGTCGATGGAATCGAGCCAGCCCTGCAGAGGATTCGCATGCGGCTCGGTGGCCTACACGGAGGTATTGGAACTGATCCTGGGAAGAACCTGATCCCCTGATATCAGCAGATCCAGTTCGCGCGAGTAGAAGCACGCGTGCTCGGGGGAATGTCCTGTGCCGACGATGACTTCCCATTCCTGGTCCCCGATCCGCAACATCTGGCCATCCGTGAGCCGCACAAAGCTATCAGGCAAAGGATGGGTCATATTGCCGAAGTCACCGAGCAGGGTGCGGTACTCATGCACCTCAGTGTCGCTCCATCCGGCCTTCCGATAGAAGCGAATGCCATCGACTGGCGCTTCCCCTCCCGTATCGGCAAGCATCACCCGACAGCTCAAATACTCGTCTCGTGTCATCCACAGCGCGCATTCAAAGCGACGTGTCAACCATCCCGCCATGCCCACATGATCCGGGTGCATGTGCGTCGCCATCACACGGGAGACAGGACGGCCGGCTAGCGCCCCCCGCGGAGCGAGGAGGGCGAGCCACGCGTTCATTACGTCCACGCTACGAATTCCCGTGTCCACGACCGCCCAACCAGGACCGTCGCTCAATGCCCAGAGGTTGATGTGATCCATGGAAAACGGCAGCGGCATGCGCAGCCACAGCACACCTGGCTTGATTTCCGTGGCCTGGCCAGGGAGCGGGAGATCCGAGAACGGATACGAGAGTTCCGGGGCTGCGTCGGTCATGATGCTTGGCTTACATTCTGGCAATGCTGCTTCAAAGGGCGCACGGTCATCACTCTTATGCTTATGCTGTGCGAGTTCAGTTTTAGCTTAGAGTCAGCCTCGATAGGTGGCAATGACGAATGACCTCGATAAGCTGATGGAAAACGGCTGCTTCCTGGCGCAGCCTGCCGTCTGCGCAACTGCCCCCAACGGCGGCACACGGCCTCTTGAGCACAGGAGAGCCTCGCTCGATGTAGGCCAGCGCCCGGCAGGTATGAAGGCGCCGATCTCCTCGGTGGCCGACTACAGCCACGTGGCCGAGCCGAAATTGGTCGAATGCCTCTATGTAGGGTGCTGCCTGCTGCGCGAGCGGGCACGGTAGGCTCCCGGCGCGCTGCCGGTCCATACCTTGAAGGCGCGTTGGAATGCGGTGCTGTCGGTGAAGCCCAGGTCAGCGGCGATGGCGACGAGTGAGGCTTCGCTGCTGGTCAGGCGCACGATCGCCATGTCGCGCCGCAACTGGTCCTTTAGCGCCTGGAAGGAAGTGCTCTCTGAGGCCAAGTGCCGCTGCAACGCGCTCACCGACATATGCAGGCGCTGCGCAGTTAAGGCCAGGTCGGGCCATTCTGGGCAGGCCCGCTGCAGCACCATGCGGACCCGCGCGCTGGCGCTACGCTCGTTTAGGTACGGCCCCACCACGTTGCCCGGCGTAGCGCGCAGGAAGGACTCCAGCGCGTCCCGATCGCGCCGCACCGGCTGATTGAAGACATCGGCGTCGAACCAGGCGGCCGTGCGCGGCTGTCCGAAACACAGCGTACCAGAAAAGATGCGCTGGTAATTCAGCGCATGAGGCGGCAGCGGAAAGTTGAAGTCGAAGCGCTGCGGCACCAGTCGGCCGCCGTGCAGCCATACCAGCAGTCGCCAGAACACGCGCAGCAGATGTGAGTGCAAGAAGTCGGCATGCGCGCCCGAACCGCCACGCATATCGAGCGCGAAACCCGCCAGCGCGCCCTCATTCACGGGCACCAGCGCCACGTCGTCCTGCAGCAGGGCAAAAGATTCGCCCAGGCGTCGCAGGGCGAACGCCAATGAGTGGGCGCTGAACGCACTGCGCACCATCAGTGCGAAGCTGCCCGGGCGCATCGGTCGCCCGTGCAGGTAGCCCAGGCACTCATCGTTCAGGCTGTCCTTGACGGCGATGAACAGCGCGTTGAACTGCTCCACGGTCACGCGCGACTCCTCCAGCTCCAGCAGCGATTCGCTGATGCCCGCGCGCCCCAGCACGCCCGCCAGCCATTCTGGCGTGGCAAGCCCCTTGCCGCGCGCACCGTCCAGTAGGCCATGCACGGCAAAGATAGGAGCGGTGAAGACGGGTTGCAGCATGGCGTGTGATCGAAGGGGCCAACGCCGGTCGCACGGGCCGAAAGAAGTTATTTGTCAGTTGATTGAGGCAATCCGCCATCGCCCTTGCAGGGGCCAATTATTACCATTTTCGCATCCCCCAAAACACTTCGGCAATGGCGCTGTGCGGAACGCCCGGTGCGGGGTCAGAAGCCAACATACAAGGAGACACGCTCATGCTGCCACAGCTGTATCGCCACGCCTGGATGGACGGCGAGATCGACGCCTTTCGCGAGCAGGTGCGCCGCTACGTTGCCGCCGAATTTACTCCCCGGCTCGACGAATGGCGCCGCCAGGGCTACATCCCGCGCGAAGTCTGGCGTCCGTTCGGCGAGATGAGCTTTCTGCTGCCCGAGATGCCCGAGACCTATGGTGGTGCCGGCGCCAGCCTCGCCTACCAGCTGGTGGTGCAGGACGAACTGGCCAAGGCCGAGATGCCGGTCAATATCGCGGTGCACACCATCGCTTCGCATTACATCCTGGACTTCGGCACCGAAGCGCAAAAGCAGCGCTGGCTGCCCAAGGTGACGAACGGCGAGATGCTGGCCGCAATCGCGATGACCGAGCCGGGCTGCGGCTCGGATCTGAAGGCCATCTCCACCCGGGCCCGGCGCGACGGCGACCACTACGTGATCGACGGCGCCAAGACCTTCATCACCAACGGCTTCACCGGAAACCTGCTGATCGTCGCGGCGCGCACCAGTGGCGCGGGCAGCAAAGGGGTGTCGCTGTTCGTACTGGAGACCGAGAACCTGCCAGGCTTTAGTGTGGGCCGCCTGCTTGAAAAGATCGGCATGCAGGCCTCGGACACGGCGGAGCTTTTCTTCGACAGCGTGCGCGTGCCGGCCGACCAGTTGCTCGGCGGCGTCGAAGGCCTGGGTTTCGGGCAACTGATGGGTGCATTGCCTTACGAGCGCATGCTCATTGCGGTGCCGGCGGCGGCCACCATCGAGCAGGCACTGGCCGTCACTTTGGACTACACCAAGCAGCGCAAGGCCTTCGGCGCCCCACTGTTCGACATGCAGCTCACGCGTCAGAAGCTAGCCGAGGTGGCCACCATCGCCCACGTGGTGCGCAGCTTCGTCAATGACTGCACCCAGCGCCTGCTGGACGGCACACTCGACAACGAGGCCGCCTACATGGCCAAGTGGTGGTGCACCGAACAGCAGTGCCGCGTGGTGGACGAGTGTCTCCAATTGTTCGGCGGCTACGGCTACATGGCCGAGTACCCGATCGCGCGGATGTATGCCGCTTCGCGAGTGCAGAAGATCTACGGCGGCGCCAACGAGGTCCTGAAAGACCTGGTTTCGAGGAAGCTGTGAACACGCCGCACACGTCGCACACGCTGCAGTTGCCGCTGCACGGCGTCCGTGTGGTGGAGTTCGAGGGCATCGGTCCAGGCCCTCTGGCCGCCAGGATGCTGGTCGACATGGGCGCCGAGGTGATCGCGCTGGCACGGGCCGAGCAGGCTGCTGGAGCGCAGCGGCTGGGCGGGGCGGTGGAGAACCCGCTGCACCGCGGCAAGACGGTCGAGGTCATCGACCTGAAGTCGCCCGGTGGCAAGGCGCGCGCACTGGAACTGATTGCCCAGGCCGACGCCCTGATCGAAGGCTTTCGCCCCGGTGTGATGGAACGACTGGGCTTCGGCCCCGCCGCATGCGCGGCGCGCAACCCCCGCCTGGTTTACGGCCGGATGACGGGCTGGGGCCAGGACGGCCCGCTCGCCCAGACCGCGGGCCACGACCTGAACTACGTCGCCCTGACGGGCCTGCTGTCGCTGTCGGCGCACAGGGGGCAGGCGCCCATCGTGCCGCCCTCGGTACTCGGGGACGGTGCCGGGGCGCTGGGCATGGCTTTTGGCATCGCCTGCGCGCTGGTCGATGCACGGGCCACCGGCCGTGGCCGGGTTGTGGACGCAGCCATCGTCGACATCGTGGCCATGCTAGGCACGCTGGTGCACTGGATTCGCGCCAACGGGCAGATCGACGGCGCACAGCCGAGCCCGTTCCACGATTCGCCGTTCTATGACGTGTACGTCTGCGCCGACGGCGGCTTCATCAGCCTCGGCGCGATCGAGCCGCCGTTCTACGCATTGCTGCTGTCCAAGTTGGGCCTGGCGGACGTGAACCCTGCAGACCAGTACGACACGGCGGCGTGGCCAGCGCTGAAGGAGCGCATCGCGGCCCTCATCCGCACCCAGCCCCAGGCGCACTGGTGCGCGCTGCTTGAAGGCAGCGACGCCTGCTTTGCGCCCGTGCTCAGTCTGGCCGAGGCGGTGCGGCATCCGCACAACGCTGCAAGGGGCATCTACCAATTGAGCCCCTCGGGCGCTATCGACGCAGGCCCGGCCCCGCGGTTCCAAGCACTCGATGCAACCACCTAGGAGACAAGCAAATGACCAGCACCGTCCAGTCCACAAAGCCCATTCGCGGCTGCCCGTCCACCACGGGCAACGAGCGCCAGCTCAACACCACCACGCTCATCCGGCACGCTGCGCGCACCCACGGGGACCAGGAGATCGTCTACCGCACACCCGATGGCGGCTGGGATCGCTACACCTATGCCGATTGCTACGCGCGCGTCTGCCGAAGCGCCAATGCGCTGCGCGCGCTCGGCGTTGCACCGGGCGATCGGGTCGGTATCCTGGATTGGAACAGTCGGCGCCACTTCGAGTTGTACTGGTCCATCCCCGGCCTGGGCGCGGTCATGCTGCAGATGAACTTGCGCCTGGGCGCCGAGGATCTGGGCTACGTGGTCGACCACAGCGAGGTGTCCTACGTTTGCGTGGACGAAACATTACTGCCCATTGCCGAATCCGTCGCGGCGAATTCGCCCCAGATCAAGGGCTGGATCGTCATGACTGACAAGCCACTGGACCAGATCAAGACCACGCTGAAACCGCTGCTGCACTACGAAGACCTGCTGGCCGCCGCCGACACGAAGATCGACTGGCCCGAAATCGACGAAACGTCGGCCTACAGCGCCTGCTACACCACCGGCACCACGGGCAAGCCCAAGGGTGTGTACTACTCGCACCGCGGCATCTACCTGCACTCCACGGCCATGGCCACCAATCTGGGAATGACGCTGAACGACTGCGTCATGCTCATCACGCCCATGTTCCACGGGCAATGCTGGGGCCTGCCGCAGGCCGCCACGCTGCTCGCCGACAAGATCGTGCTGCCGGGCCGCTACGTTGCCGAAGACACGAAGCCGCTGGTCGATGCCATGATCGCCGAGGACGTGACGGTCACCAACGGCGCACCGGCCATCTTCCAGCCCATGCTGCATTACATCGAGACGCTGCCGGTCAAGCCGGACTTCAGTCGCATGCGCATGCTGTCCGGCGCCACAGAGCCGCCGCTGTCGATGATGATCGGTTTCTACGACCTCACGGGTGCCGAGGTGGTGCATGCCTACGGCGCCACAGAAGCCACAACGCTGGTGACGATGAACCGCCTCAAGTCCACGCTCAAGAAGCGCCTGACCAAGGACGAGCGGTGGAACCTCAAGCGCAAGCAAGGCCTGGTTCTGACCGGGGTGGACATCCGCATCCTCGATGCCGACGACAAGGACTTGCCACACGACGGACAGTCGGCAGGCGAGATCTGTCTGCGCGGCCCCTGGATAACGGTCAGCTACCACGACATGCCCGATTCCGGAGACCGCTTCCTTGAGGGCGGATGGTGGCGCTCGGGCGATGTTGGCACGGTGGACGAGAACGGCTACCTCAAAGTCACCGACCGCATCAAGGACGTGATCAAGAGCGGTGGCGAATGGATTTCTTCCATCGACATGGAAAACCTGCTCATGAGCCACCCGGCCGTACGCGACGCCGCGGTGGTCGGCATTCCCCATGCGAAGTGGCAGGAACGGCCGCTGGCCCTGGTGGTGCTGAGGCCGGGCCAGCAGGCGACCCAGGAGCAATTGCAGGAACACCTAACCAGCGCCTTCGCCAAGTGGCAGTTGCCAGACCAGATTCTGTTTGTCGAAGCCATCCCCAAGACCAGCGTTGGCAAGCTCGACAAGAAGCGCATCCGCATCGAGCATGCGGGCCGCTACGCTGAGTGAGCCAACCTTTTTGCACCAGGAGAAGAACATGAATAACCATGAACCCGTCATAGTCGGTGCGTTGCGTACACCCGTGGGCAAGCGCGGGGGGCGCCTGCAGAAATGGCACCCCGTCGATCTGTTGGGCGAGACGCTGCGCCAGTTGGTCGAGCGCTCCGGCATCAACCCCGCCGATCTGGACGATGTGATCGTCGGCTGCGTGCTGCAATGGGAGCAACAGCACGGTAACCTGGGTCGTCATGCCGTATTGGCGGCGGGGCTGCCCGAATCCGTCCCGGCGGTGACGGTTGACCGGCAATGCGGCTCCGGCCAGCAGGCGGTGAGCTTTGCCGTGCATGGCATCCAGGCGGGCGCTTACCAACTGGTCATTGGTGCCGGGGTTGAGTCGATGTCGCAGGCCCCAATGCCGCCGTCGTTCAAGCCCGGCGCGCCGCTGGGCTCGCAATACAGCCCGCGTGAGCTGGCGCGCTACCAGGACAACCCGCTGATACCGCAAGGCACTTCGTCGGAGTTGATGAACAAGCGCTTCGGCCTCACGCGCGAGGCCCTGGACGCGTTCGCCGTGCGCAGCCATCAGCGCGCCATCGCGGCATCGCAGGCTGGTAGAGTCCAAGACCAACTGGTGCGGCTGAACGAGGACCCGGCCGACCCGGACAGCCCGCTCGTCACTGCCGACGAGGGCATGCGTGCCGACCCTAATCCCGAGAAGATGGCCACGCTCAAGCCCGTGTTTGCTGCCGACGGTGCCACCACCGCTGCCAACTCGTCGCAGATCAGCGACGGCGCCGCCGCGCTGCTGATCGCCAGCCGCGCCTACGCTAAGCAGCATGGCCTGAAGCCGCGTGCGCGTTTCGTCAGCACTGCCGTGGCTGCCGCCGACCCGGTGATCCAGTTCACTGCCGTGCTCGACGCCACCCGCAAGGCGCTGAAGGAATCGGGCCTAACCCTGGCCGACATTGACCTGTTTGAAGTCAACGAGGCCTTTAGCGGCGTGCCGTTGATGTTCCAGCAGGAATTCGGCATTCCGGATGATCGCCTCAACGTCAACGGCGGCTCGGTGGCCATCGGCCATCCGCTGGGCTCCACCGGTGCGCGCATCCTTACAGACCTGCTGTGCGAACTGGAGCGCCGAGGCGGCCGCTATGGCCTGCAGACCATCTGCGAGGCTTCGGGCACAGCCAATACCACCATCATCGAGCGGCTGGCATGAG